>NZ_JAOQMX010000015.1 GCF_025960985.1 Flavobacterium psychraerolatum | reverse complement strand
TGTATGTCCATTTACTCTTTGAAAATCCATATCTCAAAAGTACATTTTTAGAAGCTAAAAGCGAAATGCACTAAAGTACATAGTTTTAACTATTTTTGGGACCAATAAAACATATGCAGTAGATATGATTTTTCCTTCGATCAATTGAGAAAATTATAGCTAAACACATAAAATATCATCCATCTCTATACTCCTTATTGCTATTGATACTTCGATCTATCATAACCTACCCTATAATTAGTAAAAATACAAACGTTATATTTATTAATTGGACAAAAGGACAGTCAAACCTTCAACTTTATAAAGTTAAAAAAATCACATCAGTAGTCAAATAATAAGACTTTAATCAAAAAAAATTAATTAATAAGTATTTAACAATTTACTGTGAAATACATTTTAAATCTAAGTAGAGTATTTAACTTATATTTATTTTTAAAAAAACATAGATTAAATACAATAAAAACAGACGAAAACCGAATATTTATCACAAATATTACTCACACAGACATTTGCTCCAGCATAGTAAATTAATTTGGCTGCACTAACAAAAACAAAAAAACAATGAAAACAACCAAATTTTTATTATCAGTAATTACAATACTTGTTGTAGGACTAAGTGCGATGGCTCAAAGAGCAGACCGATTCGTTAATATTGGAGGAACAGGAACCCAAGTTACAATAAACGGAGGAGCTGCTTTTCCTGATAAAACTTCAGAATTGCAAAATTTAATCAATACCAATAAGAAAAACATTAAATTAAATGGTAATATGACTTTAGGGGAGATTGCGTTAAGGAGCAATGTTCACATTAACATCAAAAAAGGAGCAATAATTAAGTTAAAAACAACAAACGGTAGAGGTTTAATGTTCCGAGGAGGAAAAGAAGTTACAGATTTACCAATTGAAAATGTTAAAATTTACTGTAGTGAGTGTAATACTACTGCTAGCGACAATAATAAACCTACAGAGAGATACACTATTGATATGAGTAGTGGTATTCCTGATCAAAACTGTAATTTTGTTTCTTTTGGAAAAGTAACTAATTTTTCAATATCACAATTTTACGTTATAGACAACTACACTAAAATTAATGCTATAACACTAGCATCTAACGTCAAGGACAATACTGGAACTGGGGATGCATGGACAAGAAGCTATTCTGTTCAAGCTGCTCCAACACAGGGAGACATAAAATTAGGTTACTTAAAAAATGGACATGTAGGGTATGGATTATTGCAAGTACAGGCAGCAAAAAATGTAAATTTCCATAACTTGACTTCACAAGGCGGAGTATCGTTACGCTTGGAATCTGGCTCTACAATTGCTGTAGTCCCAACTACGGAAGGGTCTGCTGCAAATATGGATAATTTAGAAGGCTATAACATTGTTGGAATAAACGGATGGTCTGCCGTAACATTGTCACCTCATGGAAGAAGACACGGAGCAATTACTTTAAAAAATGTAACTGCAATCGGATGTACTTCTGCTATTAGAATCATTGGTGGATTTCAAGACCGAGACGTTGAAGGTTTGCCGAACTTCCCTACAGCCAAATATAAAAGAGGTAATTTTGGATCAGTTACAATTACAGGAACAATCAAGCATACCTATGGTACCACAGCCCAACTAGAAGGAAGAGATTTCAGCTACTTTCCTCAATCGCTTATAAAAAATAAAACATTACAACAGGTATTCCCTAAAGCAGCTCCTTACAAAGCACCCTTTGACGGAGCAGATGCTAGAATAAACACTCCATCAATAGCAACAGTATTATATTTTTCTAAAGATAGTGCTGCTGCTAGCCCAAGAGATATAGATGGGCAATACAGTGTAAATTTAACTGGAGCTACATTACAAAAACCTGGCTTTAACTCCTGTATTCCTACCACAATTTATGCAAATGACAAAAATAAAATATGCTCAACAACCTCTAAATTTTCAATAGATTATGATGAAACTGCATTTGATGCAAAAAGTGAAATCTTTTCTTCTGAGACTTTAGAGAATACCGTAAGTGTAAACGCTAAAATCATCACTATTCATTTAACCAAAGATTCAAACGTTATCATATACAATAGTAACGGGAAAACTATAAAATCTGTTAAAACATCCATAGGTATTAACGAAATTAACGCTTCAAATTTTGCAAATGGAATATATATTGTATCAATTCAGCAAGAAGGAGAAATCATAAATACAAAAATAATTCTCTAAGTATTTATTGTATTTCACTTAATTTATAAAATCACAAAGACCTATACAATTAAGTAATACAATACAACTATTTTTTTTTAATAAAAAGGAGCTGAAATAGCTCCTTTTTATTTTAAGTATCTTAGTAATCTTTAGTTTGTAAAAAACCTATTATCTTTGACATTCTCAAACAAAATTTCGTTTCGTGCAGGCAAAATACATACTTCCTTTTTTTCTAGTCTTACAAATTCTTTTCTTAAAAGTAATTGCTTATTTCCCAGAATGGATTGAAAACCAATACAGTAACGGTTTATATCTAATTATAGCAAAAATATCTCGAATTACTTTTGGACACTTCCCCTTTTCAATAGGCGATTGTCTGTATGGGGTTCTCATTTTCTTTATCCTAAAATGGTTTTGGAGAAAAAGAAAATCTTGGAAAACAGAATGGAAAAATAATCTATTGACAGTAATTAGTTTTCTTTCGGTTTTGTATTTTATTTTTCATTTATTATGGGGGCTCAATTATTACCGTGAACCTTTATTCGAAAAAATGAATATCAGTCGTGACTATTCTGACGACGACTTACTAGCATTCACAAAAAAAATGATTAAAAAAACAAATGAAATTCAGTATCAAATCACCAAAAATGATAGCTTAAAGGTCATTTTCCCATATTCGCAAGAAACTGTATTCGAAAAGAATCTTACTAGCTATGAAGCGTTAGCAAAAAAACATTCCTTTTTTACTTATAAAAATAAAAGCACCAAAAAATCACTATTCAGCCTACCATTGACCTATATGGGCTTTAGTGGATACCTCAACCCGTTTACCAATGAAGCACAAGCCAATGATTTGATACCTATCTATAATTTCCCAATTGTTACAGCACATGAAACAGCGCATCAGCTGGGCTACGCAAGTGAAAGTGAATGTAATTTTATCGGCTTTTTGGCCACAATTAAGAATAAAAATCTCTATTTTCAATACTCCGGTTATAGTTTTGCGCTACGTTATTGTTTAGCTAATTTGAATAGTAGAGAGGGAAAAACGTTCAAAATATTGCTAAAAACCATTCATCCCGGAATTCTAAAAAACTATCAAGAAAGTGAAGATTTCTGGATGAACTATCAAAGCCCTATTGATACTGCTTTTCACGCATTTTACGACCAGTTTTTGAAGGCCAATCAACAAACAGATGGCATAGATAGCTATAGTAAGTTTTTAAATTTATTAATTAATTATGAATTGAAAGAGACCGAACCAAAAAGAAACTAAGGCAAAAAAAATTAAATGAGAATTAAGTTATTACTTTTCAACCTATTTGAGAGCAATCAAAAATAAAAATGTAGCTATATCTGAAAAATCAAAAGACTACACTTCATCACTAGTAAACGTAACAAAACTTTTCTTTTTAAAAGGTCGAATGATCAAGCGGCTTTCTCGATCAAAACGAATGTAGTTATAGACCCAATTAAGAAATACAACTGCTTTGTTTTTAAAACCAATTAATGAAAAAAGATGCACAAACATCCACACAAACCAAGCAAATACACCACTAAAATGAAATTTAGGTAAATCAACTACTGCTTTATTACGCCCTATCGTAGCCATAGAGCCTTTGTCATTGTATTCAAAAGCTTCCATGGGTTTATTTTGAATTAATCTTATCAGATTTTCACCTAATACTTTTCCTTGTTGCAAGGCAGGTTGTGCCATCATAGGATGACCCTGTGGAAAAACCTCTGTTTCCATGCAGGCAACATCACCAATTGCAAATAAATTATAATATCCTTTTATTTGACTAAACTCATTCACACGGATGCGAGCAGCTCTTTCAATCAAAGATTCAACTGGCAATCCTTGAACCAACGCTCCTTGTACTCCCGCAGTCCAAATTACGGTTGCAGACTCAAAGGTCAAATCGGTATTGGTGGTTACAGTGTGGCCGTTGTAGTTTTTGACCCGTACATTTTTCCAAATAGTAACGCCTAAACCTTCTAGAAATTTTTCTGCTGCCAATGATGACTTTTCACTCATCGTATTTAAAATATGATCTCCGCTTTGAATTAAGTTGATTTGCATTTTGGAAACGTCCAAATCGGGATAATCTTTTTGGAGAACGGCTTTTTTCATTTCAGCCAAAGCTCCTGCCAATTCTACCCCCGTAGGTCCTGCTCCTACCAGAACAAAATTTATCAAACTATTTCTTTCTGCCTCTACCGTGGTCAGCACCGCTTGCTCAAAATTTTCTAAAATCAAACTACGAATATTCAACGATTGCGGAATATTTTTCATCGCCATACTATTGCGTTCCATTTCTTTATTTCCAAAATAATTAGTTTTTGCTCCAGTTGCCATCACCAAATAATCAAAAGACAACTCCCCGATTTCGGTAATTACTTTTTGATTTTTTGTATCAATTTCCTGAACATTAGTCAACCTAAAATAAAAATTATCATATTCTTGAATGACTTTACGCAATGGGTATGCAATAGAACCTGCTTCTAGTCCACCAGTAGCAACTTGATACAACAACGGCTGAAAAGTATGATAGTTATTTTTATCAATTAGTACAACTTGTACCGCTTGTTTCTTCAATCGTTTGGCTAGTGCAATTCCGGCAAAACCACCACCAATGATGATGATACGAGGTAACTTAGAATGAGGTATATTCATATTATGGGATTTAAGGTTTACAATAGACAATTAAAAATTTTAAATTCACCCAATGATTAAAAGCTGTAATTTAGGAATTAAACGATCATTCCAAACTAAGAATGAGTACTAAATTTCATATTTTCGCAGAGCATTTAAGCGTTCTTGCTCTTCGAGGTCTTCAATCGAAATGACATTAAGAAAAGATGGATGTTGCTCAATGGCATATTCAACCTTGGCTACAATATCCTCTATCGAATCATTATCATAGTCAATTACCAAAGGTTCCTTAATAATAAATGACTGTAAAATTCCTTTTTTCTTGATTCTTAATCCTTTTTTATCGAATGAACGTCGAAATCCATCAATTACGATAGGAACCACAATTGGGCGGTGCTCTTTAATAATATGTGCTGTACCCCTACGTACAGGTTTGAAAGACTTAGTCGTTCCTTGTGGAAAAGTAATCACCCACCCATCCTCTAGAGCTAGCTTTATATTTTGGGTATCATCAGGATTAACTTCTTTTTTCTCACTTACATCTACCCCTTTTGCGCGCCATGTACGCTCAACAGATATCGCCCCCGCATAGGCCATCATTCTTGGTAAAATACCCGATTGCATAGTCTCTTTGGCAGCTACATAATATATATTTAATTTCGGTTGCCATATATAACAAACATTTTTTATACTATCACTGCGTCCGCTTAAACTGGCATTAAATACATGAAACATCGCTACCACATCGGCAAAGTACGTTTGGTGGTTGGATATAAAAAGAACATTGGTATCTGGTAAATTCTTTATAAACTCTGAACCTTCAATTTTCAATTCATTAAAACCTCTATAGCGTCGATGTGTGATCGCACCAAAAAAACGGATTAACCATTTCTTGACAAAAAGAATGTGTCCAAAAGGATTTCGTTTAAACAAACCCATAATCGATTTTGTTATTTAAAATTGCTTCACAATGTAGTGATTTTTTACAAGTCTGTCATTGGAATTAGTGTACAGTATCAGTATTATATTTTTAAAAAATACCCCTTAAAAATTTGCGCCTATTTAACATAAGCTTCTGGCAGATGATATTTAATTTACATCTCCAAGAGTAAAGCTATACCGCAACAACAGATCAACATACTACCGCTCTTCCTTCAGTAAAATAACTGATTTTAAAACCTCTTTCAATTCACTCAACATCATAGCGGTAGCGCCCCAGACAATTTTATTTTCAATTTCAAATGCAGGAACTTCAATTTCACCGGCATACGATGTTGAAATTTTTACATTAACTAGAATATCGTCGTTCAAAAAAACAGACAAGGGCAACTCAATAACATGTGCCACTTCGGATGGATCGGGTGTAAATTGGATTTCGTTTTCACTAACACCTAAAAAAGGATGCACCATAAAATTACTAGGCGGAATATATATGGGAGTGAAAACTTTTTTCATAGATACCAAATCAGGATGTACTCCTACTTCTTCGTGCGTTTCACGTAAAGCCGTATGTACATAATCTACATCTGTAGTTTCGTGTTTCCCACCTGGAAAAGCAATTTGCCCAGAGTGGACCCCTTCGTACACATTTCGTACAATCAACACCAAATGCGTAACGTTGTCTTTGGGATACAACAACATTAAGACTGCTGCTACCCTTGGGTTTTTCTTTTTCAAATCCATATTCAACAATTCATCCATACGTTCAAGCGGCGCCATTTTTGCGTGAGAAGCCGCTGCGGGTAAATTGGCAGTAATAATATGAGGAACAATTTCTAAAAAATAGCTGAAATCCATAATCAAATCTTATTTTTGCAGTTCGTAGCAACGATAAATATAGTTTAGAAAAATACTGTTTACAAATTTTCTAGAATCAAAACGCACAAAAAATGTATAGTAAAGTAGAGTCACAAAAGATAAAAAGAGAATTCTGGGTTAGTTTTGCCGATAAATATCCTCGAAAATGGATTTTATACGATACTAAGATCAAGGATTTTTCATTCAAATTTTTTGTAGACAACAAAAAAGCACAAGTATTAATTGACATTGAACAACGCAGTGCAGAAAAGCGTACCTCCTATTTTGAAAAAATTGAAGCCCTAAAAAATATCCTAGAAGAAGAATTTATAAAAGATTTAGTCTTCGAAAAAGAATATGTGCTTGAAAGTGGCAAAACCATCAGCCGAATTTGGGTTGAAAAACAAGGTGTAGGTTTTAGTAACCGTTACCACTGGGATGCTATTTTTGATTTTTTTTTCGAAAAAATGAATGCTTTGGAGCTTTTTTATAATGAGTATGACGAGTTTATTAAGGACATCGATTAGCTTATTATAAGAATAGTTAATCTTTCAATTATAAAAAGAAAAAACAGAATAATTACATTATAAGCTTTTTTGGATAGAAAATAAATCAAGTTATTTTTCGTAAAACTAGGCACTATTTACGATAACATTTACCGATTGCTATTTTTGCTCCTTTGAGATAGAACAAAAAATTGCATCACACTTTCTGGCGTATACTCCAATTCAATTATTTCCTTTAAAGCCTTCTTTTTATCCTTTTCAGACTCATAGTATGATTTGCAAATTTTATATCCAATGAAATATCCCAAGTCTGCTATACCATTTGGAGCATCATCCCCATTATACAACCAGTTTTTTGTATTTTGCCCTAACATCTCTAGTTGAAATAATCTCCAAATTTCCTCTTCATGTGCATTTCCATATTCCATATAAGGAGAGTTCACTGGTTTTTGTACTACTAATTCTGATATAAAATCGCATGATCCTTCTTTAATACATTTCCCTAATAGGTTTGAATTTTCATCATTTTCATAGTCACCCCCTTTTTGTTGCGTATGTCCGGCCTCATGAGCCACCAGATTAACGATATCGCCATTCGAATTGAACATTGATTGATGCCACGAACTGAGTTCTGAGGCATCTACAGCAGCAGTTGAACAGGCTATTTCTGATCCTATCAAAATCTCAGCTATTTCTGTTGTTCCTCCAGAATTTAAACAGCCAATTGTAAAATAAATATCTGGTTGTTTAAAACTAGGATAAAGGTTTGCAAATCTAGTCATTACTTTTTCTATCTCTTTCCTTTTCCCTTGAATTTGAGCAGTCAACGGTCTAAGAGAAATCCAAAATTTAGGATAATTTAAAATATTATTTAAAAAAAGTTCTGGACTATGATTTCTAGATTCCATAAAGTCTTTTTCTCCCTTTGATGCTTTATCTAAATAGATTTCTTGAACAAAGCGCAACTGTTTGGTTCTATCCGTTGTACACTGAATACTATCGTAGGCTTGCCAATAATTTGTAATATCAACAGTTGAAATAACAAATTTTTTATTTTGACTAGACGATCTAACAAAAATTAAAGCAGTAAATAATAAAAGTAAATTCTTCATTATTATATTTATATATTTTCCCTTTTACAAAACTTGAATTGCTATCATAGGCGCGTGAGCGGTTACAATTAGATCCTTTTCAATCCTTTTTTTAAGTCCAAAAAATACTGTATAAAAACCTGACTCGTAGTCCCGACAGCTATCAGTAGCCCAAATAATCAACTACATTCTCTAAGCATTGAAAATATTATAAAGAATAATTCGATTACCATAATTGATATACAATTGCTTGCGGTTATCTTGATTTTTTCGGGTGATAATAGAAAGTGTACATTCTTCCCCATCTATATTTTTGCATATAAAAGTATAGACAATATCAGTTTTATTTTCTTCTGCCGGCACAAATTTGAGTATATCATACACTTGTATAATGCGTGAATAAACCACAATTCGTTTTTTGTTAGTGTCTAAATTAACTACCAAATTGACTAATTCTAAATTGGACCATTCACCCCATTTCCCTCTTTCGTTTTTCTCTAAAACACTTACTCCTGATGTAGTAAATTTATAGGACTGGCCATACAATTGGTGCAAACTAAAACTTAAAAAGAACAGTAGAAAACTTAATTTTATTGGAGATATTTTCATGATTGCCATACACTATTCGACTGTATTAGTACTCTTCTTGGAATAACGAAGATATTAAAAAGGAAAGTAACTTTACAGAAATCAAAATTATAGTTTTATAATTTTACCTGATTTGGTATAGGTGTCGAAATCTAATTTATAATAATAGGTTCCAGAAGCTAAGGTTTCCAAAGAAACGGATTGCTCTGGCACTAAATTATTCTGCTCCAACACTTTGCTCCCAACAACGGAATAAAACACAACACGCCCGTCCTTCATGGTTGCTGGAAATGAAATACGTACAAAACTTGTTGTAGGATTGGGATATAAATTAACGTCTTGATTTGTTGCAAAAAGATCAGGCAATTGAATACCTAATGCTAAATTAAAATTGGGTATTCCGTAACCATATTCAGGCGTTGGTGAAGTAAATTTATCAGATGAAGTTAAAATAAGGTCTTTTATTTGCTGGTTAGTTTTATTAGGGAATGCTTGCCAGATACAAGCTACCATTCCGGCCATAATAGGTCCCGAAAATGAAGTTCCACTAGCTGAAACTATGTTTCCATTCTCGTCTGAAAGTACATCCGCTTGCCCTTGTGCCATGACGTCTGGTTTCACCCGCCCATCGTATGATGGACCAATGGAACTAAAACTAGCCCGTTCTCTTGCAGCAGTAACTGCACCTACTGAAATCACCGAAAAAGCATCTGCAGGAGCACCAATGTGCGGTTCCGATTCTGTTCCTTCATTTCCAGCAGACACCACAACAACCATTCCTCTAGAGAAAGCGATATTTGCACCTTTTGAAATAAAAGTAGCATCTCCTGTCATATCTGCGTATGTCAAATCGTAATTTGGATTGGTGTGTCCGTTCATGTATCCTAATGAAGAGCTAATCACATCTACCCCCAAACTATCGGCTTTTTCTGCAGCTTCCACCCAATAAGATTGCTCCACTGGACTTTCTTGTGTGTTGTCTTCTGTAATAAACAAATAATAAGAAGCATCTGGTGCTGTACCTACCAAAGCATTTTCTTTGTAGCCCCCCATACTCGACAATACGTAAGTACCATGATGGTCCCCTGCATAGAAATTATCATTTCGACCTACAAAATTATAGCCACCAAGTATTTTATTATTGTCACGTAGTCGTTGAAAAGGCTGTGCAGTATTCACTCCAGGAAAACCAGCATCTATGATGGCGATAATCTTACCAGAGCCCGTATAATTTTGTTGGTGTACATAATCACCTTTGAGCATTTTTATTTGGTTGTCTGAGTTTCCGTAAGCATAGTTAATTTTAGAATCTTTGAAAAGAAGTGTTTTTTTCTGTTTTACTTTTTTTGATGTTTTGGAAGAAGCCAGAGTACTATTTAATGCTTTGTTGGCAAAACTAACCTTTTGTACAAAATCTAACGATTTCAAAGCAATAATGGCATCGAATGACCCTTGAACATGTAAGGCATTCAACCATTTGGATTTAGCCATAACAGTAATTCCTACTGTTGCTTTTATTTGCGAAACAAACAATGGATTAATAGGAATATCTTTAAAATCCAATGCTATACTTTGATTAATACGGCGGTCAATGGCTCTTTGATTGAGCATTTTTAACGGTACATCATAATAAGATTTTTCGTTTGCTTTAGCATTAAAATACACCCACGCATCTTCCTGAGAAAGAGCGGTCAGAGAAATAAAAAACAACAATATAGAAATAAACTTTTTCAATTTTGACAAATAGTGTGTAATGTCAAATATAGTAAATAAACACTAATTGTTCGTTTTTTTATTCTGATAGTAAAAATAATATTGTTATTTTTTTAAGATATTGTAAAAAATCAAGAAATAACACCAGAGCCTAGCAATTCTTCCCCCTCATGCCATGCTACAAACTGCCCTTCGGTAATCGCCGACTGTGGCTGATCAAAAGAAATATACATTCCGTTCTCGAGTTGGTGTAAAGTTGCTGCTTGCAAAGGTTGCCTATATCGAATGCGTGCCATGACGTCACGAGTTTCCCCAACTTTCAAAACTAAATCTTGTCGAATCCAGTGTACTTCGGGCTGTTCTACAAACAAAGCAGATCTAAATAAACCTGGGTGATGTGCTCCCATTCCAGTATAAATAGTATTGGTTTCTACATTGGTAGCAATGACAAATAAAGCTTCTTTAGTTCCTCCTACATTCAATCCTTTGCGTTGTCCTACCGTAAAATAATGAGCTCCTTGATGCTTGCCTACCACCTTACCCATTGTTGGTTTATAAAGTATTTTATTGGATGCATCAACTAATACCTCATCGGCTGTTGCATTTGATTTTTTTTCTAAAGCATAAATTGGATCTAAAGCATCAATTTGAATAATTAATCCCTCCTTTGGTTGTAATTTTTGTTGCAAAAATTCTGGCAGACGTACTTTCCCTATAAAGCACAAACCTTGTGAGTCTTTCTTTTCGGCAGTAACAAGCTCCATTTCGGCAGCAATTACACGGACTTCTGGTTTTGTTAATTCTCCAATAGGAAATAAAGCTTTGGACAACTGCTCTTGCGATAACTGACAAAGAAAATAGGATTGATCTTTATTGTTATCTGCTCCTGCTTGCAATTGATAAATGGTTTCTCCGTTAACTACAATTTCGGATTTTCTGCAATAATGACCTGTAGCCACATAATCTGCCCCGAGACTCAAGGCGATTTTCATAAAAACATCAAACTTAATTTCACGGTTACAAAGTACGTCAGGATTTGGAGTACGTCCTTTTTCGTATTCATTGAACATATAGTCTACAATTTTTTCTTTGTATTCTTCGCTTAGATCTACAGTTTGAAAAGGAATACCTAGTTTCTCAGCTACTAGCAAGGCATCGTTACTATCCTCTAACCAAGGACAATCGTTGGAAATTGTAACAGAATCGTCGTGCCAATTCTTCATGAACAACCCAATCACTTCATATCCTTGTTGCTGCAACAAATATGCTGCTACACTTGAATCAACTCCTCCTGAAAGACCTACTACGACACGTTTCATTATTTCCTGCATTTTTTATGAGGGTGCAAAGATACAATGTTTTTAATGGTTATCTTGTTTATCTATTGTTAATTCGGAAGTAGCTTAAATAACTGTATAACCATCCTAGAGGCAAAATTTTAGCCTCTACACTGTTTAATATTTATTATAAACAGATATAAGTACAACTTGACCTACCTCTTTACAAAGAATAGACTAACTGTTTAACACATGAAAAAGTCACTACAACTATTTGCCCTAAATACAAATTTCTATTCTTGTAAAAACACCAAATAACATGGAGCTAATACCACCACATTAAAATACGAACAGAATCAAAATAGTGCATGAAAAATAAAAATTTCTTACCTATATAAGAACAACAAAAACTTCTTGAAACGAATAAGGAAATGAAACCAACCTTTTCTACTACTCTATTATTTACTTTTACTACCCTTTGCTACTGAAGGTACACTCATATTGATCTCTTTTTTTAACTTTCCATCTTCAAAAAATTGCCAAACACCGACTTTCTTCCCTTTGAGAAACTTTCCTTGAGAGACCATTTTACCATCAGCTTCTTTGTAAGTCGCCAAGCCGTTGTATTCATCGGCTAGATAAGTAGCTTCTTCTAATACGATTTCGTTTTCTGAATATTTTTTATAAACTCCATCTTTGACACCATTTTTATAATTGGTTACTTCCGCAAGTTTCCCACTTAAATAATAGACTGAACGTAAACCGTCTAATTTTCCGTTTTTATAAATTTCGGTGGTCATCACCATAGGAGAGGCTTGATGGTAATATTTCCAAATACCTTCAAACTGTTTGTTTAACACTTTTCCTTCACTGACTTTATTTTTAACTTGGTCATAAAATATAGTGTAAGCACTACCGTCTCCTGCTGTAAAATCACGGCTAGCAATTACCGAACCTAGTTTGGTGTCGTCAAAGAATTTAAACATTCCAATTTCTTTCCCATGCGCAAAAGTTCCTTCATATTTGGGTCTTTTGGATTCTTGATAAATACCTTTCCACAACCCGTCTTTTTGACCAGTGGTTTCAAGTTGATTCACCTTTGTTTGACCTTGTAAGGCAAAACTTGTGATGATAAACATAAAAATAATTCGATGTACTGCTTTCATTTGTTATGGTATTAAAAAGATAAAACTTCTAATTATAAAAATATTGCTACTAGCAATGCAACTGCCCCTGATGGAAACGGTAACCCCGAATGAAAAAAGTTATTTTTCGTAGGAATGGTAGAGCGACCAAAGGAAGCTCCTACCATGACCAAATGAAAAAAACTTATTGAATGAGGGCTACAAGTGGACAGCAGGATTAGGCACTTCATAAAAAAAGAGACAAGCTAGCTGACTCTCTACAATCTACCCTCTTATAATGCAATTTAAAATTAAATATTTTACACACTTAAAACAAAAAAATCCCGAATGAACGAGATTTTTTTGATTGTATTATTTCTTTTTTTGCTCTGCTTTCATGGCTTCTTGTTGTGCCATTACATCTTGCAGTTTCTGTTGAAACTTACTTGGTTTTTTCGGTTCCTTCTTTTTATTTTCTTGAATTTGAGCATGAATTTTATCTTCGTCCACAATGTAATTCTTGATTACCAATAACAGTCCGATTGAGATTAAGTTGGAAATAAAGTAATACAAACTCAATCCTGAAGCATAACTGTTGAAGAAAAACAACATCATCAATGGTGAAATATAGATCATTATTTTCATCATCTTCGCCATATCAGGCATTCCTTCTTGCGTTGGAGCAGCCATTTGTTGGTCGCCCGTGGTCAATTTCATATAAAAGAAAATAGCAATTGAAGCTAAAATCGGGAATAAACTAATGTGGTTTCCGTAAGCAGGGATACGGAAAGGCAATTCGTAAACTGAATCAAATGATGATAAATCGTTTGCCCAAAGAAATGGTTTTTGTCTCAACACTATCGCAGATGGAAAAAACTGAAATAAGGCATAGAAGACGGGCATTTGTAGCAAACCAGGTATACAACCTGCCATTGGATTCACCCCGGCTTTGTTGTACAACTTCATTGTTTCTTGTTGCTTTTTCATTGGGTCTTTGCTATATTTAACACCCAATTCTGCAATTTCCGGTTTTAACACCTTCATTTTTGCTTGCGACAAAAATGATTTGTAAGTTACCGGAGACATCAACAATTTGATTAAAATTGTAAATAAAATAATCGCCCATCCTTGTGCCATGAACGTACTTAAGAAACCATAAAGCGGAATGAATGCATGTCGGTTGATGAACCCAAAGATTCCCCATCCAAGTGGCACGATAGCTTCTAGGTTTTTGTCGTAAGATTTTAATAATTTATAATCTGTAGGACCAAAATACCAGTTCATTTTTTGGTCTATTTCACCATTTTTAAAAGCCAAAGGCACAGTAGCCTTAAATTGCTTTGTAAAAGTAGTATCGACTACTTGATCTTTCACTAAATTATTCGAGTATAATTCTGCTGTTGTAAACGGCTGATCACTCAATAATATAGAAGAGAAAAAATGCTGCTTGAAAGCGATATATGAAACTTTTTCGGGATTATCCGTTTTATCAGTCCCCTGACCTAAGTAATCAGTTTTACCGTCTTCGTATTCAAAATACAATTCAGCATAACGATTTTCATAGGTAATACTTTTTTCGTTAGCATAGGTTTTTAAGTCCCACTCTAAGTTCAAAGGTTTATTGGTTACCAAAGCACTACTTAAACCTTGTGATTGGATTTCGAAATCCAACATATAATTATCCACTTTCAATACATATTTATATTCTAAATATGAATTGTCTGCTGATTTTAAACGCATAGAAAGAATTTGATCCTCTCCATTTTTGGTTAATGTTGGTTCAAAAAATAAATCTTTAGTATTTAAAGTATGGTTATCCTTGGTAAATAATTGAATATTTAAACTCGAATTATTATCCTTAATCAACTCCACTAATTGACCTGAATCTTTTTTGAATCTTGTAAAATCTTTCAAAGATGCTTCAACGATAAAACCACCTTTATTTGCGATTTTTAAAGTAACTAATTTATTTTCGATTGTAGTATAAGAAGCTGTTGCAGAAGGCAATGTTGCTGAATAAGCAAAACTACCTAACGACTTTTGCAATTTTGCCACTTGTAACGTATCTCCAGGTACTACAACTGCTGCTGCTATAGTAGTTGTTTTAGCCGCTTCACTTGCTTTACTAGTTTCTTTAGCAACCAATTCTTTTTGTGCATTTTCTGCCGCAATTTGAGCTTCATCTGGTCTGTTTTGGTACATTATCCAAATTAAAATTCCAAATATCAATATAAAACCGATTAACGAATTGGGGTCAAATTTTTTTTCTTCCATTATAATTTTTAAAAATGTTTAAAATATAAAAATTCCGTTTCTAGATGTAGAAACGGAAGTTTTGGTCATTATTTCTTTTTTGCTTGTACTGCAGCAGCAACAAAACTTACAAAAAGTGGGTGTGGATTAACCACTGTACTTTTGTATTCTGGATGGTATTGCACTCCGATAAAGAAAGGGTGATTTTCAATCTCAACAATTTCAACCAATCCTGTATCTGGATTTATACCCGAAGCTTTCAATCCTGCCATTTCAAGTGTTTCTAAATAGTCATTATTGAATTCATAACGATGACGGTGACGTTCTGAAATTGTCGTTTGTCCGTAAATTTTGTATGCTAATGTATCTGGCTTGACTTCACATTTCCAAGCTCCAAGACGCATCGTTCCACCTTTCTCCGTTACTGTTTTCTGACTTTCCATCAAATTCACAACAGGATCTAGCGTATCAGTATTCATTTCGGTTGAATTGGCTTCTGCTAATCCTAATACATTTCTTGAGTACTCAATAACCGACATTTGCATCCCTAAACAAATACCAAAGAATGGCATATTGTTTTCACGTGCAAAACGTACCGCAGCAATTTTCCCTTCGATCCCTCTTTCTCCAAAACCAGGAGCAACAAGAATTCCGTCTAAATCTTTGAATTTCTCAGCGATATTATCTTCATTAATGTGTTCTGAGTGAATAGAGATTACATTTACTTTGGTTTCATTTGTAGCACCTGCGTGGATAAATGCTTCCAAAATTGACTTGTAGCAGTCTTGCATCTCAACATATTTCCCAATCAATCCTATATTAACAGTATGTTTTGGGTTTTTTATTCTTTTCAAAAAAGTATTCCAAGTTTTTAAATCTGGAGCTGTTTTTTTAGGTAAATCTAATTTTCTTAAAGCAACAATATCCAACCCTTCTTCAAGCATTAAATTTGGCACTTCGTAAATAGTAGAAGCATCGATTGATTGAATAACCGCTTCTCTTTTTACATTACAAAATAAAGCTAGTTTATTACGAATTTCATTTGAAATTTCATGTTCTGTTCTACAAACTAAGATGTCGGCCTTGATTCCGCTTTCCATCAATGTTTTCACAGAGTGTTGTGTTGGTTTTGTTTTTAATTCTCCTGCAGCAGCCAAATAGGGTACTAGGGTTAAATGAATCACAATAGCATTATTCTCACCCATATCCCAAACTAGTTGACGCACAGACTCAATATAAGGTAGCGATTCAATATCTCCTACAGTTCCTCCAATTTCGGTAATCACAATATCATAATCGCCTGATTTACCTAGCAATTGCATTCTATCTTTAATTTCGTTGGTGATATGCGGTACCACTTGTACGGTTTTCCCAAGAAACTCACCTCTTCGTTCTTTTTCAATAACCGAAAGGTAAATTCTACCAGTCGTTACATTATTAGCTTGAGAAGTAGGAACGTTCAAAAAACGCTCATAGTGACCTAAATCCAAATCGGTTTCAGCTCCATCATCGGTTACATAACATTCTCCGTGCTCATAAGGATTTAGGGTCCCTGGATCCACATTCAAATAAGGATCAAACTTCTGAATTGTTGTACGGTATCCTCTGGCTTGTAACAATTTTGCTAATGATGCCGCGATAATTCCTTTTCCTAATGAAGAAGTCACACCACCTGTAACAAAAATATATTTCGTTTGATTCATTCTGTTATGATTTGTATTGAATTGTATAAAAAACGATGCAAAAATACGATTATAAATTGGGATTATACTAATTTAAAAAAGAGATAATTTGGAAAATAACCAATTCCCTAACAGATTCATTTTTACTATAAAAACCTTTATTTATTTAACTACTTACCTTGGTTTTGGATACCTTTTTTTAATATTTCGTATCAATTCCTCTAAGCCGTTTAGTTTTAATTCGTAAATCAATTCGAGTTGTTGCCCCAATTCTCCCTTAGGAAAACCTTTGTTATGGTACCAAACTACATAATATTCGGGTAAATCAATCAAAAAACGACCTTCGTATTTCCCAAAAGGCATCTTGGTATGCGCGAGTTTAATGAGTTGCTCTTGATTACTGTTCATTTTTTTTTATTCTATAAAAACGCCATTAACTATAATGTCAACAATCGCGATATAATTAAAAAAAAGTAGAAGATCAAAAAAAAACATGATCTTCTACCTCTATAAAAATATTTTCAAATTCTAAAACCTAGCTTTAATCGAGGAACCTATTCCTCGTCTTCGTAAAACTCATCGTAACGAGCTGGAATTTGTGGATCAAACAAAGGGCATTTGAACTCTTCCATGATACTTACTAGTTTGTCCATGGTTTTTCCTTGGGTACCGTAACAGTCAATAGAAACACTTTCTGGAGTCGATTTTACTTGAAAAGCACCTTTTCCTTTTGGGTTTTGCCAACTGTCTTCATCTACTTTTTCCCAATCAGAAAAAACTGAAGCAATGCGATTGCGAATCACTTGCACCGGGAGAACTTCTAATCCCTCAACAGCTTGTTCTTCAATTAAAGCTTCATAAACCAGTTGATGATTGAGGTAAACCTCTTCTTGATATTGCCAAAATATGAGTTCGTACATTTTTTTAAGTTGCTAAGGTTCTTAGTTGCTAAAACTCTAAATAACTTAGAAACTAAGCCACTTAGAATCTATATTCTAGTACTCGAAAGTACCGTATTCGCTAGTGATGGTTAATTTTCTCACATCGGCTACTTCTACTCTACCTACGATTTGAGCATCCACATTGAATGATTTTGAAATCGCAATTATATCTTGCGCCACAGCCTCTGGAACATAAATTTCCATACGGTGACCGCAGTTGAATACTTGGTACATCTCTTTCCAATCGGTTTTGGATTGCTCCTGAATCAATTGAAATAATGGTGGTACTGGAAACAAATTGTCTTTTATAATATGTAGATTATTTACAAAATGCAAGATTTTGGTTTGTGCTCCACCACTACAGTGAACCATTCCGTGTATATCTTCTGAATTGTATTTGTCTAAAATAGTTTTGATAATCGGTGCATAAGTTCGTGTTGGAGAAAGCACCAATTGTCCTGCATCTATTGGTGAATTTTCTACAGTATCAGTCAATTTTACTTGTCCGGAATAAATTAAATCGTCTGGAACTGCAGCGTCAAAACTTTCTGGGTATTTGGTAGCCAAATATTTTCCGAATACATCATGACGAGCAGACGTTAAACCATTACTTCCCATTCCGCCATTGTATCCTTTTTCATAAGAAGCTTGACCGAATGAAGCCAAACCTACAATAACATCACCTGCTTTAATATTGGCATTGTCAATTACTTTATTACGTGGCATGCGCGCTGTAACGGTAGAATCTACAATTATAGTGCGAACGATATCTCCCACATCGGCAGTTTCTCCACCAGTAGAATGAATTGTTACTCCAAAAGTTGCTAATTCTTTGATTAATTCTTCGGTTCCATTGATTATAGCAGAAATAACTTCAGCTGGAATCAAATTTTTATTTCGGCCAATAGTCGAAGAAAGTAAAATATTATCGGTTGCACCTACGCACAATAAATCGTCAATATTCATAATCAACGCATCTTGAGCGATACCTTTCCAAACAGATAAATCACCTGTTTCTTTCCAATACATATAGGCTAGAGAGGATTTTGTTCCAGCTCCATCGGCATGCATAATTAAACAATACTCCTCGTCCTGAGTTAAATAATCGGGTACTATTTTACAAAATGCTTGTGGAAATAATCCTTTATCTATGTTTTTTATGGCGTTATGCACATCTTCTTTGGATGCCGAAACCCCGCGAAGGGCATATCTTTTTGAAGTATCTGAACTCATGGATTGTTATTAGGTAAGTGATTTTGACCAACTAGTTTGCGTGCGCAAAGATAAAAAAAATAATAGATTTTTGATTGTAGATTTCGCAAGGTTACAAGAAGCAGGTCACTTTATGATACAAAATGAATTTTAACAAATATTTTGTTTAAGCTTTTGTTTTATTTGTTAAACATTTTATATCTTTACTAGATAATTTAAACTTTACATACTCATGGCGACTACAAATATAAATTCAGATAAAGAAAATATCATCTCCATGTATATGGACTACACACTTGAGAATAGTAAAAAACCAGCATCTGTTTACCTATTCACTAAAGCAAACAATATCAATGAAGCTGATTTCTATAAAGAATTTGGAACACTTGAAGCAATTGACAAAGAAATATTTAGTTTATTTTTCTCAAAGACTATTGATCTAATAAAAAAAGATCCTGCTTTTACAGCATATGAAACCAAAAATAAGCTTTTGAGCTTTTATTTTACTTTTTTTGAAATGTTGACTATGAATCGCTCTTACGTTTCATTAACATTAAAAGAGCATAAAAACATGTTAAAGAACCTATCACAATTGGCACCTTTGCGCAAGGAACTTAAAAAATTCATTGGCGAAAACATGGACGATACCTATTTATTGAAGCATGAAAAAGCGCAAGACATTCAGCTCAAAGGTCTACAAGAAAGTGCTTGGATTCAGTTTTTACTAACATTAAAATTCTGGTTAGACGATGATTCCGCTGGTTTTGAAAAAACAGATATTTATATCGAAAAATCAGTGAAACTGAGTTTTGAACTGATGAACATAGCACCAATAGATAGTTTGATTGATTTTGGCAAATTTCTTTTTAAAGAAAAAATACAAAAAATGTAATGAAGACACTAGACAGCATTCCCACATCAAAGATAGAAAGAGCAACAAAACTAGTTCAAACAGGAGCCAAAGTTGGTGTTAACTACATCAAATATTATGGTGAAAAAATAATCAACCCCGACCTAACGAAAGACAAATTAAACGAAAGTAATGCAACCGATATTTATGACGGACTGAAAGATTTAAAAGGTAGCGCACTCAAAGTAGCACAAATGCTGAGCATGGACAAGAATTTTTTACCTCAAGCGTATGTAGAAAAATTTTCATTATCTCAATTTTCTGTTCCACCTCTATCTGCTCCTTTGGTTTTAAAGACTTTCAAAAATAGTTTAGGCAAAAACCCCAATGAGATTTTTGATGAATTCAATGCCAACTCGGTGAATGCAGCAAGTATCGGACAAGTACATCAAGCCAAAAAAAACGGTAAAAAATTAGCCGTAAAAATCCAATACCCAGGTGTTGCCAATAGTATCTCTTCTGATTTGGCAATGGTAAAACCTGTAGCAATTAGAATGTTCAACTTACAAGGAAAAGACTCCGACAAATACTTTAAAGAAGTTGAAGACAAACTTATAGAAGAAACGAATTATACTTTGGAACTACAGCAGAGTCAAGAAATTGAATTGGCCTGTAAACACATTCCGAATTTGATTATGCCACAGTATTACCCAGAATACTCATCAGATAAAATATTGACTATGGACTGGATGGATGGTGTTCATCTTTCAGAATTTAAAAATACAGATAAAATTATTGCAGATAAAATCGGGCAAGCACTATGGGATTTCTACATGTTTCAAATTCATATTTTAAGAAAAGTACATGCTGATCCTCATCCAGGTAATTTTTTGATTAATTCAAAAAACGAACTAATTGCAATTGATTTTGGCTGCATGAAAATAATTCCAGAATCTTTTTACATCCCCTATTTCGAATTGATAGATCCAAAAATCATTAACGACCCTATTATTTTTGAAACAAAATTGACACTTCTCGAAATCATAAAACCAGAAGATAGTGAAGAAGAAAAAACGTATTTCACTAAAATGTTTTACGACTTACTTTCCCTATTTACTCAACCTTTTCAATCGGAAACATTTGATTTTTCAGATCCCGTCTTCTTTGAAAATATTGCACAATTGGGAGAACGTTTTTCCAAAGACTCCAATCTTAAAAAAATGAATGGTAGTCGTGGCTCCAAACATTTTATCTACATGAACAGAACCTTTTTTGGCTTATACAATTTACTTTTCGATTTAAAATCAAAAATCGTTGTTAATCAATACAAAGAATTAACAGCATGAGCACTACATTAAATTCTATAGAAAGCGATCGGATTATAGAAATGGCTTGGGAAGACCGTACAACATTTGAAGCCATATTTATTCAATTTGGACTGAATGAACAAGAAGTCATTAATCACCTGCGTCAGGAACTGAAACCAGCCAGCTTCAAACGTTGGCGAGCTAGAGTTCAAGGTAGAAAAACCAAACATGCCAAACTTAGAACTTTCATCGAAGGAAGATTCAAATGCAGCAGACAGCGACAAATTACCCAAAATAAAATATCAAAAAGATGAAAAACATTCTAATTATTGGCGGTAGCAAAGGAATTGGAAATGCTATTTTGAAACAGCAATTGCAAGAAAACAAAGTAATTAACCTCAGTAGAACGGTTCCTGAAATTATACATACAAATCTTACTCATTTTTCTGCGGACATTAGTAAAGACGAACTGCCTGAAATCGAAAATATTGACAGCATTATTTATTGTCCAGGAACTATTAACCTAAAACCAATCACTAGCCTAAGTCTTGATGACTTTAGAAACGACTTTGAAATTAATGTAATCGGTGCTATCAAAACGATTCAGAAATATTTACCAATATTAAAAAAAGGAGACAAACCTTCTATCCTTCTATTTAGTACCGTTGCAGCAAAGCTAGGAATGCCCTATCATGCGAGTGTAGCAGCATCAAAAGCCGCTATTGAAGGTTTGGTAAAATCATTAGGAGCAGAACTAGCACCTACTATACGTGTAAATGCTATTGCACCTACAATTACAGACACTACCTTGGCAGCAAACATACTACGTAACGACCGAATGAAAGAAAACATGATTGAACGCCACCCGATGAAAGGGTATTTAAATACAGAAGAAGTTGCGTCAATGGCTAATTTTTTGATATCCGATCAAGCACAATCGATGTCAGGACAAATCATTACAATGGATTACGGGATAGTTTCTTTTAAAATTTAAATTAAATTGATTTTTCACCATTAAGGTTCAAAAAAAAATCTAAAACCAAAAAAAAATGCTTCTCAAGATGATGAAAAGCATTTTTTTTATTTAGTCAAAACTATTATTTAGTCAACAATAATTCTCTATATTTTGCTAATGTCCATAATTCATTATCAACCAAAAGCTCCAGTTTATCACAGTGCTCTCTAATGATTTCAAAATAAGGTTTTACGTTATTGCAGTAAGCTTCCGCCATTTGTTGTGCATCAGTCATAACGTTGGCTTTCTTTCTTTCATTCGTCATTTCGACAACTTTCGAATTAATACCTTCTATGTGTTTGGATATATTTCTTATTAATCGAATTTGTTCTTTAGCGATTGTTTCAAACTCAGCTCCAAAAATATCTTTCAGTCCTTTTACATTTTCGATCAAAGTATTTTGATATCGAATAGCAGTTGGAGTCACATGATTGGTAGCGATATCACCCAAAACACGGCTCTCAATTTGAATTTTCTTCACATAATCTTCCAATTCTATCTCGTAACGAGCTTCTACTTCAATTTGATTCATAATCCCCATTTCTGAGAATAACTCTAATGCCTGTTTTGAAATCTTAGCTTTTAATGCTTCCGGAGTAGTTTTAAAATTACTTAATCCTCTTTTAGCTGCTTCTTCTTCCCAAGCCTGACTGTATCCATCTCCCTCAAATAGAATTTTCTTTAATTTCTTGATATATTCTCTCAAAACATTAAAAATAGCATCATCCTTTTTCATGGCTTTGGCATCAATCAAAGCATCCACTTCAATTTTGAAATCTTTTAATTGTTTGGCAACAATAGTGTTTAAAGTTGTCATGGCATTTGAACAATTTGCAGACGAACCTACAGCGCGAAATTCAAATTTATTTCCTGTAAAAGCAAATGGCGACGTTCTATTTCTATCGGTATTGTCCAGAATAACTTCTGGAATCTTACCTACTACATTTAATTTTAAATCGGTTTTTTCTTCTGGAGATAATTTCCCTTTAGTCACCTCTTTTAATTCATCCAAGACCTTCGTCAGTTGCTGCCCAATGAAAACTGATATAATTGCCGGTGGCGCTTCATTTGCCCCTAACCTATGATCATTTCCTGCTGTCGCAATAGAAGAACGCAATAAAGGCTCAAAATCGTTTACCGCTTTTATTGTATTTATAAAGAAAGTCAAAAACTGCAAATTGGTCATTGGCGTTTTACTAGGACTTAATAAGTTAATCCCAGTATCTGTTGCTAGTGACCAGTTGTTGTGTTTTCCCGAACCGTTTACTCCTTTAAATGGTTTCTCATGTAGTAATACCTTAAAATGGTGTCTTTCGGCCACTTTTTGCATTACATCCATCAATAAGCAATTGTGATCGACCGCCAAATTGGTTTCTTCGAAAATAGGTGCAAATTCGAATTGATTGGGCGCTACTTCATTATGACGGGTTTTCACAGGAATCCCGAGCAACATACATTCTTGCTCCAAATCTCTCATATAGATAAGAGCACGCGTAGGAATAGCTCCAAAATAATGATCATCCAGTTGCTGTCCTTTGGCAGATGTATGACCTAATAAGGTTCTTCCTGTCATCATAATATCTGGTCGAGATTCGGCCAATGCTTTATCAATCAAGAAATATTCTTGTTCCCAACCCAAAGTAGCAGAAACTTTCTTTACATTTTTATCAAAATACTTACACACCTCTGTAGCAGCTTCATCAATAGCAGACAAAGCTCTCAAAAGTGGAATTTTATTATCTAAAGCTTCTCCTGTATAAGAGATAAAAACCGTTGGAATACATAAAGTAGTACCAAAGATAAAAGCAGGAGAAGTCGGGTCCCAAGCTGTGTAGCCTCGAGCTTCAAACGTATTACGAATACCTCCATTTGGAAAACTAGAAGCATCTGGTTCTTGCTGTACTAATTGAGTACCACCAAATTTCTCAACAGCTTCAGTACCATCAAATGATGTCTCAAAAAAAGCATCATGTTTCTCAGCAGTAGCTCCTGTCAAAGGTTGAAACCAATGCGTATAATGAGTAACACCTTTAGATAATGCCCATTCCTTCATTCCCATAGCAATGTAATCAGCTAACTTTCTATCAATTTTAGCTCCGTGCTGAATCGCACTTTGAACTGCTTTGAAAGCATCTGAAGTCAAATACTGCTTCATTGCTTGTTGATTAAAAACATTAGTACCAAAAAGGGATGATTTTCTTCCAGATTCCTCAAAATGAACTGGTTTCCTTGCTGAAGCTTCTCTTAAAGCCTGAAAACGAATTGTTGACATAAAATTTACTTATTTCAAGATGAACTATATAATTTGCACAAAGATAACAAACAATTAATGGTAATGATAATAATGAACAAGCCAGTTCCTTGTTTTTTACAAAATAATTGGTTTGACCCCCTCAAAATGATTATTTCCAAAATATCCCCTATAAAAATTGACAGAATCAAAAAAATAAGTATCAATCGAACATTTTATACCCCCTAATTTTCACCACTTAAAAAAAATCTTTATATTTGCATTGTTTAAAAATCATAAAAAATTTACAACATTATGGCTAAGATAAAATTAGAATACCTTTGGTTAGACGGATATAGACCAACTCAAAACCTAAGAAGTAAAACTAAAGTTGAAGAACATGAAAACTTTCAAGGAACATTAGAAGAGATTGGAAATTGGTCTTTTGATGGTTCATCGACTAAACAAGCTGAAGGTGGATCTTCTGATTGTCTTTTAGTACCAGTTGCTATGTACCCTGATCCAGATCGTATCAATGGATATTTAGTTATGTGTGAAGTTATGAATGCTGATGGTACGCCACATGCTTCAAATGGTAGAGCTACTATTGATGATGATAATGCTGATTTCTGGTTTGGTTTTGAACAAGAATATTTCATCATGGATACTAAAACTTTATTGCCATTAGGATTCCCTATTGGTGGTTACCCTGCTCCACAAGGTATGTACTACTGTTCAGTTGGTGGTAAAAACACTCACGGTAGAGCTATTGTTGAAAAACATGCTGACCTATGTATTGAAGCAGGTCTTAACTTTGAAGGTATTAATCAAGAAGTTGCAGCAGGACAATGGGAATACCAATTGTTTGCAAAAGGAGCTAAAAAAGCAGGTGATGAAATCTGGGTATCTAGATACTTATTAGATCGTTTGACTGAGAAATATGGTTACTATATTGAATACCACCCGAAACCACTAGGTGATACTGACTGGAATGGTTCTGGTATGCATGCTAACTTCTCTAACGAAGTTTTAAGAACATGTGGTTCTCAAGAAACTTTTGAGAAAATATGTGAAGCTTTCCGCCCTGTAACTAAAGAGCACATTGCTGTTTATGGAGCACACAACGAAGAGCGTTTAACTGGTAAACATGAAACTGCATCTATCCATGATTTCTCTTATGGAATTTCAGACAGAGGATGTTCTATCCGTATACCTTTAATGGTTGTACAAAAAGGATGGAAAGGATGGTTGGAAGACAGAAGACCAGCATCAAACGGTGATCCATACAAAATTGCTGCAAGAATTATCAAAACAGTTAACTCTGCTTTGTAATTTATGCTTAATAAATATAAAAATGCCTTCAATTATTTTGAAGGCATTTTTTTTGCTCTGAAGTTTATGTTTTATCGATTTTGAATACGAGGATTATGAATCTATAAAGTATCTTTGAGTTTTTATTAAAATCATTACTATGACCGTTTGGATTTGTTTTTTAAGCGCTATATTATTATTTCTAGCATTAGACCTTGGTATTTTCAACAAAATACCTCACGAAATTAGTTCTAAAGAAGCTGGTAAATGGACTGCAATTTGGGTTGCTTTGTCCTTTGTTTTTGCAGGAGTTATCTATTGGCTTTATGGAAACAATTATGTAGCCAACCCCGACGGATTGAAACCAGCCGTTGCATCAATGAAATATATTACCGGCTACCTCATCGAACTTTCATTGAGCGTCGATAATATTTTTGTAATCGCCATTATTTTTGCAGCCTTTAAAATTCCGAAAAAATACCAACATCGGGTGTTATTTTGGGGAATTATTGGTGCAATTATCTTTCGTGGAACCATGATTTATTTTGGAGTTCTTATTATCAATAAATTCACTTGGACAACCTATTTGTTTGGAGCATTCCTAGTCTATACAGCTATTAAAATGCTCTTTTCAAAAGAAGACGAAGCACAATTCAATCCGAAAAAATCTTTTATTTACCGTTATTTAAGAAAGATTACTCCCATTACTACTGAAATTAATGGTGAACATTTTTTTGTAAAGAGAAGACACATTAATGCGGCTACCCCATTATTTGTCGCCCTTATAGTGATTGAAGTAATGGATGTTGTCTTTGCGTTAGATAGTGTCCCTGCAATTTTAGCCATCACTTCAGATCCATTTTTAGTATTCAGTTCAAATATTTTTGCGATTCTTGGTTTACGATCCATGTATTTCTTTTTAGCCAATATGCTCGAACGTTTTAGTTATCTTGAATATAGTCTGATTGCCATTTTAAGTTTTGTAGGTATAAAAATGCTAGCTCATGATTATATCCACATACCAGAATGGGGTTCTTTAGTTTTCATAGCCTTTGCGCTTATTGCTGGCATTATAGTCTCCTTAATCAAGAATAAGGGACAAAGTAATACATAAAAAAAGAGTCTTTACAAATTCTTTTTTTATGTATTGCTTATTATAGCTTTAAAATCTGGATTTGACTATCCTTACTATTTATTTTAGAAAGTACATCATCGTAATTTTCAACATTAACAGAGGATAATAAATCTGAAGGCAAAATAACAACCCTATACGTTTGATTGTCTATAAACTCCGATCGATTGAGTAAATTATAATTCCCGTAGGCAGTAATAACAAAATCAACTTTGCTAAAATCATAATAATATTGCAATACATCTCCATTTGACCAGCTCAACGTTCTAGGAATCAATTGCCATATGGGTGTACTTGAATTTACTGTTCCGGTTAAGCGATAAATTAATACAGTTTCATTATCAAATAGGTCACCGCCAATTTCAAAATTAAACGTTCCAGATAAATTATATTCATTTGATGTGACCTTATTCAAATCAATATTTTTAATTTCAAATGCCTGCGCAGGCTTTGTATTATTAACAGTAGTACCATTATTATCTTGAACAGTACAGCTACTTAAGCTCAAAAAACCTACAATAGCAAAAAGAGTAATTATTTTTTTCATGTTTTTTATTTTTATGATTATTTGCTTAGAGTATATTCATTTATTGTGCCAAACTTATTTTTAGACGCTTTTGGACTAGTCATGAATCAATAACTATTTTGACTAAACAATTCGCTATATGTCTGTATCTTCTCGAATTAAATGGTATTTTTGACCCGTTTATAAATTAATAAATCAAACTTAAATACCTTATAATGAAAAAAGTCCTCTTAGTTTTACTTGTTATTACTTTCTCTAGCTGTGCAGAATTACAACAAATCGCCAATCAACTACCAGTAAATCAAGGAACAACTGGTCTAGACATAGCCGGAGGATTAAAAGAAGCATTGAATAATGGTGTCACCAAACAAGTAACGAAACTTACAGCAACAGATGGATTTTACAAAAATGCTGCTGTAAAAATCATTTTACCGGCAGAATTACAAAAAGTAGACACTGGATTGCGTAGAATAGGATTAAGTTCCCTTGCAGACGAAGGGTTAAAAGCGATCAATCGTGCAGCTGAAGATGCCGTAAAAGAAGCTACTCCTATATTTGTAAGCGCTATACAAAACATGTCTTTTAACGATGCTCGCGGTATTTTAATGGGTAACAACCACTCCGCAACTACTTATCTCGAGAACACGACCACTACGGAATTGTACTCAAAGTTCAACCCCGTTGTAAGAAACTCTTTCAGTAAAGTTGGTGCCGATAAAGTTTGGACCAACATCATTACAAAATACAACAGCATTCCATTGGTAACCAAAGTTAATCCAGATTTGAATGACTATGTAACTAACCAAGCAATGAACGGTGTATTTAAAATGATTGCAGTAGAAGAAAAAGATATTAGAACAAACCTTAACGCAAGAACCTCAACTTTATTAAAAAGTGTTTTTGCTATCCAAGATAAAAAATAAAGAATACTTCATAAATTTCTAAAAAATGCAAAATTTCACCCTACTTATACACTGTTCCGATCAAAAAGGAATCGTAGCGGCAGTAACCAATTTCATTGTAAAAGTTGAAGGAAACATCATCTACCTAGATCAAAATGTTGTTGTAGAACAAAATGTATTCTTCATGCGTCTTGAATGTAACCTTAGCAACTCCAAACATACGGTAGCCTCTGTAAAAGAAGAATTCAGCACTACTATTGCAACGCAATTCAATATGTCATGGGAATTTTACAATCAAGATACTAAACCCAGAATGGCGCTTTTCGTTTCGAAATACACCCACTGTCTTTATGATATTCTAGGACGATATAGCGCAGGAGAATTAAATGTCGAGATTCCATTAATCATTAGTAATCACGATGACTTGCGACCAATTGCTGAGCAATTTAATATTCCGTTTTATCATGTCCCTTTTTCGAAAGATAACAAAATAGAAGGTGAAAAGAAACAAATTGAATTATTGGATCAATATACTATTAACTTTATCGTTTTGGCTCGTTACATGCAGATCATTACCCCAAAATTGATTTCGATATATGAAAATAAAATCATCAATATTCACCATTCATTCTTACCAGCTTTCCCAGGTGCAAAACCTTATCACTCTGCCTTCAAACGTGGGGTTAAAATCATTGGAGCTACAAGCCATTATGTAACTGAGGAACTAGATGAGGGACCAATTATTGAGCAAGACATAAGTCGTGTTTCACATGTTAACTCAGTTGATGATTTTATAATGAAAGGAAAAGATCTAGAAAGAACCGTTTTAGCAAGAGCTATAAAACTCCATTCCGAACGCAAAATCTTAATTTACTGCAATAAAACAGTAGTTTTTCATTAAAACAGAATACTAAATTCGGGTTCCAAATAGTTATCGGCACGCAAAAAGTGGGTATAGCTATTTGTTACAAGTCTACAAACAAGTTCCGCAATCGCTCTACTTGTTTGTGGGCTTTTTTTACTTCTATCCTTCACGCAAAACTACATAGCAAACTCTAAAACAAAATATTCAATAAGTAAAACTAAGCCCCAATCTAACAACTAAAGTGAGGCATAAAGAAACATTAACGTATCACAAAGAAAGTAATAACTTATTTTTAACAACAATACCTTTAGATATAGCGCACCTTTGTAATATAATAAACTGGTTATTTATTATTTGGTTTTGGTTAGTTAAATGATTGCCGCTATTCTCTGAATAGCGGCAATTTTTTTTGTTTCAAGACTTTTTATTAGGAATTCAAATAGCAATAACCTCAAAATTAAAATGAAAATGTTTTATTTTTTAAACTCCCAATCTTGTCTTTCGACGAAGGAAAAACAGAATACTAAGACGAAATTCAAATTACGATACACCAACAACCATTCCTTATTACTAACCACTTTCTATCTGCGCAATTAACATTAAATTGAGTTACATCATTTATTTTAAAATAAAGGTCATACTGCGACCATTTTAAACTCAAAAATCACTCAATGATTAATTAAGGATACTAATCATTAGAATAAAAAAACACAGATATCATTATATTGAAAAATCAATAATAATTAACGTTAAAGCAACACAATACTAACTAAGTTTTAACAGCATTAACCGTTTTTCTGTAGCATCTTTGTAAAGTAATAAATTGGTTATTTATTATTTGGTTTTGGTTAGTTAAAAGACTGCCGTTATTCTTTGAGTAGCGGCAGTCTTTTTTTTAATATATTCCACTAATGAGTTCATTGGCATACAAATAATCAATGATGATATTCATAATAAAATTTCTTTATAAAGTTATTTATTACTGACAAAATTACCAGATGATTAACCAAGTGTTACCTTAATTCATTTATCACCCCAAAATAGAAATAATTTATAATTCTAGTAACCTTCCTTTAACCGAAAAAAAAGACTTACAGTATAATTTTGCGAGATAATTATTCAAAATCGTAACATGTCTACTTCGGCAAAATTATCCTCCTTAAATAGAACAATTACTGTACTATTTCTATTTTTTTTCACATCACTCCATTTATCCGCTCAAGTACGTGGTAAAGTTGTAGATAAAATTTCAAATGAACCATTAATAGGTGCAACCATAGCCACACTTGATAATAAATCATCAACATTCTCAGGATTAGATGGTTCTTTCGATCTTAAAAAAGTACCTAAAGGAAACAATATACTTTTATGTAAAGCTTTAGGTTATGATACTAAAACTATTACCATTACTATTTCGAACGATAAAGTAACTATTCTTTTCGATATGGAAGTTACAATGAACCAACTCAATCGTGTTACAATAGAAAGCCATAGTAATACAGAATCTGCAAAATATGCAATAGCTAGAGAAAAGAAAGCTGAAAATATTATAAATGTTGTATCCGCTGAAGCTATCAAACTATTACCCGATATCACTACAGCAGGCGTTTTACAAAGAGTATCGGGAGTAGCACTCGAAAAGTCAAGTACAGGTGATGCTAGATATGCCATTATTCGTGGGATGGATCAAAGATACAACTATACCCTTGTAAATGGAATAAAAATCCCTAGCCCAGATAACAAATATAGATATGTACCTATGGATATGTTTCCGGCAGATTTACTTGAAAGACTTGAGGTCATAAAAGCACTTACACCCGAAATGGAAGGTGATGCTATTGGAGGAGTAATGAATTTGGTACTAAAAAATGCTCCCAGAAAACTAGAAATATCAGCAAATGTTGCAACGGGATTTAGCCAACTGTTAGCCGATAACGGATACACCAATTTTGATAAAAATACTGTAAACCCAAAATCACCGGCTGAAATTAATGGGACAAACTACATTGCATCACCTGACGATTTTACGTATAAAAACTTTGATTACACAAAAAAACAAACACCAATTAATACCATTATGGGTTTCTCTGCAGGAAACAGATTTTTAAAAAATAAAAAATTGGGTGTAGTTGTAGCCGCTAGCTATCAAAATTTGGCAACGGGATCAAAATCCATTTGGTTTAAACCTGAAAACCAACCTCAACCAGGTAATATTCCCTCATTTAATGATTTTTATTCCAGACAATACAATACTTCACAAACTCGGTATGGGGTTCATAATAAAATAGATTATGTGATTAATAAATTACATAAAATTAGCTTATATAATGTTTACTTAAAACTAGATGAAACCCAATACCGACATACAATAGATACTAGTTTTTCAATAGGGAGATCTGGAGTGGGTACAGGAAACACATATATCCTAAATAGATCAAGAATTCAAAATCAAAGCATTTACAATTCGACATTGCAAGGAGACAATCAACTAACAAATCAATTAAAACTAAATTGGTCATTGGTTTATTCCAAAGCTAAAAGTGCGACACCAGACTGGTCAGAGTATCAAACAGTTCATGTAGTTGGACATGATAGTGATGGCAATCCTACGGCAACACCAGAAGTTTTAAACGTACCTTTTTATAGAATTTGGACCAAAAATACAGACCGGGATTATGCGGGTTACCTCAACTTTATACTAGAAAAACCTTTTTTCGGAAAACAAACAACTTATAAATTTGGTGGATTGTACCGTGATAAATTACGATCTAACAATTATTATGAATACAATTTAATTCCAAAAACGTCTTCAACGGGCCAACCAATCCCATTTGACGGGACTTTGACTCCTGATAAGTTTCAATTTAATGGTACTACAGCTGCTCAGGGTGCTGCACAAAATCCATTAACCTATACTGCAACAGAAAAAATATTTGCTCCATATGCTCAAATGAATATTATGGTGAATAGTAATTTATCAATTCTGGGAGGTGTGCGATTTGAGGCTACTCAACAAGGCTGGCAAACAGTACTGGATCCAACGGTAACATACGGTGCTAAAGGAAACATCAAATATAATGACATTTTACCTAGCATACATTTCAAATACAGTCTTAGCAAAAAAGAAAATCTACGAGCATCATACTTTAGTGCTATCAACAGACCTGGATTTTTTGAATATATACCTTTCCGTATAAATGATGATAACTTCGCTTTAAGCGGAAACCCGAAACTTAAACATGCAACTTCTAGCAACTTTGATTTCAGATATGAATTTTTTCCAAAAAAACTAGATCAATTACTTATCGGTGCTTTTTACAAAACAATTACAAATCCAATCGAAACTTCTATAGAATTCACAGGAACTTCAAGTGCAACTTTAAAACCTCTCAATTTTGGAACCGCAATAAATTATGGTATCGAAGCAGCTTACACTCATTACTGGGGCTATATTGGAGTTTCAGGAAACTACACCTATACTCATTCTGCTATAACGACCTCAAAATTATACTATAATGAATCATTTATTGCTGTACAAACTACTCAAACTAGACCATTACAAGGTCAATCTCCTCATATAGCGAATCTATCTTTGTTATATAAAAATCAAAATAATGGTCTAGACATACAAATAGCTTCAGTATATACTGGGGAGAAAATCACTTTTGTATCCCCTTACAAAGACTTAGATTATTGGCAAAAATCTAGAATACAACTGGATTTTTCATTCGAAAAAAAATTCACTAAAAACCTATCAGTTTATGGAAAAGTGAATAACCTTCTAAATGCAGTTACACTAGTCGAGATACGTCAACCTAATATATACAGATCTGGAAAATTTGCCTTACCTGAGCAAACTAAAAATGATAGAATTACAGTACAAAAAGACTTATACGGACAAAATTATTTACTAGGACTAAAATATAAATTCTAAAAAAAAACTAAAATTTAAATTATGAAAACAAATCAATTCGTTCTTGCATTGGCTACCGTTTTAGCCTTTGCATCTTGTTCTAAATCTGATGACATTTCAGTTCCACAATTCCAGGCGGGGAAATCTATTACTGGAGAAACATTGACAGGAAGTGTCAATGGAACAATGTTAACTGGTCAAACATATTATTTTAGTACACCTATTACTATCAATGCTGGTGATACGTTAGTCATGCAAAAAGGTGTCAAACTATTAGCAACAGATCCTGCAGCACAATTGATTGTAAAAGGAGTATTTATTTCTCTTGGGTCAAAAGAAAACCCAAACTGGATAACAGGAAAAGAGGCCTACGAGAACCCTAACAATTACAAATTAAATTCATTACAAGATCCCAACACAGACCCTGGACTTAAAGCCGATGGCAAATTTTGGGGAGGAATACAGTGCGCAACAACCTGCTCACTTGTCGATATTAAATGGACACATCTAGACTTCGCAGGTGGGACTGTAAACGACGCAAACATTCCAGACGGATATAAATCAGGAGCAGATTTATTTAACATTTTTTTCCAAAACCCTGACGGAGTATTAATCCTTGAAGATTCTTGGGTTTATGGATCAACTACCGATGCTTGTAGAATAAATGGAGGGAAAATTCATATTATGAGAAATACTGCTGAAAAACTTGCCTACAATGATGGTGACTGTTTTAATGTGAAGAACTCTACTGTTGGTGACATGGCCTACAACCTTATAATTGGAACTGCAAAAGGAGGTACTAAAGCATCCAATAAAGGCACTTATGGATCTACACAAACAAACATTAATATGTATAACAATACCTATGTTTCTGGAGGATGGCGTAGTGTGGATCCTGATAGAGGAGCAAATGTTAACTATGAGCAAGGCGCTCGTGGTAATGCCTATAATAATATCTTTGTAAATTGCAAAACGGGTTTACGTATTTTAGAAAACCCTGCTGCAGATTTTGCAAATTGTAAATATGGTAACAACTTAAGTTATGGAGACAATATTACGATAGTTAATGATTTTTATCCTGTAACTCATGCAGCTATACCTTCAGTAAACGACATACCACTTCCTTCTTCTTTTTTACCAGCAAATTATCTTCCAGGTGATGTTTACAATGCACCACAGTTAGTTGGGAAAAACAATCCTAATTTTACTAATTTCCCACTTCCTGTTCCTCAAATAGATAAACTTAGTTTATATAATTTTGTAGGTATATATAATTTTCATTTAGCATCAAATTCTCCAGCAATTGGTAAAGGCTACAAAGCATTTACACCATTAAATGCTACTAGTGCTATTACCAAAGCAGAATTAAAAGCAACGGTAAGCCTACCAAACATTGACTTAGGAGCCTATCCAACAGATGGATCTGGTAACCAGCATTAATCTTTTTTATAATTATAAAACCCCGATTCATTCGGGGTTTGTTCTTTTTAATTTTAATCATAATTAACTAGATGACTAAAAATTTTTATACTATTTTATTAGTTTTATATACAATATCTGTGATTGCTCAAACCAATTCATCAGACCAGGTAAATCAAGTTAAACCAACAACAGACTCATTCCGGTTTGTTGCTTTTGGAGACATGCCCTATTTTCTTCCTAAGGATGATCTTCGCTTTGAGAATTTGATTGAACAACTTAACCAAGGAGACCAAGTATTCAACGTTTTTGTTGGTGATTTCAAATCGAGTAAAACAAAATGTAATGATAGTATTTACTATAAAATGTTCCATTATTTTGAAAAATTCAAAGCTCCTTTATTCTACACTCCAGGAGACAATGAATGGACCGATTGTAGATTCACTAATAACGTTAGGAATACTCCAGAAGAGCGATTATTCTTTTTACGGAAACTTTTTTTTACTAATAGCAGTAGTTTAGGATTGCATAAAATGAAAACGATTTCTGAATCTTCGCTACCAAAGTTTAAAAAATTTGTAGAGAATCAGCAATGGAACTACGGAGGTGTATCCTTTGCGACGATTCATATTGTAGGATCTAATAACAACTTAAAGAAAGTTACTCTCGAAGAGAATACAGAGTTTCAAGAACGCGAAGAAGCATCCCTTTTCTGGCTAAAAAACATCTTTCAAACAGCATTATCCAATAACTCTCTAGGTATCGTTATAATGATTCATGCTGATATTATAAATCCAGAAGGCGATGGCTCGGGCTTTAAAAAATTTATAACAGAATTAAAAAAAAATGTAGAAGAATATAAAAAACCTATTTTACTTATTCATGGCGACAGTCATAAATTCATTATAGACAAACCTTTTACACATCAGAATATTGCAGATAAAACTATCATGAATTTTACACGTTTGCAAGTTTTTGGAGAAACAGATATGCATGCTGTAGAAATAACAGTAGAGCCTTCTACTCCAAATCTATTTCATTTCAGAGAAGTATGGATTAACAAAAATAACCCTTAAAGTAGTTAACTATGAAAAATAACAATTGGCTTAAGAGCTCCATTAAACTCATACTTTGCGCCTTAGCCTTCAGCTGTAGTAATAATGACAAAGTCAATAGCGTACCCGAAGTACAATCACCAATTGTAAACACTGTCAACCCCGCTATAAATGAATTAGCTAATAAGAACATATCTGTAATTGGTTCGCTAACACCATTAGCAAAAGAATCATCAGGAATTGTATTTACTGACGGATTTATCTGGACACACAATGATTCGGGAAACTCAAATTTAGTATACAAAGTAGATCCTACAAATGGAAAAATAATTCAAGTAATTACTATAAATGGTTTCAAAAACATTGACTGGGAAGACATTACAACAGATGCTAACTTTTTATACCTAGAAGATGCTGGAAATAATGATGGAATTAGAACTGATTTAAGAGTTTTAAAAATAGCTAAAAATCAATTTATCAATAATAATGATGCAGCAGTTACAGTAAATGCTGAAGAAATTAAATTCTCTTATTCTGAACAAACTAGTTTTGTGTCCTCCAACACTCACAACTTTGATTGTGAATCGATACTTTCTGTGGATGAAAATTTATATTTATTTACCAAAGATAGAGGTGACTTCCAAACTAGAGTTTACAAATTACCAAAAACACCTGGTAGTTATGTTATCACTGCCTATACATCATTTGATGTAAAAGGTCTCATTACTGGAGCAGATTATAACCCCGCAACCCAACAAATAGCCTTGATAGGATACCAATCCTCACACAGAACCTCTTTTATTTATTTACTTAATAATTTCACTAGTGATAATTTCTTTTCTGGTACAAACAAGAGAATCGAAATAGGAAACAATAACAATGATTGGCAAACAGAAGGAATTGCCTTTAAAAATGACACTGAACTATACCTTAGTTGCGAGTCAACAACTTATATTGCAGCCAGCTTATTTAGTACCAAAATAAACTAATTATTAACGTTAAAACAACACAATACTAACTAATTTTTAACAGCAGCACACCTCTTTTTGAAGCATCTTTGTAATGTAATAAACTGGTTATTTATTATTTGGTTTTGGTTAGTTAAAAGTATGCCGCTATTCTTTGAATGGCGGCATTTTTTTAGGCTAATTTTTTAAGATAAGATAGTACTACGGTATTAAAAACAACTGGTCGTTCTACATTAACCACATGTCCTGTCTTTGGTAAAACGACCAAGGTCGCCGTTTTTGCATGACTCTGTACCACAATACGCACAGATGGTAAAAACATATAATCCTCCTCACCCATGACATACAACGTAGGTATGTTCAATTCTATTTGCCTAAAATACTTCAACAACGGATTGATCTCCGCCGTGAGTTTGAACCATTTTATAAATTCTTTTTGGTATAATTTTTTAGCCTCGTTTATAAAAAGTAATCTTGACTTTTTATGATTTTTTTTGGGCATGATAATAAAGGCAAACAAACGATACAGCACTAAATAAGGCAAAACATACTTGAACAAATTACCAAGCTTCATTAAAATTTGCGATCGGAAATTCATTTTTAATATAGCACCTCCCATAACCATACTATGGATTCGTTCTGGATACATTTCTGCCAACTGCCGAATCAAAATAGTCCCTAAGGAAATACCTATAAAATGAGATTTCTTAATATTAAGCGAGTCCAAAACCGGTAAGATATCATTAGCCAAATCGGGGAAATTGTACTTAAATTTTGCTATTGTTTTTGCATTTGTTTTGGAGCTCCCATGCCCACGCAAGTCTATCAGCAAAACATTAAACTCCCTTTGAAAATCTCGTATTTGTTTGTACCATATAGCCGAGCTTCCTCCTGCCCCATGAATAAAAGTTACCCACAGCAGCGAATGCTTGTTTTCGTATATTGTATAATTCAACAATTTTCTTTTCTTTTGAAATTCAACTTATTAAAACTACTGTTTTTTGGCTTCATTCCAGAATACATCCATTTCGGCCAAAGTCATATCCATTAATGGTTTTCCTAACTCCCCTGCTTTACTTTCCAAATACTGAAAGCGTTTGATGAATTTTTTATTTGTCCTTTCTAAAGCGTCCTCAGGATTGATATTCAAAAAACGAGCATAGTTAATCATAGAGAACAAAACATCTCCAAATTCGGCTTCCATTTTGTCTTGATCCCCTGCTTTCACCTCGACCTGCAATTCTTCAAGCTCCTCTTTTACTTTATCCCAAACCTGGTGTGGTTCATCCCAATCAAACCCTACTGCTTTAACTTTGTCCTGAATACGTCCTGCTTTCACCAAGGCTGGTAAACTTTTTGGTACGCCTTCCAAAACTGATTTTCGACCTTCCTTTAGTTTCAACTTTTCCCAATTCTGCTTTACTTCTTCTTCATCTTTAACCACTGTATCACTATAAATATGTGGATGGCGATGAATCAATTTATCACATATCTCATTACAAACATTGGCAATATCAAAGTCATTAGTTTCACTTCCTATTTTAGCATAAAAAACAATATGCAACAATAAGTCACCCAATTCTTTTTTGACTTCAACCAAATCACTATCCAAAATAGCATCACCCAACTCATACGTTTCCTCGATGGTCAAATGACGTAAGGTTTGCATGGTTTGTTTCTTATCCCATGGGCATTGCTCACGTAATTCATCCATGATAGTCAATAATCTATCAAAAGCTTGTAATTGGTTTTCTCTCGAATTCATTGGAAATAGTTTTTTAATCATTAGTAAGTCGATGAGCTTAGGGTGTAAAAATAATAAATCCCGCAATCTCCATTAAAGATTGCAGGATGTATTTATATATAGAGAGAAATTACTCTTTAACCCCTTCTACAGTTTCTGCAACAACGGCTTCAGTTTCTTCAGCTGGAGTTTCTACTGCCATTCCTTTTGCTTGCAAAGTATTATACCAGTTGAGGATTTTTTTAACATCAGAAGCATAAACTCTATCTTCATCATAATCCGGCATAACCTCTCTTAAATATGCTAGCAAAGTTTCATTATCCTCTTTATGAGATATCGCTTGCTCGTAGTTATGTTTTACAGCAATGTTATTCATAATTTCAGTTAACGGTTTCTCTCCATCGTAAGTATAAATTGAAATCTCAGACAACAAACTCACATTACTCTTTAAATTTACTGTGATTTTCTTACCGTCTGACAATGATTCAGCTACAAATCCGGTACGAGTTTGTACTCTTAAAACATATAAACCTGGCTTACCAGAAATAGATAAAACTTTTTCTAAATTCATTTTAATATTTTTTACTTTTTATTATATTTTTTTATGTCTCTAAATCGAAAGTCTACCTCCCTTTTTTACCAAAAAATTTCATTCGGTAATCCTGTAGCGATTTTCCTTCTAAAATATTTTTTAATTTTTTCTGAATTAAGCGCTTCTTTAGAGATGATATTTTATCTGTAAAAAGAATCCCTTCTATATGATCGTATTCATGCTGAATTACTCTAGCAATCAAACCGTCAAAAACTTCCGTTTTCATTATAAAATCCTCTTCGCAATATTCGATTGTGATTCTTTCTTTTCTGTACACATCTTCACGTACATCAGGAATACTCAAACAACCTTCATTAAACACCCATTCTTCACCTTCTTCGGCAATCATTTTGGCATTGATAAACGTTTTCTTGAAACCGTTCATTTTCTTTTGTTCAGCATCTCCAAGTTCTTCGTCGTCACTAAAAGGGGTTGTATCGATAACAAACATTCGCAATGCCAAGGCTACTTGAGGCGCTGCTAAACCTACTCCAGATGCATTATACATCGTTTCGTACATATTTTCGATCGTTTCTTTCAAATTAGGATGTTCGGGCGTTATCTCCACCCCAACTTTGCGTAAAACTGGATCTCCGTATCCTATAATTGGTAAAATCATTGTTCTTTAATTTAGTATTCATCGATTTATTTAGAATTTCCATTTCTAAATTTTAGCACGAATGGCAAAAATAGTAAAAAAATAGACAAGGACTAAGCTGATCGATACAAATGATATTTTTTAACGTATTATCTAATTTCAAATAGGAATTATTTGAAGATTCTATTTTACAATTCATACTTTTGTGAGTAACCTAAACTATATGATTGCAAACATCCAGAAATTCACAGAAAGTACCGAATTTACAAATGCATTAAAAATAACTATTGCAGGTGTATTACCTGTATTACTATTTTCATATTTAGACGCTATCGGTACCGGAATCACTATTGCATTAGGTGCCTTTTTTGTATTTCCTAGTGACGTACCTAGTATCTTAAAGCACAAAATTAATGGACTCATAGCCTCTAGCCTGATCATATCTGGCATTACACTACTGATTAACTTAACTTATCCTTATCCCTGGATATTTTATCCCACCTTGGCTATCATTTTATTTATGATCTCAATGATTGCCGCATACGATCAGCGTGCTACTATGGTCGCTTTTTCATCCTTAGTAGCGATATCTATTGCTTTTGCACATATTAATACCGGTATAGAAATCTTTAAACATTCTGGCCTTTTATTAATTGGCGGCTTTTTTTACCTTTTTGTTTCCATATTATTTCATTACATCAAACCCAATCGCTATATAGAATTACAAATAGCCGATTGTATGAAACTGACCTCAAAATACTTAAAATTAAGAGGTGATCTATGGGAAATAAATTCAGACAGGAAAGAAATCACCAAGAAACAATTAAACCTACAAGTTGAACTCAATGCCATACATGAAAACATTAGAGAAATTTTAGTTCGAAATAGAACAAATTACGGTTCTTCGAACCAAAATAGGAAAATGCTATTATCCTTTATGTCATTGGTTGAAATTATGGAATTGGCTATTTCAACCTCTTTCGACCACAATAAATTACATCAAAAATTTGATGACCACCCTATTGTTTTACGAACTTATCAAAACCTTGCTTACAACCTTGCTAAAACATTAAAGCAACTTTCAAAAAGTATTTTAGACAAAAAGCCCTATTCCTCTCAACATAACTTAATAGACAGCCTACACGGGCTTGAAAATGCTATCGCATCCTACAAATCTGCACTAGGAGAGTTGAATTCCATTGAAGGTGTCTTAATGCTTAGTACTATGCTTAATTATGCCGAAAAACAGGTGGAAAAAATCAAAATACTAGAACGAGCATTTACAGCAAACGTACACATCAAGGATTTAAAAGGAAGAGATAAAGAGTTAGAAAAACTTATACAACATCACTATTATCCAATAAACACATTAGTAGAGAATTTTCGATTTTCATCAACGATATTTAGACATTCCCTACGCATAACAGTCACTATTTTAATTGGATTTTTTATTGGGAAAATATTACCCTTTCAAAATGTTTATTGGATTTTACTAACCATTGTAGTCATCATGCGACCAGGTTATGGATTAACAAAAGAACGAACCTACAATCGATTTATTGGAACCATAATTGGTGGAATAATTGCTTTCTCCATCCTTTATTTATCCCCTTCTTCCACGATTTTAGGAACACTTTGTATTGCATGCATGCTGTTAGGTTATTCATTTAACCCTACCAACTACAAAATTGGTACTACTTTCATCACTATGTATGTTATTTTCATCTTTTCCATTTTATCTCCAAATATGGAAAATTTAATACAATATCGTATCCTTGACACCATTGTTGGAGCTACACTAGCCATCTTGGCTAATTATTTTTTATGGCCAAGTTGGGAGTTCTTAAATATTCCAGAGTACCTAGAGAAATCACTTGAAGCCAATAGAAACTATCTAAAAGAATTTTCGGTTTTATACAATAGCAAAAGCGAAGTAGCTACTTCTTATCGTTTGGCCAGAAATCAGGCTTTTATTGGTGTTGGTAACCTAATGGCCTCCTTCCAAAGAATGGTTCAGGAGCCTAAATCAAAACAAAATAATCTGCAACTGTTTTATAAGTTGACTGTTTTAAGCAATGCTTTACTTTCGTCTGCAGCTTCACTGGGAACCTATACTCAGTCCAACAAAACAACTGATGCTTCTGATGTATTTAATGATGCTATTAATCAAATCACAAAGAAACTCGACTATGCCATTTTACTTTTAAATAAAAATGATACAAAAATCCCAGAGCTAACTGCTCCAGAAGAATTATCACGAAATTTTACCGAATTAAGAAATATTCGCGCCAAAGAATTAAACCAAGGATCAAATATTAGCGAAGTAGCTTATCGCCATAAAATGCAAGAAGTACAACTCGTAATCGAACAGCTCATATGGCTTACCAACCTATCTGACAACATTGTAAAAACAACCAAGCAATTATTGGCAAAAAATCAATAACAAAAGTTCCTTATTAATCCCTTTACAACATTATCATAAAACACTCTCTTTGATAATATGGAACAAAAAAAGAGGCTAACTATTAACTAGTTAACCTCTTCCTTTATTTATATCCCAAAAATTAGTTTAGTTTTAAAACAGTAGTTGTTTCTTTCCTAATTTTTTCTAACATTTCAGGATTATCATTTAATTCTTGACCGTAAGAAGGAATCATCATTTTAAATTTAGCTTGCCATTCAGCTGTATTCAATTCTTTCTTATAACATCTTCCTATTACATCCAGCATAATAGATACTGCTGTTGATGCTCCAGGAGAAGCTCCAAGTAGAACAGATAAAGTTCCGTCTTCGGAAGTAATTACTTCAGTACCGAACTCTAATTTACCACCTTCTTTTTCGTCTTTCTTAATTACTTGAACTCTTTGTCCAGCACGTTCTATAACCCAATCCTCAGATTTAGCTTCTGGAACATATTCTCTCAAAGCCTCAATTCTATCTTCAGGAGACTGTCTTACTTGTTCAATTAAATATTTTGTTAGAGGAATATTTTTCACACCAGCAATGACCATTGGAATAATGTTATCGAGCTGTATTGATTTTGGCAAATCAGAATAGTTACCATTTTTCAGGAAACGTGTAGAAAAGCCAGCAAAAGGGCCAAACAATAATTGTTTTTTCCCATTAATCATTCTAGAATCAATATGAGGAACAGACATTGGTGGTGATCCCACACTTGCTTTTCCATATACTTTTGATTCGTGTTGTTCAATTACAGCAGAATTAGTACATTTTAGCCATTGTCCACTTACTGGAAAGCCTCCAAAACCTTTTCCTTCTGGAATATCTGCTTTTTCTAATAATGGTAATGAACCTCCACCGGCACCAATAAAAACAAATTTGGTATATGCTTTTCTTTTTTGATTAGTAGCAAGATCTGTAATTTTGATACGCCATGATTTGTCACCACGTTGTTTTAAATCACGTACTTCACAATGGAAATGTAAATTCACACCCTCCATTTGTGCTAGATTAGAAAACATATCTCTAGTTAAAACACCAAAGTTAACATCTGTACCAATAGCCATTGAAGTTGCTGCAACTGGTACATTTTTATCTCTACCTTCCATAACAAGAGGCATCCACTTTTCTAACTCTGAAAAGTCAGTAGAATATATCATCTCCGCAAATAATGGATTAGCTTGTAGGGCTTCAAAACGTTTCTTTAAATACGCTACGTTTTCATCTCCCCATACAAAACTGATATGTGGAATTCTTTTTATAAAATGTTCTGGAGAAGATATTTTTTCCTGTTGTACCAAATAGCTCCAAAACTGGCGCGAAAGTTCAAAAGATTCAGCGATACTAATCGCCTTTTTGGGACTAATTGACCCATCCTCAGCTTCTGGTGTATAATTTAATTCACAAAAAGCAGAGTGCCCTGTTCCGGCATTGTTCCAAGCATCAGAGCTTTCGGCAGCAGCATTGTCTAATCTTTCGTATATATCAATGGTCAATTCTGGTTGTAATTCTTTTAGAATCAAGCCAAGTGTGGCACTCATAATTCCAGCTCCTATTAGAACTACATCACTACTCGAACGTATGGTTGTATCAGACATAATAATTTTTTATAAAACGCAAAGATACTTTATATTCTTAGAATTAAAACACCATTTAAAGTCTAAAAAGTTACATTTAACACTGACATTAACTGTTTTAACATAGAATTATTAAAACATTTTTCGTGATAGATAGTCTTGCAACATAATTGTTGCCGAAATTTCATCAATCAAGGCTTTATTTTGTCTTTGCTTCTTTTTTAAACCGCTATCTATCATAGTCTGAAATGCCATTTTTGAAGTAAATCGCTCGTCTACACGTACTACTTTCATCTCTGGAAAATGATTGGTAAAGTGTGTGACAAAACCCTTTATAATCGAGGCACTTTCAGAGGGGGTTCCGTTCATTTGTTTGGGCTCACCGATAAGGACGAGTTCTACCTTTTCTTTAGAAAAATAGTCTTTCAAAAAAGCAATGGCTGTAGCACTCGGAATAGTTGTTAATCCCGAAGCGATAATTTGCATTTCATCTGTAACAGCAATTCCTGTACGTTTTTGACCGTAGTCTATGGAGAGAATTCTTGGCATTTATAGGGAGTCTTTGTATTTTACAAAACCGAACACGGTAACTATTTTATTTTTATCAAATTCAACATCTTCCTGAACTATTTTCAATTCATCCAAAAAAACGAACCCAATAATTCTAAGATTTTGCTTATTAGATTCACGTCTAATAGTTTCCATAATTCATGTCATTATTATACAAATATATAACATTTTCAGTATTTATATCTTTTTTGCTATTGGTTAAAAATGGTATATTTGCGACAAAAATTAAAATAACATGAACGCATTACAAACAATTATAGAGCAAGCTTGGGAAAACAGAGCTTTGCTACAAGAAGAAACTACAACAAACGCTATTAGAGAAGTGATCGAATTATTGGATTCTGGAAAACTACGTGTTGCTGAACCAAAAGGTGATGGTTGGCAAGTAAATGAATGGGTAAAGAAAGCCGTTGTAATGTACTTCCCTATTCAAAAAATGGAAACTTGGGAAGCTGGAATTTTTGAATATCATGACAAAATGGAATTGAAGAAAGACTATGCTGCCAAAGGTGTTCGTGTGGTTCCAGGAGCTTCTGCTCGTTACGGTTCTTTTATATCTAGCGGTGTAATCATGATGCCTAGTTATGTAAACATTGGTGCTTATGTAGATGCTGGTACAATGGTTGATACTTGGGCAACTGTAGGTAGTTGTGCTCAAATTGGTAAAGATGTTCACTTGAGTGGTGGTGTTGGTATTGGTGGTGTTTTAGAGCCATTGCAGGCTGCTCCAGTTATTATCGAAGACGGTGCTTTTATTGGTTCTCGTTGTATTGTTGTTGAAGGTGTACACGTAGGTAAAGAAGCAGTTCTTGGAGCCAATGTTTGCTTAACAGCTTCTACAAAAATTATTGATGTTACCGGAGATACTCCAGTTGAAATGAAAGGTTTTGTTCCTGCTCGTTCAGTTGTGATTCCTGGAAGTTATACTAAAAAATTCGCTGCGGGTGAATTTCAAGTTCCATGTGCATTAATCATTGGTACTCGTAAGCCATCTACAGACTTAAAAACATCATTAAACAATGCTTTAAGAGAATACGACGTAGCGGTATAATAACCTTCGCATATAAAATCCAAAAGACCCCAATTCGAACTTGTTTCTCAATTGGGGTCTTTTATTTTTTATATAATGCTATTAATAGGTAACTATCACCTCTATTTATTAATACTTAATTTACATTTGAAATTGATTATTTTTCAACTAATTATTCATACTCATTTCATTAATCCTAATTTTCTTTTAATATATTTTTTCCGAGTTGTTCTCCCTTTGAAGGCCTTTGTTTTTTCGAGTAAAATGTTATGCAACTGTACTTCTGGTTGTCCACTTAATTTAGCATAAGCTTTTGCTATTACCTTAACCATCGTTTTGGAAAGCCACATCTTCTTGAAATTATCCATCCTTTTTTCGGTAGACATCGTTTCAAATTTCATTCGATTTAAATCTATTAGATAAAAATCATAATCACCCTCACCTTTTTTTACAACCAACGTATTCCCAGGAGAATGGTCTAAAAAATTAATTTGGGCTTCATGCATTTTAAAAGTAAATGTTGCAAACTGCTCCAGAATAATATTGCGTTCAAGAAACAATGGGTTATGAATTAATTCTCTAATGGTAAAATCATAATTAATTTGTTGACAGATGTAATAACTCTCTTGAAGTAAACCTAATTTATTATGGTATTCTACATATGCAATCGGAAAGGGAGTTAAAATATTTTTTTTTAACAAATAGTTCGCATAGTCATAAGAACGCTTGGCTTTTGTACTTCTAAAAAAAGAATAGATAATCGATTTAAAAAGTCCTGGTTTTTGAAAAAACTTGATATTTACTTTTTCACTGCCCAAATCATTTGACTTAATAGTGTTTCGAGAACCTTGAACAATCAATTCACCACTGTTGAAAAAATCATCAACCAACTGAGAGATAAGCATTTCTTTTTCTTTGTAAAGCAGATGAGTGGTAATTTGCACGATATAATATATTATTTTTGGTTTAAAAGTATAAAAAATAGTACTTTGCAGCAAGAAATAGTTTTATGAAAAAAGTTTTAATCATACAAAATAAACGAATTGGTGATGTTTTAATCAGTTCTGTAATTGCTAATAATTACAAAGCGAAGCATCCTGATTCCATCATTCATTTCATGGCTTATGACTTTACCCATGGCGTATTGTTGAATAATCCAAATATAGACAAAATCATTACCATCAATGATAAAGAACTTAAAAGTTTGGTTATTTTATTAAAACTAATTCGAAAAGTTAAAAAGGAGCAGTACGACATTATCTTTGATCCTTATTCAAAAACGCAAAGCAGGTTGATTTGCAAATTCTCTGGCGCAAAACAAACTATTGGCCACAAAAGCCGTAAAAAAATGGGGCAACTTGGATTTTATACTCATCCTGTTACAATCTCCAAAGAAAAAACAAAAATATGTGGTAAGGCGATTGAAGACCGAATTCATTTGCTAGAACAAGCCGAGAAATTCTCTGTTATTAATTATGAGCCAAAAATATTTTTGACCGATGATGAGAAAAACGAAAACTTATTAGGGCACTATAGTAATAAAAAAGTGATTGTACTCGGGATTTTAGGAAGTACACCACAAAAATCAATGCCATATGAGTATGTTGCAGAAATTGTAGATTTTATTTCTAAAAAATATGATGTTTACATACTATTCAATTATGCACCCCATCAAAAATCAGAAGCTGAAAAAATATTCAATCTTTGCCAAAATAAAGAAAGTATTATCTTAGACATATATGCACCCAGCATTAGAGATTTTGTCAAGCTGATGAATCAATGCGCTCTTTTGGTTTCAAATGAAGGCGGAACAGTACACATTGCTAAAGCATTGGGCAAACCTACCTTCACCATTTTCTCTCCTTATATAAATAAAGACCATTGGGCAAGTTTTGAGGACGGAAAAACACATCATTCTACCCATTTATTAGATTTTCTACCAAATGCTATTTCTGATTTATCCTATGAAAAATGCAAAGAGATTGAGAAAAATCCAACGGAACTTTATCTAAAGCTAACCCCACAAATGATTATTCCTGAACTAGAAAAATTCCTAAAATACAATTTGAAATAATTAATAAACAAACTGAGTTAACAAGAAGTAATATTTGTTTTGCTCGTTTTTATAATACCTGAATCTGTCCAAATTTTCTTTTGATCTTTGGTCTCTTTTCTAATCTGACTATTTTTAAGTACCATTTCAGGTTTTACATAACCTCTAGCGTGATCCAAATGAACACAAACTGTTGAATATCTAATTTGTTTCGGTTTCAGTCCATAATTAATTAGACGTTCTCCAAATTCTCGATCCTCACCACCATATTGCATTCTTTCATCGAAACCATTCACTGCCAAAAAATCTTTTTTCCAACCCGAAGCATTATGACCATTCCAGCTTGCAGTTGTGGGCGTTACAGTATTCAAAAACCAACTAGTGAAACCTTTTGCTGTTAATTTACTGTTTTTAAAAGATGCTTTCAACCCCTGATTTTTTAACCACTTCAAATCAAAACATTTTCCAGAATAAACATCTAACTGATTTATATTTCGAGAAATATCCATTGGTAATTTAAAATATCCTCCAGAAATAAAGTGCCCCTCTTCTCTACTTTTGATATGTTGTTCCACAAAATCTTCTCGTGGAATACAATCTCCATCCGACATCAAAATATAATCTGTTGAAACGGCCAAGATAGATTTATTCAAAATTATAGTTTTTTGAAACCCTTTGTCTTCGTGCCAAACATGAATAATCGGAAAAAAAACCTCTTTTTTAATTTCTTCTATTAAATCAAAAGTTTCTTGATTCGAACCATCATCTGCAATTATAATTTCAAAATTACGATAGGTTTGTGTGTTGTACCCCCAAAGTACTTTTTTAAGCCAGTCAGGAGAATTATATGTGCTAATTATTATAGATATATCTTGTTTCATTGTCATACAAATTTAATTTTTTTTTGTTAGATTTGAAACTTAATATTTTTTTTTATGAAAACGCTTACCGTAATTATCCCAACATACAACGAAGAAAATTATATCACTGATTGTCTTCAATCTGTTAGGTTTGCCAATCAGATAATAGTTATTGATTCCTATAGTACAGACAATACAGTAGCTAATGCAAAAAAATTTGATTGTGAAATAATCCAAAGGAAATTTGACGATTATTCTTCGCAAAAAAATGCAGCAATTAAACTAGCAAAATGTGATTGGATCTTATTTATAGATGCAGATGAACGTATTACACCAAAATCACAGTTAGAAATAGTAAACACCATAAACCAACCAAAACATAAGGCATATAAAATACGATTACCTCATTTTTACATGAATCGATTTTTGTACCATTCAGACAACAGATTAATTCGATTAGCAGAAAACAAATCACTCTATTTTGAAGGATTAGTTCATGAAAAATTGATTCATGAGGGTACTGTAGGGGTTTTGAAAAATTCTCTAATCCATTACACCTACAAAGGTCTATTAGAATATATTAAAAAAAAGGATTCTTATGCTTGGTTCCAAGCAAAAATGGCAACAGAAAAAAACAAAAAAGCAACCTACTTCCATCTAATTTTCAAACCTGCCTATCGTTTTTTCCATACTTATTTTATCCGAAGAGGATTTCTTGATGGCATCCCTGGACTTGCAGTGGCTAGTATTGACTCCTACGGAGTTTTCTCTAGGTATGTAAAAATAATTTTATTAGAAAAAGGATTAAAGTAAATTTAACTTTTTTTCAAAACATAGATTAGATTTTCTTTTACTCCATAAAAAGACGTCCTAATAGGTAATTGAAGCGAAAAGCATCCTTTAAATATAGTGCTATTAAACCTTCTAATTAAGATGTAAAAAAGCAAGGTTTTTGACTAATTATTGAAAATAATTACCAATACTAGAAATTTTAAAAAAGATAAATAGATTAAAAACTTGCATCTTTACTAATGGAGAATTAATCCCTTCATAGAATCAACCCCTTTTCAAATATTACATTCAAACATCATTGTAAAATTATTACATTTGTCTACGATATTTTAACAAATAGAAATCTACCAATTTGAGAACTAAGATAACTGCTTTAGCAATTACCCTAAATGAAGAAGCAAACGTAAAGCAATATATTGAAAGCTTAGCATTTGCTGATGAAATTATTTTTATTGACTCGTTTAGTACAGACGCTACAGTAAGTATTGCAAAAGAACTTGGTGCTACAGTAATTCAAAGACCCTTTGATGATTTCTCTAGTCAAAGAAATTTTGCTATCCAACAAGCCAAAAATGACTGGATAGTCTTTTTTGATTTAGATGAAATTATTAGCCCAGAACTAGTAATTGAAATTACAAAAACACTTTCTACTCCTTGTTCACATGTTGCTTATAAAATAAAAACAAACCTTTTTTTTATGGGTCAACACATCAAATATGGTGGATGGTATCCTGACAAGGTTATACGTTTATTCAACAAAAAAAACTGTAGGTATAATGGTAAAGCAGTCTCTGAAACGCTACAAGTACTAAATGGAACTGTTGGACAACTAACAAGTACTGCTAATCATTTTAGTTATAAAGGTTTTGATAATTATAATCAAAAATTAAGCATGTATAGCCAACTACAAGCAAAAAATCTTTATTCAAAAAACCAAAAACCTACTTTATATTATTTTTTCATTAAACCTTTCTTGCACTTCAATTGGTATTATTTCTTTCGCTTAGGTATACTAGGTGGCAAAGCTGGTTTTATTATAGCATATGTACATTCATTTGCTGTTTTTAAATGCTATCTGCAATTGTGGATGATGTATCGAAAAATAGAATAAAAAAATATACTATTTCTTAATTCTATGCTTAAACCATTGTCCGAAATTTTTTAAACGAAGGTAGTTCCTTCCTAATTTCATCGTTTTATTCTGCTTTAGAAATTTACGTATTTCACTAATATTTCTGGTTGGAAAATAATTTAATTTTCTCCATCTATTAGCTTTGATGTAGTAAAAATCTGAAAATTCTTTGTAGTTTTTTTCGTTTACTGCAATCCATTTTCTCATGAATCCCTCGTTCACTTCATCATTATGCCCCCAATTACTAATTTTTTGTGCTAATTCTTCTTTTGATCTTGATAGCGATTCGTGTAGTACGATATTGTCCAAGTAAATCACTCTTTCATCTGTTCTTCTCGCACATTTATAATTCGGATAATTGGTAGCAAAAATAGCCTTCATTGGTTTATCAACATACAAAATACCATTTTCGGTATATTTATAGATAATAATCCAAAATGCAGCTATTTGAATTTTATTACTTTCTGGATTGTCTAAATAATGATCGTACTTATGTATCCTGTAAACAAATCGATTGAAATTAACAAAATATTCATCAGCATCAATTTGTATCAACCAATTTCCAATTCCCATTTTATGGGAAAGTAAATGGCGTTCGCGGGTATCATTTTCAATAGCCGAAAGGGTAGGAATATAAAAATCATCTGTATAAATCTCAATCTTATTATCAACATCTATTGTTTTTAACCATTGGTAAAAACTAACTTCTATTGTAAATTTATGTCCTGACCATGTACGTAGCTCACTGTCAATTGCGATAAAAATTCTATCTGAATCCTTATATACGGGAGGGATAGAAAGTTTTAACTTTTCGTAATCGTATGACAAGAGAAAACCTACATGAATCTTCTTCATTATTTATTTATTTTGAAAAACAGTATTCACGGTAAATTTACTATATTTTTTCATCAATGCTTATGGATAATTATACTTTTCAAAAAAGATGGTCAAAATCTATGAAATAAATTAAAAAAAAACAATCCACGTACTTTTTACTCTTTTAATCCTCAACAACTTAAATCTACTTACTTGTAAAAAGTTCTAAAAAATTAATAATTCCTTTGAACCATTTCCAAGGCCTCTTAAATGTTTTAATATATAAAATTTGTTGAATCCTTTTGGACTTAAAATCATTTACTGTTTTAAACCCGTCCAAAAACAAAGGAAAATACTTATTAAGCACAACTTGCTTTTCTAAATCTAAAATTGACTGATACTCTTTGACTGATGACATACCAGTAAAATCATAATTACTAATGGTCATATTCAAATACTTATAAGGTCTATTCTCTACACAAATAGTATATATAAAAAACTCCCAATCGGCAACGATTTTTAAATTTTCGTTGTACATAAAATAATCAAAAAACAGTTGCCTTCTAATAAAACTAGCCTGATGATTGATGCAACTAGAATAAAAAAACGTAAAAGATAATACTTCTGGATAGGTCTTCTTCCTTCTAGAATTTGGTTTTACCTTAAAGTTATCTCCATAATAAATATCGAACTCATCAACGAGCAATGGATTGACATTCGCTAAAACAGTGTTTTCATAAAAACTATCACCACTGTTCATAAAAATGACAAAATCTCCTTTTGCAGCTTTGATACCTTTATTCATGGCGTTATAAACTCCAGTATCAGGCTCGCTTATCCAGTAGTCTATTTTGTCGGCGTACGATGCTATCAATTCTTCACTTCCATCAGTACTTCCTCCGTCTATGATAATATATTCAAAATCGACCAGAGTTTGATTTACAACAGACTTAATAGTTTGCTCTAATCCCCGTTTGTTATTATAGTTTATAGTAATTACCGAAATTTTCTTTGACATTGATTTAAAACTTTTTATTTATTTGAATAAACTTTATCGACAAAATGCAAAATAGCACCTATAAATATTGAATAAAAAAGACGGTTTAAAAATTAAATAATTTATCAAAATTATCATAAACTGAACTAACGTTATGGTGTGCGTCAAAATATATTTTAGCCTCAGTTGATACTTTTTGATAATACTGTGAATCACTTAATAATAATTCAATTTGTTTAGCAAAATGAGTTTCATCGTCAGTTACTAAACACCCATTATTTGACTTATTAAGTAATCCATCTACCCCTCTTGTATTACAAATCACGGGAAGTCCAAATGATAATGCCTCAATAACTTTAATCTTCAATCCTGTTCCGGACAGCATTGGACATAAACCAACGCGACTATGACAATAGACTTCATCTAAATTATCAATAAAACTAATTTTAGTAACATTTTCCTTGTCAGGAGCAAAGTTTGTAATTTTACCTACAACAAGAATTGTAATATTTTTATCTAAAAGAGGGTAAACTTTTTCAAAAAACCATCTACACGATTTAACATTATGTCCATTGTCACTCGCTACGTAAATCAAATCATAAGTTTTATGCTCCGATAATTCTTTTTTATCTACTGAGTGAGTAATCATGTGAACGGGTTTTCCTAAAAATTGTTCGAAAATATATTTTTCTTCATTTGAAATTACAATTATTTTATCGTATTGATTTGCTAATTGCATTTCTGTTTCGAAATATTCCCCAATTTCGAAAAAACTAAGTTTTTTAAAATGAGCAAAATGAGCAGTTAAAAAATCGTGCGTATCTACTATTTTCACAGTATTTACTAGATTAGGATTATCATTTATAATTTCCGTCCATAACAAGTAGGAAACAACAACATAGTCATACTGATTCTGCTCTAAAATTTGATTAAATTGTTTTTTATAACCAGACTTAGTCCTATCAAAATCCTTAACCTTTATTATATTTTTTTTAGGTAAAAAGTAATCAAAATATTTTCTAAATCTATTTTTCTTTCTTTTTTCCTCGTATAGTAAAAACCCTTTCCTAATAAGTCGCTGAGATTTCATTTTTTCAATATCATCATCCAAAAAGCATTCAGAAGCTATACCTACAAAATCAACAACAAACGATCTGCTTTTAAAATAATTCAACAATGCCATTGCACGTGCATTATTACCTTGAGTTTTTAATAAAGGGTTTTCAGGGTAAAAAAAAAGTAAATTTAGCATAATAATTTTGTGTGTGTGTGTGTAAATATAATAAAGCAAATGACGCATTCTAAATTTAAAACATTTGAAATTGTTACCAAAAAAATTTTAGCTATTTCAGCATCAACATATTTTGTGCAAACTTAATTAATTATTAACAAGGTTTTATCTTGACTTTTTGTTTTTATTTACTAAAATTAAATTTGATACAACTTGAAAAATTAAACCAAAAAAGGTTTTTCTCTTAGAACTGTCATTTATATTTTAAATAGAGTATATTTCGCCTTGTAGTTATCCTAAAATAAAAATTAACATCTATTTCTATGCTTCTATTGTGTTTTAGTCTTAAAATAATTATTTATCAATGCTTTAATTAAAAGGGCTTCGTGAATAAGTACTTTATTCCAATTAAAAAAAACAGGTTAAGACCAGTCATTTTCTTTTTGTTTGGGAAGAACAAATAGAAATATAGAAGTCCAATATTTTAATATTTTCCACAAAAATCTACTGTCTTTTATTTTAATTACTTTCTGCATTCTTCGATCAAAGGTTCTATTAACATCACACGTAAAATCATCATAAAATAAAGGGAAATGCTTTTTTAAAAAAACCTTACGCTCTAAAAGTCCAGGAGGAATATTTTCAGGAACTGAAGAAATTCCAGAATAATCATAATAACAAATTATCTTTTCTAAATGTTGATAAGATTCGTTTTTTTTACATAATACATAAACAAAAAATCCCCAATCGGAAACAATTTTGTATTCAAGACTATACAAAAAGTGTTTGAAAAACAAGTCCCGTTTGATAAAACTTGCTTGATGACAAAGACCGTCAGTTAGAAAATGAGTGAATGTCAAAGTTGATGGCATTTTAATTAGTTTATCATCCCACTCATCACAGAAAAACATTGCATCGCCATACAAAACACCTACATTATTACTAAAATTACTCTTAATTTCTTCTAGAATTGTATTGGTATAAAAAAAGTCTCCACTATTCATAAAATTGAGATACTTCCCTTTTGCAATCTGAATTGCTTTATTCATGGCATCGTAAATCCCTTTATCTTTTTCCGAAACCCAGTAATTAATGTATTTATCATATTTATTGAGCGTTGATAGACTGTCGTCTGTGCTCCCTCCATCGATTATAATAAATTCAAAATCGGTCCAAGTTTGATTAATAATGCTTTCAATAGTTTTTATTAATCCTTCATTATTATTATAGTTAATAGTAATAATAGTAAGCTTAACAGCATTTTTATCTGATTCCAAAACATCTTTAGTCATTTTTTATAGCTTTATTATATAATTCCAAACATTGTGAAGCTGCTTTTTCCCACGTAAATAGTTTTACGCGTTCCAAGCCTTTTAAAATATATTCATTTCTAAAATTTGAATCCTTTAGAACTAAAGCTATCTTTTCTTTTAAATCTTCTTTGCTAGATAGATCAAAATAAATTCCTGCTTCACCTGCAACTTCAGGTAAAGAACTAACATTGGATAAAACTATTGGGCAACCACAAGCCATCGATTCTAAAACAGGAATGCCAAAACCTTCATACATTGATGGAAAAACAAAACACTTGGCATTTTTATAAAATAAACCCAGTTGTTCTTCTTCAAAATATCGTTGCTCTACTTGTTCCTGAAGTCCTAACTTTTTTATAAATTCAACCTCTTCTTCATTAAACTTACCTCCACCTGCACAAATGATTTTCAATGTAGAATCCTCTTTTAATAAATCTAAGATTGACTCCACCAAAAAATAAAAATTTTTGTAATAATCTCTTGAGCCAACAAATAAAACATAATTACTTGGCAAGATTACTTTTATATTTTCATTAACTTTAATAGAGCTACCATGATAAATAACTTCAATTTTTGATGCGTCTATTTCTGGATATATCGCTAAAATATCTTTTTTAGTATTATTCGATACTGCAATAATTTTAGTAGCTTTTTCTAATAGTAATTTTTTATTTATAACAACATTCAAAGGCTCGCCAATAAAATACTGAGGAAACAATTCGTGAATCATATCATAGACAGTTAAAACAAAAGGGGTCTCCCCTATATATTCTAAAAAATAGGGATTATAATAGGTTGGAATAAATAAGTCAAAATTGGAACTCTCTAAAGGATTCTTCAACTTTTTTTGTTCAATTTTTCTTTTTAACGAACGGGTGCTTATCCCTATTGTATTCAACCACTTCAACAACGTGGCTGTTACAATCTCTTTATTTTCAATTTCTAATAAACCACTATGAACTACATAAGTATTATTTGATTGATGAATAGGCAATGTAATAGATAGTCCTTTTTTTCCTTTAAGACGACTAAATATTTCGGTATAATATCTTGTGATACCTCCGTAAGTTTGCATATTGAAGGCCTGAGGGTCAAGAATAATTTTCATCTTAATAAATTTCTATTAATGTGTTTTTCACAAAATCCATTTCATTTTCTGCATAGGCTAAAACATCAAAATAATAAATAGTACTATGAGAATTAAACAATTGAGATCTTCTTATATAATGTGCAAGTTCAATAATTTCCTCAACCGATTCTGTGGTTTTAAAATAAGTACCAAAATTATCCAACAAACAAAATTTAATGTACCCTAATTCTTTCAATTCAATTAAGGCAGTTCTGTAGTTTTCGATAATAACATCCCTTCCTTCATCACTACTTTCGTTGTTATTTATAAAGGTTTGCATTTCAAAAAAAACAAAACGCGGTTTAATACCATCCTTTTTCACATATTGAACAAAAGAATGAATAATATCCCAATCAAAACTATCTGTATCTATTTTTAGAATATCAAAATTGTTTTTTTTATCATTTGGAATTAAATCCATCAACTCACTAAATGACAATGTATTATTAATTTTATTTTCATCAGTCTCACACTCTTCAATAGAACCGGTAGATAGGCTTTCGTTCTTTTTAACAACAAAATTCCCGGTTTTGGTTGATACAAATTTATTAACGATCAAAGATCGATCGACTAAACCATTATCAGTTATACTCGATATGCAGCTATTAACAAATTCTAAATCTGGCTCTACACTTACAATAAATGAATGATTATTTTGAGCAAAAATTGAAATTGCAGTGTCACCTATATTTGCTCCAACATCAATAATTAACCCTTTAAAATTTTTACAAAATGCAGGCAGAAATTGATCATATAACGGATAAGTATTTTGATACAAGTCTAATACATGGAAATCTTTAAGTAATAATTTATACTTCCCAATTTGGTATTCTCGGTCTGTTGGTACTTCTTCTAATTCTTCAACCTTTTCTTCAACTTTTTCTTCAATTGCTACAATGACCTTTTTTTTAATACCAAATAAATCTCTTAATTTCATATTTCAAATATTTATAAATTAAAAGTTCTTATCATATCAAAAATTATACTATTTGATAATAACTCAAGATTCTTTGTTCTAATTCACCTCCAAAGATTGTAAACTAACCAAATTAGCATAGTTCCCTTTCAGGCTTAATAATTGTTCGTGTGTACCTTGCTCTACAATTCTACCTTTACTCATAACAACAATCAAATCGGCAGTTTGTATAGTTGACAAACGGTGTGCAATTACAATAGAAGTTCTGTTCTCCATCATGTTCTCTAGACCAACCTGCACTAACTTTTCAGATTCTGTATCCAAAGCTGATGTAGCTTCGTCTAGAATCATAATAGGCGGATTTTTCATTACCGCTCTAGCAATCGCTACACGTTGGCGTTGTCCTCCTGATAACATCCCTCCTCCATCTCCTACTGGACTATTATACTGTTCTGGGAATTCAGATATAAAATTATGTGCATTGGCTATTTTTGAAGCACTGATAATTTCATCCAATTTAGGGTCATCAATACTTAACGAAATATTATTGGCAATAGAATCATTAAACAAAATAGAATCCTGCGCCACTATTCCCATTTGTTTTCGTAATGAATTTGCAGTAACATCCTTAACATTCACTCCATCAAAAGTGATGCTTCCCTCAGTTACATCATACAATCGAGTTACTAGATTAGCCAAAGTAGATTTACCACTTCCTGACTCACCCACTAATGCAACTCTTTTACCCTTTGGAACTGTAAGGTTAAAATCTTTCAAAACATATTCTGAATCGTACTTAAAAGATACGTTAGTAAATTTTATTTCAGAATTAAATGCTGTTATTTCTTTAGCTCCTGGATTATCCTGCAACGGATTCGTAGCGTCTAAAATGAAAGATACACGCTCATAAGCAGCATTCCCCCCCATTAATGCTTGATTGGCTTTAGTAATCGATTTTGCAGGTGTTAAAATTTGATATGCCAATCCCATGTAAGCAATAAAAGCACTACCACTCATAGAATGATCTATTAATACTAAAGAACCTCCGTAAACTAATAAAATAGAAATTACAAAAATCCCCAAAAACTCACTCATAGGACCTGCCAAACTCATACGAGCTCCCATCTTATTATTTAAATTATTAATAACTTCGGTAGAATTATAGTAACGTTGCTTAAAAAAATTCTCCGAGGTGAAATTTTTAATTACTTTAATCCCTCCTAAAGTCTCTTCAATATCTGATAATAAATGTCCCTCAAGGGAAAAAATATCTCCTGATTGACTTTTTACAGATTTACTTAACTTAGAAATTAAAAATCCTGAAATTGGCAAAAACAAAAACACAAAAATTGTCAATTTCCAACTTATAAAAAGCATCGAAGCCAACGTAAACACAATGGTCAAGGGCTCACTCACCATCATTAAAACACTCATAAAAGCGACTTTAATGGTATTAATATCAGCAGTCATTCTGGATATCAAATCTCCTTTTCTTTCGTTGGAGAAAAATGAAACAGGCAAACTAATTACTTTTTGATAAACATCATTTCTTAAATCTTTCAAAATTCCATTGTTCAAATAGGTCATATAAACTATCGAAATAAAATTAAAAAGGTTTTTCAATAAAAAAGTAGTAAGCACAAAAACTACCATCCAAATTAAAGTACTCAAAGCCCCATTAGTCTCGGTGTTATGAGTAATAAAATAGTTTAAAGAATCTTCTAAATAATGTTTAATATGGTTTAACCCAGTATAAATTGGCTTAACATGTACCTTTTCACCATCAGAAAATAAAACTTTCATCAATGGAAAAAGGGAAAGCATAGAAACAGCAGAAAATAATGCATAGAAAACATTAAATATAATACTAATAATAAAATTCTTTTTATGAGGTATTATGTACTTAAAAAAGCGTCTGAAGTTTTTCATTGAATGTCATTAAATTGTAAACTTAACTAATGTATTTATGTTAAGTTTATTTTTTACAAAGATAAAATTAAAATACTTTTAAAACTAAATAAAAAAAATAGCGTAAATAGTAAAGAGTGTTATTTCATTATGTTTCACAAGTAATTCAACAGCTTAAATTATTATTAGAAACTTCACAAAAACATTCATTATAATAACAAAAGTTATACTTTTAAATTCTGAACTCTAGGAAACAAAAAGCAGATATCCAAGAAAATATTTATCAACAACATAGCTTACGATTAAATTTGTCTATTATAAAACAACCACGTTCCCCATGTCAAAATAATAATTTAAAGAAACCATTAAAAAATTAAACATTAATAGAGTAACAAACTAATTAAACGCTATAGAATTAAACTAATGCCCAATTAAAAAAAATGCAACTTATTACAAAATCTAATTGGCACTACTATTTTTTCTCATAATTTTAATATAATAATTTTCTATTAAATTAAATGATACTACCGCTAATAATCATCTTTTAAATTAGGAGAAATAAATTTTAATTAAATAACAATAAAAAGTAAAAAAATATAAACATCGAAATATTATTGTATTTTCGTCAAAAATCAAATTAATGTCTTCAAAAAAATCAATTTTTTTAGAAACTCATAACTTAAAAAATCCTGCTACTGGTTTCGGCACATTTAACTATGAATTAATAAAGGGATTGAGTATGCTTAATTTTGAAAATTTTGAATTACATATTAATGCGGAACAAATTAAACAGTTAAAAGACGAATTTGGAAACAAGTTTGAATACAATAAATACAGGAGTTTTCATAGGTATAAAAACCTTAGACCATTTTCCAAATATGACTTGTGGCATTCTGTTAATCAAAACACTAAAATTGAACCTAGATACAAAACAAAATACCTTTTAACAGTTCACGACATTAATTTCATGGAAGAAATATCTTCTGACATGAATCATAATTGCAATAAATTATTCATTGAAAAGCTAAATAAAGCTTCTGCAATCACTTACATTTCTGATTATGCAAGAAAACAAACACATGAATTTTTTAAAGTACCAAATGTTCCTGAGTATGTAATACATAATGGTAATCCCATTTCTAGTTTTCTGGATACAAGTTCATACATACCAAATGTTCCCGTAGACAAGCCTTTTTTATATACTATAGGCGATTTTATTGAAAGAAAAAATTATGAATCTATCATAAAAATGATAAAAAACATAAAAGATTTCAATCTAATTATTTCAGGTAATAATAACAAACATTACGGAGAGGTAATTAAAGCACTCATTATTAGTGAAGGATTAGAAAATCAAGTTTTTTTGACAGGAAGGGTTTCTGATGTAGGAAAACAATTTTACTTAAAAAATTGTACCGCTTTTCTTTTTCCATCTCTGAGAGAAGGTTTTGGATTACCCCCAGTGGAAGCAATGAGTTTTGGCAAACCTATATTCCTTTCTAATAAAACCTCGCTTCCTGAAGTTGGAGGTGATGCGGCCTATTATTGGGAAGATTTTGATAGCGAGTATATGAAAACAATTCTTTTAGAAGGATTAAATGATTATGATAACAACCCTAATAAAAAAATTCAAATAATTGAAAAAGGAAAAAGCTTTGATTGGGTTGAAACAGCTTCAGAATATGTAAAAGTATACAATGATATTTTATACTAACTTAGATTTAAGTTATACATGCAATACTTAGGAATTGACAAAGACAACTGTCAAATTCCTGCCGAACTTTTTGGAAAATATTTTGAACGTTTTTGTCTTAAGTATAAAATTAACACACAATAGAAAGTTGGGATAATATTGTATTTGAAATAAATTAAATTTAAAGTAAGCATTTTAAACAATGCGTAGTAAACTAACCAAAATTTAATCTCAACTCTTCCAAAAAGTTCAAAAAAGAACTAACTTTGCACCTTCAATACAACATTATGATTAACCCATCTGCTTCAGGCTGGATCGATAAATATTTTGCAATTCAATTGCCTTCTACAACCGTTTTAACTAACGATTTGGATGCTTTTTATCAAAGAGTTCGAAAGACAGGATTTATATACGGGCATGTAATCTCCTTTGAAACTGAAACACCAATCGAAACGAAAGGTCTGGTGCAAAATGAAGTTCCAAAAGTAGCATTACTTAACATATTACACGCTACTTATCAACAACATTACTTAGACAGTAACCAAGAGCTTTTTATTGTAAAAGTATTAGATTTTTACAATTCGATGAATCCTCAAGGCTTTAATTTTCTAAAAAAAGTACTTCCCCATGGTGCTCCATCATTGAATTTAGAAAAAATAATTGACACTCGCGTTCAAACTAATATTGATATGGTGAGCAAAAACTTTTCGCATATTGTTACCAACGCATTATTGTTTATCGATGTTCTCGCTTTTCACCAGTATTTAATTCTTGGCACTTTACCCGAAAAGTATTTAAAAAAAATAGAAGAAGCTGTAATTAGTGTGGTTTCGCTTTCACTAAAAACAAAAACTAACAAATCAAAATATGATGATTTACTACTAAAACTTTTTGAAGCCTCTGTACGTTACAGTAAATTCAGCACTATTAACATCCAAAATATTGACGAATTAAACATGAGCTACCTAAGTTCTGATTTAGAAAAATATTATTTATTGGATATGGCTGGAATGGCACTATGGAGCGATGGAAAAATAGAAAATGAAGAATCTTATTTTTTGTATAAATTAGGTGAAAAGTTAGCTCTATCTGAAGATTTTGTAACAGAGAGTATCAAGAATACCGATAACTTTATTAGTCATTATAAAAATGACATTCCGTATTTCAATTATTCCAATCCTGTTAAACATTTTTATGATCATACAACCAAAAATGTTGAAACATTAATAATTCGAAACAAAAATAGATTATTTAAAGAAATATCTGGAAGCAAGGAACTAATGATTTTATTGGCACATTCTACCACTAGAGATTTGGATGAAAAAGAAAAGAAAAAAGTAAAAAAACAATTGTTGGATATATGTAAAACGATACCTTCCTTAACTATATTTTTACTTCCTGGAGGTAGCTTATTACTTCCTATCCTTATTAAGTTTATCCCCAAAATGTTACCCTCGGCATTTAATGAAAACTTAGATAATGATTAAAAAAAAATCGCCTTTTAGAAAGGCGATTTTTTTTAGAATTTTAATTGATACACTTCATCTAGCTCACTATTCGAACTAATATTAACCTCTAAGTCAGTCACATACCCCGAATTCAATCCATAAACCCAACCGTGGATCATTAAGTCTTGACCATTTTTCCAAGCACCTTGAACAATTGAAGTTTTAGACAAATCAAAAACTTGCTCTTTTACATTGATTTCTACAAAAGTATTGAAACGTGTAGTCTCGTCCTCAATTGAATCCAAATAATCTTTATGTAAACGATATACATCCTTAATATGACGAATCCAGTTATCAATAATACCAATAGATGAATTTCCCATAGCAGCTTTAACTCCTCCACAACCATAGTGTCCACACACAATAACATGTTTGACTTTCAAAACGTTTACCGCATAATCAAGTACACTCAACATATTCATGTCGGAGTGTACCACCATATTGGCAATATTACGATGCACAAAAACCTCTCCTGGTTTAGCACCAATAATTTCATTTGCAGGCACCCTACTATCAGAGCATCCGATCCATAATAAAGGTGGATTTTGGCCCTTTGCCAAATCGGCAAAATAGTTTTCGTCAAGGGCTAGTTTTGATTCTACCCATTGCTTATTATTTTCAAGTATTTGTTGATAAAATGCTTTCATATCTTTTATTTATTTCTTTTATTTCTGGACTCTAAAGATACTCATTAAAACGATTATTTATCGTCAAATGTAGTTTCTGCGGTTTCTTTTTTGATTAGTTTTCGCTTAGCTACATCATAATAATGCTCAAAGGTAACATGATTGTTACTTTCTGTAGTATTTTCTAAATCATAAGCCTCTTTAAAGCCTTTCAATTTCACTTTAATATTTTCTTCTTTTGCTCGAATTTCTTTAAATTCGCTAATTAAATCCAAAATATCGTGCGCTATATAAACTGTATCATGTGCATTGATGATTACACGCGAGTTTTCCGGGATAGCATTTAGGGTTGCTTTGATCGAAGCCTTGTTGAGAAACGAAACTTCTTGTGCCAAATCAATATGAATTACGTCACCATCAACATATTCGTCTTTCTTAAAACTGTAAGCTCTTTTCAAGTTTCCTTTTAAGATGAAAATAATACTAATAATCATTCCTAGCATCACCCCTTTTAACAAATCGGTAGCCACTACAGCTACAAGTGTTGCTATAAACGGTATGAACTGATACTTCCCTTTGTGCCAAAAATGAATAAAAGTAGCTGGCTTAGCCAACTTATACCCTACCAAAATTAAGATTGTTGCCAACGTAGCCAAAGGAATTTTATTTAACAACACCGGAATCGCAACTACACTCAACAACAATAAAACACCATGAATAATGGCAGACATTTTTGACTTGGCACCTGCATTGTTATTAGCAGAAGTACGAACTACCACCGATGTCATAGGCAATCCACCCAAAAGAGCACTCACCATATTACCAATTCCTTGTGCCTTTAGCTCCACATTGGTATTGGTATATCTTTTTTGCGCATCCATTCTATCAGCAGCCTCGATACACAATAACGTTTCGATTGAAGCAACAATGGCAATGGTTATTCCAGTAATCCATACCTTTGGATTTGTAATTCCTGCAAAATTTGGAGTAACTATAATTTCTTTAAAATCATCAAAAGATTTTGGTACTGGTAACGAAACTAAGTGCGTATTGGCAATTGCCAAATTACTACCTGTTAAGATAAAGAATTCATTTAATGCGATTCCAGCAAGTACTGCGATCAATGCACCTGGAATAAGTTTTAATTTTCTCAAAAACGGAACTCTATCCCATGAAATAAGAATAACTAATGATACTACGGTCACAAGGACTGCACCGATTTGAATATGTCCTAAAATCTCAAACAAAGATGAAAACGAGTTATCACCATTTCCCTGAACAAACGACTGGTCACCTTCAAAATCGGCATCATAACCAAAGGCATGTGGAATTTGTTTTAAAATGATAATCACACCAATACCTGCAAGCATTCCTTCAATTACATTGGTTGGAAAGTAGTTTGAAATACTACCCGCTTTGATAAAGCCTAGACCTAGTTGTAGTAATCCAGCAATAAAAACGGAGGTTAAAAAGATATCGAAAGCACCAAAATCGGTGATTGCCGTAAGTATTATCGCCGTCAACCCCGCTGCAGGACCAGAAACACTAATATGTGACTGGCTTAAGTATCCAACCACAAGTCCACCTATAATACCCGATATAATTCCAGAAAACAGTGGAGCCCCTGAAGCCATTGCAATACCTAAACATAAGGGTAAAGCAACTAAAAACACTACCAAACCTGAAGCAAAATCTGTCTTAAGGTTGGCAAAAAGATTAATTTTTTTTGACATAATACTAGTATAATAATTAGTAACAAAAATGACTGCGTAATAAAAAACTACTGACATTTTAAACTTAAAAAACGAAATGTATTATGCTAAATCTGGAGGGGGAGAATATATTTTTGTTAAAACCTTATCATGCTTTGATAAATTTTCAGAAAGAATTAAACTTGATTTATAAATTTTTAATTCTAAAAGCTCAGGATGAAATATGGTTGCATGAGCAATAACTTTCACCTCTTTATTATATGAATGTTCTTCTTCTGAGTATTTATAAAAATAAGAAATATCACACCCCTTTTCAATTAACGTTATTATTGTTGGCGTTAACAGAAAGGTGACAAATAGAAAAAATAAAAGTCTAGCGATTAATTTCATTGTTACAAAAGTATACTTATTCAAAAAAAAACAAGTCATTTTTATAAAATTAAAAAAAAATTAACACAATTCCTAAGTTTACTTCCCTAGACTCTTAATTATTCTAATTACAGACTTATTAAGACAACCAAGCCTTCATCATCCATGTAGTTTTTTCTTGCTCTGCAATAAAATCACTCATCATCGAATTTGTTCCTTCATCATTTATATTCGAAGCATCTCCTAAAATCTTACGCTCTAGATTTAATAATTGCGATAATGAATCTACAATAAGTTGTATCGCTTTCTCATCATTTGATATATTTTTACCTACAACAATAACCGATTTTTTTATATAATCTTCAAAAGTATGCAATGGCACTCCCTCTAAAGTAAGAATACGTTCTGCAATACTATCGATTTTTAATTGTGAGTCATTGTATAGTTCTTCAAATTTAACATGAAGATCAAAAAAACGTTTCCCCTTTATATTCCAATGCAGTCCTCTTAAATTTTGATAATAAATCTGAAAATTAGCTAACAAAACATTTAACTCTTCTACCATTACAACTGATTCATCAACAGCCAATCCTATACTATTTGTTTTCATAATTTTCTTTTTTATTATTTATAAATACAAATTTATCAATAAAAGAAGTGAAAAAGCTATAAATTAAATTGATAGTTTTTATCTTTGCATCAAAAAATACTATCAATGACAATTACCCAACTAAAATATGTTCTTGCGGTAGCAGAACACAAGAACTTTACTCTTGCTGCCGAAAAATGTTTTGTTACGCAACCAACATTGAGTATGCAAATTCAAAAAATTGAAGAAGAATTGAGTATTACTATTTTTGACCGATCAAAAAAACCCATCCAATTAACTGATATTGGTCAAAAAATCGTTAACCAAGCTAAAAATATAGTTAACGAAGCAGATCGCATTCAAGATATCGTTGAGCAGCAAAAAGGTTTTATTGGAGGTGAATTTAGACTAGGAATCATCCCTACCATCATGCCTACTTTATTACCGATGTTTCTTTCTAATTTCATTAAAAAGTATCCAAAAGTAAAATTGATTATTGAAGAGCTGAACACGGAAGAAATCATTATAAAATTAAACAATGGACATCTTGATGCAGCCATTGCAGCAACCCCTTTGATGGAAGAAAAAATCAAAGAGATTGTATTGTACTTCGAACCCTTTGTTGCTTATATCCCCGAAAATCATGAACATTTTCAAAAAAAGGAAATTGAAGTATCCGACTTAAATTTGGACGAAATTTTACTGCTCCAAGACGGTCATTGTTTTAGAGACGGAATATTAAATCTCTGCAAAAACAGTACTAACAACGATACAAATCGTTTTCAGATTGAAAGCGGAAGTTTTGAGACATTGATAAAATTAGCAGATGAAGGATTAGGAACTACATTACTTCCTTTCTTGCATACATTGGACCTAAAAGAAACCGATAAACAGAAACTACGTCATTTTGTAGCGCCAAAACCAGCAAGAGAAGTAAGTTTAATTTACCCAAAAAGCGAACTTAAAATACAAATTATTGATGCTTTACGCAGCACGATTGCTGGAGTTATTAAAGGTGCAATTGTATTTCAAAATGTACAAATAATCAGTCCTTTACAAAAAAATAAATAGAATTACCAAACTATTTTCCATAAAAAAAGGAACCTTATTTGGTTCCTTTTTTTATATATCATGAATTAACAACTAATAAACATTGTTGTAATTCTGGTTTTTCTAATACGAATTCATAAAGCCATTTTCTTAATTCTTCCATTTCAAAAGGCAATAATGTTTTGATTGCTTTTTGCAGTTCCTTACGAAACAATAATGGATCAAAGCTTACTCTTTCTAATATAGATTTTGTGTAGTCAAACATTACTTTAGACATAACTGAAAAATTGGTGTTTATAATTTATCCTCAGCGTAAAAATACACCTTTTACTTATAATTCTTATTTTATTTAACGTATTTTTTTGATATCAACTGTACTATTTATAAAGCTTTACTTTTTTTTGTAGCCCTGAACATTTCTCTTTTTCCTGGAGGTCCTGCTAGCTTTTCTACTGTAAAACCTACTTCGATCATACTCCTTTTCACCACACCTCTAGCAGCATAAGTAACCAACACACCATTGTCTATCAATGAATTGTACATATTTTGAAATATCTCAGTACTCCATAATTCAGGTTGCACTCGGTAACCAAAAGCATCAAAATAAATCAGATCAAATTTCTCTATGTCATCAATTTCCTCAAAAAACTGTTGTCTTTTTATCAAAGAAAAAGAAGAATCTATTGTCGTCTCTTTTCCCCAAATTGAATCATGCATAGTATCAAAAACAGATTGGTAATCTTGCGCTTGTAATTCTTGGACGTAATTCATCGCTTGCAATTCGGCATCTGTAATTGGGTAAGCTTCTACCCCAGTGTAATTTATTTTTTGGTTCATTTTTTTACTTTCTAGATAAGTAATAAACGAATTCAAGCCAGTACCAAATCCTATTTCCAAAATAGAAAGGGATTGATTGGGAAATAACGACAACCCATTTTTTATAAAAACATGTTGAGCTTCTTGAATGGCGCCGTGCTTGGAGTGGTAGTTTTCATTCCATTCTTTTATATGTATAGTAGTCGAACCGTCTTCAGTTTGTACAATCTCTCTTTCCAAAATACTAAATAAATTAAATTAAAGTCTCCACGAATAGGAAACGCTACAAAATTAACCAAAACAAAAACACATAGTTAAATAAATAACTAGTTTTTTACTTATTCACTACAAAATAGCGCTAATTCATAAAAAAAATTAAAATATAAATAATTAATAACCTTTTTATTTTTTTTAATAGCTCGACATCGTCCTTATTGTTCTTTTTTATTTATTTTTGCTTTGACTAAAAGTTTCTTGAAGTACCAATCATAAAGTAGGAACTACAACGAATTACTTTTACAAATAAAACAAAATAAAACATTACCCTATTATGAGTACAACTCAAGCTAGCAAAATTGAAATAAACAAAGTAGCAACTTCAAAAATCAGCCAAGTTGATTTTGATAACATTAACTTTGGTTCTGTCTTTACAGATCATTTATTGGAGTGTGATTTCAAAAATGGAGAATGGCAAAAACCCGTCATTAAGCCCTATGCACCTTTTTTGTTAGACCCTTCAGCACGTGTATTTCATTATGGCCAAGCCATCTTTGAAGGTATGAAAGCCTACAAAGATGAACAAGATTCAATTTGGTTGTTTAGACCCGAAGAAAATTTTCACCGTTTCAACTCTTCAGCAGTACGTATGGCAATGCCAGAAGTTCCAGAAGAAGTTTTCATGGGTGGACTGAATGAATTATTGAAATTGGACAAGGAATGGATTAAAAAAGGATTAGGAAACACATTGTACATTAGACCTTTCTTAATTGCAACTGGCGAAGGTGTAATTGCAAATCCATCCGATGATTATAAGTTCATGATTATTCTTTCTCCTGCAAAAGCGTATTATTCAGGCGAGGTAAAAGTTTTGATCGCAGAACATTTTAGCCGTGCTGCCAACGGTGGTATTGGTGCTGCAAAAACTGCTGGTAATTATGCTGGACAATTTTACCCAACCGCTTTGGCTAATAAGCAAGGTTTCCAACAAATTATCTGGACAGATGATGCAACACATACCAAATTGGAAGAAGCAGGTACAATGAATGTATTCTTTAGAATCAATGATACTTTGTTTACTGCTCCAGCAAGTGAAAGAATTCTTGATGGTGTAACCAGAAAGAGTTTAATTGAAATGGCTAAGAAAGAAGGTATTGACCTAGAAGTGCGACCAGTACTGGTTTCTGAACTTATAGAAGCATCCAAAAACGGAACATTAAAAGAAATTTTTGGTGCAGGAACAGCAGCTGTAATCAGTCCAATTTCTGGATTCTCATTCAGAGATGAATATTTTGAATTACCTACAGTAACTGATTCTATTGCTTTACAGTTAAAAGAAAAATTAACAAACATGCAACACAAATTAATCGAAGACACTTACGGGTGGACAGTTAAAGTATCTTAGTTACTTGTTTATAACATACCAAAAGAGCGATTTTCTACATGAAAATCGCTCTTTTTTATTTGTCTAATATTTTTGAAAAGTCGGGTTTGAAATATTGTGGTCCCTTCAATACCTTACCATCTTGGCGGTAGATTGGGTTGCCATCCTTGCCTAACTTACTCATATTACTGCGTTGTATCTCGTCAAAAACTGCTTCAATTTTGTATTGTAAACCGTGTTCAATAATGGTACCGCACAAAATATACATCATATCCCCAAGAGCATCAGCAATTTCAACCAAATCATTATTCTGAACTGCCTCAAGGTATTCTTCGTTTTCCTCTTTCATCAAGTTATACCGCAAAATCTTCTTTTCTTCTGGCAGGTTGGCAATAGGTAATTCGCTATGTCCTATTTTGAAAGCTGTATGAAATTCTTTAACCGACTCTAATTGTTTTTGCATAATTTTTTAACTTTTATTTGGAAAGCCAAATTAGCAACAATTACTATACAATTGCGTACTTTTGCAAAAAAAATCACAACTATGTTTAGTTCAGGACAATTAATATTTGCCGTATGTTTTTTTATTGCTTTTGTAATCGCCGCTATTTATTCTTACCGCAAAGACACGGCGCTACACAAGATATACTACAAAGGAAATTATAAAGTACTTATAGGTTTTCTAATTTTCATAGGACTCTTATTTGTAATCAAAATCTGTTTCAAAAGATAATACTACATAAAAAAGCTGTTTCAATATCTATATTGAAACAGCTTTTACATTATTCTTTCAATTGATCGCGGTACATCGCAAAATTCATTTTCACTTTATCGTCCAACGGAGGTTCTTTTATATCGCTGTATTTTTGCATTTCTTCCCATATTATTTCTGCAACAATATAACGGGCCATATCTTTATCGTCTGACGGGATAATGTACCAAGGAGCGTTTTCTTTGGCCGTTTTATTAATTGCTTCCTCATAATATTGCATGTATTCGTCCCAATGCTCACGTTCCTTTAAATCTCCAGGCGAAAATTTCCAGTGGTGTTCTTCATTTTCCAAACGTCGTAACAAGCGCTTGCGTTGCTCATCTTTACTCATGTGAAAGAAAAACTTCAAAACTATTGTTCCGTTTTGACTGATATGTTTCTCAAAATTATTAATTTGCTCCATCCTTTCTTCCCAAAAGTGATTCGTAATATCTTGTACATTTTCAATTCCAGGCAAATTTTCATTCAGAATATACTCTGGGTGTACTCTGGTAACCAGTACGTTCTCATAATGCGTACGATTAAAAATTGCGAATTTACCTTTTTCTGGCAAAGCAATATAATGACGCCATAAATAATCATGTTCCAATTCGGTTGAGTTTGGCGTTTTAAAACTATGTACTTCAACACCCCTCGGGTTAAATTCTTTAAAAACCTCACGAATTAAACTATCCTTGCCCGAGGTATCCATACCTTGCAAGCAAATTAATATTCCATAGCGATTGTGTGCATACATGACGTCTTGTAGTTCACTCAATTTTTCCCGAACGCCATCCAACTTATCCTCTTTATCATCATCACTTGCTTTATTTCTCAAGTCTGTTGGTAAATCTTTCAGGCGAATTGGTGCTGTTACTTTAAAGTCTTTTGGATCTATCGATTTCATTTCTATACAATTTAATTCAAGTAAATATAATATTTTTCAGGAGCAAATTCCTGCTTTCCACTGCAATACTTATCAAGCAATTGTTTTTTTCTTAGGTCACCACAAGAGCTTCCTCTGGTCGCTTTGTTTCTCCCAGAAAAAACACAATTCCTTTTCAAAGTATTTCCGTTACAATCAGGGCTATGCATTTGGGACAAAATTATTTTTGGTTATAGTACCTTTTTCAAAAACAAATAAGCCTACTTAAAATAAGAAAAACGACTAGTTAAAAAACTAGTCGCTTTTCACCCCAAAAAAAATTAATTTACTCCTTATTTTGTGCTACAAGCTTACTATTGTTTTGTTCCTTGAGAATCATTTCCATTTTTGGCGCCACAAGTTGCGTAATTTCATCTTCAGAAATTTCAAAAGATTTTGGAGTAGTCAATAACTGCAACCAAGGTTTTTTACCTTTGAAGGGGTATTCACCAAAAACAATTACAGGAGTTCCTTTGGCTTTTACATTCTCTTTATCTGCAAGCACCCATTGATTTGCCCATTCGTACAAATATTTTGCATCATTCTCCTGTAATCTCAAACAAGAATGTGAAGCAGGATATCCTGGTAATTGGTATTCATGAAAACCAACACCTAATTTATTTTCGATATTGAAATTCCATTTTAATTCCCACTCATCATTAAAAGTACTATTTGTTTTTTCGGCTTTCCAATTGGTAAAAAATAGTCCTGTTGGTGTAGGATCTTTTTCGCGCCCCATATTGGTTGGTCCAGTATAAGCAAGTTTTCCGTTTTTGTAAGCAGCAAAAGTCTGCGTTGGATAAGAAAAAAATATAATTTTATCCACATTCTTCAACGCTTGTACCTGTAAAGGAAAAGGAAGGTAGTCCTCTCTTTTACCATCCAATTTATTAGGAACGATAATCGAATCCATTTTTGCTAAATTTAATTTATCAGTACGGTTAGCATCCATTACGATTTGTAATGCGGCTTCATTTTTTTCATTTGCCTTCAACCATGTTTTACCTTTCATCATCTTATATTGAATTCCATCGAGTTTTTCACGGATTTCAACAGTACTATTTTTTTGGTCAGCTGTGGTATCACTTGGAACTTTGTTGGTATTTTGGTCGTTGTTTGTTTCAATATTTTTACAGGATAATGACAGAATAGCCACCAACGACGTTAACATTATATACTTTCTCATAACTTTCGGTTTATAGTACAAAGATCAATTGAAAGCAGATCTGTTTTGTTACAGGATTTTCAAAAAAAGTTATTGAATTCTCAGTTTTTCACCCTGTGTTTTTGCGTGAGGGATGGAAATGGAAAGCCCACAAACAAGTGCAGCGATAGCGGAACTTGTTGAGGACTTGCAATGTACAGCCCGACCCGTAGTTTTTACGAAGGGGCACGCCCAAATCAACATGATTATAGGAGTAGGTTTTAAAAATTATCATTTATTTCACATCCATTCATTCTACTGACGATATCAAAACCGTAACTTTGTTTGTGAATTAAAAACGACTAAAATGATTGACTTAAAAAATAAAAATGCTCTAATTACAGGAGCTGGAAAAGGAATAGGAAAAGCTGTAGCCATTGCGCTTGCCAAAGAAGGTGTGAATGTAGTTTTGGTTGCACGTACACAAGCAGATATTGATGCCGTAGCGGCAGAAATTGCTCCATTTGGTGTAAAAACATTAGCAATAACTGCCGATGTATCAGATATTACATCGGTGAATGCTGCTGCTGAGAAAGCCTTAGCCGAATTTAAGACTATCGATATTTTGATCAACAACGCTGGTATTGCAGCTTTTGGTAAATTTATGGAAATGGAAGTTACGGACTGGGAACGTATTATACAAGTGAACTTAATGGGGACTTATTATGTGACTCGCGCCCTATTGCCAAACATGATTGAGAGACAAACGGGTGACATTATCAATATTTCGTCGACTGCTGGATTGAATGGAAATGCAGTGACGAGTGCTTACAGTGCTTCAAAATTTGCTGTTTTGGGATTGACAGATTCATTGATGCAGGAAGTACGCAAGCACAACATACGCGTGACTGCTATAACTCCTAGCACTGTTGCTACTGAAATGGCCAAAGACTTAAACCTTACTGACGGAAGCCCTGATAAAGTAATGCAATCTGAGGATATGGCCGAATTGATTGTAGCACAGTTGAAATTAAACCGTCGCGTGTTTATTAAGAATAGTAGCATTTGGTCTACTAATCCGTAGATTATTACGCAGAGATTCGTAAAAAACATAAAGGTTCACAGAGTATTATTTTATACTTTGTGAACCTTTTTGTTTAAAATCATCTGGCAAATGTAAATCTCAAAAATAAAACATCATCCTCAAAATAATAATCGTAACTATTTGTCTCGCTGATAGCATCTCAGCAAAGTTGCTCACATATCTCGACACGCTTTCAGCGAGACAAACGGTATCAACTAGATTCTAGAAAATCAAAAATCACTTCAAAAATCAATTTAAAGCACAATATTCACATTCTCGGAATAAATCAAAAATCATTAATTAAAACTTTTTTTCACTCCTCTCCCAACCTTTTTGATTAATTTACTCTCTTTATTAGTAAAGACACTATTGTGATAAACGAAAATCTAATATTAGCGTGTAAAAAAATGCAACGAGACGCCCAGCGTCAGGTGTATGAACTCCTTGCCCCCAAACTCTATGCGAGTTGTAAACGCTACCTGAAAAACGAAGAAGAAATCGAGGAAGCCTTGGCGGATACTTTTTTTATCCTATTTACCAAATTGGACCAACTCAAAGAAATTGGTGCTTTTGAAGCTTGGGCACGCAAGATTGCTGTGAATCAATGTTTAGCAACCATCAAAAAGAAAACCAACTTCAATATGTATTTGGACGATGTCAAAACCATTGCATTGCCTTTTACTGATGAGGATACCCATCTTGAAGAAGAAGATTTATTGCAATTACTCAACCAAATTCCAGAAGGATGCAAAACTGTTTTCAATCTGTTTGTGATTGAAGGCTACGGGCACAAAGAAATTGCCCAACAGCTCCAAATTTCGGAAGGCACATCCAAATCACAACTGAATGCCGCCAAAACCAAGTTGAAAGAATTAGTAAATAAACTGTATTACAAAAAATCGAATTAGTCATGGACAATCAAGATAAATTATTCAACCAAATCAAAGAGGCTGCTCAACAAGCCGAAAACAAAGCCTTTCCGGGCATGGACAAAGTATGGGCGAGAGTAGACGAAAAGCTCGACCAAAAAGTGTTGGTTACCAAAACCAAGGTGTGGAAAAAATTAGCGATTGCAGCTTCTGTATTATTAGTAGTTTCATTAGGCTATCAATTAACCAAATCAAAAACAATTGTTCCAGTACTCGAAAAAACGATTGTTGTTCAAGAAAGTGCACCTATCAAAACAATTGAAGATAAAGAGGAATCAACAACCTTATTAGATACAATACAAATTAAAAAAGTAATCGAACAGCAAACGCAAATTGCAAAAACATCTGAAACTGCAAAAACAGAAGCTATTGCATTACAAGAAGTAAAAGCGTCGGAAGCAGAAAACCAAATGGAATTGGAAAGAGCGAAGATAGCAAGACAAAGCCAAGCCAAAAGCAGTAGCCAATTTAATCGTGGTCGAATTTATGAAGCACGAGAAGTAGATAGCTATTATGATAAAAATGCTGCACCTACAATGGTTGCCGAGGAGCAAAAATTGGTTACCGCAAATGCGCCACTTGTAGTCATGAATGGTGATTTGGTTTCGAGTAAAAAATACAAATCGGTGGCAGATGCAAAAGATGCCATTAGTGATAAATACGAAGATGAAATAGAATCATTAGTAGTCCTAGACGAACCGCTCTACATCATCAATGGTGTTGAATATGATGAAGAATCCCTGTTTGGAAAAAATCCAACGAGTCCGTATGCACCTTTAAGTAAACAAAAAATCGAATCACTTACTATTTTACAAAACGAACAAGCCATTGAAAAATATGGCGAAAAAGGAAAAAAAGGAGTCGTAATTATCGCCACCAAAAACGGAAAACCGCTCTCGAAATAATTCAGAAATCACAATACTAACATTCTAAAAAACAACGTCATGAAAAGTCTAAAACTTCTTTCATTAGCCATTGCTATGCTTTTTTCTGTACTTACATTTGGACAAAAAATCACAATTACAGGAACCGTAACAGACGAGTCCAAACAACCTTTGCCAGGTGCGATCGTTATAATAAAAGGTTCTCAAACCAAAGCGCAAACAGATTATAACGGGAACTACAGTATCATTGCTCAAAACGGAGAACAATTGATATTCAGTTACCTAGGTTACAACTCGCAAACCATCAAAGTAACGAATCAGAAAACGATTAACGTACAACTAGTTGCAAATCAAAATTCATTGGATGAAGTTGTTGTTATTGGTTATGGCGTTCAAAAAAAGAAAGAACTCACAGGAGCTGTTGCGGCATTAAAAGCAGAGAATTTCCAAAGCAGTGCTGTTAAAAATGTCAGCAATGCGATGGATGGTCGCGCAGCAGGACTGCAGGTTATGCATGCTCCAAACGCACCGTCAGCAATTATGATTAGAGGAGTTCAATCGGTAAGTACGGCCCAACCTTTATACGTTGTTGATGGCGTTCCTTATGAAAATGAACCTAAAATAGACCCAAAAAACATTGCAACGGTTAATGTCTTAAAAGACACTGCTTCAAGTGCCATTTATGGAAACAGAGGTTCAAATGGAGTAGTTTTAATTTCGACAAAAAATAACCAATACAAAGGTTTAAGTGAAAAAGAGTTAAAAAAAGAACTCGACAAATTAAATATCACGCCAACAATTCCAAGTACTCCCAACCAAGAGGATTATGACAGTTTTGTCGAAAATCAATTTGAAAAGCCAAAAAGCGCACCGCTTTCGACTTTTTCTATTGATGTTGACAATGCCTCTTACACAAACATCCGCAGAATGATTAACAACGGACAAGCAGTACCCAAAGACGCAGTGCGTGTAGAAGAAATGATGAATTTCTTTAAATACAATTACCCACAACCCAAAAACCAAGACCCGTTTTCTATCAATACCGAATACGGCAATTGCCCTTGGAATCCAAAACACCAATTGCTAAAAATAGGTTTGCAAGGAAAAAACATTCCAACGGATAATTTGCCTGCTTCCAATTTGGTTTTCTTAATCGATGTTTCGGGTTCTATGAGTGATGCCAACAAATTACCATTACTGAAACAATCGTTCAAAATATTGGTCAACGAATTGCGTAAAGTAGACAAAGTAGCCATTGTGGTTTATGCCGGTGCAGCGGGATTGGTCTTGCCTCCTACTGCTGGAGACCAAAAACAAACGATTATCAATGCACTGGATAAACTGCAATCTGGTGGTAGTACAGCTGGCGGAGCCGGAATTGAATTGGCGTACAACACGGCTTTAGAAAATTATATAAAAGGAGGGAATAACCGTGTCATCTTGGCAACCGATGGTGATTTTAACGTGGGAAGTTCTGCCAACAAAGACATGGAAACCTTGATTGAAGAAAAAAGAAAATCAGGTGTGTTCCTAACCTGCCTTGGTTACGGAATGGGAAATTACAAGGACAGCAAAATGGAAATTTTGGCCAATAAAGGCAACGGAAACTATGCTTATATTGACAACATTCAAGAAGCCAATCGCTTTTTGAGCAAAGAATTCAAAGGTTCGATGTTTGCTATCGCAAAAGATGTGAAAATTCAAATTGAATTCAACCCCAAACACGTTCAATCCTACCGATTGATTGGGTACGAAAACAGAAAATTACGTCCCGAAGATTTTAAGAATGACGCCATTGATGCAGGAGAATTGGGAAGTGGTCATACGGTAACCGCTTTATACGAAATCATTCCAACTGGAATTGAAAGTGACTACCTTGTTTCGGATTTAAAATATTCACAAGCCACAACAAACAACTCGAATTTTAGCAATGAATTGGCAACGATAAAATTTCGCTATAAAAAACCAGATGGAGAAAAAAGCATCGAAATGGTAGAAACCATCGCCAATCAAACTGCAAAAAGCACCTCTGATGATTTTAAATTCAGCAGTGCCGTAGCTTGGTTTGGATTGAAATTAAGAGATTCCAAATTAGTTTCGAATAAAGAAACAAATTCGATAGAAACTTTAGCAAAACAAGGTTTATCGAATGATAGAGACGGTTACCGCGCAGAATTTGTGAGATTGGTTGAAGCGGTGGAGTAGTTAGTATTGTTTCGCAAAGATTCGCAAAGTAAAAAAAAGGTTCACGAAGTTTATATTTAAACAACGTGAACCTTTTTTCAAAATTCAATTTCAAAAATCAAATGTCAACTTCAAAAATCAAAAATCGTTAATAAAAAATATTTTTTTCTTAAACCACTTCTTCAGTAACAAATTCGACTCTTACTGCCCCGTCTTCATCAATATGAGTCAGGTTTATATTTTGAAGTGTATTTGCTAATTCTGGATTCCATGGCGTTTTTACTTTTACATAGTTTTCTGTAAAACCATGAATATAGCCTTCTTTATTTTCACATTCGAATAAAACCGTTCTTTGTGTTCCCAACTGACTTTCATAAAAAGCACGACGCTTTTTTACAGACAATCCACGCAACATTTTGCTTCGCTTTGCGCGTACATTGGCAGGAATAGCTCCTTCCATTGCTGCTGCTTCGGTATTGTCTCTTTCAGAATAAGTAAATACGTGTAAATACGAAATATCCATTTCGTTCAAAAAATGATAGGTTTCTAAGAAATGCTCGTCCGTTTCTCCAGGGAAACCAACAATCACATCTACACCTATACACGCATGTGGCATCACTTCACGAATTTTGTTTACTCGTTCAGTATAAACCTCACGTTGGTAACGACGTTTCATTGCTTTTAGGATATCATTACTCCCCGATTGCAACGGAATATGAAAATGCGGTACAAAAGTACGACTTTTCGAAACAAATTCAATCGTCTCGTTCTTTAGCAAATTCGGTTCAATAGACGAAATTCGTAATCTTTCAATTCCTTCTACCTCATCCAAGGCTTGTACTAATTCTAGAAAAGTATGTTCGTGTTTTTTGTTTCCAAATTCCCCTTTTCCGTAGTCACCAATATTTACTCCAGTAAGCACAATTTCTTTAATGTTTTGCGCTGAAATATCTTTTGCGTTCTTTAATACATTCTCCAATTCATCCGAACGAGAAATTCCTCTCGCCAACGGAATCGTGCAGTAGGTACATTTGTAATCGCAACCATCTTGCACTTTCAAAAAAGCACGAGTACGGTCACCAATAGAATAACTGCCCACATAAAAATCGGCCTCGGATATTTCGCAAGAATGTACTTCGCCCATATCATTTTTACTCAAATCATTGATATAATCCATGATTTTGAATTTTTCCGTCGCTCCAAGCACCAAGTCAACACCATCTACAGCAGCCAATTCTTCTGGTTTTAACTGTGCATAGCAACCCACCGCCGCTACAAAAGCTTTGTCGTTGAGTTTCATGGCTTTCTTAACCACTTGTTTGAACTGTTTATCGGCATTTTCGGTTACAGAGCAGGTATTAATAACATACATATCTGCAACGTCTTCAAAATCTACACGATCAAAACCTTCGTCTTGAAAATTACGTGCAATTGTTGATGTTTCTGAAAAGTTCAGTTTACATCCTAAAGTATAAAAGGCAACTTTTTTTCTATTTTCCATAAGTAAGCACTAACAATGAAATCGTTGTCAAAAATTAGCGTGTGCAAATTTACAAAAAAAGGAATGTAATTTGGATTTAATTTATTGTCTTTTTAGAAAGGCGATTAGGGCCATTTGAACCGATTTACTCACACCTATACGAAGCCAAACAAACTACTATTTAAACTAGCAAATTCATTTAGTAAATTGCATTGTTTGTCTATTTTACACTCATTTATTTTTAATATATTTACTATGCTTTAACTTATAAATCTGATAATTACAGATTAAATCAATTGCGAACGCATTGCGTTCGCAATTCAAAACAAAAATTACGATATGTCTGAAATCGAAAATACTGTACTCCTAAAAACCATTATATCACTTATTGATAGTACCAAAGAAAATACCATTCGTTCGATAGATTTTCATCGAGTACAGCTTTATTGGAATATTGGGAAACACATATTCGAAGAACAACAAGAAGGAAAAGATAGAGCAGATTATGGTCAATACGTAGTTAAATACTTAAGCACCAACCTTAAACCTATCTTCGGAAGTGGTTATAGTTCCAGACAATTATATCAATTTATCCAGTTTTATAAAACTTTCCCAATTGTGAACGCAGTGCGTTCACAATTGAATTGGTCACAGTATAGGATATTAATTGCACTAACCGATGAAGATAAAAGAACGTTCTATATCGCCGAAAGCATCAAAAATCATTGGACTGGTCGACAAATGGAACGCCAAATTAATAGTTCCTTATATGAACGTCTTTTATTAAGCAATGACAAAGAAAGCGTATTGGCCGTTGCCAAAGTAGAAAAATACCCCAGCGATGCGAGAGAAATCATTAAAGATCCAATAACATTAGAATTTCTGGGTTTGAGGAGAGAGACTGCTTATTATGAGACGAACAATTTACTACACTCCGAATAATCTTTTAGTTATAATTAATATATCAATTTGGTCTGAGATTATTTTTCCTTAATTTAACATCTGTAGTTATTAAATTATATATTTGAAAAAAATATTACAAATTGCTACTGAATTTTTCCTCAAATGAAAAATATAAAACGAAAAATAGACATTGAAGAATATAGATTGCGTACAGAAATTTCAGATGATGAAAAATCTAATATTTTATACAATTTAATTTTCTTAAAGAAGAAAGCGAACTTAGATGAATACATATATAAAGATATTAAGTTATTTATTTACCATTATTTAAGACACCTAAAAAGCGCCAATTATGGATATGATAATATTAATTATGATAAAATATTAACATTAATCAATCTATTACCACTAGATCAAAAAGTTTCAATTATCGACTATATTATTTTAAATTCCACAAAAGAATTACCCGAAGTCAATCAAAATTGGTTTTTAACCAAAAAGCACAACTTCAAAATTGAGGAAATTTTTAAATTGAAAAAAAAGAACAAATATATCTATGGGATATTTTTAATTTGTGGTAAAAGCACCACTAACTTACTGCTTTCATTAATTCTAATATTTATATTAATTAACATAATCTTACTACCTGCTTACAACGCTAGTTTTGAACTTTTCAAAATAACATATGAAATATACTCAGATAATTTTACCATCAATCATATATTAAACGTTCTCACATTATTTGTAGATTTAGATAATAAATTAACGATAACACCTAACAACTATTTTGGTCTTCTACTAATAGTATTTGGTAAGATACTATTTGCTATTCTCCTCATAAATTTCATTTACATTAAGATTTCAGATAAAATATTAACATCATGAACACTTCAGAACTATTGGATTTTATCCAAAGAAGAATTAATTCAATATTATTTAGAATCATAATAATTATATTTTCAATTATTGTTATAAATTTCGCTAATAATGAATTTAATAGTTTCGTGTACTATGCAGTAATTTTTATTTATTTTACTATATATCTGTCACTTACTAGCTATTCTAAGAATGCTAAATGATTTTCTATTCTTAATATTTATTAGTTTTGGAAAAGACCCTACTCAAATTTTGATTTATTCCCTATTAATATTACCAATAATAAACAGCATAAATTTTTCAGGGAAAAAAAAATCACCATTACTATATTTGTTTACAATATTATCTTTCCTTATTTTAAGTTGTAAATTTGACCATCAATATAATGTTTTAGTTCTACAGAAAAACACACCTATTTTAGTACCTATTATTATATTGTGGGTAATAAATTGGTACACATCTCTAAGAGTTGATTTAAGTAATTTCAGAAAAGAACTGAATGACATAATTGATAGTTTTTATATCAAAAAAGAATACTTAAAAAGGCCCTATAAAATATATAGTGAATTGATAAAATCCGTCAATACCTATATGAAATCAGAGTTAATAGAAGATATCTACTGCTTTATAATTAGCAATAATAAATTAAACTTAGTCAATAGTTCCTCATTCATTTGGGAATATGATTTTAATGATGATGAATTAATAAAAAAGATAAAAGCCTCCAATAATTTATTTAACGAGGACATAAAAATTGATAATGTTGATAAAAACAGAAACTTCTTGATTTACACCAATGTTGAAGATAAGGAGTACATATTTGTTTTAACAGTAATAAAACCTTTATCATTATATTATCAAATCATTGGACTACCTAGAATTTTCGGGTCTTCATTTAATAAAATTGGAAGAATTTTGGTTCTTCGCCTAAATTAGTGGAAATTAAAAAAACCATGTAATTTTGGGGGATGGAATTAGATGGATTAGGAATTTTGTTAGGAGTTAAATCTCC
>NZ_JAOQMX010000014.1 GCF_025960985.1 Flavobacterium psychraerolatum | reverse complement strand
TAGTCGTTAATGCTGGTGTCGTATAATTTGCTGTTGTTGCCACTTCATTTGTTAAAGCAGCATCTGTGTACCATTTGAAGCTCGCGCCTGCAATTCTACTTGATGCACTTAACGCTGCCGTAGCTCCTGTACATATCGTAGCTCCACTTGCTGATATATCTGAATCAGTAGCTTTTGGATTTACTGTTACTATTATTTTTTTACCTGTATTAGTTGCATTCTCACATGTAGCCGTTCCGGTTACTGTTACATAATAAGTAGTGGTAGCGGTTAAAACTGGTGTAGTATAACTTGCTGATGTTGCTCCTGCTATGGGACTTTTTAATTCAGAATCTGTATACCATTTATACTTTGCGCCTGCAATTGCACTTGAGGCAGTAAGTGTTGTCTTATCCCCTGTACAAATAGTAACATCACTTGCTGATATATCTGAATCAATAGCTTTTCGATTTACTGTTACTGTTACTGCTTTAGCTGCACCTGAAGTATTTTCACAAATTGAAGTTCCTGATACCGTTACATAATAAGTAGTGGTAGCGGTTAAAACTGGTGTAGTATAACTTGCTGATGTTGCTCCTGCTATGGGACTTTTTAATTCAGAATCTGTATACCATTTATACTTTGCGCCTGCAATTGCACTTGAGGCAGTAAGTGTTGTCTTATCCCCTGTACAAATAGTAACATCACTTGCTGATATATCTGAATCAATAGCTTTTCGATTTACTGTTACTGTTACTGCTTTAGCTGCACCTGAAGTATTTTCACAAATTGAAGTTCCTGTTACCGTTACATAATAAGTAGTGGTAGCGGTTAAAACTGGTGTAGTATAACTTGCTGATGTTGCTCCTGCTATGGGACTTTTTAATTCAGAGTCTGTATACCATTTATACTTTGCGCCTGCAATTGCACTTGAGGCAGTAAGTGTTGTCTTATCCCCTGTACAAATAGTAACATCACTTGCTGATATATCTGAATCAATAGCTTTTCGATTTACTGTTACTTTTACTGCTTTAGCAGTACCTGAAGTATTTTCACAAGTTGAAGTTCCTGTTACCGTTACATAATAAGTAGTGGTAGCGGTTAAAACTGGTGTAGTATAACTTGCTGATGTTGCTCCTGCTATAGGACTTTTTAATTCAGAATCTGTATACCATTTATACTTTGCGCCTGCAATTGTACTTGAGGCAGTAAGTGTTGTCTTATCCCCTGTACAAATAGTAACATCACTTGCTGATATATCTGAATCAATAGCTTTTGGATTTACTGTTACATTACTTGTAGTCGCACTACAACCCGAACTTATTTTGGTATAGGTGAAGGTTACATTTCCTGCGGCAACTCCTGTTACAACACCTGCATTTGTTACTGTAGCTTTGCTAATATTACTACTGACCCAAGTTCCACCTGTCGTTGGTGATAATGTCATGGTAGACCCTACACAAACCACTGATCCTGCACTTACAATTGGATTATAGGTAATGGTTATATATGCTGCATTTGATACTTCTCCTGTAAGATCCTTGATAGTATACTGAATTGGAGTAGGATCACTTTTAAAAGTTGATAATGGTTTAAAAGTAACAATTCCAGAAGAATTTACAGACCATGTTCCTTGATTCGGAACGATTAATTCAGAATTAACAAAATCAGTAGCTAAATCTAAATCAACCTCTGCTTTATTTATATTTTTATTTGGATCTATATCATTAGTAGTTACATCTATACTCACAGATGTCCCGTTTGAATTACATAGTTTATTGTCTGCATTAGCAACTGGAGGAAAACGCTTAGTAAAACTTACTTCACCAAAACTAATAGAACTTTGTCTATTAAATGAAACATCACTGTTACCAAGTCTAAATGTTACAGAACCAACACTCCCAAAATACACTGCAGCAATATACTGAGTATTTGCAATATCAATAGGATTTACAGAGTTACTAGGTCCTTGAAACCTAGTAAAACCACCAACTTCTGAAACAGTAATAGAAGTTCCAGTCTCAAGATAATAAGGTTCATTGTTTGGTCTAGCGATCTCAAAAAATTCATACCCATCAGTATCTAGTGCTTCGATAATAAAATCATCCAAATCATAAGACTCTTGTGAAGGCGTATTATAAGTACCTGATTTATAAAAATCAAATCTATACTCTACATATCCATTAGCTGCTGAAGTATTTATAACTGGCTGAAACCTATCAGTAAGCCCACCATTAGTAGGATTATCAACATCGACAATTACAGCATTACTTATAGCAGTAATTGTAACGATAGCATCTATATTAACACCATTAACAGTCTTAACATTAACATACATATACTTAGTACCTACAGCTTTATCTAAACCTGATACTCTTGTTGGAGTAGTAAATTTAGGAAGTTGAGAAAATGCTTTTATTGATATAAAAAAACAAAGAAACAAAAAAACAAAATTTAATAATTTAGATTTATTTAGGGTATTTTTTTTCATATTAGAATGATGATATTAGAAATAAATAAATTGATTTAAAATCAGTTAATTAAATAATTTATTTTAAACATTGAAGACTATTGTACTTGTTAGTAGTATTTGATCTTCTAGAAAACAAGAATTACCTTTAGACGACCCATAAAAACAATATAATACCTTATTCATACCTGGATCATGAGAACAAACTGTAATATGAGTCGCATTTGGAGATACCTTTGGAATCCCCTCTGCATAAATAGTACTTGCAAACAACACTACAATAGCGGTAAGTAAATAATATTTGAATTTTTCAAAAACAATTGTAAAGTTCTGCATCGATTTATTGTTTAAATAAGGTAATTATTTTGACCATCTAAAAAAAACTTTTTAGAGGTAAAATATCAATTGATAATTATTAACAAATATAAGCTTTTAAAAAAAATAAAAAAACTACAAATAATACTTATCAACATTTTCTGTTTATAAAAATGCTTTAAAGACAAGACTTTTGAAGTATATTAAAAAATAAATAACAAGGCAAAAAATCATCTCATGTTCACAAAATACGTAAGATACTTAGAGATAAAAAGGACAAAAAACTATTAACAGTAACTGCGAATTACCTGAAAAAGACTGCAAAAATATCACTTCATTTACAGCATTTAAAAGGCTAATTTGAGTGCAACCAATCTTTAACAAGCAAAACAAAAGAAACAAATAACTTATAAAAAACACTTATAGAATACTACAAATGCGTATTTCCATGAGAAATCAAACTAATATAAAATTAAAAAATATGACAAACCCCTACAAAATATCATTTCACACTGTACGTATCAGTATGAAATAAATTCATGATATCAATAGCACCCTCCTATTATATAAAAAAATAGACTCGTAAAATCACTACCTATTCGAAATTAAATTTTATAATAACAAAAAATAAGTACTATATTCTTTACTTTAATATTTTCGATGAATGACCTATATACACGTTGAAGACGGATATTAAACCCCCAATAAATAACGGAAAATTGGGAATACACAAAAGTTTTTTCTTAATAATTAACGCGGAAAAAGTTAGCAAAATGCTAAATCAATAAAAGATAATGATTATGAAATCAAAAAAAAAGAATCCTTACTTTTAATATTATGAATCATTATTGGTAAAGAAAACCAATCTAAGAGTTACTATGAAAAGTAGTATTTCAAAAAACAAAACACATAAATAGGTATATAAAAATAAATAGTCCAATGCTATTAAAATTAAATTAAAGCAAAAAAGACATACTAAATCTAAAACAAAAAAGACGATATAAATTTAATATTAATTTAATAGTTCAACAAACAATCACAAAACATACAAGTAGTACCTTTCAGAAAAGTAATATAGATATGGAAACCGAATACGAAAACAAAACAATATTAATCACTGTTTTGAACTGGGGTTTAGGTCATGCTACCCGTTGCATCCCTATAATCAAAAAGCTACACAACCATAATTTTACAACAATCATTGCATCAGATGGACAGGCATTACTACTATTAAAAAAAGAATTTCCTTATATATTATGTCTTCAATTACCCACTACAGCGGTAGAATACCCAAAAAAAGGAAAATATTTCAAGCTAAAGCTCGTACAAAATCTCCCAAAAATAGCCTTCTCCATCTATGAAGAAAACAAAATAATTTCAAAATGGGTAAAGAAATACGAACTAGCAGGAATTCTATCCGACAATAGAATGGGGTGCTATTCAACAAAAATCCCCTCTGTTTACCTCACTCACCAAGTCAGCGTATTAACAGGAAACACAACCTGGATAAGTACTAGATTACATCAATACTTTATAAAAAAATTTAGTGCCTGTTGGGTGCCTGATGTAGCTATCGAACCCAACTTATCTGGTATACTAAGCCATAGTGCACCTACGGATGATCTAAAATTGGTGTACATTGGCCCTGTGAGCAGATTACACCCTATTAAAACAGAAAAAAAATATGATTTGATGATATTGCTCTCTGGACCCGAACCGCAACGAGGATTACTAGAACAACATCTTATCAAGGAACTCAACACTTACATAGGAAAAGTAGTTTTCGTCAAAGGAACGATTGAAAAAACACAAACAGAAGAACATCTAGGCAATATTACTTATTACAACTTCATGAAAACACGCCAACTAGAACAGTTTATGCAAGAAAGCGAAATCGTGCTTTGTAGGTCTGGTTATACTACTATTATGGACTTAGTTAAACTAAATAAAAAGGCCTTTTTCATTCCAACTCCAGGTCAATATGAACAAATCTATTTGGCAGAAAAATTCGAAAAAGAAGGACTTGTCCCCTATTCAAATCAAGAAAATTTTAAGATCGATGATCTTAAGCGAGTCAAAGATTATAGCGGTCTATCCAACAGAAATGATGAGACAAATTGGACGGATATTTTAAAGATTTTCGATAAAAAACAGTAGTTTGTATATGCAATAAAAGGACATTAGCGAAATTACTTTACACATTGACCATCAGTGAACGGACACAAAAATCTAAAAAATCAGTATCAAATAGTTTGCGTTTTGACAAATAGAGTTCAAAAAAAGGAGTAGCATATCCTAATAATAAAACAATATATTAGAAATTTGTCACATTTACCACAAAAAGAGTAAGATTTATTACCAGAAATAAAATTTACTCTTTTTTCAAAAATACTAGAAAAACAACCTACCAAATTGACCAAAAACGAAAATAAACAACTTTAACAAACAAATACGAACTCAAATACACAATAATACCTATTTCTAAAAAAAATAGCTTAAAAACGTTTTAAAGAAGCTAATTTCGATAACTATTTAGTATCAAAAATACAAATACGATAAATGATATTGATACTTGGTGTTTTTGACAAAAATATTTTTTGATAGTTTTAAAATTTTAAAAAAACTAACAATCGAAAAAATTTGAAATTATAAAAGTAAAGCAACATTTATTAAACAAAAAAAGCTGATTTCAAAATTCAATACGAATTCTAAAATCAGCTTTTTTTTTACTATGCTATATTACTTTTTATCCGAGTATTTTTCGTGCTTAATAGTCTTTGCATTAATCATGAAATAAACCGATTCTGCAACATTTGAATTATGATCTGCTATGCGCTCCAAATGTTTTAAAGCGATCACCAAATGTGTACCCGAAATAACTTTTTTGGAATTATTTTTCATTTCAGCAATTATATTTTCAATCGCTTCAGTACTTTTATTCTTAACATTTGTATTTAAAACAAAAATATCATCAATGAGACTTTCATCCAAAGCTACAAAACATTGATTCATTTTGGTGGTAATCAACTGTACATCTTTAGCAATTAATGAAATATTAAATTGAGAAACCAGTTCATGCTTTTCTTTAATGCTTTTTGATTGTTTGATAATACTCATTGCAAGATCACCAATACGTTCAATTTCATTTCCAATTTGCATAGATGATATTATAAATCTCAAATCTGAGGCTACTGGTTGTTGTAAGGCAAAAATACCTTGACAGATATCATCAATCTTAACATCTAATTTATCGATTTTATTTTCAGTTTTTCTTACTTCTTTAACCTCAGAGAAAGGTTCATATAGCAAGGCTTTGATCGCTTCATTGACTTGACCTTCTGCCAATTCACCAATTTTAACGATTACGTTTTTTAGTTTATCTATTTCTAATTCTAGATGTGATGCCATTGTATTTAATTTAAAGATTGAAAGATACTATTTTAACCAATGATTAACCAAATCTTCCCGTTATATAATCTTCCGTTTGTTTTTTGGTTGGTTTAGTAAAAATTGTTTTGGTTTTATCATACTCAATCAATTCACCCATATAGAAAAAAGCCGTATTATCACTGATACGTCCAGCTTGTTGCATATTGTGCGTTACGATCACAATAGTATATTGTTTTTTTAATTCATAAATGAGCTCTTCTACTTTTGATGTTGAAATAGGATCTAATGCAGAGGTAGGTTCATCCATCAACAATACAGAAGGCTGTATCGCCAAGGCTCGTGCAATACACAAACGTTGTTGTTGTCCCCCCGAAAGTTCAAAAGCCGATTTATGCAATTTATCTTTTACTTCATCCCAAAGTGCCACTTGCTCAATAGAAGTAATAACGCGTTCTTCGATTATCTTTTTATCCGTTATCCCATTTACACGCAAACCATAAGCAACGTTTTCAAAAATTGTTTTAGGAAAAGGGTTTGGTTTTTGAAAAACCATACCAACGTTTTTTCTTAAATCATCTACATTCGTTTGCTTGTCATATATATCATTACCATCAATAGTAATTGTACCCGACATTTGCGTATTATCAATTAAGTCATTCATGCGGTTCAACAAACGTAAATAAGTTGATTTTCCACAACCGGAAGGCCCAATTAAAGCGGTCACTGTATTTTCTTTTACAGATAATGAGATATCATGTAAAGCTTGAAATTCTCCGTAATAAAAATTTACGTTCTGTGATACTATTTTATGCATGTTATACTAATTACAAATTTTATTTAGTCCAATGATTTACAGGTGATACTTCCAAAAAAAGGGATTACACTCCAGTCACGAGAACTGTAATGAAGAGCCAATCAGTATCAATTATTATTTAATAAATTTAAGAAAAAAACGCATAAAAAGATAGAAATTAATACATTCTTAGCCTTTAGATGCATTAATTCATTTTTACTTTTTTCCCAAAATGTTTACGAAGCTTGTTTGCCAACAAATTTGAAATCAAAACAATTACAATCAGCACTAGCGCTGTTCCATAAGCCATTGCTCTAGAAGCTTCAATATTTGTACCACTAGTCGAAATTACATATAAATGATAAGGCAATGCCATCGCTTGATCAAAGATAGAAGTTGGCAATTTGGGTAAAAAATAAGCTGCAACGGTAAATAATATAGGAGCTGTTTCTCCAGAAACACGTCCGATGGACAAAATTAGTCCTGTGATAATATTAGGGAAGGCAATTGGAAAAACTACATTTCGTGTCGTCTGCCATTTACTTGCTCCCAATCCTAAACTAGCTTGCCTAAAGGTATCGTCTACTGCCTTCAAAGACTCTTCGGTAGTTCTAATCACTACTGGTAAAACAAGCAACCCGAGCGTTAAACCACCCGCTAGGATTGAATCTCCAAAACCTAATTTATTAACAAATAAAGACATCCCAAAAAGCCCAAACACAATTGAAGGAACTCCAGCAAGATTATTAGTCATTTGTTTAATGATTTTTTTTACCCAACCGTCTTTCACATATTCATTCATATAAATAGCAGCCAAAACACCAACTGGAAACGCAAAAAACATACTCACCAAAACCAAACAAAGTGTCCCAACAATAGCCGGAAAAATACCTCCAGCAGTCATACCGTCTTTCGGCATAGCTGAAATAAATTCCCAACTAATAACTCCAATTCCTTTAACAACAATAAAAGCCAAAATAACAAACAAAAGGGCAACAATACTATAACTTATTCCTGTGAACAAGCCAAAAGCAATGTTTTGATTGCGTCTTTTTTTATTAACTAATTTATTTTCTGTACTCATACTAATGTTTTTTATGCGAATTTCTACTGGTAACTAATTCAACCAACATATTAATTCCGAATGTGATAATAAATAAAATACACCCCAAAGCGAATAATGCTTCGTAATGTAATCCACCGTTTGGCGCTTCACCTAATTCTGCAGCGATAGTAGCTGGAATGGTACGAACCGGGGCAAGAAATGAATGCGGAATTACAGCTGCGTTTCCTGTCACCATTAAGACGGCCATGGTTTCTCCAATTGCTCTACCAATACCTAAGATAGCACCAGCAGTTATCCCTGAAGCCGAATAAGGAACGACCACTTTGTAAATAGTTTGCCAATGACTTGCCCCCAATGCCAAACTCGCCTCTTTCATAGCTCTAGGAGTATTGCGCATGGCATCCTCTGAAATGGTTATGATTGTTGGCAAGGCCATAATAGCCAAAACTACAGAACCAGCCAAGGCAGTCTCTCCAACAGGTAAATTAAAAGTACTCTGAATCAAAGGAACGATAACAACCAAACCAAAAAAACCATATACAACAGAAGGAATACCTGCTAAAAGCTCAATTAAAGGTTTTAACAGATTACGTGTTTTTTTCTTAGCAATTTCACTCAAAAAAATGGCAGCCGCCAAACCAATTGGTAAAGCTATTAAAATAGCTCCAAAACTCACCCAAAGCGTTCCGTAGATCAAAGGCTTCACCCCCATTTGCGCGATAGGTTGCGCAGTTGGAAACCACTCTTCACCAGATAAGAACTTTGAAATTGTTATTTTATCAATTTCCAATTCTCTTCCTGCAAATTTTTTGGCTTTATAAGTCTCTGAGAAAAAAGCAATGATGCCTGGTGTTTTAGTAATAAGCTCATTAATCCTTTGTGGAAAATATTCAAAATTCTTCCCTAGCTCCTCATCAGTATAATAATCTGATATATCAGAAGTTCGAAATAATACGATAGGCAAATCAGGCCCACCTACTTCTTTCCAGTTTTTAATTTTTTGATCGTAAACATCTTTGACTTGTTCGGGAGAAAGCTTTTTTACTGAATTTGAAGCGGCTACTGCTAACAAAAAACCGTCATCAATGGGTTTTCTACTAAATACCCCTGCACCTTCTATAAACAAAAAAAAGACAATTAAAATCACCGTAATGCTTGTAGTTACACTACTTAGCATTAAAACTGACTCTATAGCCTTTTCTTTAATTTGTTTTAAATTTGTTTTCAAATCAGTATATTTAATTTTTTTGACAAAATTACACTACACCTAGATAATAGATGTTCGTAGATTATTATCCTTGTGTTAACTTAATGTTAAGCGAAATTTTGAACAAAATTAACTCTCAGAACACCAATATTATGATATAAAGAAGCATATTAACCACTCAACAACTTTACCCATATTATTTTTATTAGACTAAAATAATAATAACAATACCGTTAACAACTACCAATTTTAACCACTCCACTCAATGGAATTTCCTCAAAATATAACGCAAAAAAAAGCTGCCTTAAAAAGGCAGCTTTCAACCGTATAATAATTAACCTATTGTATTTAATCTAAAGGAACATACCCTATTTCTGCAACATTTTTTTGTCCTGCAGGAGATAATGCATAATCAACAACTGTTTTTACTTTTGCTGCATTTGTTTTATTGAACATATAGAACAAAGGTCTAGATATTGGGTATGTTTTATCTTTTGCACTTGCTACAGATGGAGCAATATAGTTTTTACCTTGATCGTAAGAAACCGCCAATTGCTTCACTTCCTTAGTCTCATAAGCAAGACCTACATATCCAATAGCTCCTTTTGTTTGACCAACTGCCTGAACTATAGCTCCAGTAGCAGGTAAACTCAAAATACTTGTAGCATAATTTTTCTTATTCATTACTTCTTCTTTGAAAAACTCATATGTCCCAGAAGAAGACTCTCTTGAATACGGTACAATTTTTTCATCTGCTCCACCTACTTCTTTCCAGTTTTTAATTTCACCAATGTAAATTTTCTCTAGTTGCTCACGAGTCAACTGCGAAACTTTATTTGCTGGGTTTACGATTACCGCCAAGGCATCATAAGCAATAACAACTTCTTCGATTTCTGTTTTAGACTCAGAAAATTTTAATTTCTCTTCTGTTTTCAAATCTCTTGACGCCATTGCTATATCAGTAGTACCGTCAATCAAAGCAGTCAATCCTACACCAGATCCTCCTCCTACAACTGTAACACTTACATTTGCATCATTTTTCATTAATTCCTCAGCTTCTTTTTGAGCCAAAGGTAAAACAGTATCACTACCTTTTATTGTCACCGATACCTCAGCATTAGCTTCTGCCTTATCTTCAGTTTTAGCTTTACCACAACTTAACATACCAATCAATGGTAATATTAAAAATAATTTAAATTTATTCATTTTTTAATTCTTTATTTATTTTTTTACAAAATTAGCTTACCAGTATTAAGCCTGTGTTAAGACAATATTATTCAATCTTTATTAATTTTAAAATTTAGCTTGTAACCTAAGTGTGAAAGTATTATCCTTCACATCTTTATTAGCGTAATCAGTACCAACCAAAGCAATATTAGCACTTTTTTCATTTATTGGCATCAGATAAGAAGCCATAATTCTAACATTACTACTAAACTGATACAGATAAGAGAAAGCATAGTTATTGTATTTTAAATCACCCACAGAATTTACAGCATTCCCAGATAATTTTGTATTAGCATCAAACATGTCCCATCTAAAACCTAACTGATTTTTTTTATCAATATTTTTCACCAACGTAACATAAGCACCTTGAACATTTCTAACTCTATCACCTGTGAATGATGAATTTATTTCAGAAGAATAACTTTGTCCTGAATAAGTTCCTCTGATATACTCAGACTTCAATGACAATCCACCAAGAAAATCCCAATATATTTGAATCTCAGCACCAAACAAATCTTTTCTCAACTTATCCCCTATTTTAGGTGTAAATGGCTTGTTGTTTACATCTGTATATATGGTTGTAGGTGCTGCAATAACAGTATTATTTCCTAAATAAGTATGCCCTCCAAAATCAATAGCTAATTTTTGCTTAGGGAACTTCAAAGAATAACTTGCTCTACCTATTAAATCTTTAGAACCATCAACATCTTTTATTTGATTGGTTAATGCTCCTTCTCCAAAATTACCATTAACAACAGCAAGAGTTAGTTTTAAAGGAAAATTATATTTAGTCGTAAAATTAGCTTCCAATTTTGCTCCCTGCTCTCTTTCTGAAGGATACAAAGATCTTGACATCAACGATCTTTCAGCAAATTCTCTTGAAGACGATGAGTAATCGATCTCATAGGTAGTTGGCCTAAGAAATTGCCCCATTGTCAAAGTAAATATTTTTGTCCAACGATCATTTAATTGTACATAAACATCTTTAAATTGAACTTTATCTACATCAAAATTTGGACACATAACAAATTCTACCTGATCTACAGGTTTATACGAAAACTTAACACGTGCTCTTCGCAACATAAATGAATTTGTAATAGCTGGCGCACCTGGAGTTGCGGCAATTCCATGACTACTTCCGCTAGCGTTCCAATAATCATACTTTTCATATTGAGCTTGAACATAACCCGAAATATGAAGCTTTTTGACTTTGTCAACATCGCCACTCATTTTAGACAACTTATCATCAAGACTTTTTAACTTAGCATACTGCTCTTTCATTAACTCTCGCAATTGCGCAACCTCACGAGCGTTGGTAGTGTCTTTCTCTACCGTTTGTGCTATTGAAATTAAAGAAATCAATAGCGAAATACTCAATAAAAAATTTTTCATCTTAATAATTAGTTATCATTGTGTTATTACGGCGCAAAACTAGTATTAAGGACAAATGCAAGGATTAAATTAATGTTATCAAAATAAAAAGAAATAGCAGTGTTTATGTAAAGTTAAAAACCAAAATGAGTTGTTGATTACAACTACAAAACCTCACAATAAAATTGAGTACCCTTGGAAATATTTATATCTCAAAAACAATTACTTCATCGATTAAAATTACATGTAATAAAAAAAGCTACCCAAACAGGATAGCTTTATCTTTATTCTAACTGAGGCTTACAAACCGATTTCAACCTGAAAACGTGCAAACAAATTGTTTGAAACTGATGAACCATAAGCATAAATCTTATCATACGAAACTTCAGTCTGAACCTTAACTTTATGACCAAAGATATATTTGGAAACTCCTAAAGTGTACTCATCTGTGTTAGGGGTTCTAGTTCTAATTGCATCATTAACCTTTTGTGTCGAAAAACGACCAATAACTTGGTACTCTGATGGAAAAACATAACTCAATTGTGCATCCACACCATGACCTACAAATACAGCATGACTTTTGGTAGGATCCAAGGCGTCTACCGTAATAGGATTATTTGCAGTACGAGACATATATGCTCCAGAAGCCGACCATCCATCATACTTGAAAACAGCATCTACAAAAACTGACTTTAAAGTTCTTGCTTCATACAAACTACCTCCCAATTGGCCTTGAGATCTTTGAGCATTATTATTTTGACTAAAGGCTCCAGACAACATTAACTTTGGTGTTTTCTCTCTCATCAAATCAGCTTCAAAATTAGAACCATTTTTAGTAAAAGCTCCCATAGGGAATAACTCTAACTTACCCGTCAATGCAACACCATCATCGGATGTTTTTACCCAGTTACGCCCTTCACCTTTGGATATAGCACCTTTTAATCCATAATAAAATTTATCTTTTTTAGTTTTTCCATATTCTACAAATACACCAAAATCACGGTCAATATTAAACTTAGAGTTATTTATACTACGATCAGTAAGTTCTAAGGAACCCGATGAAATTACACGTTGGTTGTTCCCTGGCAATTTGGTTTGCCCAAAAGCAAACTTCAAATTGGAAGAAGGTTGATAAATGAAGACCCCATCCAAAATTACATTTCCGCTATTCCCAACAGCCACAGTTCCTATATCTCTGGCCGAAAAACCAAGTTCCACCTTATAACCAAACTTCGGGCTTACAACAAAACCATCCAGCTTCAACCTCATTCTTCTAATTTCACCTTCTGCAACACCAGACTTACCTTGCTCTTTACCATATCCTATTCTACTTTGGACTCTAAAACCAATATTCATTTGAAACAAACTGTCTACAGCTGTAAAACCTAATTTTTTCCCAGAAGTATAATACCCCTCTAGAATAGATTTTGAATTTCCAGTCTTCTTAACATCTTGTGCCATTATTACAAGTGAGAATAATAGCGAAATACTCAATAAAAATTTTTTCATTTTAACAATTAGTTATCAATATGTTATTACGGTGCAAAACTAATGTTAATAAAAAAGGCTGACATTAATTTAATGTTATGATAACTAAAACAAAAGGTAATGAAACATATTATATTCGAAAAAATAAAAACACATAACACTAATAACCAGTACTTTAAACACTTTAAAAAATGAATCAACCAAACCTTTTAGATACTGATAATTTAGTATTTTTAGAGGTTTTCTTAGCTATTTAGACCAAAAAAAACTGTTTATATTCAAAATAATTCATGTGAAAATAAAATTAAATCATTTTATTAAGATTTTTTTAATATAAAAATAGATTAAAAAATCCATAATAAGATTATACAAAAATCTGTTTTTATTTTGAAAAAAAAGCAAGTAAATTGGAGTAAAAAGCGGCTATATTTTATGCTCTCAACTCACTATCAATACGACCATTTTCATATCATCTAATAAAGTCACTTCAAGGATAATTTATTTAACCTCAAAACCATTTTTATATAAAGAAAAAAATGTTAAGTGATATGAAGGTGCTACAAATGCAATTCAATACCTTATTTTCAGAACCATTTGCACAATATAAAGATCCTCTCTATACACAACTCTCAAAAGTATTTAAGTGCGATAAAACCATTTTATGAGAATCAAATAGCTATACTCACCCAACGACACTGCATCATTTTGAACCTAGCAAAAAATCATCCATAAAAAAAAGGAACCGTTTTCACGATTCCTTAGCTTTTATTATTTTAAGAAAATATTACAAATGCTTTTTTATACCTGGACGTTCTAAAGTAAAGGAAAACTCCGAACCGATTCCAAATTCACTTTCGACATAAATTTTCTCTTTATGTGCTTCCACAATATGTTTTACAATTGCCAAACCCAGACCAGAACCCCCTTCTTCACGAGAGCCACTTTTGTTAACGCGATAAAAACGCTCAAAAAGTCTTGGCAAATGTTGCTTTTCTATTCCGCCACCATCATCACTCACACGGACCAAAACTTTCTTCTTAGTTAAATTGACAACTGACACTTCTGTCGTACCATTTTCCTTTCCGTATTTGATCGAGTTGATAATTAAGTTTTCGATGACTTGTTGAATTCGATCACGATCCCCTTTTACATAATTAGGTAAATTAGTACTGTTATCAAAAGTCATTGTGATATTCTTCTTCTCTGCTTTCATCTCCAAAAGGTCAAAAACATTTTGAATTAATTCATAGATATCAAATTCTGAATATTCTAAATTTAAATCCCCCGCTTCGAGTTTTGTAATCATATCCAAATCTTCGACAATATAAATCAATCGCTCAACTCCTTTTTCGGCACGTCTCAAGTATTTTTTTCGAATTAACTTATCTTCCATTGCTCCATCAAGCAAAGTTGAAATATATCCTTGAACGGTAAACAATGGTGTTTTTAATTCATGTGAAACATTTCCCAAAAAATCCCTGCGGTATTCTTCACGCACTTGCAACAATTCAATTTCTAGCTTTTTGTCTGTTGCAAACTTCTTCACCTCGCGAGTCAAAGTTTCCATATCAGTAGTGATCGGTTGGTTGATTAATGTACTGGACTCCAATAACGAAACGTCATCATAGATTTTCTTGACACGTCTGTATATAAACCGCTCTACCCTATATTGTATAACCAAAAAAGAAAAAGCAAATAATATTACGCTAAAAACCAATCCAAACCAAAGCAATTGGTTGAAGGAGGACGAAAACATAAGTGCTACCAGTAAAACCACAAAACCAGTCGTGAACAGGCTGATGTAGAATGAGGATTTAACAGCAAATTTGTAGGTCTTTTTAAAACTAATCTTCATGAATTTATTTCGTATGTACTCAAAATGGGCTTTACGCCCATTTTTATTTTTTATATGTAAAGAGAATTAAGCATCTTATTTATTAACTAGACTTCAAATTTATACCCAACACCTTTAATGGTTTTGAATAAATCCTCGCCTATTTTCTCTCTTAATTTTCGAATATGAACATCAATAGTTCGTCCTCCAACAACAACTTCGTTACCCCAAACTTTATCCAGAATCTCATCGCGTTTAAAAACCTTACCTGGTTTTGACGCAAGCAAATAAAACAATTCAAATTCTTTTCTTGGCAATGAGATCTCTCTTCCTTCCATGACAATTTTATACTCCTCACGGTTAATTTCGATTCCACCTACATTTAAGGTTTCACTATCTTGGTCAGATTCAACTAATCGTCTTAATAAAGCTTTTACTTTACTAACCAACAATTTCGGTTTAATAGGCTTAGTAATATAATCATCTGCACCTGCGTCAAAACCGGCTACTTGGGAGTAGTCTTCACTACGAGCAGTTAGAAATGTGATAATGACATTACTTAATTCTGGAATTTTTCTAATATTTTCACAAGCTTCCATTCCATCCATCTCTGGCATCATAACATCCATGATAATCAAATCTGGTGTTTCTTTTTTTGCTTTAGCAATAGCTTCTTTACCATTTGCAGCTGTAAAGATTTGATAGCCCTCTTGCGCAAGGTTGTACCCTACGATCTCTAAGATATCCGGCTCATCATCTACTAGTAAAATTTTAGTGTTCTTGTTTTTCATAATGATAGCAAAATTAGATTTAAATCATCAACCATACTGTTATTTTTTAGCCAATGATTACAATTGCGATTGTAAATATAACAATAAAATAATCGACAAAAAGTAAGGCTTACATTAATTTAATCTCATAACATTATGATAATATTAACCAAACATATTCATAACGACTGATTAACTTCAACTTTACAGACGTGCCTTTACTTTGCAAAAAATTTAACCAAGAGTATGAAACTTAAATTATTGATTGTAGCATTTTTGATCTGTTCTTTTACCTATTCACAAAATAAAGGAACCATCACAGGAGTATTAACCGATAAAGAATCTAACAACGAAACACTACCCTTTGCCAATGTAATCTTAAAAGGTACAAAAGCAAATACAACCACCAACATTGATGGAAAATATACCCTTTCTATACTGCCTGGAACTTATACAATACAGTTTAGCTTTGTAGGATACGAACCAGTAGAAGTACCCGTAACTGTAATAGGCGGAAAAACGATCACCATAAACAAAGCATTATCTTCTGGCGGATATAAATTAGAAGATGTGATTATTAAAGCTGCTCCAGTAAGCAGACAAAAAGAATCTGCTTTATTATTGGACCAAAAAAACGCGATTTCTTTTAAAGCTGCTATTGGGGCCGACGAAATTTCTAGAAAAGGAGTAAACGACCTAGCAACAGCCGTAACCAAAGTAAGCGGTATCTCTAAGCAAGAAGATTCTGGAAATATTTTTGTACGAGGATTAGGAGACCGCTACAATGTAACTACATTGAACGGACTTCCCATTCCATCTAATAACCCAGCTAACAAAAATATACTTTTAGATATTTTTACTACTAACATTGTAGACAATATAGGAGTCAGCAAAACATTTGAAGCTCAAAACTATGCAGATTTTGCAGGAGCAAACATCAACATTAGTTCAAAAAAATTTAGTGGATCTCCATTTGTAACTTTATCAATTGGTACAGGTGGCAATAGTAATGTTTTAAAACAAGACCATTTTTATTTACAAGACGGTCCATCATATACCGGTTTCAAAACAGTAGGGATTCCAAGTTCTCCTTTACAACCTTACAGCTATGCGACAAGTTGGGATAGAAAAGAAAGCAACAACAGATTAAACGCTTTTTACACTTTAGCAGCAGGAAGAAAATTTAACCTTTCTGACGAAAGCACTTTAAGCACTTTCATTACAGGATCATTCAGCGCAAAAAACAAATATACAGAAGGATACAGTAGAGGTACGCTAACCGCGGATGGTGATATCTTATCTAACTTTTATAGAAAAGCGTACAAACACAACACAACCTCTACAGCAATGGGTACTGCTGATTATAAAATTAACAAAAAGAATTCTATCCTATTCACTTCATTATTTTTAAACTCAAGTGATCAAGATTACAGTGAATATGAAGGAACAAATGTAAATTTTGATGGTGGAGGAACAGGAACACAACAAATATCTGGATTTATTAAACGTGGTACATTCGAGAGAACACAATTATACATCAACCAATTAGTAGGTAAAAATAAATTCAATGACAAATGGGATTTAAACTGGGCTGCTGGATATAGCATTGCAAACAATACTGTGCCAGATCGTATGCAAAATACCTTTGTATTTGCTCCTGACGGAAAAAACTATACTTTCTTTACCAACTCGAATATAAATAACCACCGTTTCTTTCAGGATTTAAAAGAAAAGGAATTCTCTGCCAACGTAGCTCTATCTTACAACTTTAATAAGAAAAAAGACGATGATGATTATCTAGGAAAAGTTACTTTTGGTTATTCTGGTAAATTGAAAAAACTTGACTATAAAATTCAACAATTTTCATTCTTCCCAAATAGAACCAATGTCTCTTTTTCTAAAGATGATATTTTAAACAATACTGATTTCTATTTGAATGCTGCAAATTTCGGTTCTGCTCCATCTAATAAAATTCAGCAATCATATAATGGTAACCTAGACATCAATGCTGCATTTGGAAATTTACAGTATGCTCTTACTGACAAATTAACCGTTATTTTAGGAACAAGATTGGAACAGACCACACAAAATGTATTGTTTTATTCCACAACCAAACCGAGTGGAGATAGTTCTAACAGTTCTAAATTCAATATTTTACCAAGTTTAATATCCAAATACACACTTACAGACAAACAAAATTTAAAATTTTCTTTTAGCAAAACTTATACGTTACCACAATTTAAAGAGAAAGTAGAAATTGCTTATGAAGATGTAGCACAAGCTTATGTAGGTAATGCTGACTTATATGCTTCGACAAATTACAATGCAGATTTAGGCTGGGAGTTTTTTCCAAAGTCAGGAGAATTAATCTCTGTAACTGCGTTTGGAAAAATCATAAAAAACCCAATCAATGAGATGTTCTTAAATTCTTCTTCAAACGATATCACTTATGCTAATACAGGAGAAAAAGCAACTGTAGCAGGTTTAGAATTAGAAATTAGAAAAGATCTTTTTGAGATTGAAAATGGTAACAATTTAAAAACAAAATTATCTTATGATATAAATGGATCTTACCTTTATAGTAATCAAGATTTAAGCAACAGTAAAATTAATGCTGAAAATGCTTTTGGTGCTGACTTTACTTTTACAGATAGTAAATTGACAGGTGCTTCAACTTTCTTAGCTAATGCTAATATCTCATTCTTAAAAGAGTTTGCAGAAAATAAAGATATAACCACAACAATATCTTATTCCTACTTCTCTGATAAAGTTGCTGTTCTTGGTACCTCGCAAGTAGGAAACATGGTTGACAAAGCTGTTAACAAATTGGACTTTGTTGTAAATTCAAACATAACTAAAAAAATAAAATTAGGGTTAATTTATAATAATATCCTTAACCCTACTTATAGACGAGTACTTGAACAAGGAAAAGTACCAGGGAAAAGTGCTGTTGGAGATGTACTAATAACATCCTACAAATCAGGATCCGATCTTAGACTTACTTTGAATTACACATTCTAAAAAATTAAATACATTACAACAGTAAAAGGTGATTAGAGTTTCTAATCACCTTTTTTTTAACAAAAAACTGTATGTAAAACTTATGTTAAGTTTAACAGAAAAAATTGAATTTACTTAATGTATTAGTAATATCTACTTAACTTAATTAGAAGATATGATCCTTTACTTTGCCATAAATAAAAAACAAAAAAATAATTAAAATGAAAATGAAAAAGACATTTATTGCAATTACTGCATTATTAGGAATTACATTAACAAGTTGTTCTTCTGACAACAATGGACCACAAACATCTCCATTTGAATTAAAAGTTAATGATCTACAAGGTGACATCACAAAAGGAAACACAATAACTTTAGATGCTACTCAGACTTATACATTAACAGGAGGTTTAGTAGTACGTTCAGGCGCAACTTTAATTATTCCTGCTGGAACAACAATCAAAAGTTCTGCTACAGCAGATGCAACTTCACTTTACATCGCTGTAGAGAGAGATGCTACAATCAACATTAATGGTACTGCAGCTAAACCAGTTACTATGACATCTGGTAAAGCAAACCCTGCACAAAGTGACTGGGGTGGATTAATTATCTGTGGTAATGGTAAAGTAAACACAGGAGATAACGGTACATCTGAAGTAGGTGGTTTAAGCTACGGTGGTAATGATAATGCAGATTCATCTGGAAGTATCAACTATTTGAAAATTATGTACACAGGGTCTAAATTTTCTTCTACAAAAGAATATAATGGAGTTTCTTTCTTCGGAGTAGGTTCTGGAACAGTTGTTTCTAATATTTACACATTAGAAAGTGGTGATGATGCAGTTGAATTCTTCGGAGGAGCTGTAAACCCAACCAACTTAATATTAATTAACTCTTATGATGATTCATTTGACTTTGCTGATGGATGGCAAGGAACTGCTACCAATGTATATATCAATGGTGTAACAAAAGGTGGTGTTGAAGGATCAAATAACGAGAAAAACCCTAGTGGAGCAACTCCAATGACTAATGCTAAATTGATTAACTTCTCAATCATCAAAGGTGGAGCTACTTTTACAGCTGATGAGAAATCAATCAACTTCAAAGAAGGTGGTGGAAAACAAGCATACACAAACTTATATGTTGGAAATGATATGCCTGTAGCACTTTGTAAATTGGCTAATGATGCAGGAGCACTTGCGAGTATTGCAGCAGGTACTTTTACAATTACAAACTATACTTTTGGAACTCAAATAACTGATTTTTCAGGACCAAAATTATCTGGTACTACAACTGGTGCTCTAGGTGCTGGTGCAGGTGCAGTATTACCTACTTGGGCTGATTGGACTAAATAATTATTAATTAAATTATAAAAAAAGCTGTCTAGTAATAATTATCTAGGCAGCTTTTTCTTTATAATAAATCGAAGTATTTTATTACTGTATTAGTTTAAAATTAATTTACATTTTTTTTTAATACAGAAATACTATTTTGAACATTTGATAAGAATACTTAAACATTTTTAAACACAAATGCCTTTCCTTAATTTGAAAGGCTTTTTATTGTTTATTAATTTTTATTTTCTTATTTTTACTTTAATGTAAACAGATGCGATGAAACAAAAATACTTTTATACTATTCTCTTACTGGTTTTCTTTAGTTCCTTTAGCATAACTGCTCAGGATGCTAAGCAGTTACCCAAAACTCAAGACAGCACAACTATAGAGGGGCTTAACTTGTATCCAAACCCCGTAAGCAATGGAAGAATATCTATTTCTACAAAAAATGACTCGAACAAAGACATCATCATTTTTGACTTATTAGGTAAAAAAATACTTCAAACACAACTAGCAGGTAGAGAATTAAATATTTCGAACTTATCACCTGGTGTTTACATAATTAAAATCAATGAAGATAATGCTACGGCAACCAGAAAATTAATAGTAAGATAAATACTCTATATAGAATATTAAAAAAAGCTCCAAAACAATTTTGGGGCTTTTTTATTTAAGTTTAGTACTTTTGTAAAAAAAACTTGATTTCAACTACTGACATATTCACGATTTCATCCCAAAAGCAATTTGAAAAAGTAGCTTTAAAAACCTTTCGATTCCAATACGAAAACAACTTGGTTTATCAAGAATTTTGCAAATACTTGAAAACTGATGTTCAAAAAGTAAAATCATTAGAACAGATTCCATTTTTACCCATACAGTTTTTCAAGAGCCATACCATACTAAGCAACACCGACCCTATTGAGACAACCTTCACCAGTAGCGGTACAACAGGAACAATCACTAGCAAACACCTCGTTACGGATGTCTCTATTTATGAAGAAAGTTACCAAAAAGCATTTTCAGAATTCTACGGTAATATTGAAGATTATGTTGTACTAGCACTTCTACCCTCCTATTTAGAGCGCGATGGCTCATCGTTGATTCATATGGTCGAAGATTTAATTCAACTTACCAATCAACCTGAAAGTGGCTTTTATTTACACAATCATGATGAACTGATCAAAAAGCTTATCGACCTAGACAAATCGGGACAAAATGTAATTTTGATCGGCGTCACCTATGCCTTATTAGACTTGATCGAAAAACAAACTTTTCAGCTACAAAATACCATTATTATGGAAACCGGTGGAATGAAAGGAAAACGCAAAGAAATGATTCGCGAAGAATTACATCAAATTCTCTGTACTGGTTTTGGCGTCACTGCTATCCATTCAGAATATGGTATGACCGAATTACTTTCGCAAGCTTATTCTCTTGGAGAAGGAGTTTTTGAATGTCCTGCATGGATGCAAATCCTGGTTCGTGAAACAGAAGATGCTTTAACGTATGTCGCAACTGGAAAAACAGGTGGAATCAATGTGATTGACTTAGCCAATATCAACTCTTGCTCGTTTATAGCTACGCAAGATTTAGGTAAAAAAAATCCCAACAACTCCTTCGAGGTATTGGGACGTTTTGATAATTCAGATATTCGAGGTTGTAATCTAATGGTGCTTTAAATAGTAGCCCTATTTATTTCGACAATTAAACTACTCTAACCACGAAATAATTTTTCTTTCCGCTTTGCAACAAAACGAATTGATTATTAATTAAATCTGTAGTTGTAAGCATAAATTCTTCTTTCACTTTTTCTCTATTTACTGAAATAGAATTAGCAGTCAATGCTCTTCTCGCTTCTCCGTTTGATTTAAAAAACCCTGTTTTATCATTCAAAACAGTAATAATTTCGATTCCGTTTTCAAGATCACTTTTAGCAATTTCTGCTTGTGGCACACCGTCAAAAACTTCCAAAAAGGTATTCGAGTCCAATTGTTTTAAATCATCAGCAGTTGCATTTCCAAAAAGAATAGTGGACGCTTTTTGAGCTTTTTCCAATTCTTCACTCGAGTGTACAAAAACAGTTAACTCTTCGGCAAGTCTTTTTTGCAACACTCTCAAATGCGGTGTTACTTGATGTTCTACGATCAAAGCATCTATAACTTCTTTTTCTAAAAAGGTAAAAATCTTGATATATTTTTCTGCATCAACATCTGTAGTATTTAGCCAAAACTGATAAAATTTGTATACCGAAGTTTTATCTGCAGTCAACCAAACATTCCCTCCTTCTGATTTACCAAATTTAGTTCCATCTGCCTTTGTAATCAACGGACAAGTCATTGCATAGGCTTTTGCCTCTTCTCCAACATTCATTCTACGAACCAATTCGGTACCTGTTGTAATGTTTCCCCATTGATCAGAACCACCCATTTGCAGCAAACAGTTGTATTCTTTATGTAAATGATAAAAATCGTATCCTTGAATTAACTGATAAGTAAACTCTGTAAACGACATTCCTTCTCCTTCACCAGCTAATCTTTTCTTGACAGAATCCTTAGCCATCATGTAATTTACGGTAATACGTTTACCCACATCACGAGCAAAATTAATAAAAGAAAGACATTTCATCCAGTCGTAATTATTAACCAAAACAGCCGCGTTTGCATCTGTAGCATTAAAATCTAAAAAACGAGACAATACTCCTTTTATACCATCCACATTATGGTTTAAAGTAGCTTCGTCTAATAAATTTCGCTCATCCGATTTACCAGAAGGATCTCCGATCATACCTGTTGCACCTCCGACTAATGCAATTGGTTTGTGACCAAAGTTTTTTAAATGCACCAATAAAATAATAGGCACTAGACTACCAATATGCAAAGAATCTGATGTTGGATCAAATCCTATATAAGTAGCAGTCATTTCTTTTAAAAGTTGCTCTTCAGTCCCAGGCATGATATCGTGCACTAAGCCGCGCCATTGTAATTCGGAAATAATATTTTTCATGTTTTTTAATCAATTTATGCAAAGATAGCAATTCGAAAATCAAAAATCAATTCCATTTTCAATTCTCAAACACCAATACCGAATAGCATTAAAACACCTACCTCAACCTACAAATGAAACGTTAATTCTTGACACTTAGCATCCACTTCTTGGCTTTTGAAGTTGATTTATATACCTTTGCATCTATGATATTACTTACAGGTGGAACAGGATTAGTTGGTGCACATTTATTACTTCGTTTAATTGAAAATGGAGAAAAAGTGCGTGCTACTTATCGAAATAAAAAAGGAATAACAAAAACTAAAAATTTATTTTCTTACTATAAAAAAGAAGCGCTTTTCAACAATATAGAATGGAAACAAGCTGACATTACTAAAATTACACAACTTGAAGAAGCTTTTATTGGTATTGAATACGTCTATCATTGTGCTGGACTTATTTCATTTCAGCCGTCTGACGAAAACCTACTCAGAAAGACTAACATTGAAGGAACAGCAAATATTGTTAATTTTTGCTTAGCTCATAATATTAAAAAATTATGCTATGTTAGTTCTGTTGCTGCTTTAGGCGACTTAGCCGAACATGAACATATTGTGACTGAAGAAATAGAATGGAACCCTGAAAAACCCCATTCGGATTATGCTATTTCAAAATATGGTGCCGAAATGGAAATTTGGAGAGGACAACAAGAAGGGTTAAAAAGCGTCATCATCAATCCCGGAATCATTCTAGGACCTGGTTTTAATGACCAAGGTAGCGGATTATTATATCAGAGAGTTGCTCATGGAATGCATTTTTACACCACAGGAATCACTGGATTTATCGCAGTACCAGACGTAGTGAAAATTGCCATTCAACTTATGAAAAGTCCTATTATCAATCAACGCTATACATTAGTTTCACAAAACAGTTCCTACCAAGAAGTACTCAACTCTATGAGTGATGCTCTAGGTGTAAAACGACCTAGTATTCATGCCAAAAAATGGCTCTTGGAAATTGCTTGGAAAATAGACAAATTGTCTTCCTTTCTATTTAGATCCAAAAGAAAAATGACCAAATACATGGCCAGAGCAAGTTATACAGATAGAATATTCTCTAATGAAAAAATAAAAGCTGATTTAAAAATCAGCTTTATAGATATTCATCAGTATCTTAAGGAAATAGCAAAGGTGTAAATTGAAAATAAATTATTCCAAAACACCTTTGGTATCCTTTTTAGCATGCTCTAATCTTTCTTTTATACTTTTCTTTTTGACTGCAGTATCCTTTGCTGTAGTTGATTTTTTATTCAATAAAAGATCGGCACGTTCTTTTCTATTCAACAAAGTATCTAGTACCGTTTTCTTGGACTGGATACGATCTTTGATTTGATCAAACATGTCTTTATAATGCTTATAATCTGCAGCATAGTAACTATTGCTTTTGGCAAATTGTAGACTATCGACCTGGTATTTTTTAAAAATATATTCTAATTCCGTACCCTTATATTTTTTTAAAGTATCTGCATATTGATACTTAACTACATTCAACAACGTCAAATCGTAGAGAATATCAACCATTTTGTTTTTATCAATAAGGTTATCAGGCTTTTTTACAATCTCTTCTTTACAACCTACCCAAAAAAACAAAAAAATAATGATGCCTATTTTTTTCATATACTAGATTTTCTTCTTTATCATAAGTTTGTAGCAGTATACTTTTCGTTTTACCAAATTACCTACTACTTCCTTTTTTGATATTAGAAATTTCTATCAAACAATAAACGACGTCCAGCTTTGATATCTTTTACTTTAAAGGCTTTATAAACCAATTGACCATTTACAAATGTATGCGTAATTCTAGATTTGAATGTAAACCCTTCAAAAGGAGACCATCCACATTTAGCTAGAATATTTTCTTTTTTCACACTCCATGGCAAACCTGCATTCACTATAACCAAATCGGCATAATAACCTACTTTTATAAAACCTCTATTTTCAATTTGAAAGATTTTTGCAGGATTATGACACATTTTCTCCACAATTTTCTCCACACTAATCTTTCCTTGGTGAAAACACTCAAACATAGCCACAACAGCATGTTGTACCAAAGGACCACCAGAAGGAGCTTTTAAATACGGTTGTTTTTTCTCTTCTAGTGTATGCGGAGCATGATCTGTAGCAATCACATCAATCCTATCATCCAACAAAGCCTTCCACAATGCATCTCTATCAGCAGCCGTTTTTACCGCTGGATTCCATTTGATCATATTTCCTTTCGTCGCATAATCATCATTGGTAAACCATAAATGATGCACACAAACCTCAGCTGTTATCTTCTTTTCAGACAATGGAATTTTATTGGTAAACAAATCCATTTCTTTGGCAGTAGAAAGATGAAAAATATGCAAACGAGCACCCGTTTTCTTAGCCAATGCAACTGCTTTTGAAGAGGAGATATAACATGCTTCATCCGAACGGATCAAGTGGTGCGCCGTCACCGGGACATCATCACCGTACTCTGCAATATATTTTGCTGTATTTTCTTTAATAGTGCTTTCATCTTCACAATGAACAGCAATTAGCAATGGAGTACTAGAAAATATTTTTTCTAGTGTAGCTTCATTATCTACTAACATATTTCCGGTAGAAGAACCTAAAAATATTTTAATACCTGCTACATTTTTGGGATTGGTTTTCAAAACCTCTTCTAGATTATCATTGGTTGCACCCATCATAAAAGAATAGTTTGCATATGATTTTTCGGCAGCAAGTTGATATTTCTCTTCCAAGATTTCTTGAGTCACTGCATTAGGAACCGTATTAGGCTGCTCAATAAACGAAGTTATTCCCCCAGCTACCGCTGCCCTTGATTCTGATTCAATATCCCCCTTATGAGTTAAACCTGGCTCTCTAAAGTGAACTTGATCATCAATTGCTCCAGGCATCAAATAATTCCCTTCGGCATCAATAATTATATAATCTGAAGACTTGGCACTGATACTTTCTGAAATTTCAACAATTAAGTCATTTTCAATTAGAACATCGCCCTCAAAAATCACTCCTTCATTTACTATTTTGGCATTCTTAATTAAAACCCTATTCATCGTACTTATCCTTATAATGTATTAAATAATTTTTTTAATCTCAGAGAAATCACTCCAAAAACAGCTTCTACTATAATAGAGTTACTCATTTTGGACTGTCCTTTTGTTCTATCGGTAAAGATAATAGGAACTTCGGTAATTTGAAACTTTCGACAATACGTTCGATATTTCATTTCGATTTGAAATGCATAGCCCACAAATTTTATTTTGTCTAACTTAATAGTTTCGAGTACCTGCCTTTTATAACACACAAATCCAGCCGTAGCATCATGGATCTTCATTCCAGTGATCATACGTACATAAACAGAGGCGAAATAAGACATAAGAACTCTACTCAAAGGCCAATTCACAACATTTACCCCCGTTAAATAACGAGATCCTATGGCTAAATCTGCATCACCAAAATGACATGCATTGTACAGTTTTTCTAAATCGTTGGGATTATGTGAGAAATCAGCGTCCATCTCAAAAATAAAATCGTATTTTCGAGCAATGGCCCATTTAAAACCATGAACATAAGCCGTCCCTAGACCTGCTTTTTTCATTCTTTTTTCTAAAAACAAACGTTCTTCAAACTCCGACTGCAAAACAACAACCTTATCCGAAGTATGATCGGGCGAATTATCATCAATCACAAGTACATGAAAGTTCTTGTGCTGCGACAGCACAGAACGGATGATACTTTCGATGTTTTCAATTTCGTTATAGGTAGGAATTATAACAATACAGTCACTCATTTTTCAAATAATTTCAACGCAAAAGTAAACTTTTTAAAGGATTTCAAAGATAATAAAAGTATAATAAAAAGTTTGAAACAAAAAATTACTAATTTTGCCGCACTATGATAGAACATTTACTTCATCCAAGAATTATTGAAAGCAAAGATTGGGCAACAATTTTATTCGTGCTATCCTTTATTCTTATAGCCATTACTCGATCTACCAATGAAAATCGATTTGGAGATTTCATGAACTTACTATTTTCTGACAAATACTCCAAAATTTATCGAGATGCTACTCATTTGAATAGCGGGTTCACCATAGCATTATTTTTCGTTCAAGCCATATCATTTTCCTTTTTCATTCTCCTTTCATTGAGTATTTTTGGTCATGCTTCCAAAACTGATTATACTCTTTATATACAAATAATCACATTTGTGATTTTCTTTATTTTATCAAAATTCTTAATCGAAAAAATAATCGCTACTGCCTTCAACATAGAAGATTTTGCAGAACAATTCAACCTTCAAAAAGTTACTTATCGCACTTATATAGGCCTTTTAATCCTCCCTTTCAATATAATCCTCTTCTACCAAGATACAATTTCAATAATAATCCCACAAATCATAATAGCTACAATACTTATAATCAATCTATTAACCTATACATTGTCAATAAAAAATTATCAAAACCTAATATTCAGCAAGTTGTTTTATTTTATTTTATATCTTTGCACTCTCGAAATAGCACCCTATTTTTTTATGTATTATTGGTACACAAAAGGTAACGCTTAGAAACTGTTAAAATATGAAAGTGAAAACTATTTTGGTGTCACAACCTGAGCCTAAAGTTGAGAATTCTCCCTACTTTGAATTGCAACAAAAGCATAAAATAAAGATTGATTTCAGACCTTTTATTCACATTGAAGGAGTAAGTGCTAAGGAAATTAGACTTCAAAAAATTGATCTTAACAATTTTACTGCTATCATTTTAACCAGTAGAAATGCAGTAGATCATTTTTTCAGAGTAGCTGAAGAAATGCGCTTTAAAGTTCCCGAAGGTTTAAAATATTTTTGTCAATCGGAAGCAGTCGCTTTTTATTTACAAAAATATGTAGTCTATAGAAAAAGAAAAATCTATGTAGGAGCTAAAGATTTCGCTGATTTATCTCCGCTGATTAAAAAATACAAAGACGAAAAATTCTTACTTCCCGCATCTGATCAACTAAATGCTGATGCTCCCACTACTTTAAATAATTTAAAAGTAGACTGGACGCAAGCTACATTTTACAAAACAGTCATGAGTGATCTTTCTGATTTGGCGGATGTTTATTATGATGTTTTGATTTTTTTCAGTCCAACTGGAATAAAATCGTTATTCAAAAACTTCCCTGATTTCAAACAAAATGACACTAGAATTGCTGTTTTTGGAAGCACTACTCAAAAAGAGGCGCTAGACAACGGATTAAGAATTGACATTCTTGCACCAACACCCGGAACTCCATCTATGACGATGGCACTTGAAAAATACATTGTTGAAGCCAACAAAACGAAGTAATTTCAACGACTACTAAGTTCTACCTATATAAAAAACCGCAATCATTTGCGGTTTTTTTATGTCTTTACTTTTCGAAAAGTGGAATTAAATCTATTTTAAATCTACATCTCTATTGAAAGGAATATTTCGATAAGACTACCACCTTACTAATTTCTTCGGCTATTACCCATATAAATATTAATATAATACAACAATGTCGCGATAGAACCCAAAGCCGCTACAACATACGTACGAGCCGCCCATTTCAAAGAATCTTCAGCTCCAGCATATTCTGCTGGACTCAACATATTTTTGTTTTTAAGCCAAGCTAATGCTCTATTACTTGCGTCATACTCTACCGGCAAGGTCACAATCGAAAAGATTGTCGTTGCCGCAAACAACACAATCCCAATAAGTAACAGCTGTGGAAAACTTCCAACCATCAAGATTCCTCCCAATAAAACCCATTGCATATACCTGGAAGCTACACTCACAAAGGGCACCAACTTCGAACGCATTGCTAGCATATTGTACCCAACGGCATGTTGTACAGCATGACCACACTCATGAGCCGCTACAGCTGCAGCAGCAGCATTACGCTGGTTGTAGACCGATTCACTCAAGTTTACTGTTTTATCTGCTGGATTGTAGTGATCCGTCAATTGTCCTGGTGTCGAAATCACTCGTACATCATAAATTCCATTATCGGCAAGCATTTTTTTAGCAATTTCAGCTCCACTCATGTTGTTTTGCAAATGCAATTTCGAATAAAATTCAAATTTGCTTTTCAGCCTTGAACTGACCAACCAACTCGCTAACATAATTACACCAGCAAGTATCATATATCCCATTCCCATAATTTTATGTTTTAATGTTTTCTTGTTCTAAATCTATAACAAATTCTGAACCAAAACAATTAGATGTCAAATTGACATTGGTTAAAAATGTAATAAAAAAATTCCAAATCCCAAGTTACACTTTGACAAGCTCAGTGTAACAATTGAAATTTGGAATTTTAAAATCTGAAATTTACTCTATTTGATTATCCCACCAAATTAATGATTTTCCCTGGAACAATAATTATTTTGTTTGGCGTTTTCCCATCCAATTGTTTAATGGTTCTTTCGTCTGCAAGGACGATTTCCTGAATCTGATCTTTGGTTAAATCCAAAGGCAAAGTCAATGTAAAACGCATTTTTCCGTTGAAAGAGACCGGGTATTCTTTTTCTGACTCTACTAAGTATTTTTCTTCGAATACCGGAAAAGGAACCGTAGCAATCGAACCTTCCTTCCCTAGTAATGACCATAATTCTTCAGCAATGTGCGGTGCATAAGGCGAAATTACAATAGCCAATGGCTCAAGTATTGCACGAGAATGACATTTTTGAATAGACAGTTCGTTCACACAAATCATAAATTGTGAAACGGAAGTATTGAAAGAGAAATTCTCAATATCATCTGCCACTTTTTTGATGGTTTTGTGTAAGGTTTTCAAGTTGTCTTTGGTTGGTTCGTCATTGGTCACGACCATTGTATCTTCTTCATAATACAAACGCCATAACTTTTTCAAGAAACCAAAAACACCTGAGATACCAGCTGTATTCCAAGGTTTTGCTTGTTCCAATGGTCCTAAAAACATTTCATACAAACGCAAGGTGTCTGCTCCGTACTCCGTGCAAATATCATCTGGTGTTACAACGTTGTATTTCGATTTAGACATTTTCTCTACTTCGCGACCTACAATATATTTACCGTTTTCATCTAAAATAAATTTGGCGTCTTTATATTCTTCTCTCCAAGCTTTAAATTTTTCAATATCCAATTCATCAGATGAATTAACCATTGAGACATCGACATGAATTGGTTGTACATTTTGCCCTTCGATTTTATTTTTAGATACAAACGTATTTGCACCTTCCAATCGATACACAAAAGCACTAGTTCCCAAAATCATTCCCTGATTAATCAGTTTTCTGAACGGTTCTTCTGTTGGCGCAAAACCTTTATCTTTCAAGAATTTGTTCCAGAATCGTGAATATAATAGGTGACCTGTTGCGTGTTCACTTCCTCCAATGTATAAATCGACAGATTCCCAATAAGCCAATGCTTCTTTGCTTGCAAATTCTGTTTCGTTATGTGCGTCCATGTAACGCATCCAATAAAACGAGCTACCTGCCCAACCTGGCATAGTGTTCAGTTCTAATAGAAAAACAGTTTGGTTCTCGGCTTCGCTCGAACTGACAAGCGTAGTATCAACCACTTTATTATTAACCGTGTCCCAAGCCCATACAGCTGCATTACCTAATGGAGGCAATCCATCTTCGGTTGGCAAATATTTCTCTACTTCAGGCAAAATGATAGGCAAATGCTTCGCATCAATCATTTGTGGCAAACCATTAACGTAGTACACAGGAAACGGCTCTCCCCAATATCTCTGACGAGAAAAAACAGCATCACGCAAACGGTAATTAATCTTGCTTTTTCCTTGCTTAATTTTTTCTAATTCAGTTATACTTATTTTAGTTGCTTCCTTATATCCTAATCCATTCAAGAAATCTGAATTTTCTAAAATAAAACCTTCTTTGGCTCCAAATGCTCCTTCTGAAATATCTTTATTAAAAATATTCTTAATTTCCTGCATCCCATTTTGACCTTTGAAGAAGTTTGCAAAAGCAAAGTCTCTTTCGTCCCCACAAGGAACAGCCATTACAGCACCTGTTCCGTATCCTGCCAAAACATAGTCTCCAATCCAAACAGGAATAGGCTCTTTGGTAAACGGATGTTCTGCATAAGCTCCTGTAAATACTCCCGAGATTGTTTTTACATCAGCCATACGCTCTCTTTCAGAACGTTTAGATGTTTTTTCGATATAAGCAGCAACAGCTTCTTTTTGATCTGCTGTTGTGATTTGCGCCACTAACTCATGTTCTGGCGCTAGTGTCATGAAGGTAACAGCAAATATAGTATCGGGACGTGTAGTAAAAACACTAATGGTGCCATTAGCTCCAGAAGGGTAGTCCCCAATATTATCTAATTCTATTGTAATGGTATCTAAAACACCTGCTAGGTTTCTGATGATCTCTTCGTTTGTAAAACGAATTATTTTAAAACCATTTTCATTTAATACTCTAACTTTTTCAGGATCAATCGCTATAATTTCACCTTTTACTTTACCATCAACTTCGATTACCAATTTTTTCGAAAGGCAGACAAAATCAACCGTATATCCTGCGATTAAATGTTGTTGCTTGAATTTATAATCTAAAGCTTTTGACTTTAGGCTCATCCATAATGTCTTTTCTGTTTCGGTTGAATTAGCCAAAGGATCCCTAGTACCCATATTCTCTTCCCCTTCAGGAAAGGATAGGATAGGAAAATCTACCATTGCTCCAACACTCTTTCCAATCCAATTACGTTGGCTTTCTTTAATACTTTCTGTCCAATCAATTGTATTTAACCCTTGTAACAAACGTTCTGCATAGGCAGATATACGCATGCTCCACTGCGTCATTTTTTTACGAACAACAGGATAACCGCCACGCTCAGATACTCCGTTGATGATTTCGTCATTGGCTAAAACTGTCCCCAATCCTGCACACCAGTTCACTTCGGTCTCCGCTAAATAAGTCATTCTATATTGCAATAGAATTTTCTCCTGTTTTTCTTTCGCAAAAGCATTCCATTCATCTGCTGTAAAAAAATCGATATTATCATCACAAACTGCATTAACAGTAGCATTACCTTCTGTAGAAAGAATGCTGGTTAAAGTCGAAATATCTTCTGCTTTGTCTGTGTTTTTATTGTACCAAGAATTGAACAATTGTATGAAAATCCATTGCGTATGTTTGTAATAATCAGGATTTGAAGTCCGTACTTCTCTATCCCAATCAAATGAAAATCCGATAGTGTCCAATTGTTTTCTATAACCCGCGATTTTATTTCCTTCTTTATCAAAGCCTCCATCAATATTCACACGAGTAGTATCTTCTGGACGTTGCCCTGTTTGAATAGCATATTGCTCAGCAGGCAACCCAAAACTATCATAACCCATGGGATGTAAAACATTAAAACCTTGATGACGTTTGTATCTTGAGTACACATCTGAAGCAATGTATCCAAGCGGGTGGCCAACGTGTAATCCTGCTCCAGAAGGATAAGGAAACATGTCCAAAACATAATGTTTGGGTTTATCTGAGGCATTAGACGCAGCAAAAGTTTTGTGGTCTGCCCAATATTTTTGCCATTTGGCTTCAATTTCGTTTGGATTGTATTTCATCAGAGTGAGTTTCTAAGGTATAAAAACTTTAAGTTTCTAGGTTTTACTATATAATAAAGGCGCAAATTTACGTTTATTGTACGAAAGTCAAAACTTTGAACGTTATTAACTTCAAATAAAGAAATACTTTATTATTTTTACGGCATAATTAAAACACACTATGAGTTCTTCATTTGATAAGTTTCAAAAACGCAGATTAATTTCGTCTTATTTTTCCGTTGTGCTAAGCATATTCTTGGTTTTGTTTCTTTTAGGAACATTAGGTCTTTTTATCATCAATTCGCAAAAATTGGCAGATGACTTTAAGGAAAAAATTGCGATGACTATCTTTTTCAAAAATGATGCTACCGAAGCAGAATTAAAAACTTTTGGAGAAGAATTAAAAAAAGCACCCTTTGCTAAATCTTCCGTTTACGTAACTAAAGACGAAGCCGCAAAACAACATACCGACATAATTGGTGAAGACTTCCTAACCTTTTTGGGCGAAAATCCATTGCAAAACTCTTTTGACATTCACTTCAAAGCGCCCTACGTGGAGCGTGACAGTATTGCAGCAATAGAAAAAGAATTTCGACTTAATAAACAAATTGACGATATCGTTTACGATAAACAATTAGTGAATTTAGTAAATGATAATATTAAAAAAGTCAGCATGTGGATTCTTATCATAAGCTGTTTCTTGACGTTTATCGCTGTTTTACTAATTAACAGTTCGTTACGTCTTTCAATTTATTCTAATCGTTTTATCATCAAAACTATGCAAATGGTAGGTGCTACAAAATCTTTTATTAGAAAACCTTTTATAATGCGTAGTGTAAAACTAGGAATAATTGGAGCAACACTAGCGATTATCGGACTTATTGCAATGCTTACTTATGTGGAAACTAACTTTCCTGATCTTGAAATACTTGAAAACAAAGCCTTAATCGGAATTGTATTTGCTGCCATAATGGGAATCGGAATTTTGATTACTTGGATCAGTACACATTTTGCAACACAACGTTTCTTAAATCTAAGAACAGACGATTTATATTAATCTAAGATCTTTTAATCGAAAGATAAAAAAACTACAAACGATCCAAAAATGGAAGATAAAAAATCAGAATTTTTATTTGATAAAGTAAATTATAAAATCCTCTTAATAGGACTTGGTGTCATAGCATTAGGTTTTATTCTAATGTCTGGTGGAGGAAGCGACGATCCAACTGTATTTAGCGAAGACATATTCAATTTCAGAAGGATTAGATTAGCACCAACAACGGTATTAATTGGCTTTGGGATCACTGTTTTTTCGATACTTAAACCTAATAAATAGCCCTATAACAGCTAGACATTCCAATTTATAAAAAAATAATGAATACAATACAAGCCATCATCCTTGCTATTATTGAAGGACTTACTGAATACCTACCAATTTCTTCAACCGCCCATATGGGTTTTACGGCCTCTCTTTTAGGGATGGAGGAAAGCGAGTTTTTAAAAATGTTTCAAGTTTCAATACAATTTGGAGCCATTTTAGCAATTGTAGTTTTGTATTGGAAAAAATTCTTTGACTTTAAAAATTTTAATTTCTATCTAAAATTAATTTATGCTGTAATTCCAGCCTTAGTTTTGGGCTATCTTTTTGACGATAAAATTGAAGCCGTTTTAGGAAACCAAATTGCTATATCTTCTGTTTTAGTTTTAGGAGGAGTTGTTCTTTTATTTGTAGATAACTGGTTCAAAAACCCTATAATTCTTGACGAAAAAGACATTACTATTAAAAAAGCTGTAATCATAGGTTTTTGGCAATGTATTGCAATGATGCCTGGAACATCAAGATCTGCAGCTTCTATCATTGGTGGTATGACACAAGGACTGAGCAGAAAAGCAGCAGCCGAATTTTCATTCTTTTTGGCCGTCCCAACTATGTTGGCTGTTACTGTGTATTCTGTTTTTGTAAAGACATGGGGAAAAGGAACGATTACAGAAATGAAGGGATACGAAATGATTATGCAAGATGATAATCACATTCAGTTATTTATTCTTGGTAATGTATTAGCATTTATTGTAGCTTTACTAGCCGTAAAAACATTCATAACTGTTCTAACAAAATATGGCTTTAAATTTTGGGGCTGGTATCGAATCATTATAGGAATAGGCTTATTGATTTATTTTTATACTGCAAAATAATGGAGTCATTAACTATCGAAGATTACCTAAACGGACAAATATTACTAATAGACAAACCCCTAAATTGGAGTTCATTTCAAGCTGTCAATAAATTGAAATATGCTTTAATTAACAATTTGGGTCTTCCAAAAAAATTTAAAATTGGCCATGCTGGCACTTTAGACCCACTTGCTACAGGCTTACTAATAGTTTGTACAGGAAAATTCACCAAAAGAATTATTGAAATTCAAGGTCAAGCCAAAGAATATACGGGTACTTTTCATATAGGAGCAACTACACCTTCCTATGATCTAGAAACCGAAATCGATCACGAATATCCAACTTTACACATCGACGAGGCATTAATTCACAAAACAGTACCACAATTTCTAGGTGAAATTGATCAAATACCGCCTATTTACTCGGCTATAAAGAAAGATGGTGTTCGCTTGTACGAACATGCACGTGCTGGAGAAACAGTTGAAATAGCCTCAAGAAAAACTACTATCCACCAATTTGAAATCACAAGGATTGCTTTACCCGAAATTGACTTTAGAGTTGTTTGCAGTAAAGGAACCTATATTCGATCATTAGCATTTGATTTTGGTAAAGCAATGCAGTCTGGATCACACCTTACAGCACTAAGAAGAACTAAAATTGGCGCATACGAAGTTAATAAGGCTATTGACGTCACTTTATTTGAGCAAAACCTCGAAACCAAATAATACGGCCACAGCAAAACACAGCATAAATTAATTTTACCTGTGTTCAGCCTTGTGATCGTAAAACTACTTAACACCTCAAAGATATTTGACCGATTAATAATGTGAAATATGTTCATTTCCGAATAGAAAACTAGATAATAAATCATACATTTTTTCGAAGAACTTTTTCATGGCGCGTGTTTTTAATTGTTATACAATAACTAAACATTCACAAAAAGCAAATTAAAAAAAAGATAGATTCGACTGGCAATCACTAAGTTACCACTTTTATTTTAAATTAAAACACATAAGAACTTTTATTTATTCTTTTATTCTAAACTAAGCATAGTTTCTACCAATTCATTTTGTACCGATTGACCTTTGTCATTTAGATACCAAAGCTGTAAATTAGTTTTTGCAGTTTCATCTAGCACACCATGCTCTTTTTTATAGCGTGTAATTAATTCTGAGGCACCTTCTGGTCTAGGTCCCCAATGCACCAGTACCTCAGTAGTTTGTTGATCTATAATAATCAATTTAGGAATTGCTTTTCCCCCATTGGTCAAAAATAGTTTCATCAAATCATCGTTATCATCTCGTAATGCTATCTTTAAATCTATCTTACCTTCAGATGCTAAAGCCAATTTTGCGATTACAGGTAAAATTTGTGCTGCATCACCGCACCATCCTTCAGAAATAACTAACCAAATATACTCCTTTTCTAAGTTCTTCATCTTTGTCTGAACTTCTTGGCTTAATTTGATCGTTTTATCCAATCGATTCATTCTAGTATCATTTAACATACTATAATGCGTTATTTCTTCTGACTGCTCTTGACCTGTAGACTTCCCTTCTGTCAACAAATCTGAAACTAATTTTCGGTACTCCAAATAGGAATGGCTATTAAATAATGCTTTGGCAATTACTGTTTTCATATTTTATTTTTTGTATTTACGTAAATTTAAGTAAAATTATTCGAATAATAAATGACTTAGATCACTCAACACTCATGAAAATTCTTTATTTCGAACAAGATTATTGGAGATGAGTGACAGTTAACAAATAACTATTTTGATTATCATTAGAAACAAAAACGCTATTAAAAAGAAACCTCAAAACAGCTTAATTAAAACTGTTTTGAGGTAATTATAATGTTACTCATCTTCTTCAAAGTAGTGTGTTTAATATTACTTCAAAGAAGCCATATCAATTACAAAGCGATATTTAACATCGCTTTTATTCATTCGATCGTATGCTTCGTTAATGTAGTCCATATTAATTAACTCAACATCTGCAGTAATATTGTGTTCTGCACAGTAGTCCAACATTTCTTGTGTTTCTGCAATTCCACCAATTAAACTTCCCATGATGCTTCTTCTTTTCATAACCAAAGTTGCTGCTGGAATAATCGCTGGCGAATTAGGAATCCCAACAATAATCATTGTTCCGTTAGTATTCAATAAGTTCAAGTAAGCATTATAATCATGCTCTGCCGAAACAGTATTTAAGATCACATCAAACTTATTGGCAAGTGAAGCCATAACCTCAGGATCTGAAGTAAGTGCAAAATGGTGAGCACCCAATTTTTTAGCATCTGCCTCCTTGGAAGCTGAATGACTTAACATAGTTACTTCAGCACCAAATGAAGCTGCAAATTTTACGGCCATATGACCTAAGCCACCAAGACCTAAAACCCCCACTTTATGACCTTTACCCACTTTTAAACGACGTAGTGGCGAATAAGTAGTGATCCCTGCGCACAATAATGGTGCTACACCAGACAGCTCAAGTTTGTCTGAAACATGTAAAGTAAATTCTTCATCAACAGTGATGCTTGTGGCATATCCTCCATAATGTGGAATATTTGTTCCTCTTTCATAACTATTGTATGTTCCCACCATACCTTCATCACATAGTTGCTCGTCACCCGCTTGACAACTTGGACATGTTCTACATGAATCTACAAAGCAACCTACCCCTGCAAGTTCTCCAACTTTAAATTTGGTTACAGCACTACCCACAGCGGTAACTCTACCCACAATTTCGTGTCCAGGTACCAATGGGTAAATGGCAGGTCCCCAATCCCCTTTTGCAGTATGAATATCAGAGTGGCAAACACCACTGTAAAGTATCTCTATTTGTACCTTCTTCGCACCTATATCTTTTCTTTCAAATTCAAAAGGTTTCAAAGGTGTTTCTGCATCGTATGCCGCGTACGCTTTTATTGCTGTCATAATAATTTATTGTTTTAAAAGTCAAAATTACGTAACCGTTAAAGGAATATTGTTAAGAATTATATAAATCAAACCTTCAACAGTTGTTAAAAGTTGCAGATTTCACAATGGACATTGCAATCTCTCACTCCCTATTTGTGTGACTTGACAGTACTAAAAATTAATGATATAAGGCTCTTATTCGAATTAACTCTCGATAAAAAATCACCTACTAGCTGAAAACATAGGAATAAAATCTCTTTCAAATACAACTTAATCCTGAAAATTTTTATTTTAGTTTAAATAACTCATTTCGAATACGCTCATAATACGTCCAAGGAATAAAATGATTAGCATCTTTGATCGAAATGGTATCCATCGATTTTGCATTAACAAACTCCTTTTGTATATAAGCCATATTTTTATAAGGTACCAAAGAATCTTTTGTTCCGTGAATAATGGTGACTTTTGCTGTGATTTTAGGAAGCTCAGGTGCAAGTTTTCTCAAATCGTCTTTCAACCACCACAATTCTTCATTTGAAGGACGTAAGGCACCTGGCACCAAATACTTTAATGGAAACGCCATGAAGATCTTACGCCACTTTTCTGGTTTTTCAACTTTTGGATCTAATGCTCCAGCCAAAATGACAAGATTATCATAGGCGCCTGGATCTAAAGTTGCCAATTTCGCTACCACCGGCCCACCCATTGAGTGACCCACTAAAGAAACGGGCTGACCATTGTTTAGTTGTTTAATAAAAATAGATAACCATTGCGCTTGGATCTGCAAATTTTGAGCAGATCGGTAATCACTATACCCAAAACCTGGTCGATCTACGGCAATCATTCGATACTTATGAGTTAATAAGGTATCGACCAAATAGTCCTTGTATGCATCCCAACTGCCTGGCGATCCATGTACGAAGAATAAAGTAGGATTTTGAGACTGTCCAGTTTGTATATAATGTATGTCGTGATCAGGATACACTGCAGTAGAATCTACATACGCCACTTTATGCATGTCAAAGAAAATTTTTGTTTCCCTTTTACTCATGCGCATGGTCATGCATGACTGACAAAATAAAATGTAAGCAACAATTACACTATAAACTAAGTATCGTTTTTTTAAGGCAGAAAACCACTTCATTCTTTTTTTTTAATAAAAATAAGACTTACTAAAAATATATGGTCTTAACTTGTCGTTAAAAAAAAGTAGTATGACCTATTTTGGCACTCATTGCACTGCCGCTGCAATATACTTGAAGATGTATACTACTGTTTGTAATTCCTACAGGATAGGCTTGCTAAATTATAAAAATTCGCACCAATTTATCGATAAAACAAAAGTACCATTTTATTCATTATAACTACTTTAATTAGAGATTTCCACATTATTTAGCTTATTATATTTTGCAGCGAGATTGATCATTAAAAATTTGATTAAGGTATTGTTTTTAGATTTTACAGCTATAACAAACTCGGAATCCTCTACACAATAAAACTGAAACCCTTTGATATAATCTGCTGGTATCTTTAGTTTAACGGTATAATAATCATCTTCAAAAAGATAAATCAAACGGTTAAAGGCACTTTCCTTAGACTCTACTATAATCTCTTTTTTCAACATTGCTTTTCTTCCAGAAATTGCATTTAATAGACCATCAATCCCTCCTCCCGATGTAGCTGTATACAATTTTCTCTCCGCAGCAGTATATTTTTTTTGATTCGCAGAAATGACACCAAGATTTTCAGCACTGATAGATGACTTTTTTATCACAACCTCTTTAAGCGGGATGGTTTGGAGATTAGCCAAAACGTTAATAAAGCCAGATAAAATATCTTGTTTGCTTATTTTCTTATTTACAGTTACCAGATTTACGGCAGTAAAAACCAGTAAATCACCTTCTTTTGCAGTAATGGTAAACTGCCCCAACTCATTTGATGAAGTAGTTGTTTTGGTGGTTTCATTTACTACATTAACCTCGTTAACAAAATCACTAGCTGTTTTAATTGTACCACGCAACTGCACATTTGAAGCTCCTTGAGAAAATGCGATTTGAACAAACAATAGTAAAACAACTGCAATAATAGTACTTTTCTTCACAAGTATGATTTGATTATGTTCTGATGGTGACACAAAGACGAACTACAACATTGTAGTTTTGAAAATTGCATATCGAAGCGACAAATATATCACTTTCAGAAATACCAAACTGAAATTGAGCGTCCTACTCTATGCAATTTACGACAATAAAAAATGTAACAAAAACTATAACAAATTTACTTTCTTTGTTATACTACATCTCCAAAAGGTATATTTATGCATCATCTATCAAGATTACATAATAATAATAATAATGAAAAAATAGTTTGTCATAAAAAGTAAAACTTCTTCCTCTTTTTGAACTATATCAAAACTTATATCCATTAACGTAATCAAAACCTTTCTCATTATGACTTTAAAGCATTTAAAATCATAATTATGCAATACAAATACAAAACGTAAATCACCATCGAATGTTAAATTTTATACTTTAATTAATACCCTACTCCCCCATCATTTAACTATATATTCAAAGTTGTGCATTCAAGATAGTTGTACTTTTATAAAACACAGTTAAACAATCGTTTTTATCCTTTTGTCACCCATATATTCAAATGGAGATGAAACTGTTTAAAATTTTTTATTAATTAAAATACAGTATATATTATGCCAATTCAAACAACAAATCCAGCCACAAATAAAGTTGTCAAATCTTTTGATGAGATGACTGAAAAACAAGTAGATCAAGCCATCGATAATGCAAATACAACATTTAGCAACTGGAAAAAAACGAGCTATAAAGAAAGAGCAACCTTAATTCATAAAGTTGCGGACCTTATGCGAGCTAAAAAAACAGAACTAGCCAAATTAATCACGCTCGAAATGGGGAAAGTCTTTGCTCAGTCAGAAGGTGAAATTGATTTGAGTGCAAACATTTTAGACTATTATGCGGATCATGCCGAAACATTTTTGGCAGACAAAAAACTTAGCCCTGACTCTGGAAAAGCTTTTGTAAGAAGCAGCCCAATTGGAGTATTGTTTGGGGTGATGCCATGGAATTTTCCATTTTACCAAGTAGTACGTTTTGCTGCTCCCAATATTATGGCAGGAAACACCATACTATTAAAACATGCTTCGATTGTGCCACAATGTGCCATTGCAATTGAAAATTTATTTAAAGAAGCCGGCGCTCCTGATGGTTTGTACACTAATTTATTGATTTCTGGTAAAAGAAGTACCGGATTGGTTGAAGACGTCCGAATCAAAGGAATTTCGTTAACCGGTAGCGAAGGCGCTGGAGCAAGTATGGCCGAAGCAGCTGGAAAAAACCTTAAACGATCTGTTTTGGAACTTGGTGGTAGCGATTCCTTCATTATTTTGGAAGATGCAGATATTGACAAAACGGTAGAAATGGCGATCTTAGGCCGAATGAACAATAATGGTCAAAGTTGCGTAGCCTCAAAAAGATTTATTGCCGTAGAAGCAATTGCTGATGCGTTTTTAGAAAAATTTACTGCAAAAATAGCTTCGTTAAAGGTTGGAGATCCTATGGACACCAATACGCAAGTGGGACCATTGAGTAGTGAAGAAGCCTTGCAAAATTTATTAGATCAAGTAGAACGATTTGAAAAAGCAGGAGCCAAAGTAGCCATTGGTGGAAAAAGAGCCTCTGAAGAAGGTGCCTATATGCAACCTACCTTATTGACCAATTTAAAAAGAGGTGAACCTACTTTTTATGAAGAACTTTTTGGACCAGTAGCTTCATTTTACAAAGTTAAAGACGAGCAAGAAGCTATTGACTTAGCAAATGACTCTCCTTTTGGATTGGGAGGTTCAATCTATACCAAAGATATTGAGCGTGCTATTAAAATTGCAGATCAAATTGATTCTGGAATGATTTTTATTAATCGTCCAACAGCATCGCAACCTGACTTGCCTTTTGGAGGAACAAAACGATCTGGTTACGGACGTGAATTATCTGAACAAGGAATTCATGAATTTATAAACAAAAAATTAATTAGAGTGAGCTAATTTATGCTAACGCAATCAAAATAGATTATTTGTTGATATGAGCGGTATTCATCTTTTGGTGGGTACCGCTCTTTCAATTAAATCAATTGAGTACAAGATTATACTATTCGAAAATAATTCATTTCTAAATTTTAGCTATTAAAACACCAACCTATTGCCCTAAAAAGCCAAAGTCCTTTCACACATAAAAAAAAATCCCCAAAATGATGACTTTTGGGGATCGATCTTATATGAATTAATTTTTATTGAGGTACTCATAGATTTCGTCTTTTAATCGAACGCGTTGCACTCTTAAATCATTCAAAGTATCATCAGATGCAGGCTCACTATCTGTTTCTACTCGATACACTTCATGATCCAATTGATCATATTTATCGAATAAAATTTTAAAATGATTGTCTTCTACTTTTAATGTGTGAATTTTTTCTTCGAACTCTGGGAAGGCTACTGCTAAGTTGTGTTTTTTGATCATGTCATTTGGCTTTTATTATTTATCTAAAGGTACTACTTCTTCAAAAAGTAAAATATGATAAATGTCAGCACCAATAGAAGCTTTTGATTCTTATTCTATAACAATAGTATGCTTTGTACATTTGCAAAAACAAGAAAATCAATTTTTCAGGCACACTAATTGACAGAAAAGAGCGAACTAAATTTGTAAATTTTATACATCTCTATTTCAAGAAAAAAGAATATGACTATATTTGCACCAAACAACTCAACAAACTCATGAAATACAAAAGAATTCTACTGAAATTAAGTGGCGAAGCTTTAATGGGAGATAAACAATATGGAATTGATCCTGTAAGATTGGCTGAATATGCTGAAGAAATCAAAAAAATCCACAATAAAGGGATTGAAATAGCCATTGTAATTGGAGGTGGAAATATCTTTAGAGGAGTTGCAGGTGCTAGTGCCGGTATGGATCGCGTGCAAGGAGATTATATGGGAATGCTTGCTACTATCATTAATGGTATGGCATTGCAAGGTGCTCTTGAAGACAAAGGAATGTTGACAAGATTACAAACTGCCCTAAAAATCGAAGCTATTGCTGAACCTTATATCAAACGAAGAGCAGTACGCCATCTTGAAAAAGGTAGAATTGTAATTTTTGGTGCTGGTACAGGAAACCCTTATTTTACAACTGATACAGCTGCTGTACTAAGAGGTGTTGAAATTAATGCTGACGTAATCCTAAAAGGAACTCGCGTAGATGGTGTGTATGATTGTGACCCTGAAAAAAATGCTGCTGCAATTAAATTTGATACGATTTCGTTTGAAGACGTACTAAAAAAAGGATTGAACGTAATGGACACAACAGCCTTTACATTAAGCCAAGAAAACAAATTGCCAATTGTTATTTTTGACATGAACAAAATTGGTAATCTTGAAAAAATTTGTAATGGAGATAATATAGGAACAGTTGTAAACGTCTAGTTTGCAGCATTCGGTTTTAATTTTCTATTCAAATAGAACCTTGAAATAAAACTGATTCTAAAAAAATAAAAATCAAAAAAATGACTGAAGAAATAGATTTTATATTAGATAGTGCTAAAGAATCAATGGAAGGCTCGATTGCACACTTAGAAAAAGAATTTACAAATATTCGTGCAGGAAAAGCTTCACCAGCCATGATTGGTAGTGTCTTTGTTGATTATTATGGATCTTCAACCCCACTAACTCAAGTAGCAAAAATAAGTACTCCAGACGCTAGAACGATTACTTTGCAACCCTTTGAAAAAAACATGTTGCACCCGATTGAAAAAGCGATTATGATTGCCAATCTTGGATTCAACCCAATGAACAATGGCGATTTGATTATCATTAGTGTTCCGCCTTTGACAGAAGACAGAAGACGTGATTTGGCAAAACAAGCAAAATCTGAAGCAGAAGATGCTAAAATCGGAATTAGAAATTCTAGAAAAGATGCTAACACAGACATTAAAAAATTAGAAAAAGACGGTACTTCAGAGGATATGTGTAAAAGCGCAGAAGAAGAAGTTCAGATTTTAACGAACAACTACATCAGAAAAATTGATGAACTATTGGTCGTTAAAGAAGCCGAAATCATGAAGGTATAATAGTAGTACCTCTACTAACTTAAAGTCCGTTTACGCTGTAAACGGACTTTTTTATTCTTATTTTTGCCATACCAAATTAATCATCCACACGTTTGATATGAAATTGATATTATGAAGTATATATTTTTATTTCTTTTACTAACCTCCCTTACCCTTCAGGCGCAGTTCCAAGTCAATGGTATTGTAAAAGATATAGAAACAAATAAAGCGCTTCCGTTTGCCACCCTTACTTTCGATAAAAATCATAAGACGATTACGGATGTAGATGGAAAGTTTGCATTTAAGACCACAACAGACTACCCTATTTTCGAAACAACATACCTTGGTTATAGTAACACAAAAAATGATCTTTCGATAGGCCTGAATTTTTACCCAATCTACCTCACTCCCAATACGACGGCGCTACAAAAAGCAACAATTTTCAATAATAATCCTGCAACAGCTATTATAAAGCAAGCAATTGCTCTCAAAAAGGCAAACAACCCAAAGAACAATCTTACTAGTTTTGAATTCAAATCTTACAACAAACTATTGGTTAGTGCGCATCCAGATTCCATTATTGGTACGTTAGATTCTGTTTTTATTCAAAGAAGACGCGGTTTAGTTTTTAAGAAAATTGATTCTACAAAATTCAAATTCAAAGAAGCTATAACTAAACATCATTTATTTATAACTGAAAAGGTTTCCCATTTTCAATTTAAAGATAATTCTCTAAAGGAAACCATACTAGGTACAAAAATGGCAGGCTTAAAACAGCCCCTCTACGAAATTATTGGTTTCAATTTGCAATCGTTCTCTGTTTATGATGAAAAATATGAATTATTTGAGACTAAATACAAAAGTCCCATCTCCAGAAATGCCCCCAAAGAATACAGTTACAAACTTTTGGATACCGTAAACATAGGTGGCCGGATGACGTATATGATTCACTTTAAGAATAAAAAAATAAGCAAAACCGCTGGTCTAGAAGGTATTCTTTATATAGACCAAAAAAGTTATGCTGTTGCAAAAGCGGTAATGCGTATCAAAGGCGTACTTGATATCAGCGGAACACATGAATTTGAATATGTTCCAGAGCAAAAAATGTGGTTCCCAATTTCCAAAAAATTTAAAATTGTAAAAGGAAAAAATGATGATGATATCAAAATTTTGGGCGGAACAATTCAATTTGATGGAGATTTTGACGATAATTTGTCTACAAGAGAAAAACAACCCTCTGACTATGTATACTTAAGTTCTCAGACTAATAATTTTGATTTTCGATATAACAAACCCGTAACTGTAAAAAAGTCATTTGTAAGTATCGAAATAAAAGACAATGCATTAAACAAACCAGTCGATTTTTGGAACAAATATCGGAAAGACTCTCTAGACCTACGTGAGAAAAAAACCTATTTTGTCCTCGATACATTTTTCCAAAAAAAACGATTAGAGAGTAAAATCCGTTTTGGTCGAAAAATTATTAATGGGTATTTACCGCTACCTTTTTTTGATATGGATTTACGAAAACTTGTGCGCTACAACAATTATGAGGGGTTTCGTTTGGGATTTGGAGGCGTAACCAACGAACGCATGTCAAAAATCTTTAAGATTGATGCCTATGCAGCTTATGGCACCAAGGATGGCGCTTTTAAATATCATTTTGGAGCTTCGGTACGCGTGGGTAAATTCTCAAATTCATGGATTGGCGCAGATTATACTGATGATGTACGCGAGATCGCTAGTACCACATTTGCGATTGACAAAGTACCTTTTAAACTTTACGACCCTAGACCTATTAACATCAGTACCTTTTATAATTATGTAAGTTGGAGAACCTATATTGAAACCGCCATAATCCCTAAAACCGAAAGTATTTGGGAACTTTCTCATTCGGAAATATTACCCAAATTTAATTATGCCTATAACTTGCACAACCATCTGTATACAAATTACCAAATGACCACTGCCAAGGTTTCGTTGCAGTGGAATCCCTTTAGCGATTACATGCAAACCCCAAATGGAAGAATAGAAATTGAAAAGCGTTATCCAAAATTCACCTTTCAAATAACTCAAAGTCTACCTAAAGCTGTATTAACCGATTTTCAGTTTACAAAAATTGATTTTAAAACAGAATATGAAAAAAAATATTTGAATGGTCAAAAAACCAATCTGCTATTCCAAGGAGGATATGCACTTGGAGATGTGCCACTCACCCATTTGTATAATACTTCACCAAATAATATTACAAAAGAAACTATTGTTCAACGTATTACATTTGCAGGTAAAAACAGTTTTGAAACCATGTATTTCAATGAGTTTTTCTCTAGTGAATTTGCTTATTTTCAATTCAAACATAGCTTAAATAGGCTTAAATTATTTTCGAAAATAAAACCATCTTTGGTCTTGGTGTCTAGAATGGCGTGGGGAAATCTACAAAAACCAGAACAGCATGTCGGTATAGAATACAAAACATTAAATAAAGGCTATTTTGAATCGGGTATAGAACTGAATCAAATTCTAAATGGTTTGGGACTAACTGCTTTTTATCGATATGGCCCCAACCAATTACCTAAGTTTGAAGATAATATTGCGGTTAAACTTAGTTTTGTATTGAATATCGGTCTTTAATGACTCGAAACAAATTTTAGCCCTATAATCGAAATAATCAAAGTAGAGATAAAGAACATACGCCAAAAGGTTGCTGGCTCCTTAAAAACCAAAACCCCAACAAGTACTGTTCCGACAGCTCCAATTCCAGTCCAAACAGCATAGGCAGTACCAATAGGCAATACTTGCGTAGCTTTGTACAATAAAATCATACTAACGCTCAAAGACAGTAAAAACCCAATAATCCAATAGGTCGATTCGAGTCCTGAGGTTTCTTTGGCTTTACCCAAGCAGGAAGCAAATGCAACTTCAAAAAAACCTCCAATAATTAATAAAATCCAACTCATTTTTTTATTTTAAAATTAAAAAACAAAGGCTTTTTTACTAAAACCTTTCCTTATAGTACTCTCCGTTTTTTTTCTAGCAGTCTAGAACCTACAATATATCTTAGATCATTACAAACAGTAAGTACAACCTGCAAATAACTTTTTTTTGTAAAAATAATTATACGGAAGCTAATTACACTAGCCTCTTTTAATAGCCCAAAATTAACTTTTAAGACAATACAAAACCATAAAAATGATTTAAAATTCACTAATAACCGACTCTATTATTAGCGTTTTCACTACCTTTGCCCTCATTTTAAATCATCTATGAAAAAAATATTTAAAGTAGGTTTCTGGGAATTTATCGCTCGAATCGTACTTAAAAACAGACTTGCCATTCTTGGTCTTATCTTTTTGATAACCGTTTTACTGGCTTTACAGTGGAAAAACATTCAGTTTTCATTTACCGAAGCTAATTTGCTTCCAGACAATAACAATATTAATACCGAGTACAATGCTTTCCTAGATAAATTTGGTGAAGAAGGAAACTTGATCGTAGTTGGGGTTCAAGATAATGCTTTTTTTACTCCAAAGGTTTTTGCAGCATGGAATAAATTAATGACCGAAATCAAAGCACAAAAAGAAATTGACTTGGTTGTTTCTATCAACGATTTAAAACAACTTAGGAAAAATGATTCACTCAAAACCTTTGAGATGGTTCCTTTTGTTGATCAAAGTAAAACTACTTCACAAACCTATTTGAACTCCGTTAAAAAGGATTTATTTGAAAATATGCCCTTTTATGAAGGCCTCCTTTATAACAAACAAAACGGAAGTTTGCGCTCTGCTATTTACATGGACAAAAAAATTGTAAATACAGCACACCGTAAGGATTATATCGTCAATGATTTTATCCCAAAAATTAAAGCATTCGAACAAGAAACGGGTATTGACTTACGTGTTTCTGGAATGCCCTACATCCGAACACTTAATGCTATCAGCATCCTTAACGAGATAAGCTTATTTATTGGTGCTTCACTATTGATTACCTCTCTGATTTTCTTTTTCTTTTTCCGATCGTTTAGAGCTACTTTAATTGCCATTTTAATTGTTGGTGTTGGTGTTATGTGGACCTTTGGACTTTTAGGAGTATTCAATTATCACATAACTGTTCTAACGGCTTTGGTGCCAACCTTAGTAATTGTTATTGGTATTCCCAATTGCATCTTCTTGACCAATAAATACCAACAAGAATATATGCTTCACGGCAACAAAGCCAAAGCATTACAAAGAGTCATTACCAAAGTGGGTACTGCTACTTTGATGACCAATTTGACCACAGCGGCAGGTTTTGCTACTTTTGTAATTACCAACAGTCAATTATTAAAAGAGTTTGGTATTATTTCGTCATTGAGCATTATGGCCCTATTCTTTTTGTGTTTGATCACAATTCCTATTTATTACAGCTACCAACCAGTTCCTAAACCCAAACATTTAAAACATTTGAGTCTTAATTACACCAAGAGTTTCATGGACTGGATCGAAAAAATGGTAAAATACAATCGTCGTTATGTATACGCAGTCGCGATTGCCTTATTTGCCATAAGCACATACGGCGCATTACAAATTCAAACCTCTGGTAGTTTGATAGAAGACATGCCTCAAAACACTGATTTCTTCAGAGATATTCAATTTTTTGAAAAAGAATTTAATGGAGTTATGCCGTTAGAAATTACGATTGACACCAAGAGAAAAAAAGGAGTTATGAAATCGTCGACCTTACGAAAAATGGACGAATTACAAAAAACCATCGATTCGATACCTGAATTATCTAAACCGATTTCCATTGTGAATTTGGTCAAATATTCAAAACAAGCCTATTACAACGGTAACCCAAATTATTATGAGTTACCAAGTTCGCAAGAGCAAAGTTTTATATTGAGTTATGCCAAAAATGCGACAAAAAATACTAAAGAAAACATTATGAAAAGCTATGTAGATAGCGATGGTCAAACAGCACGTATCACTACGTTTATGAAGGATATCGGAACTGGAAACATGTCTAAAATAGAAGATGAACTGTTAGCCAAAATAAATAAAATTTTCCCAAAAGACCGCTACAATGTTGTCATGACTGGAAAAGCATTAGTCTTTGAAAAAGGGACAAAATACTTATTGGACAATTTAATTACTTCATTACTTTTTGCAGTATTTTTAATTTGTATGCTTATGATTTTCATGTTCAGATCCTTTAAAATGGTCGTAGTTTCTGTCATTCCAAATTTATTACCATTAATGATTACGGCAGGTTTAATGGGGTATTTTGGTATTCCATTAAAACCTTCAACCATTTTGGTTTTCAGTATTGCCTTTGGACTTTCAGTAGATGATACAATTCACTTTTTGGCACAGTACCGTCAAGAACTCGTCCATAACCATTGGAAAATAAAAAAATCTGTATTTGCAACTTTGAAAGAAGCAGGACTAAGCATGTTTTATACTTCTGTAGTACTATTTGCTGGGTTTTCAGTTTTCATGCTTTCAGATTTTGGAGGAACAGTTGCTCTTGGTGGATTAATCGCAATGACTTTACTTTTTGGAATGTTATCCAATTTAATGTTACTTCCATGTTTAGTTTTAACCCTAAATAAATCATTAGCAAACAAACAAGAATTTAAAGAACCAACAATTGATATAACCATCTAATCTGATAATTTACTGCAAAGCAACCTATCAATTATTTGATAAAAAAAACTTTTATTGTTTTACAAAACCATAAAAGAGAAAAATTTAATTACTTTAACAACAATTTAAAACATAAATACAGGAATATAAAAGGCTTTTATTTTGGTTAATAAAAAGAAAAAAAAGCTAATTCAACAATTTACGAATACTGATTATACTGAAGGTTTGTTGTTAAAAAAACATTACTTTAGACGAAAGCTATCTAGTATAACTAGATGTTTCACAAAAAAGATTTAATTATTAAGAATTACAGAATATGACCGATACGACTTCTGAAGTAGAAAGATTAGCTATTAATGACACCTATAGAACTTGGAAAAAATGGGGTCCTTATTTAGCCGAAAGACAATGGGGAACCGTTCGCGAAGATTATAGCGAAGATGAAAATGCATGGGAATTTATCAATCATGATAAAGCACGTAGCAATGCTTATCGATGGGGAGAAGAAGGAATTGGTGGATATTGTGATTCACGCGAAATTTTATGTCTGGCACCTGCTTTTTGGAATGGGAATGATCCTATTTTAAAAGAAAGATTGTTTGGACTAACCAATAATCAAGGAAATCACGGAGAGGATGTCAAGGAACTATATTTTCATCAAGTTTCTACACCCACACATTCGTACAGCAAATATTTATACAAATACCCACAAAAAGAATTCCCTTATAACGAAATAATTGAAAAAAATCGTCGTAGTAGAGAGGAGTCTGAATTTGAGTTACTAGACACAGATAGCTTTAAAAATAGTGCTTATTTTGATTGCTTTATAGAATATGCAAAAGCTGATGTAGATGATATTTTGATGAAAGTGACTGTAATCAACCGTGGTAAAAAGGCAGCAAAAATTCACGTACTTCCCCATCTTTGGTTTAGAAATTTCTGGAAACATAATGATAAGTTCACCCGTCCAAACATGAAGTCCTTAACAGAGGATTCCGTCCATTCTAGAAGTAGTAGAAACGGAAATTATTACTTTTATCATGAAGAGGGAGAGCAGTTATTTTGTGAAAATGAAACTAACAACAAACGAATTTACAACTCCCCCAATGGAGTTGATTATGTAAAAGACGGAATCAATGATCACGTTGTTGACGGACTGCCTACTGTAAATCCTGAGAAAAATGGATCTAAATTGGCTGTTTGGCATAAAATGATCCTTAAACCTGGAGAAGAAAAAAGTATAAAAGTTCGTTTAAGTAAAAAAACAATCGAAGATCCTTGGAGTAATTTTGATACCATATTCACTGAAAGAATTAAAGAATGTGAGGAATTTTATGATGGCATTATCAAAAAAGACATTCCGAAACACCGACAAGAACTTGCGAAAAAGGCTTTTTCAGGCTTGTTATGGACTAAGCAATTCTATTATTACGATGTACATAGATGGTTTTTTGGTGGTCCAGGAGAAAATGCTTCAAAAAGACCACCTACAAGAAATTTCAGTTGGCAACATTTGAACAATCGACATATTATCTCTATGCCTGATAAATGGGAATACCCATGGTATGCAGCTTGGGATTTAGCTTTTCATATGGCAGCATTTGTCGAGATTGACCCCTACTTTGCAAAAGAGCAGTTATTATTAGTATTGCAAGAAGGATACATGCACCCTAATGGACAAATTCCAGCTTACGAATGGAACTTTAGCGATGTTAACCCTCCAGTGCATTCGTGGGCTGTATGGAATATTTATGATAAAGACAAAGCCAAAACAGGAACTGGAGATACCGTGTTTTTGGAAAGAGCTTTTCAAAAATTACTACTTAATTTTACATGGTGGGTAAATCAAAAAGACAAAAGTGGTACCGATCTATTTGAAGGTGGTTTTCTAGGACTTGATAATATTGGAGTTTTTGACCGTAACCATATGCCAGAAGGTATTACCAGAATGCAACAAGCAGATGCTACAAGTTGGATGGCAATGTTCTCCTTAAACATGTTGCGCATGTCTCTTGAACTGGCAAAAACTAATAAAGTTTATGAAGACTCTGTGATTAAGTTTTTTAGACACTTTTTGAACATCGCTTGGGCAATGCATCATATTGGTAAAAAAGACATTTCACTTTGGGATGATCAAGATAACTTTTATTATGACGTTGTCGAAATGGCAAGTGGAGCAACAGACTTAATGAGAGTACGTTCATTAGTAGGTATTATCCCGTTATTTGCTGTTGAAATCATTCATAAGGATTTATTTGAAGAACTCAACAAATTTAGTACTAGAGCAGCAGAAATAGTAAAAACACGCCCTGACTTAGCATCGTTAATATCCAATATACATCATGCAAATGATGAGGGAAATTATCTGTTTTCAATCATGAGAGGGTTTCGATTAGAACATCTTTTAAAACGTTTATTAGATGAAAAAGAGTTTCTTTCGGATTATGGAATTCGTTCTTTGTCAAAATATCACGAAGAGCATCCATTTGTTTTTCAACACCATGGACACCACCAAATTCAATATGAATCTGGAGAAAGTCAATCCAATATGTTTGGAGGAAATTCCAATTGGCGTGGTCCCATTTGGATGCCTTTGAACTATATGATTGTTCAGTCGTTGCGTAAATACTATACTTTTTACGGACCAACTTATGTATATGAATTCCCGACAGGTTCTGGAGTAAAAATGAACTTGAAACAAATTGCAAATGAATTGAGCAAACGATTAATAAAACTTTTTGAGCCCAATCAAAAAGGGAAGTTCCAATATCACTCTGATGATGCCAACAACCTTTTTACTAGAGATGAACACTTTAGAGATGAGCATTTCTTTTATGAATTTTTTGATGGAGATAGCGGTAAAGGTTTAGGAGCATCTCACCAAACAGGTTGGACAGCGCTTATTGCAAACTTAGTCCTAGAATTGGATGAAGATTAAATAACAATACAGTTAATAAAACATGAAACTTCCCATCTCAAAATGATGGGAAGTTTTTTTTTATTCTTATAAAAAAACACTCTACCTTTCTGCTTACTACTTAAACTTTTAAATGAGGATCATATAATTTTTCTAAAGAATTCTGTAATAATTTTAAGCAGTCAAACTGCTAATTTTGAATAGGTTAATCAATTAAAAACATTCATTATGAAAACTACAGAAACAAAAGAAAAAAAAACAACTGCGAAGACAGATGCAAAAAAAGGTACTATTAGAGCAAAATCTGATGCTGCATCTGGATTAAAAGAACTATTTATCGATTCCCTTAAAGATATTTATTGGGCAGAAAAAGCATTAACGAAAGCGATTCCTAAAATGGCTAAAAACGCTAGCGATAAAAAACTAATAGAATCTCTGAATAATCACCTAACTGAAACAGAAGAACATGTAATAAGACTTGAAAAAGTATTTGACCTTATCGGTAAAAAAGCGACAGCTAAAAAATGTGATGCCATGGCTGGCCTAATTGAGGAAGGAAAAAGTATAATGGAAGAAACTGAACTGGGAGTTGTACGTGATGCAGGTATAATTGCAGCCAGTCAAAAAATTGAGCACTATGAAATTGCAACTTACGGAACATTACGCCAATTTGCAGCTACGTTAGGATTTTCAGAAGCGGCAACGCTCTTAGAAGAAACTCTTGAAGAAGAAAAAGGAGCCGATATTAAATTAACAGAAATAGCAGTAGAGGCTATTAATATTGAAGCTGCTGAGGCAGAATAAATAAAAATAAAGTCAAAAGTGCGGTTACGAAACCGCACTTTATATACTTTTAAATTATAATTTCAAATCACCTTCGATACCGTCATCCATCGTTTTCCCTGTTATAAAGGAAGTTGTCATTTTTGCAACAGCCACAATTTTATTGTGTTTATTATTCCAATAATACCCATCTTTTGGTACTACTTTTATTGCACTCAAATTGGGATCATCAACACCTTCTGGCATCCAAACTTTTACAATTGGTGTAAACAATTCTTTTATAATCTCACGATCATAAGTGATACTCGCTGTCCCATGTAAGGTCAAAAACTGATCGTGTGGGGCTGAAAAAAATAACTCTACTGTTGGATTCTGAATTATCTCAACATTTTTCTCACTTGTTTTATCAGATAAAAACCAAAGATTTCCCTCATCATCAATTTTCTGAGCAGCCATTGGTCTGGAGTTGATTTTACCCTCTTTGTACGTGCAAAATAAACAGGTCTTTATATCCTCAGCCAAGTCTTTAATTTTGTCTACTGCTGCATCGTCTCTTAATTCTTTATAATCTCCCATGATTTTTAGTTTTTATTTTAATACTTCTTTGATTAACAATAGTATAAAGTTCTACTTTAAACCCAAGATTTAGTTACACAATTTCCTTACTAAATTACTAGATTTCAACCACCTACTCATTTGGGTATATAGCAAAATAAAAAAACACAGCTTGGGGCTGTGCTTTGTATGTTACAACTTGTAAAAGTAAGAAATCAAACTATGCTCGATCTTCTTCCAAATCATTATGGTTGTCACCTCCCAAACTGTAGTAATTATTTTCCTCGTCTTCACTACCTATATTCTCCTGTTGATCGTCTAATTCAGAACCAGGTATATCTAAATCTTTCCCAGATTTGTCGTTACGGAAATCTATTTCGTTGGGCATTCCTGGTACCTCATTGGGTGATTTATTTTTCGAAATATCATTAGGATCCAATTCTCCAACTTTTACACCTTGTTGATAAATGTCCTCTGAAGCAGGATAATTTTGAAGATCAGCATAGTGGGTATTTTCTTCTGTTTTACTTAACTGCTTACTACTATGTGTTTTAGAATAATCTACAAATAATTCTTGCAAAGAATTATAATATTCTTCTAGATTTTCATTAGTTACTTCACCATTTTCAGAAATTTTTACGGGCATTTCAGCGATGTATTTGACCAATTCAGGAAAATTACTCTGAATTTTGGTGGTTATACTTGTGATCTTTTGATCTAATTCTATTTTAGTTTTCATATTGTCTATTTTAATTTATTAATTATTTAAACGTTACAGAATTTATTTTGGTCACGAATCAGAAGAATGCTAAGCAAAAAAGCATTCTTTAATCCATTTAATATGAACTAATCTGTAATTCATTTTTTACTAGCCAAATTCCAGAACTACTCCAAGCAATTCGTCCAATCTTTTCTTTTTCATCCCAAGAATTTACTGTACCGCTAAGTATAGCCGTAGTATCAATTACTTTTACTGATATATCAATATTGTGCGGTAAACCATTACCAAAAATAGCTTCTTCAATTTCTTTTTCTTGCATAACATTATTAGTTTTTGACTTAATTTTAATATTATCGGTAACTCCAATAATTCCTGATAGGGCACTCAAAACATTCCTAACAGCGTCCTTTTGACATGAACAAGTCAATTCACCTTCCAGAGTAACCCAACCTTCATCAGCTTTTATACTAATATTCCCCTGTGGAATCCAATGATTTAATTTTAATGCCAATTTCACATCATCTGTAAGTTCACTATTTGTTTTTTTTGTATAAATAGCATCTACTTCAGGCTGCAAATTATCGCAAACAAATTCACTAACTTGAGTCCTATATTTATCATTCCATATCACAGAAATCAAGGATTCTCGTTTTTTTTTGATACTAGCACCTAGTTGTAATTTTTCATTATTTTTCATCCAGAATTTAATTAATGAGCTTCCTATTTATTGAATATAAAGGTACCAACAAGCTACAATTTGTACTTATACAGTTATAATATTATGTTACATCATTCGAATATTGAAGTAGAAAGATTGATAAACCAACAGCCCAAATAAACAAAATGGCCTCAAAATATCTAGACAAACACTGATTAACACCTTTATTTTATTAAAACATTATAACTTCAAAACAGCTACATGATATAGATTAGAAGCATATCCTCTACGAATTTTTTCAAAAACCAAATAATATAGTATCCTCGAGCACAGAGAGTAAAAATTCTATCTGAAAAATAACTTCAAAAGATTTATATTTGTAGTTGAAAAATGAGTCTTTTTAAATTAATTACAACCCTAAAATGAGACATACAAAAGTTAAAGAATTGCTTAACAGTGCCTCGACACTGCCAGAAGTAAATGCAAAAGGATGGGTAAGGACTTTTAGAAACAATCAATTTATTGCCTTAAATGATGGTTCGACCATCAATAATATACAATGTGTGGTGGATTTTGAGAATACACCAGACGAAATATTAAAAAGAATTACCACTGGAGCTTCCGTTTCTGTAACGGGTGCCTTAGTCGAAAGTAAAGGTGCGGGTCAGAAATATGAAATTCAGGTAGCCAATTTGGAGATACTTGGAGATTCGGACCCAGAAAAATTTCCGATGCAACCCAAGAAGCATTCCATGGAGTTTTTGCGTGAAAATGCCCATTTACGTGTACGGACGAATGCTTTTGGAGCGATTATGCGAGTACGTTCTGTATTATCATTTGCCGTGCATAGCTATTTTCAGGAAAAAGGTTTTGTGTATGTGAATACACCAATTATAACAGGTTCTGATGCAGAAGGAGCTGGAGAAATGTTTAAAGTAACTGCTTTATCTTTTGACAAAACGCCAAGAACCGAGGACGGAAAAGTAAATTATAAAGAAGATTTTTTTGGTAAAGAAACCAATTTGACGGTTTCTGGACAATTGGAAGGGGAAACATTTGCAATGGCTTTGGGACAGATTTATACATTTGGACCAACTTTTAGAGCAGAAAACTCTAATACATCTCGTCACTTGGCCGAATTTTGGATGATTGAACCAGAAGTAGCCTTTAATGATTTGAATGACAACATGGACTTGGCAGAGGAATTTATACAGTATGTCATAAAATATGCTTTGGAGAAATGTCCTGAGGATTTAAAATTCTTAGAAGCCCGTTTACTAGACGAAGAGAAATCAAAACCGCAAGCAGAAAGAAGCGAAATGGCTTTGCTAGACAAATTAGATTTTGTTTTGAAAAATAATTTCAAACGTGTATCTTACACAGAGGCAATCGACATTTTGAGAAACTGCACACCCAACAAGAAGAAGAAATTTAATTATATTATTAACGAATGGGGAGCTGACTTACAATCAGAACACGAACGTTATTTGGTAGAGAAACACTTTAAATGTCCCGTGATTTTATTTGATTATCCGGCAAACATCAAAGCGTTTTATATGCGTTTGAACGATAACACAGCACCCGGCAAAGAAACGGTTCGCGCCATGGACATCCTTTTCCCCGGAATTGGAGAAATCGTAGGTGGATCACAACGCGAAGAGCGTTTTGACGTTTTGATAGAAAAAATGAAAGCGTTAAATATCGATGAACAAGAATTGTCTTGGTACCTTGACACTCGTAGATTTGGTAGCGCAGTTCACTCAGGTTTTGGACTTGGGTTTGAAAGATTGGTCTTGTTTGTAACCGGAATGACCAACATACGCGATGTTATTCCATTTCCTAGAACACCAGGGAGCGCGGAATTTTAAAAATTTGTTTCAAGTTTTAAGTTTTAAGTGGCTATATGTACTGAAACTTGAAATACTAAAATAAAACAACAAAAAACACAAATGCTAAAGCAATTCTTAAATTTAAAACTATCTCAAAAATTATCTCCTCAGCAAATTCAGCTGATGAAGTTAATTCAATTGCCTACGCAAGCATTCGAACAGCGTTTGTTGGAAGAAATGAATGAGAATCCAGCTTTGGAAACTGGAAACGAAGAAGATGATTATGAAAACGACGAATTCGAAAATGACGAATTCGATGATTATGATGACAGCGACGATGCGGATAGAATCGAAGCGGATGACATCAATATAGACGATTACCTAAGTGATGATGATACACCAGATTACAAAACACAAGCCAACAATTACAGTGATGACGATGAGAGTCGCGAATCACCTATTGCTGCTAACATAAGTTTCCATCAAGATTTAATAAATCAGTTGAATACATTTATACTGGATGATGAAGAGCGTCAAATTGCCGAATTTCTGGTCGGTAGTATTGATGATATGGGATACATACGCAGAAGTATTGCTGACTTGGTAGATGACATGGCCTTTACGCAAGCACTATACACGGATGAAGTAATGGTCGAAAAAATGCTTCATGTGATTCACGAACTTGAACCATCTGGTGTAGGAGCTCGTGACTTACAAGAATGCTTGCTGTTGCAATTGAAACATCGTACCCCTACAGAATATGTAGATTTGGCAATTGATATTATTGAAAACCAGTTTGATGCTTTTACCAAAAAACATTATGAAAAACTGATTCAAAAATACAATGTTTCAAATGAGCAGCTCAAAAAAGCCGTTCATGAAATTGAGCGTTTGAACCCAAAACCGGGTGGCTCATTTACTGGGAACAATAAAGTGACTGAAAATGTAGTTCCCGATTTTGCTATTCGAATAGTTGAGGGTGAATTGGAACTCACACTTAACGGGCGGAATGCTCCCTCGTTACACGTTTCAAAAGATTACCAAGATATGTTGCGTACATACAAGGACTCTCGCGACAAATCCAATGATCAAAAAGATGCCGTACAGTTTATTAAGCAAAAATTGGATTCGGCCAAATGGTTCATCGATGCGATTAGACAGCGACAAGAAACGCTATTTGTCACCATGAATGCGATCATGCACTACCAAGAAGATTTTTTCTTGGAAGGAGATGAGATCCTTATGAAGCCTATGATTTTGAAAGATATTGCCGATTTGGTTGGTTTGGACATTTCAACGATTTCACGTGTAGCCAATAGTAAGTATGTAGAAACACCTTACGGAACCAAATTAATCAAAGAATTTTTCTCTGAAGCGATGAAAAATGATCAAGGAGAAGATGTATCAACCCTCGAAATTAAAAAAATATTACAAAACATTATCGAAGAAGAAGACAAGAAAAAACCATATCCAGACGATCAATTAGCCGAATTACTTAAAGAAAAAGGGTATCCAATTGCTCGAAGAACAATTGCTAAATATAGAGAACAACTCGATATACCTGTAGCTAGAATGAGAAAGAAAATCTAAAGCTTTTGGGGTTACAAAAAATTAAGAAGGCTGTTTCACTTACATGAAACAGCCTTCTTAATTTAATTTAATTTACTTTTTTTTATTTCTTGCCATCAATAATAGCTCCAGTTCCTGCTCCAATACCAGCACCAGCTAAACCACCGATAATAGCACCAGTTCCTTTTTTCTTGCTAATTACAGCTCCTGTAACCGCTCCTACTCCAGCACCAATAACAGCCCCTTTGGCAGCACCACTCCATTTCTTTTTTGCAACTGGTGCAACCGACTGAGTAGTTGCTTGCGTAGTTTGCTTTACTACCACTGCTTCTTTGGTAACTGCTTGTTCTTGCTTTGCCATTTCTATTTTCATAGAATCAATCGTTTTTTTCTTCACCATCTCCATTTTCATAGAATCAATGCTAACTTGCTTAATAGAGTCAATACTCATTTGGCTGTCTGACATTACCCCTTCCTTATCTGCTTTTTTACAAGACATAATCATTAACGAAACCACTACTACATAAATATATCTCATAATTTTTGATTTTAATATTGATCAAAGGTAAAGCAAATTAAAGTCAATTGGTTCTCAAATTATTTTATAAAGTTACACTATTATAATCGGTACTCAAATCCTAAAAAAAAGAAAACCAAGAACTTAGTCGTCTTGGTTTTTTTGAATTGCTCTATAATATGCCCCTCGACTTAAGGGCTCATATTCTTCGGTTTCACCCAACATGACTAATTTTTCGTTGTTGTTTTTTCGAAAACTAAAATGTGCTAGATTTCCTGTACGGGTGCAAACAGCATGTACTTTGGTAACATATTCGGCCGTTGCCATTAAAGCAGGCATGGGTCCAAAAGGATTCCCTTTAAAATCCATATCTAATCCCGCTACAATAACGCGAATTCCTTGATTGGCCAAGTTATTACAAACGGTAACAATTTCGTCATCAAAAAATTGAGCTTCATCAATACCAACTACATCACAACCTTGCGCCAAAATCGAAATATTGGCAGCTGCAGGCACAGGTGTTGATCGAATTTCGTTGGCATCATGTGAAATAACTAATTCATCATGGTATCTAGTATCGACGGAAGGCTTGAATATTTCGACTTTTTGTTTGGCAAATTGGGCTCTTTTCAACCTTCGGATCAATTCTTCTGTTTTACCAGAAAACATGGAACCACAGATCACTTCAATCCAACCAAACTGCTCTTTATGATTTACTGTATTTTCGAGAAACATTTTGTTTTTTCTTACTTAAAAAATGAATAGTTTTTATTACTTTGTAACTTGATAAATGCACAGAAGATTTTATACTTTTGTATCATCTCAAAAGTAGAAAATTTTTATCAATTAATGAGCTTTACCGCCATTAAACCTTTACATTTTTAGATCAACTAATATTACAACATTCGCTACTTATTATAATTCTACCGTTATGAAAAAAAGATTGGAAGCTGACTTAATCAGCATTGCACACCGCATTTTACAACTAAAAAACAAATCTGATGTGAACCAACTGTTTTTGGAAACTCAAAAATTATATGAAAAACTATCTGTTTTACGTTTTGTAGAAGAACAATATGGTACCGTAAAACCGACTATTGGTCATGCCGCAATGATCAAAGACGCAGAGGCTTTTTATGATAATGAAGCTCCTATACTCGACACCTTGGTACAAGACAACGTGATCATAGAACCATTACCAATACCAACCGATATTCAAACTAGTACTCCCGTAACTGAAGCTTCAACCCCAATCGAAGAAAGAACAGCGGCAAGTCCTGCACTTGATGAAGCGACCGCAGTTATTAATGAAACAATTCCTTCACAAGAAACTCATACAATTACCGATGGGTACAACCTAGACGAGGAACAGCATATTGAAGAAGAAATTGAACTAAACCAAATCGAAGATGAAGAAGTCTTCGAAGAAACAGAAGAAGAAATCCTTGAAGAACATGATTCTGAAATACTAAACGAAACTACATCCGAAGTAGAGGAAGATGAAATTGATCTAAACGAAGAAGAGGAAAATGAAGTAGAAGCCTTTGAAGAAGAAGACCAAGAAATTATCGATGAAGAAGATGAAGAAGAAAGCGAAGAGGATGACGAAGTTTTGATTGCTCCTCCAGCCTTTACTCCCAATTTTACCCTAAGTACAGAGGAGGAGGATGACGAAAAAATAGAAAATATAGTTGCAGCAGTAGCAACACCTCCTAAAAAAGCAGAAGCAATACAAATCTCATTTGAAGATTTACTGGGCACTAGCTACAACGAGCCTCAATTTGTAAAAGTAGAGAACGTAAAACCCATTGTACCAATACCTGTTTTTGAACCGATCAAAGTAGTTGAAAAAACTATAGAAGAAAATGTGGTTGCTGCCAAAGAAATAGTCACCGAAAAAGCAACTATAAAAGCAGTATCCCTCAATGATAAATTATCAAAAGGAATTGAAATCGATTTAAACGATCAAATTGCTTTTGTGAAACACCTTTTTGGAAACAGTAGAGAAGATTATAATCGTGTAATGAGTCAGTTGATTACATTTGATAATTTTTACGAAACCAAAGATTTTATTGATCAAATGGTAAAGCCAGACTATAATGAATGGAAAGGTAAAGATGACTACGAAGAGCGTTTTATGGATATTATCGAAAAGAAATTTCTATAACTATTCCTAAAAACAAAATAAATTAGCCAGGTTTTCTTACTTAGTAAGAAACTCTGGCTAATAATTATTTAAAAACAAATGTAAAACCATGTCCAAATTATATATTGTCCCTACTCCTATTGGTAACCTCGAAGACATGACTTTTAGAGCGATTAGAGTCCTCAAAGAAGCAGATTTGATTCTTGCAGAAGATACTCGCACCAGCGGTAAACTCTTAAAACATTTTGAGATTGGTACCCACATGCACAGTCACCACATGCACAACGAGCATAAAACAGTCGAAAACCTAATTGCTCGTTTGAAAGCTGGAGAAACTATCGCATTAATATCTGATGCTGGAACTCCTGCCATCTCAGACCCTGGTTTTTTATTGACACGTGCTTGTGTAGAACATGGGGTTGACGTAGAATGTTTGCCTGGTGCCACTGCTTTTGTACCTGCGTTGGTTAATAGCGGACTGCCAAATGATAAATTTGTCTTTGAAGGTTTCTTACCCGAAAAAAAAGGGAGACAGACCCGTTATTTAGAAATAGCCGAAGAAACAAGAACTATGATTCTATACGTTTCTCCTCATAAGTTACTAAAAACGTTAGTAGAATTCATTACTTATTTTGGAGAAGATCGCCAAATCTGTGTCTCTAGAGAATTGTCAAAATTACACGAAGAAAATGTAAGAGGTACTACTCGTGAAGTGCTTACTCACTTTGAAAAAAATGCTCCACGCGGTGAAATCGTAGTGGTAGTAGCCGGAAAAACAATCGTAAAAGAGCCAAAGAAAAAGAAGTTTTCAGCAGAAGAATAATCATGAATAATTCCAAAATAATTATTATCGGAGCCGGATTATCAGGACTAGTGACTGCTTATTTATTACAAAAAAAAGGAATCGAAGTACTCGTTCTGGAAGCCAATATAACAATTGGAGGCCGCATTCAAACCCTTGTTGAAACCAACGGAACGAGTATAGAAATGGGAGCTACTTGGTTTGGAAAACAACACCCTAATTTATTAGAGTTTTTAGCCGAACTAGATCTAGATTATTTTAAACAACATACCAAAGGTACTTCCTTGTTTGAAACCATGTCTTTTGTCCCTCCTCAAAAATTTGAAATTCCAGATTCTGATGAGCCTTCGTACCGCTTGGTTGGGGGCACATCTTCGTTGATCGAAAAATTAGCAGCTAGTATTGGTTTAGAGAACATTAAAACAGATACAAAAATATGTACCATCAGAGAAAATGGAGACCAGATAGAAGCTAAAGATTCCCTCGAAAACAGCTATTTCGCCCAAAAAGTGATTGTAACATTGCCTCCTAACTTGGCGGTAAACACAATTGTTTACCACCCCCAATTACCGCAACCGCTTCTAAACTTAGCACAAAATACCCATACTTGGATGGGCGAATCCATAAAATTTGCCCTAGCATACACCACTCCATTTTGGAGAGAAAAACAGTATTCTGGCGCCCTATTTAGTCATGTCGGTATTATCACCGAAATGTACGATCATTGCACCTTCGACACAAAAGGATTTGCGTTAAAAGGCTTCCTTAACGGAGGAACCAATGTGCTCAGCAAAGAGGAACGACAATCCAAAGTAATCCAGCAGCTCGTACAATGTTTTGGAAAAGAAGCAGAAAATTACACTGCCTATCATGAAAAAGTATGGAGAGACGAAGCACTTACTTTTTTTCCGTACGAAGACTTGGTGATGGCTCATCAAAATAATGGTCACGACCTATACCAAAAGTCATTCTTAAATGATAAGTTACATTTTGCAGGTTCCGAGACAGCTACTCAAAATCCAGGATACATGGATGGTGCTATTGTAGCGGCCCAAACAATCAGCTCAAAATTAAAATAAATAACTCGCAGGATATGAAACTAGAACCTTTTTTAGAAAAGTTAAAACAAGAACCCAAATCGATTGCCTTTGCAGACACTATTGCGGTGATCGAAGAAAAATACAATTTTATTCCAACCACTTTTCAAAATGGAAATACCCATAACGAAGCAGGAACAAATTCAGGTTCTTGTAAATTATTTGCATTCGCAAAAGCACAAAACTTTACGCAAGAACAAACATTAGCTTGTTTTGGATCTTATTATTTTGAAGAAGTGCTAGGAGATACAGAAGGAACAAGCCACCAAAACATTAGAAATTTCATGATCACTGGATGGGATGGAATTCAGTTCGAAGGGAATGCATTAGAACTAAAATAATACAGCTCTATCTTTTATGATTCGTTGTATGGTATAAAAATCAATAACGAATTATAAAAGATAGAGTAATATAACCGAAATTGTTGTTTGACTTTAATATGGCTCTCCAAAACAATACCCTCCTATTTTTTTTAATTACAATCATCTGTACCTATCAGTTCATAATAGGGATTGGATTTTTTGTCAATGTCCTTTTCGTTACAGTCAATAACCTTTCCTAAAAATTCTCTTTGTACTTACGCTCAAAATAGAATCGTGAACAAGGATACTATTTAGCATCAACATACACTATCAAACTTAGTCAGACTATAATAGAACTCTTTAATTTCGTCAATTGCTATTGCGACTCAATCAATCCACCTTGCTTAAAATCAGCTACTTAAAAATAGTCATTTAATACCGAAATAAAAATACTTTATCTTTTTTCAAGCAACATCATTTATTGAAAATTTTAATCAATTTAACATCCTTTTATAAAGACTAATTAAAACAAAAAAATTAAATTCGTAGGATATTAATTCTCATTAATTTACCCTTACATGCGTTGGACCATTAAACCAAAACCTTCACCAGAAAAAATTCATCATTTGGCGAAAGCCCTTACTGTAAAAGATTTTGTGGCAACCTTATTAGTTCAACGTGGTATTGAAACTTTTGAAGAAGCAAAAGCCTTCTTTCGACCCTCCCTCATTCATTTGCACGACCCCTATTTGATGAAAGATATGGACAAAGCAGTGGAACGAATAGAGCTAGCAATCCAAAACCAAGAACGGATTCTTGTTTTTGGAGATTATGATGTGGATGGCACTACAGCTGTTTCTTTGGTCGCTTCGTACTTAAAAACATATTATCCAAATGTGGATACTTACATACCAGATCGTTATTTGGAAGGTTATGGTATATCCTTCAAAGGAATTGATTATGCTGAGGACAATGAATTTTCGTTGATTATCGCATTAGACTGTGGTATAAAATCTATCGATCATGTTGCCTATGCCACAGCAAAAAACATTGATTTCATTATTTGTGACCACCACAGACCAGGAGAAAAATTACCTGCTGCAGTTGCCGTCTTAGATCCAAAACGGAATGACTGTACTTATCCCTATGATGAATTATGTGGTTGTGGGGTTGGTTTCAAATTGATCCAAGCTTTGGGTAGCAATAGAAACCAAACAATAGACGATTTACTTCCATACCTTGATTTGGTTGCCACGGCCATTGCTGCGGATATTGTTCCTATGACAGGTGAAAATCGAGTTTTAGCTCATTTTGGACTACAGGTAATTAATAGCAGTCCAAGACCTGGAATCAAAGCTTTGATCCACCAAGTCAAAAAACAAACACTAGATATTACTGATGTCGTTTTCATTGTAGCACCCAGAATTAATGCTGCTGGTCGCATCAGACATGGCAATTATGCGGTCCAGTTACTGACCGAATTTGATTTTGAGCAAGCCCAAGAATTTGCTTCTGAAATAGAAAAAAACAATGCCGATCGAAAAGAATTGGACCAACAAATTACCAAAGAAGCACTTCATCAAATTATAAGCAATAACGAAGAAAACTGCTATTCTACAGTAGTATTTCAAGAGGATTGGCATAAAGGTGTTATAGGAATCGTAGCCTCGCGCCTCATCGAAACGCATTATCGCCCCACCTTGGTATTTACCAAAAGTGGTGAAAAATACGCAGCATCTGCCCGTTCTGTAAAAGGGTTTGACGTTTACAATGCGCTCGAAGCTTGTGCGGAACATCTGGAACAATTTGGAGGTCATATGTACGCGGCTGGAATGACGCTACTACCAGAAAACTATGCCGCTTTCAAAGCCGCTTTCGAAAAACAAGTTCGAGATACCATCTTACCAAAGCAACGAGTTCCTGAAATAGAAGTCGATATCGAAATAGACTTTGATACTATCTCCCCAAAATTCATTCGGATTTTAAAACAATTTGAACCTTACGGACCACTCAATATGACACCGGTTTTCTTGACCAAAAACGTGATCGAAACCGGATACGGGAAACCAATGGGTAAAGAAAACGAACACTTAAGACTATTTGTCAAACAAAACAATTCAGAAGGTCTCGCAGCTATCGGATTTGGATTAGGAAATAAAATAGATTGTACCACCAATCAAAAACCGTTTGAAGCTGTCTACTGCATTGACGAAAATGAATGGAACGGAAAAATCACCACACAATTACGATTAAAAGACATTAGATCATGAGCATTAAAAAAATCAAGAAAGATCCTTACCAAGCATTACGCTACAAAGAATTCAATACCTTCCTACTCGTTCGCTTTGCTATGGTATTTGCATGGTCCATGCAATTTATTGTTATCGAATGGCAAGTTTACAGCATCACCAAAGATCCATTATCTTTGGGTTTAATTGGATTAATGGAAGTCATTCCAGCCGTTAGTATGGCATTATTTGCAGGTCATTTTGTAGATCAGAAAGAAAAAAAAGGCATGCTTCTCAAATGTATTTTGGCCTTCTCAGTCATTAGTTTCGGTCTCTTTTTATTGACCTGGCCAACCGTAATATCAGGCTATAATATACAAACAGTGCTGTATGCTATCTACTTCTTGGTATTCCTGGGTGGCTTGGTACGTGCCTTCCTAGGTCCAACTATATTTTCTCTAGTCTCTTTAATTGTTCCCAAAAGTGCTTATTCAAATGCCGCAACTTGGAGCAGTTCGGCTGCGCAAATTGCATCTGTAGTGGGACCAGCCGTAGCTGGATTTTCGATACATCTTATTGGCGTTCATTGGTCGATGTGTTCTGTTTTCATGTGTTCAATAATTGCGCTACTCGCCTTATCTCAAATAGAAAAAAAGCCCATTTTAAATCCAAAAATTGGTGAACCGATTATTCAAAGTTTGAGTGAAGGAATCAAATTTGTATTCAATAACAAAACAGTTTTAGGAGCAATCACACTCGATATGGTTGCTGTTCTTTTTGGTGGAGCGGTAGCATTATTACCCGTTTTTGCACAAGACATATTAAAAGTAGGACCCGAAGGTTTTGGATATTTGAGAGCAGCACCTGCCATAGGTTCCTTTTTGACCTTGCTTGTAACCGCGTATGTCCCACTCAATACCAATGCAGGAATAAAACTTCTGGTTGCCATTTTTGGATTTGGAATTTGTATTATAGTTTTCGGGTTATCTTCTATTTTCTGGATTTCGTTGGTTGCCCTATTTTTAAGTGGCGTGTTCGACGGAATTTCAGTTGTGATTCGTCAAACGATTTTATTCTTAAAAACGCCCGATCATATGCGTGGACGTGTTTCTGCTGTAAACTCAATGTTTGTGGGTTCATCCAACGAGTTGGGTGCTTTCGAAAGTGGTTTAACGGCTCGCTTGATGGGTACCGTGACTGCAGTAGTTTTTGGAGGAAGCATGACTCTCTTGGTCGTGATTTTAACAGGTACATTATCTCCAACTTTTAGAAATCTAGACCTCAGCAAAGATACCGACATAGAATAAGTGATTTAAAAAATATTATTCAAAAACCATAATTATTCTTTAGGAGCTCTAAGTATGGGATTTCAAAAGAAATATCCTTCCCGCTCTTAAACTATATCTTTGTGTTTTTAAAGAATAAATACAAAGGTTGCTGCTTCGATCTAGGCTAAAGAGTTTGCTTTTATTTCATAACAATTATCGAATTAAAACTAAAACACAAATTAAATAACCCTATTAATTAATACAGCCCTATATTCATTAATCAGTATTTATAGTTTCGATTAAAATGGCGAAACCAAATTGAAGTAAATTGCTGATAAATGATATTTTACTGTTTGCTTTTTTTAAGCTATTTTAAAAAAAATATGTAGCATAAAACTATAATATTACATTAAAATCCTAAAATTTTATATAATTATTTTTATTCATTCTAAATAAAAATAATTACATTTGTGAGACTAATATAATCTCATGAAAGAAATACAGGCCATTTATCAAAATGAATTTGGAATTTCGTTTTACTGGATAGACGAAAATCAAACACTCAGAAACAAAATCCAACTCGTCTTTAGAGAAACAGGGTTACAACTTAACACACAAGAATTAGTTGATTTTAAATGCTTGATAGAAGAAAGCATTTCCAAAAATCAATGTTGTGAAGACTGTGCGCTTAAAAATAACTGCGCAAAATATTTATTAAAAACACCTTTTCATGAACTTGATTTAGCCATGTCTATCAACGAAATGAATCAAATGAACAATTTGATTTCGACTACCATTTTCAAAATAACATTAGATGAATACCTTACTGGCATTGGTAGAAACTAAAAAAGCTGCCCATTACGGACAGCTTTAAGTATATTTTGGAATTCGTTTTAATATTCAGAACAAAAATTTCCTGAATAAAAATTACAAATCAGCAAGAAAAGTATTTAACCATTTTGATTTACATTTAAAAACTTCGTTAAGAATCAATGCCAAACGAACCCCCCCTTTTTCTAATTGTTTTTGAGCTACTGGAAAATTTTGGTACATATATTTGTACCCCAATTTATCGTCTTGATGCGTTTGACTGTATAATGTCAAAGCCAATTTTCTAGACTCAACCACCCAGTCCAACAGAGTTCCTTTCTCAAATACGGCAACCTCATCTTTTGTGATCATAATGTCATTATTTGTAGCCAATTCGGTATAACTCATTTGATAATCGTCAATCATATCAGAATCCCAAACACGGTGCAAATTAGAATCAGCTCCAAACCATTTAACTTTCACATCATTTCCCCCTTTATCAGATGAATTACCGGCGTGAAGCGGCATGTGTAAATCACCCACAAAGTGAATAAGCATTTTCAAGAAGAATGCCTTTTCATCCTTAGAAGTTTCTTTTGAACGAATCTTTACCACACAGGTTTTTATTCCTTGTATTACATCACCTTCTGGATTAATAGGATCGTCTTTATATTTTTTATTTCCTTCAAAATTCACATAATGCCAAGAATAATATTTATTATACTGAGAATCACTCTTAATATCATCTGCATAAACAGCAACCGAAGCGACAGATTCATTATTCAATAAATCATTAATCTTACGCGTAGTTTTTTTTCTTAAATGTTTGGCTGCAATTTCACCTACAGTTCTATGTCCTGTTTTTCCCCAATTTGGTGCCGCATAACTTGCAAAACTCACACTAATTACTAGTGCTACTATCAACTTTTTCATACTTCAAATTATATTTATAATCGAAAGCTAAGAAACAACATTTTATAAAAAGGAAAAAGCAATAAACGTTAAGATATTGTGTCTATTCCATTATTATTATTTTGTGAAATAATTGTAAATAGAATTACAACAAAGAGGATCTTCATACTAATCCTAATAGCTAAACCACAATCTATATATCAATAAAAAAAGAAACTAATCTCTAGTTATTCCATATTTTTATAAATATAGTTCAAAAAAAGACTATTTCAGCCCTAAATACTAATACTAAATGTAATATTCCTTTATTTTCAAAATGATAACGATAACTTAACGTTAATTAGCGATTCTTAAATTTAAGTTAATAATAAGGGTGTTTTTAGATAAATTTAAGTTAACGTCATTCCTCTATGAGATATCTAATTTTACCGTTCTAATTAAATTACATATAAAAATGAAGAAAATTGTACTATTAGTGGTATTCACTTTAGTAAGTCTTACTAAAATTTATTCACAAAACAAGAAAGTAATCGCAGGAAACATTCAAGATGACAATGAAATCCCATTAATAGGAGCTTCAATTGTAATCGACGGCACAAATGAAGGAGCGATATCAAATGCAGAAGGAGATTTTCAATTTAGCACTGATAAAACACAAGGAACATTAATAATAACGACAATTGGATTTACTACCAAGAAAGTAAAATTCCATAGTTCTCATTCAAAATATATTGAAATCGTTTTGGAAAGTTCTTCACAAGGACTAGATGAAGTAGTCGTCTTTTCGTCTAGAGCAGTAGAAAGAAAAACACCAGTTGCTGTATCAACAATCAAAAAGGAAGCAATTGAGTTAAAACTAGGAAATCAAGAATTTGTTGAAATTTTAAAATCGGTACCAGGAGTTTACGCAAGTAAAGAAGGTGGTGGATTTGGAGATGGAGATATTACATTAAGAGGGTTTAATTCCGAAAATGTTGCCGTATTAATTAATGGTATTCCTGTAAATGACATGGAAAGCGGACGTGTTTTTTGGTCCAACTGGACAGGTCTAGGAAGTGTTTCCTCATCGATACAAGTACAAAGAGGTTTAGGAGCCTCAAAAGTAGCCGTACCATCGATAGGAGGGACAATCAATACCATTACAGACAATACAGCCTCCAAAGAGGGTGGACAAGTCAGCTATAGTGTTGGTAACAACAACTACCAAAAGGTAGGCGTTAAACTATCGACAGGTATAATGGATAATGGATATGCTGCCACCGTTTATGCCGACAAAATTAGCGGAGACGGTTATGTGGATGGTACGCCGTTTGAAGGAATCTCTTATTTCGGAAGTATCTCTAAAAGAATAAATGAGAAACACCGTCTAGTGCTAACGGCAACTGGTGCTACACAAACACACGGTCAACGGTTTGAGCGATTATCTATTCAGGATTATAGAACAAGTGACAGAGGAATTAAATTAAATAAAGGTTGGGGATACAAAAACGGACAACTGTTTGCTTTGAGTCAAAACTCATTTAATAAACCCTTAATTTCTTTAAATCATTATTGGAAAATAAATTCAAACAATAAACTTTCTACAGCCGTTTATTATTCTTCTGGAAAAGGAGGCGTGAGCTTTGAAGACGGTGCTGACAAAGGAAAACTAACTGGTCCAAATGCTTACCGTTTTGGAACTTTTGGCCCTGTTGATGTTGACCGTGTAGTTGCAGAAAATATTGCCAACGGAGAGTCAACCGCGATAATACAAACTTCTGCTAACAATCATATTTGGGCTGGAGCAATTAGTACTTGGACCAGTAGAATAAATGATGATTATACCTTTACTGGTGGATTGGATTACCGTTATTACAAAGGGACACACTTCAAACAAGTTAACGATTTACTTGGAGGACAATTTTACAAAGATAATGGAGATGTAAATAATCCTAACAAAGCAGCTGTAGTGGGAGATAAAGTCGGTTTTTACAATGACACTTTTGTCAACTGGATCGGAAATTTTGCACAACTAGAATATGACCATGATCAAGTTACAGCATTTGTAGCTGTAAATGCTTCCAATACTACTTATAGCAGATTAGATCACTTTAGAAAGTTAGACTCAGATCCATCACGTAAGACAGATAACGTAAACTTTATCGGCTTTGGAGCAAAAACGGGTGGGAATTACAGACTAGATGATTATAGTAATATTTTTGCAAATGTTGGTTATTTCGAAAGAGCACCTTATTCATCTGCTGTTTGGGCTTCTAACAATAATGACCAAACGAACAAAGATGCCAAAAACCAAAAAATATTAAGTTTTGAACTTGGTTATGGTTTACGTTTACCCAAATTGGCTGCCAATCTTAACGTTTATAGAACACAATGGAATGACAGAACACAAACAGATACAAGAACAGCACTCAACCCAACAACAAACGCGCTAGAAGTAATTTACACCAACATTCTAGGTGTTAATGCCCTTCACCAAGGTGTAGAACTAGATTTTGAGTATCGACCATCAACAGACTTAACTTTAACAGGGATGGTTTCTTTGGGAGATTGGAAATGGAAAAATGATGTAAAAGCAGTGATTACAGATTCTGACCAAAACGTAATTAGTAACGTTAATTTATTCATCAAAGACTTACCTGTAGGGAGATCGGCACAAACTACAGCAGCATTAGGAATGCAATATCATGTGACTCCAAAAACAAGTTTGAACATTGATTACAATTATTACGATAGGTATTATGCTGATTTCAACCCTGGAACGCGTACTACTGCAGGTACCGATCCATGGAAAGTTCCAAGCTTCCACTTGATTGATGCTTCAATACTACATAAGTTTCGTATTCTTTCTTTGAACACCAAAGTTATTGCTCGAATGAATAACGTTTTCAATACAGAATACATTACTAGAGCCAACGACAATGACGGAACTGCGGCAGGAGCAACCGTATTTTTTGGATCTGGAAGAACTTTCAGTATCAGCACAATCATTAATTTCTAATACAAAACTCATATGAAAAATTTAAAATACATATTTCTTTCCTTTGCTATAGTATTCCTATCGTGTGAAAGTGAACTAGACAAAACATACGATGAACTAGGGAACATCCCCAGCCCAATAAAAACCGATTTAAAATATACCTTGGCCGAAGAGGACTACGCTAGCATTGACGCAACCTCCAAAACAGACGACTACGAGATTTTCAACGGAATCCCATCTGAAGAGGATGCTATTCAAAAACTCCCAGCAGTTATATTATCCAAATTAGTTCGTGTAGAAGGTGCTATAGCTGTAATTACATATAACTTGTATCGACCAAATACATTGACAAGTACGACTACTTATGCACTTACTCCAGAAGACTACATTAGTCAAGGAGGAAACATTGGTAAATACGGAAACTTCTCTAACGAAAATGATGTTGCAGAGTTCTTAAATTTCAAATACCCAACTGCTGTACCAGGAATGGCTGTAAAGTTAACGTACAAAATTCGTTTGGGAGCTACTACACAAACAGTGACCAAAAGCTTCTTATTCAACACAGATTTAACTTGGGAAGGAATATTTACGTTAGAGCTTACGGATTATAATGCCCTAGAACAGTCTTTCACTAATTTTGCAGATAAAGATTTAGCAGAAAAAAGAATTGCTATTTATTTGAAATCAACCTACAAGCCATTTGCAGAAATCGGTGATGTTCAATCTGTACTGTTTACTTATACTTATTTTGACAGCAGCAGTGCTAGAAAATTTGAAGATGTACTATTAAAATATAAATATGATGGTACTAACTGGGTTGTTATTCCATCATTGAGTACTCAAACGTCTAATTTTAAATATAAAAAAGGAGTTTGGGTATCTAATAATGTGATCAAGTATCCATTCAAAACTATCGATTATACCGATGCAGTTACTGGATTAAGCTCGGATACGGATTTAACCGATGAAGTAGCTAACTTATCTCGTTATGGAAACTTCAGCAGAACCGGAGGAACCTCAGGATGGGAAGAGCCAGAACTATTGAAAGCATTCAATGTTGTTTTGAAGAAAAACTACCCGGATGCAGAAGAAGGTCAAGAATTTTTAGTAACGGTAGCCGTGTATAACGGAACAAATACGACTGAAGGCTTTACAGTAATACTAGATAAATCTGGATCCTACATTTACCTCGTACAATAACCAAAAAAAGAGGCTTTTCCCTAAAGGATCAGCCTCTTTCTAAAACTATTTTGAATAGGCTGTCTCGCTGAGACAGCCTATTTTTTTATCTCCAAAGCAAAGAGGTACTCCTTACAAGACAACCCCAGTATAGCGTAGCGAATCTACTTATATTCTTTTAGTTCGAAAGATTCTCCGTCAAAAACACCATAGGTAAAATAAGAAATCCAATCCCCAAGGTTTACATATTCGGAGTTTTCACCGATCGATTTAATCATTGGTAAATGACGATGTCCAAAAATAAAGTAATTGTAGTGCTTGGTTTCTAATTTTCGTTTGGCATACAAGATGAGCCATTCTTTGTCTTCGCCTAGAAATTTAACATCCGAATCTCCCGAAATCATTTTATTTTTCACCGATAGATACTGTGCTAAACCTACGCCAATATCTGGATGTAGCCATCCAAATAGCCATTTGGAAAACGGATGAACAAACACTTTTTTCATACGTTTGTACCCTATGTCTCCTGGACCTTTACCATCACCATGACCAATAAGAAATGTTTTCCCTCCAAAAGTAAACTCTTTATTATCATGATAAACAGGAATATTTAATTCGGTTTCAAAATATTTACGCATCCATAAATCATGGTTACCCACAAAAAAATAGATAGGAATACCACTGTCACGTATCTCGGCCAATTTGCCCAAAACACGCACAAAACCTTTGGGAACAACAGTTTTGTATTCAAACCAAAAGTCAAACAAATCACCTAATAGAAAAATTGCTTCGGCATCTAGTTTGACTTCGTCCAACCAAGCAACAAATTTCTTTTCGCGTGGTAGACTCAGCTCAGCTGTTGGTGCTCCAAAATGTTGATCGGAAGCAAAATATATTTTTTTTGTATTGGCTAATAGCATAAAATAGCTTTCAGAGATTGAAAATTATAGATTATCACTTGCAAACCACTCTGCAAAAGAAGATTCTGTTTCTTGTAATTTTAAAGAAAACAACGTAATCCCTTCTGGTAAACGGCTAATAATTCTTTTAGAAAAATCAATCACCATGTTTTCACTGGTCGGTTGATAATCTACCAAAATCACATGGTGCCCACGAGTTTGCAATTCTCTTGCTAGCTCAATGTGTGGTGTAGTTTCATTAAAAACAGTTGCATGATCAAACTGGTCTACGATTTCTTCTTTAACGATCTTCTTCAAGTCAGAGAAATCAATCACCATTCCAAATTTCACGTTGGAGCGGTCTTTAATCGGACGCCCCATCACCGTTACCGACAATTTATAACTATGACCGTGTACGTTTTTACATTTACCATCGTAACCATAAAGGGCGTGTCCGGTTTCAAAATTGAATTGTTTGGTGATTCTAATGTTGCTCATTTTGTTTGTATTTTAATGCAAATTTAGTGAATTGAAATGAGAATTGACAACATAGAAAATGGAACATAGTAATCCCTTTTGACTATAATCGAAAATAGCAAAAATATTAGCAGCCAGAACAACAAAAATTCAAAAACAAATTCATAAAAACAAGAATTCTCTCTAGCCCCGATAGAAATGAAAATCCTCTAGTATTGCGACAGCAAAAACTAGAGATTGCAATGTATAGCGGGACGAGGCAACTTGGAATCCCTAATCATTATGCTCCTAATTTTTATACTCAGAATCCTTATCTTTATCAAAAATAAAGGTGATGAAAATAGCTTTGATACAATCGGCATTGGTTTGGGAGCAGCCAGAAGCCAACAGGAATCAGTTTGACGAGAAAATTAGCAATTTACCCTTGGACATAGAATTGATTGTTTTACCCGAAATGTTTAGCTCTGGCTTCACTATGAACCCAAAAAATGTAGCCGAAACGATGACTGGCGACACGGTACAGTGGATGCAAAAGACAGCCAAATTCCACAATAGTGCACTTACAGGAAGTCTGGTAATTACTGAAAACGGCAATTTTTACAACCGACTGGTATTTGTATTTCCGTCTGGTGAAATTCAGTTTTACGACAAACGTCATTTGTTTACTCTTGCTGGTGAGGAAAAAATCTATACGGCCGGAAAACAAAAACTGACAGTCAACTATTTGGGTTGGAAAATCTGTCTCCTAGTTTGTTATGATTTGCGTTTTCCTGTTTTTTCTCGAAATGTAGAAAATTATGACTTATTAATTTACGTTGCCAATTGGCCCGAAACAAGGATTTTGGCATGGGATAGCTTACTACGTGCACGTGCAATCGAAAACTTAAGTTATACCATTGGCGTGAATAGAATTGGCGAAGACGGAAATAAGTTGCCCTACAACGGACACTCGCAATTGATCACTCCCCTGGGACAATACTTAGTTGAACCACAAGAAACGGAAGCTGTTTTCATTGTAGAGATAGACTTAGAACTGGTTCAAAATACCCGAAAAAAATTCAACTTCCTGAACGATGCAGATACTTTTGAAATCTACTAACGAAAGACTACGTAGTCCTTGCAAAAATTCATTTTGATCTAACCTATTACCGGCTTAATTCTTTTTATTGGCTTTCTTTTTTGGTTCTGGTACATACGGCAAACTTACATCAAAGGTCTGCTCGACATCCCAATTGACACGAACATCAATTTCTTTTGAGAAATAAATCACCTCTTCTGAATACCTTTTTGCTAGATAGTCACCTGAGTCATATCGTTTATTTTTATTATCGTCATAAATAACACGAAGCGTATATATGGCAGGATCAATTAAATTAAAATTAACAACAGAATCTTCTGTACTATATTCAGACGCTTTTACTTCGCCAGCTTGATTGGTGAGCTCGATAATTATGGGGTATCTTTTTACATTTTGTAATTTTATTTTCAAATTCCCTACTTGATCTAGAGGCTTTGTTTCAAACTTATACACAAGCGTATCACTTTTATTATCAAAAAAATCTACTAATGCACCAGGCAAAAGCGTAAGATTGTACTTCTCCTCTGGGAATTTCTTGAAATCTATATAGAGTTTCTGGTTGAAAACATCTTGTTCGGTTTCAAAAACTACGGGTTCTTTGGCGGCGTTTAGAAATGTAATTTTAGATTTATCCACACTGACTAACGGCGTAGCTGTCTCAAGCGCAAACCGATCTCTAAAACTTATAGCTCCACTTTGCACAGCAGAAACTGTCAAAGAATCTTTGGTTTTTTGGTCTTTAACTTTAAAACTATAATCTTGAAGGTACTTGTCTTTTGAAATCGAAACTACTAAACTGTCGTTCTTCAAAGGCTTGTACCAAATCAACAAGGAATCCTTTTTTGCCATTTGAGTTACGATAGTTGGCACCACAACGTTTCCTTTTTTGAGGACAATATTGGGTTTTGACAATTTAAAATCTTGCTTACCATCGTACCCTAAATACAATTTATTTGAAGAAGCTTGCGTAGGCTTGAAGGCCTTGAATGGAATTGCCTCTTTAAACAATTCAACTTCAAACAGTGTGTCATTCGGAATGGTAATCGGTTGTTTTATAAATCCAATTTTATCATCTTTCGAGTTGAATTTATTATTTTTATTTTTGTCTTTTAATGCTACTAACAAGTACTTACCCGCTTTAAGATTTTCGAGTTGAAAAGTCTTCAAACTATCCAAAGTATTAGTAACATACCTTGGCATTTCTTTATACACTATTGAATCAGTGAAATTTTCATTCATTTCATACAACATCACCGATACAAACGAATCTGATTCTTTATCGTATGCATCTTTAATAGTTCCTCCTAGTGACAGTGAATCTATATATCGACCTGTTGAAAACACATATTTAAACTGATTTAAAGGATTCCCTTCGTTATTATCGGTAATACTTTGTCCGAAATTCAAACTATAGGTTGTATTGGGCTGTAATGTATCATTTATTTTTATCCTTAAATATTTACTTGCATTGGTAGGCGTGATCAACGGCTCATGTTTCATAGGTGGTGAAATCACAAGTTGCTTGTTCATGTCTTTTAATTTTATGTATTCATCAAAAGTCAGGATAATTTCTTTGTCGTGAAAGTTAGTCGTGAAATTTTTCGGAGAACTAGCTTTTAAAATTGGTGCTAGCGTATCTTTTAGACCACCTGTGATGTTTCCTCTTTTAGCACAACCTAAAAGAGATAGAATAAGAACCAAACAAAAAGCAATACTATTTTTTTCGAACATGAGTTAGCAAAATTAAAGAGTACAAAATAACAATTATATTTACGGGTATAGAAATTTTTAATAAACTATTATAGTTCTTTGTTTTAAAATTAATTTCGAATATCAAAACAATACTGAATAGTTTAAATTTGCCGAACGCAGACATCAAAAAATAAGTACTCCCAATGAAAAAAATTGAACACATAGGAATCGCAGTCGAAAACATGGAAACCTCTAGCCTTCTCTTTGAAAAATTACTAGGAGTAGCTGCATATCAATCTGAGGAAATCGCTAGCGAAGGCGTGCATACGTTATTTTTTAAAAACGGTCCTACTAAAATAGAACTCCTCGCGGCTACAAACCCAGAAAGCCCAATTGCAAAATTCCTGACCAAAAAAGGAGAAGGCATTCACCATATTGCTTTTGAGGTAATGAATATCGAACAAGAAATGATTCGATTGAAACAAGAAGGCTTTATTTTTATAGATGAAATCCCGAGAATTGGTGCAGACAATAAACGTATCGTCTTTTTACACCCCAAAAATACGAACGGCATCTTAATAGAATTGTGCCAAGAGATAAAATAATTCACTTTTTAATTTTACATTATCATTCTAATAATCAATGGATTTCACTCCACTGACACTACTAATCAACTAAAAGTACTAAAACAAATTAAAAAACATTTGGCACAAACGAAAAATAGTAGTAATATTGCAGACTCTTAACCGGTCCTATAGCTCAGCTGGTTAGAGCACCTGACTCATAATCAGGTGGTCCCTGGTTCGAGCCCAGGTGGGACCACTTATTAAGAACTTAAAACCTTGTAAATTAACTTTTGCAAGGTTTTTTTAATTTAAAGAATTTACATACTTTTATATTGAATCTAAAATAATATAAAGCCGTTACTTCAAATAATTTTTTTTTCAGCATTACCAACAAAAAAATATGTTATTTCACTCATTGACAAACCAAAAACAGTTGGCAAAATTAATTTTCGAACACACTTACCAAACTAATATTACCGATAAAAAACATATATATCAGATAAAAGTCAATAATTACCATTATGTTTTCATAAAACATTAGTACTTTGGCTTAAAATTTGTACCTGAATCAGAACTAAATTTAAAATACCCCAAAGCATTTTTGAAATTTTATGAAAAAAAAATTACATAAATACAACTACCTACTCATTATCTGCATAGCAGGCACACTAAGTATGCATGCGATGTCGGGACCACCATCACCGAGAAGACCACCACCACCACCAGGACTACCCATTGACGATGGAATACTTTTTTTAGGTATAGCAGCACTTACCTACGGTACACATACAATATACAATTACACAAAAAAGAGAAAATCGTTGGGATAACCCAACGATTTTCCCTTTTTACAAAAGGATAGAATTCTACTTATTAGCATAAAGCCTAGAAACATATTTACCAATTACATCAAATTCTAGGTTGATTTTTGTACCCACTTTAAAATCTTGAAAATTAGTATGTTCATAAGTATAAGGAATAATTGCAACACTGAATTGATTACTCTTGGAATTAACCACTGTTAAACTTACACCGTTTACAGTAATTGATCCTTTCTCGATCGTAATATTGCTTAATGCTTGATCGTACTCAAAAGTATACCCCCAGCTTCCATTTGTTTCTTTAACCTCTACGCAAGTCCCTATTTGATCTACATGCCCCTGAACAATATGCCCATCCAAACGATCACCCAATTTCATGGCACGCTCTAGATTTACTTGATTCCCAACTTGCCAATCACCTAGATTGGTTTTTTGTATTGTTTCTGCAATAGCAGTCACTGTGTAGGCTTTTCCTTCAATTTTAACCACAGTCAAACAAACACCATTGTGAGCTACACTTTGATCGATTTTCAATTCATTAGTGATTTCAGACTCCACTGTTACATGAATATTGTCTTGCTCTTTTACTATTTCTCGGATTGTACCAAGGGTTTCTATTATACCTGTAAACATTTCTTATTTTATTTTACTAAATTTGCACTTCAAAATTAGCAATAAATAACTTGTGGTCATGATGAAAAAAGCAGAAAATATTATCGTTGGAATTTCAATTGGAGATTTGAACGGTATTGGAAGCGAAGTGGTACTAAAAACATTTGAAGATTCTCGAATGTTGGAGCTATGTACGCCTGTTATTTTTGCCAATGTTAAAATAATGTCGTTCATCAAGAAAAATTTGGACTCGGCAATTTCATTACATGGAATTGACAAACTAGATCAAATCGTTTTTGGAAAAATCAACGTGCTCAATGTATGGAAGGAAGGCGTTGACCTGAACCTTGGTACAAATGATGATAAGGTTGGCGATTACGCTATCAAATCTTTCGTCGCAGCTACCCAAGCACTAAAAGAGGACTTAATTGACGTTCTAGTTACAGCTCCTATAAACAAATACAACATTCAGTCTGAAACTTTTAAATTCCCAGGCCATACAGATTATCTAGACCAAGAACTAGAAGGAGATGCACTGATGATGATGGTACAGGACGACTTACGAGTGGGCTTACTTACAGATCACCTACCCTTAAACCAGGTATCTGCTGCCTTGACCGAAACATTAATAAAGAAAAAAATAGAAACAGTAAGAAAATCTTTAATTCAAGATTTCAGTATTACCAAACCTAAGATTGCTGTTTTAGGATTAAATCCACACTGCGGTGATGGTGGCGTAATTGGGAAAGAAGATGACACCATATTAAAACCAACGATTGCAAAAATATTTAGCAAAGGAACACTTGTTTTTGGTCCTTTTGCTGCAGACGGTTTCTTTGGAAGCGGTCAATATGAAAAATATGATGCGGTTATAGCGACTTATCACGACCAGGGATTGATTCCTTTTAAGACTCTTTCTTTCGGCAAGGGGGTAAATTACACTGCAGGACTAAATAAAATACGGACTTCGCCTGATCATGGCACCGCTTATGACATTGCAGGTAAAGGAAAAGCTGACTTTAATTCGTTTAAAGAAGCCGTTTACTTGGCTATAGACGTCTATAGATCAAGAATTCAGTATGCTGAAATCAGTGAGAATCCACTAAAAGTAAGAGAAAAATAGTTATAAATAAAAAAAGATAAATAACTTTATTAGGTTCATAATAATTTTATATCTTTGCACTCCCATTCCGAAATGCCGGAATGAGGCAAAAAATTGTTGAAATGAGTAGTACAAAAGAATATTTAATTCCGTTTGTAGGATTAAAGAACGGTAAACATCATTTTGAGTATCAATTAAATAATGCGTTCTTTGAGATCTTTGATTATGACGAATATCAAAAATCTGACATCAAAGTAAATGTTGTCCTAGAAAAACAAAGTAGCATGCTTGAACTGAATTTTGAACATAATGGAACCGTAAACGTACCTTGTGACCTAACTGGCGAAGATTTTGATTTACCTGTAAAGGGAAATATGAAATTGATTGTTCGCTTTGGAGAGGAATTCAACAACGACAATGAAGAATTACTAATCGTACCTTACGGTGAATTCGAAATCAACGTTGCACAATACATCTATGAAACGATTGTATTATCGGTACCTCAAAGACGAGTTCATCCAGGAGTAAAAGACGGAAGCTTACAATCTGAAGCTCTTGAAAAACTGAATGAATTAAAAGTTAGAGAAGAGAAAGAAATTAAAGAAGAAAACGAAGACGAAAATATTGACCCGCGTTGGGAAAAATTAAAGAAACTATTAACGGATAAATAATATAGTAAAATGGCACATCCTAAGAGAAAAATCTCGAAAACAAGAAGAGACAAAAGAAGAACACATTACAAAGCTACAGTAGCTCAAATCGCTACTTGCCCTATTACAGGTGAAGCACATTTATACCACAGAGCTTACTGGCATGAAGGTAAAATGTATTACAGAGGGCAAGTTGTTATTGACAAGTCAGAAGCTACTTTTGCTTAATGCATTCTTTTATAGATGATATTACGAACTCTCACTTGTGAGAGTTTTTTTTGTTGTTTATAATTTAAATTAAATAACAAGCTCCAAAATCGTGAGTTTGAAATATTTTTTTGTACTTTTCAAGCCTTTTAAACGTTTTTTCAGATGGCAACATTTGAAAAAAAATAGTCAGACAAAATGAATAAAATGACCGCCGCAATTACCGCAGTTGGAGCTTATGTTCCAGACTTTGTACTTACTAACAAAGTTTTAGAAACTATGGTTGACACCAATGACGAGTGGATTACCTCTCGCACTGGTATTAAAGAAAGAAGAATTTTACAGGATACTGATAAAGGAACTTCTTACTTAGCAATAAAAGCAGCACAAGATCTAATTGCCAAAGGCAATATTAATCCACTGGAAATTGACATGGTTATTATGGCTACTGCAACTCCAGATATGCCTGTTGCTGCAACAGGAGCTTATGTCGCAACCGAGATTGGCGCTATTAACGCATTCGCATATGACTTACAAGCAGCATGTTCTAGCTTTTTGTATGGAATGTCAACTGCATCTGCCTATATAGAATCAGGGAGATATAAAAAAGTACTCTTAATCGGTGCCGATAAAATGTCCTCTATTGTTGATTACACAGATAGAACAACTTGTATCATCTTTGGTGATGGTGCTGGCGCAGTATTATTCGAACCAAATTATGAAGGTTTAGGCTTTCAAGACGAATACTTAAGAAGTGACGGTGTAGGTCGTCATTTTTTAAAAATTCCAGCAGGAGGATCTTTAGTCCCAACCACTATGCAAACAGTGAAGGACAACAGACACAACATTATGCAAGACGGAAAAACAGTATTTAAATATGCTGTTACCAATATGGCAGATGCAAGTGAACAAATCCTGAAAAGAAATAACCTTACTAATGACGATGTAGACTGGTTGATTCCGCATCAAGCAAACAAAAGAATCATTGACGCTACAGCAAGTCGAATGAATCTTGAACCATCAAAAGTACTGATGAATATCGAAAGATACGGAAATACAACATCAGCAACTTTACCACTTGTAATCAGTGATTTTGAACATTTGTTTAAAAAAGGAGATACAATTGTTTTCGCAGCCTTCGGTGGAGGATTCACTTGGGGGTCTGTTTATTTAAAATGGGCATACGACAAAAAATAAATTTAAACTAAAAATAGACCAATTATGGATTTAAAAGAAATTCAGAACCTAATCAAATTTGTTTCAAATACAGGTGTAGCAGAAGTTAAGTTGGAAATGGATGATATAAAAATCACTATCAGAACGACACTTGAAGGTAGCACAACAGAAACAACTTATGTACAACAAGCTCCACAAGCTCCAGTACAACAGGTAATTGCTCCAGTAGCTGCACCAGTTGCCGCTGCGCCAGTTGCTCCTGCTCCAGTAGTAGAAGAATCTAAATACATCACTGTTAAATCTCCAATCATTGGAACTTTCTATAGAAAACCATCTCCAGACAAACCTATGTTTGTAGAAGTTGGAACTACTATCGCTCTAGGAGATGTACTTTGTGTAATTGAAGCAATGAAATTATTCAACGAAATCGAATCTGAAGTAACAGGTAAAATTGTAAAAATATTGGTAGATGATATGTCTCCAGTAGAATTTGACCAACCTTTATTCTTAGTAGACCCATCATAAAAAGTTAGAAGTTAGAAGTTAGAAGTTAGAAGTTTTTCTTTCTTCATAATTGTCTAATTGACACAATGTCTAATTATCTAATTAAAAAAATATGTTTAAAAAAATACTGATTGCAAATAGAGGAGAAATTGCACTTCGTGTAATTAGAACTTGTAAAGAAATGGGCATCAAAACTGTAGCTGTTTACTCTACTGCCGATGCAGAAAGTTTACATGTACGTTTTGCTGATGAAGCGGTTTGCATAGGACCACCTCCAAGCAACTTGTCTTATTTGAAAATGTCAAATATTATTGCTGCTGCTGAAATCACTAATGCAGACGCAATTCACCCTGGTTACGGATTTTTATCTGAAAATTCTAAGTTTTCCAAAATCTGTCAAGAACATGGAATAAAATTTATTGGAGCTGCTCCAGAAATGATTGACCGCATGGGAGATAAAGCTTCGGCAAAATCTACTATGATTGAAGCTGGTGTTCCTTGCGTACCTGGCTCTGTTGGAATACTAGAATCTTACGAACAAGCACTTCAACTCTCAAGAGAGTTTGGCTTTCCTGTAATGCTAAAAGCTACCGCTGGTGGTGGAGGTAAAGGAATGCGTGCTGTCTGGAAAGAAGATGAATTATTGAAAGCTTGGGAAGGTGCTCGTCAAGAATCCGCTGCTGCTTTTGGTAATGACGGAATGTATCTTGAAAAATTAATCGAAGAACCTCGTCATATCGAAATTCAGGTAGTTGGAGATTCATTTGGTAAAGCATGTCATCTTTCTGAAAGAGACTGTTCTGTACAAAGACGTCACCAAAAATTAACGGAAGAGACTCCATCTCCATTCATGACTGACGAATTACGTCTAGCAATGGGAGCTGCTGCTGTAAAAGCTGCTGAATATATAAAATACGAAGGTGCTGGAACAGTAGAATTTTTGGTTGATAAACACCGCAATTTCTATTTCATGGAAATGAACACTCGTATTCAAGTAGAACACCCTATTACGGAACAAGTTATTGATTATGATTTAATTCGTGAGCAAATATTAGTTGCTGCTGGTGTGCCAATTACTGGTAAAAATTATTTACCTAAATTACACGCTATTGAATGTCGTATCAATGCTGAAGACCCTTATAATGATTTTAGACCATCACCAGGAAAAATCACTACTTTACACATGCCAGGTGGTCACGGTGTGCGTTTAGACACACACGTATACTCAGGATACACAATTCCACCAAACTATGACTCAATGATTGCAAAGTTGATTACTACGGCACAAACTCGTGACGAAGCAATTAGTAAAATGAGAAGAGCATTAGATGAATTTGTTATCGAAGGTATCAAAACTACAATTCCTTTCCATAGACAATTGATGGACGATCCACGTTACATTGCAGGAGACTACACAACTGCCTTCATGGATACTTTTAAAATGATTCCAAGAGACTAATCACTTCATTAGTCTTTCAAAATAATAAAGCTACACAATTTGTGTAGCTTTTTTTTTGTCCCAAACTTTTCTAAAACGAGTAAAAACTACACACTTTTATTATTCAGTACCCACTATTACCCAACAAACAACGAAACAACAAAAACAATAAACACCTATATAACAAGTACTTAAGAACCATTGACCTTATCATAAGTTTGCGGCACAATAATTTCATTATCTAAAACGTAAAACAACACTATCTAAAATATAACAACATGAAAAAATTAATATTATCAGCCGCAATCATACTAGGATCTTTAACATCAATACATGCTCAAGATCAAACTACACCTACTGAGGAAACCACTGTTGAGGCAACAACTATAACTACAGAGACAGCATCAAGCACAACGGGGTTCAGAGAAATCAAAATCCAAGAAGTTCCGGCGGCAGTAATAAATGCTTTAGCCAAATCTTATCCTGATGCTTTAATGACAAGAGCATTTGTAAACGAAAAAAATGAATACCAAATAGATATAAAATCAGGGGACAAAGAAGCTTCATTATTTGCTAATGAATCAGGAAAATGGATCCAAAACTAATAAACAATCAATTTCAATTTAAACATATATATTATGAAAAAGTTAATCTTATCAGCAGCAATCATCTTAGGATCTTTAACCACAATGAACGCACAAGGCCCAGGCTCAACTACAACTGAAGAAACTTCAACAAAAACAGAAACAGTATCACCTTCAACAGGATTTATAGAAATAAAAACAGAAGAGGTTCCTACAGCAGTAACCGAAGCTTTAAAAAAAGCATATCCTGATGCAGTACTTGCAAAGGTCTATGTAAATGAAAAAAAAGAATATAGATTAGACGTTAAAGTAGGAGATAAAGAAGGTTCTTTATTTGCTGACGAAAATGGAAAATGGATTCAAAACTAATAAAACACTCAATCTCAATCTCAATTTAAAATATACATATTATGAAAAAGTTAATCTTATCAGCAGCAATCATCTTAGGTTCTTTAACAACAATGTCGGCTCAAGACCAAAGCACAACTCCTACACAAGAAACTACGGAAACAGCATCCTCTTCAACAGGATTTACAGAAATAAATACAGCAGAGGTTCCTGCAGCAGTAACCGATGCATTAAAAAAAGCATATCCTGATGCTATGCTTACAAAAGCATATGTAAACGAAAAGAAAGAATATCAACTTGACGTTAAAGTTGGAGATAAAGAAGGTTCTTTATTTGCTGACGAAAATGGAAAATGGATTCAAAAATAATATAACACTCAATCTCAATTTAAAATATACATATTATGAAAAAGTTAATCTTATCAGCAGCAATTATCTTAGGGTCTTTAACAACAATGTCAGCTCAA
>NZ_JAOQMX010000013.1 GCF_025960985.1 Flavobacterium psychraerolatum | reverse complement strand
GCAAGAGGTTATAGAAATTCAGGAAATTTCATAAAAATGGTGTATTATTTAGGAAATGCCTAAAAATGCAATTCCACTATTTTAAGCGAAGAGCCTTTTTATTGTGAATTCTGTAAATTCAGTAATAAACTCAATTAGTAAAAGTTTGTCATATTTGTTCGTTTTCTTCTTAATCTTTTTTTGGCGGTCGAATTTATTATCATTTAATATTTCATTGTAAAAAGAATTGGTAGCACTAATTTGAGCATTATGTTTGGTGCTAATAGGATTAATCACAAGAACTTCTTTGTCTAATTTTTGTTTGAACTTTCTTTTTTCTAGTAAATTTTTAATGTCGTATAAGCTCACAAACAATTTACCGAAAGCAAATTGATTTAGGTAATTGAATTCTGAAATTCTTTCGTCAAAGGTTTTTTTATCTGATGACAAAAAGCGCCCCTTAATTAGTAATGAGTATTTTATTGTTCCCATGATAGAACCAACTCCTTTTTCTCCGTATGAAAAATCAGAAATACAATCTTGTACAGGCAAGTCATTATACCTTTTTTCGAAACCAAAAAATAAATCGATTTCTGCTAAAAGACTGTCGACTTCATCTAAGGCACTTTTGTTTAGTCTATTTTCAATTAGGTAATTCCTTAACTGCTCTCTGTCTAATATGGGGTTTTGTGACAGTATTAGAAAAGTTTTTTTAAAGTCATTTGATAAAACTGCTGATATAATGTGGTGGGTAAAAAAATGAACTTCATTTTTTATTTTAATTAATATATTTATTTTACTCATTTACTTAGTGCCTGTGTTATGTATAACCTCTAGTTGAGGTGTTTTTTCTTTAGGTGCTAATTTACTGAAATATTCTAGCATTTGATAGGCATTGTCGTACGTAGTTTTGCCAATATAAAATAAAAACATTCTTTCCGTTCCATGAGCCGTTATATTCATTAATACAGGTGTTGGAATTCGGCCATAGAAATTTGTGGCGAAGCTTCTGCGACAAATATGGGAAGTTACTAATTCATATTTTTGGTACGTTCCAGCAATATTTAATTTTACTTTTTCATCAATCTTTTTACCCGTCTTTAGTGATGTTATTTTATTCCCTGTTTTTACGCTGGTAGGTTTTTTACCTTTAATCATTTGAGTTAATCCAGCTATTTTACAAATATCTTTTATGTATTCGTTAAATCGTGGTAAAGATATTTTATAAGGTAGGCCGTTTTTTATTATTTCGAGTGCATCGGGTAGTAACGGAACTGCAACTTGTTTGCCTGTTTTTTGTTGCTTAATCTCAATTAACATCATGCCGTTTAAGTTCTTAATATTCTTTTCAGTAATGCTCAATAAATCTCCAGCACGCTGGCCTATTAAGCACCCTAATAAAAGCCATTTTCGAGCGTTTTCAAGAGCTTCACGTAATAAGGGGACAGTTTGTATGTGTTGCTGTTCTTCTTCGGACAAATAGACTATTTCCTCAGGTTCTTTGCGTTCGGAAACTCCTTTAATATTTTTTAATTGGTTAGAAACTTTAATATCATTTTTATAAGCATCATTACAAATAGTTTTTATGTTTGCAATATTTTTACCTACGTAATTAATAGAGTAATTTTTACTAAATAACCAGCTTTTATACTTTTCGACAAACTGCAAATTAATGTCTTTAATTATAATGCTTTTGCCTTTGAGTGCTTCGGTTTCGTATTTTGTAATCGTTTTTTTGAATAACTTTATATTAGCTACACGGCCAGCACTTAAACCAAGTTCTTTTTTTTGATTTTGTTTGTAGGGTGCGTCATCAATATACTTTTGAATATAGTTAGTAAGAATGTCCAATTCCACTACAGGTGTTTTATTGTTGAATACGTCAATTTGCTTTTGTAACCAATCGCCTGTAAATTCAATCCCTGTACTTATTGCAATATTGTGTTGTTTCTCTAAATGCGTTTTTAATTCAGAAAGACGAATATTTATTTTTTTAGAATCTTCATCTACTAACTTGCTTTGTTCTTTCTTAGCGTTCCAATCTTTATAATTTACAATAAAGCCTGTTTTTCTCCAAAGTCTTATGTCTTTACTGATAGAGTAGTAAACGTAAATATTTGAGTTGTCTAGCTCATTACGTAGTTTTAATTTTAGTGTTGCCATAGTGATAAAGTGTTTGAACAAATCAAAGATAATTCTTTTGTTACACTCTTGCTACACCTTTGCTACACTTTTAGTGTTTTCGTTCGAATTGTTTCGAACTACTTTAAATCTATAAACCCTCTAAAGTATTGGTTTTATTGGTTTTTTTTAAAATTATAGTTTCGTTCTGATTTGGGGGTTTTGTCCCTGTCGCGGCCACTTTTTAAAACCCAATCACCTTATTATTAGGTGATTGGGTTTTTCTTATTTGTTAATGTTATCCAACTCTTGTCCAGCCACTTTGATAAGTGTTAAAAAAGTATTTGGAGTTATTTAATTCTCTATTTTTACTTCTTTACTCGTACCCGTAAACTTGAATACTTTATAAAAGTCAAAAATCAATCTAACTGTTTGTTATTTCAATTATAGTTTCAAAAAATTAGATACTAAATAAAATTTTGATAAGACTCTAATGATAATTAATAATGCATTTGAGTTAAAAAAAGATAAATTTTAGATGCATATGGTTTACTGTTTATAAATACTTTTTTATATTTTTGAGAGTTATCAAGAGATAATTCTTGGTAGTACTCATCTTTACAATGGTTAAGTATGAGGAAATTTTTGGATACCAGATAATTATGATATTAATTGTAGATGATATAAAGGCGAATATTCTAGCCTTAAAAAAAATTTTAGAACTTCACAATTTAGAAGTTGATTCTGCAGAATCTGGCGAAGAAGCACTGAAAAAAATCCTTAAAAATGATTATTTTTTAATTATTATGGATGTGCAAATGCCAGGTATGGATGGTTTTGAAGTAGCAGAAATTTTGGCAGGTAGCAAGCGTACTAGAGATATTCCCGTAATTTTTTTATCAGCAGTTAACAAACAAAAAAAATTTATTTTTAAGGGGTATGAAGCAGGTGGAGTAGATTACATAACAAAACCAGTAGATTCTGATTTGTTGATTTTAAGAGTGAAAGCTTTTTTGAAAATTTACCACCAGCAAAATGAGCTTAAATCAGTTAGGGATTTGTTGTCTAAAGAAATCGAAAGAAGAAAAGAAGCGCAAGAAACACTTGAGATAAAGGTTGCCGAAAGAACCAAAGAATTAGTCTCTAGAAATGAAGAGCTTGAAATGCGGAATCATGAATTACAACAATTTTCTTGGGTAGTATCACATGATTTACAAGAACCATTGCGTAAAATTTTAATGTTCATTAGAATTATTGAAGAACGATTCTTGAGCAAAAGTAATGCAGCCACCGATTATGTAGCACGTACGATACGCTCTGCAGAAAGGATGCAAAATTTGATTACAGACTTATTAGAATACTCCAGACTATCATCAAAAGTTATTCCCACTCAGACTGATCTAAATGCCGTTTTAATGGAAGTTATAACTGATTTAGATTTTCAAATAGAACAAAAGAAAGCTACTATAAATACAGATAAACTTCCAATACTGACAGTCATTCCGAGTCAATTTCGGCAAGTTTTCCAAAATTTAATAGGTAACTCACTTAAATTTTCTAGAATAGATGTTGATCCAGTAATAGAAATTTTTTCTGAAAAAATAGTAGATAAAAGTTTTGATAGTGAAGTGTCCTTAACCGGTAATTTTATTAGAATTATTGTTAAAGATAATGGGATAGGATTTGATGAAGAACATTTGGATCAAATATTTATGATTTTTCAGAGTTTGCATGATCGTAGTCAATATCAAGGGACTGGAATAGGTTTGGCAATTACAAAAAAAATAATTGAAAATCATAATGGTTTAATAACGGCTACGAGTAAAGAAGGACTTGGTACTAGCTTCATCGTCATTTTGCCTACAGAAAATGTTTTTGTCTAAGTATAGTATAGTTTATCATTATGAGAAATAAATTTAAGAGAAATCTCTTTATCAGTTCATCCATCTCCTTACTTATTTTAACGGTTAGCTCTACAGCTTCTTTTTTAAGTATCCAAAGTTTATTAAATAGTAATTCACTTGTGGATCATACTCGTGAAGTAATTACTTGTTTAAATAAAGCCAACTCAAGTTTGGTACAAGCCCAGTCGGGAACACGAGGATTTCTAATTACTGGAGATGAAGTATTTGTAGAAAACTTTATAGCTGACGAAAAAGAATCGGACCGTTTGTATGAACAATTGGAAGTATTAACGTCTGATAATCCTAGTCAACAAATTAATTTATCTCAACTGAAGCCTTTGCGTATTAATTTTTTTGATTACCTAAAAAATCGTATAAATACTAAAAAAAGTGGACAAAACACATTTTCAAATGATTTGACTTATGGTAAAAGAATAATGTCGAATATTTCCAAAATCAACAATCGAATTGAAGAAAATGAAAATAAACTATTAAAAGAACGAAACCTTAGTGCAGAGAATTATGGAATGTTTACTGTTATTCTGATTGTAATAGCTTTTGTGATTTCATTTTTAATAACTGTAACATTTTTTATCAGAGTATTAAGAGATTATACTGAACGTAATGAGTTGCAAAAACAATTAATAGAAAAAGACCAGCTGATAGCGGATCGTATTGCTGTAGTAAGTAGTATTGCGAATAATATTTCAAAAGGGAACTATGACATCAAAGTAGATACACTACAAAGAGATGCATTGGGCAGTTTGGCTGGTTCACTAAATTCAATGCGATTATCCTTGCGTAAATCATTTCATTTATTGATAGAAAAAGAATGGCACCAGACGGGGGTTGCAGAGCTCAATAGTGTTATGTTGGGGGAAAAGTCAATGGAAATTTTAACCAAAGATGTGCTTGAATTCTTGTGTAACTATACCAATAGTAGCGTGGGAACTTTTTATGTTATTGATGAAGGTCAATTGCAATTGTCGGCCACTTATAGTTATGTTGCTACAAAAGGTAGAGAACGATTAAGTAGAGGAGAAGGCTTGGTTGGTCAATCTCTAGTATCTGGGAAAATATTAGAATTAAAATCTTTTAATCCCGAGAATATCACAGTTAATTATGCAATGGGTGAGATGCAGCCTTCTCATATTATCGCAGTGCCTCTGGGTGATACTGATGTAGAAGGTGTCATTGAATTAGCTAACCTCAAAGAATTTACAGATTTAGAGTTAGAATTTTTGGGAAATGTATCTAATAATATAGGAATTACATTAAGGGCAACTCAAAATCGCATACGATTGAAAGAATTATTAGAGGAAACGCAAAGTCAATCTGAAGAGTTAAAAGTGCAACATACTGAAATGGAATCTATAAATGCAGAGCTAGAAACACAAACTGAAAAATTACAAGCTTCTGAAGAAGAATTAAGAGTCCAGCAAGAAGAACTACAACAAACAAACGAAGAATTGTCTGAACGCAGTGTTTTGCTTGAAGAGCGTAATGTTGAAATCCAAAAAAAATCGGAAGACTTAGAGTTAAGTACACGTTATAAGTCAGAATTCTTAGCAAATATGTCTCATGAGCTTAGAACACCTTTAAACTCGATATTACTATTGAGTAGACTGCTGTCAGAGAATAATGATGCCAATATGAACGATGAGCAAATAGAATTTGCAAAAGTAATTCAGAGTTCAGGAAATGGATTGTTAGGATTGATTGATGAAATTTTAGATTTATCTAAAATTGAGGCGGGAAAAATGGACTTAGAATTGGTTGATGTTTCTACCAAAGAAATTACAGATACTTTAAGAAACCTTTTTACACAAGTTGCTATAGAGAAAAAAATTGAATTTAAAATCATAGATGATAAGGCGCCAATTGTAATTAAGACGGATAAGATGAGGCTAGAGCAAATTTTGAAGAATCTTATTTCGAATGCTATTAAATTTACCACTGTAGGACAAGTATCTATTGAGATTAAAAAAGATGACGTTGATGATAAGTCGATTTGTTTTGTTGTTAAAGACACTGGTATTGGAATCCCATTAGACAAGCAGCCCTTAATATTTGAAGCCTTTCAACAAGCAGATGGATCTACAAAACGAAAATACGGAGGAACAGGTCTAGGGTTATCAATCAGCCGAGAACTTGCAAAATTACTTGGTGGTGAGATTGTATTAAAAAGTATTTTGGGAGAAGGAAGCGAATTCATATTTTCTATGCCAATGATTTATTCATCGAATGCAAGGGTAATTTATTCGAATGTAATAATGCAAGAGCCTGAAGTAGAAAAAATCAAAGATAATAACCATAATATTATTGAGAATAAATATTTGAGTCTCGTTATACCAGATGAAATTGAAGATGATCGTAATGCTATAATTGAAAATGATAAAGTTATATTGATTGTGGAGGATGATATCAATTTTGCTAAGTCATTACTCGCTTTCAGTAGAAAAAAAGGATACAAAGCAATCGTAGCCGTGCGAGGTGATTACGCTTTGGGGTTTGCTTTATTATACAAGCCAGTTGGTATTCTTTTGGATATTGAATTGCCTATAGTAAACGGATGGCAAGTTTTAGATGAATTAAAGAATAATATTCAAACCAAACATATTCCGGTTCATATTATGTCATCGCATAAATTCAAACAAGAAAGTTTGTTGAAGGGGGCTGTCAATTTCTTAGAAAAACCAGTGGCTTTTGAGGAGATGCCAGAAATTTTCACAAGAATCGAAAAAATTATAAGTAAAGAATATAAAAAGGTATTAATTATAGAGGATAATACTAAACATGCAAATGCATTAGCTTATTTTTTGGAGTCCAACAATATCAATTCTGATATTAAGAGTGATATAAATGATAGTATTGAAGCCTTGACCAAAGATGATTTGGATTGCGTAATCCTTGATATGGGTATACCAGATAAGAATGCTTACAATATTTTGGATACAATAAAAAAGAGTATAGGCTTAGAAAACTTACCAGTAATTGTATTTACAGGAAAAAGTTTGTCTGTAAATGAGGAATTGAAGATTAAAAAATATGCAGACTCAATTGTGGTGAAAACAGCTCATTCATTTCAAAGAATGCTTGATGAAGTGTCACTTTTTTTACACGTTGTTGAAGAGAATAAAAAGTCTGAGGGCAAAAATAAAAGTTTTAAAAGACTAAACATTTTAAACAATGTATTGTTTGAGAAGACTGTATTAGTAGTAGACGATGACGTCAGAAATATTTTCTCTTTAACAAAGGCATTAGAGGTGTTTAAAATGAACATTATAACGGCAATAGATGGTGAGGAAGCATTAAAAGTTTTAGAACAGTATCCACAAACCGATGTAATTTTGCTGGATATGATGATGCCAAACATGGACGGTTACGAAACCGCTCAACGAATAAGGAATAATAATAAATTTAAAAAATTACCAGTTATCGCAGTAACTGCCAAAGCGATGATAGGTGATCGAGAAAAATGTATTAAAGCTGGCGCCTCAGATTATATTACAAAACCAATAGACATAGACCAACTTCTATCATTATTGAGAGTATGGCTATACGATAATAATTAAAATGTAAAAATATGGATAAGAAGCGAGTGTTAATTATTGATGATGATAATAGAAATATTTTTGCATTATCAGCTACATTGCGCCAAAGATTTTTTGATTGTTTCTCTTGTTTAAGTGCAGAAGAGGCTTTGTCATTGTTAAAAAAAAGTATGCCGTTTGATGCAATTTTAATCGATATGATGATGCCTGATATGGATGGTTACGAGGCAATACCCTTAATAAAAGAGATTGAATCACACAAAGAAACACTAATTGTAGCTGTTACTGCTCAAGCCATGATAGGGGATAAAGAAAAGTGTATTGTAGCAGGTGCAGATTATTATGTGTCAAAGCCAATAGATGTAGATAAGTTATTGGCTATTTTAAGCACAATATAGTATGATTGAGGATAGAGAACTAGAGATGCTGATTATTGTAGTGTACGAATACTACGGTTTCGATTTTGGAAGCTATTCAAGAGCATCTTTAAAAAGAAGAGTAAACCGACTTTACAATTTAGATGGATTTGATAATTTTCATGATTTTTTAGCAAAAGTGCGTTCTGATGCTAAATATTATAAAAGAATGGTCGAAGAGATTACGGTAAATGTTACCGAAATGTTTCGGGATCCCTTGTTTTATTCGGTAATTCGAAAAGAAATCTTACCCATTTTAGCCATAAAACCTTTTATCCGCATTTGGCATGCAGGCTGTGCTACAGGAGAAGAGGTTTATTCTATAGCAATTTTATTGAAGGAAGCTAATTTACTGCAAAAATCACTAATATATGCTACAGATATTAATGAATTGGTTTTGGAAAGTGCCAAAAAGGGAGTTTTTCCCCTGCGAATGATGAAGCAATATTCAGAAAATTATTTGATATCTGAAGGGAAAGAAGATTTCAGTACGTACTATACTGCTAATTATGGGATTGCAAAATTCAATGAAGAGTTGTCTGAAAAGATGGTGTTCTCACAGCACAATTTAGTGTCGGATAGTTCTTTTAATGAATTTGATCTGATATTGTGTCGTAATGTGTTAATTTATTTTGACAATGATTTACAAAATAGAGCTTTACAGCTTTTTGATGATAGTCTTTCAAATCTCGGTTTTTTAGTGCTAGGAGCCAAGGAAACAATTAAGTATTCCGAATTAAAATCGAAATACCTACAATTTGAGAAAGAAAAAATATGGAGAAAGATAAAGTAATATCAGGTTGTAAAGCGGTAGTAATTGGAGGTTCCGCTGGAAGTTTGAAGGTTTTAATGTACGTACTTCCGCTCTTACAAACCATTCCAACCTTTGCAATAATCATTATACTTCATCGCAAAAATACAGAGGACAATAGTTTGGAGGAATTAATTGCTGTGAAAACAATAGTTCCTGTCAAAATAGTTGAAGATAAAACTGCAATAACTCCAGGATTTATTTATGTAGCTCCATCAGATTATCATTTACTGTTTGAGAAAAATAAGATGTTGTCACTGGATATTTCTGAGAAGGTAAACCATAGCCGCCCGAGTATCGATGTTTCATTTGAATCTGCTGCCGAAGTTTTTCAATCTTCATTAGTTGGTTTGCTTCTCTCTGGTAGCAATAGTGATGGTATGTTAGGCTTAAAAGCTATTCAAAAATTAGGTGGAAAAGTAGCAGTACAAGATCCTGATAGTGCAGATATGCCATTTATGCCCAATTCTGCTATTAATAATTTAGATCCAGATTATGTTATTGATGAAGAAGGAATTGCGTTACTATTGTCTTCCATTAACTTACAAGATTAGAGGTTAATTGTAAATCATTAATTGATTTTTAACCTAGTCCACTACTTTGCCTAAATGATGTTCCATGCCTTTATAGACTTTCATATTCTTAGCAGATATTATCCTGCTAATATTTCAACCATTTAAAACTCATTTTAAAATTTATTTGATACCATTAACTTTTTATTCAATTATTTCACAAAGTGCGGTTCAAATCTAATCTGCTTTTAGTTTTTGTGAACTGTCTTTCATGCCACTCTATTGCACTGCCGATAATTTTAATTTGAGAACACTATCCAAAATGGTCAGATTGGTATATTTGGATTAATTAGTTCGATGTGTTATGCCTATACTCTTCAAGTAACTAAAGAAAAACTAAATGACTAAAATAACCTGATGGCGCAGGCTTGTAGATAATCATTAGTGCAGGTATCTTACCAGTGTTGAGTAATTAGGCAAAACACAAGAACAAGCTTTATTACTTAGTTTTTATGTTTTATAGGGTTAAGAAAATTAATATTTTTTTATAATAAATGTTCTTATAAAAACAGAAGCCCTAGCCTAAACCTACCTGTCGGCAGAGAATATCAGATTTCGACTCTGAGGATTGCAGATTCGAACCCTTTCGTGGTCACTTATATAAACGTAAATTCTTTATTTATATGGTTTGCGTATTTTGTATTTACTATTTAGCCCTTAATTATATTAACTTATCTCTAAATAGTACTGCCAGTTCTTCTGGAGACTCCATCGGAATTAAATGCCCTATGCCGGATAAAGCGACAGTTTTTGCATTTTTTAAATAAGGAAGTACCTCTTTGTTTATGTCATGCACCTTAATAATAGGATCATCAGTTGAATAAATGAGTAGTACAGGAGTAGAGCTGTCACTAATTCTATCGGCTATAGATTCATTGATTCCATCGTTAATCCACCATTTCCATGCGCCTTCTTCAATTTTCAACTGTGTTTCTACCGCATATTCAAATCTGTCATAGGCGAGCTCTTTTTTGATGGCGTTGTTTACAGTAGTTATAGCTTCAACCCTATTAGGATGATCAAGCATGCGTTCTTTTTCTTTTTGAGACATGTTTTCAGTAGTAGGAGGAGAGGGAGCAATCAAAATGATTTTTTTTGGTAGGTTCTTTTTTAGAAGAGTGTTTACATACAATACCAATTTGCCTCCCATAGAATGGCCGCATAGATAATAGTTTTCTAATTCCAAAGCTTCAATAAAGTTAGCGATGTAAATACTGTATGAGGGTATAGATGGATACTCTAAAGATTCTGAATTGCCGAAGCCAGGCAAATTTAGCGCTACACAACGAAAGTCGCTTTTTAAATAATCGATTAGCCAAGACCAACTACCTGCATCTCCTCCAAAATAATGGACAAAAACTATCGTAGCATCTCCTTGTCCAACATCTGTATAACTATAGTTGTTTGATACGTTCATAGTAATTAATTTTTAAATCAAAATAACGCTAATTATTTGAAGGGTAGTGCTTCTAATAAATAAAAAAATAACTCAAAAAAATAAATGAACACAAGTCATTTAAGTTAAAATAAAAATGTATTGCGTTCTAAATCACTTTTTAATTGCTGTAGATTTACATTTGAATGATATAGGCAGGATAAAGTAAGGGTACTTTAGGGAGTTGCATGAGTTGGAATTTTCAGTTCTAGACGCCTTAGAGTTTATGACTGCATAATTAAAAGATAAAAAAATGGATTTAAATATTAAAGGGAAAACAGCCTTAATAACTGGAGGAGATTCGGGGATAGGAAGAGAAACAGCAAAATTTTTGGCGAGAGAAGGAGTAAACATAATTTTATCAGATAGGAAAGAAGGTAAAGATTTATCCGATGCTGTAACAGAAGTTGAAAAAGAAGCAAAAAATGGCGCTTCAGTAGTTGGAATAGCTGCTGATTTATCAAATAATGATGAAGTACTAGCTTTAGCAGCAAAAATTGATAAGGACTATGGTGGAGCCCACATTATCTTTCATTCTGCGGGTGCTAGAGGTACGGCGGGTGATTTTTTAAGTTTAACAGATGACGATTGGATGAAAACAATTGATATTGATTTGTTAGGGTCTGTGAGAATTGCAAGAGCTTTTATTCCACAAATGCAAAAATTAAAGTGGGGGAGAATGATTTTAGTTTCATCTGAAAATGCTTTTCAGCCCTATGTTGAAGAAAGCCTATACAATGCTTGTAAAGCTGCGATTATAAATCTTTCTAAGTGTTTGTCAAGATCGTATTCAAAAGAAAATATATTATTCAATTGTGTGTCTCCGGCTTATATTGAAACTCCTATGACAGATGCAATGATGGAAGAACTAGCGAAGGAGAGAGATTGTAGTGTTGAAGATGCGGTTAAATGGTTTGTGAAAAATGAACGTCCACATATTGCTATGCAAAGACGAGGGAAACCAGAAGAAGTAGCTTCGGTAGTTGCTTTTTTATGTTCAGAACAAGCGAGCTACATCAACGGAAGTAATATTAGAATAGATGGTGGAGCGGTAGAATCTGCTTTCGGATAGAAGTGAATGAATATTATTCTATATTAAAATTGAATTCATTAATAAAGCAGCTGAATTTTGATTTTATAATAGGTTCGTGAGGTCTTGGTCACGGTTATATGCATAGGATCATTCGTGTAAGTGAAGAGATTAAGTAAGAGTTGAATAACTAAGACGTAAGCTATAGGTTAAGTGTATTAATTTATATTGAAAAAAAATCTTATTCTAAATTAGGAACAAATGATATAGCCCAAATAGAAAGGAAAATCCTTTTTTTGGCTTTTTTGTAGTAAATAAAAGATTAGTTCACTATACTATTTACTGCTTTTTTTGGCGTTCAACGAACTTCGTTTGGAATGATAGCAGGGAAATAGCGCCTGAATAAACCGAATCAAAAAGGCTAACCTTGAGAGTTAGCCTTGCTATGTTTTGAATTATAGTTTGATAAATTTTCCTTTATATACCTCTGTTTCATTCTTGATGATATAGAGATATGTACCTGCTGGTAAATTTGAAATAGAATATTCATTGGATTCTTTTTTGTCATATTGTTTAACAAGTGAACCATTCAATGCGTAAATTTTTATTTCTTGAAAATCAAGTGTTGCAACAATTTTTATATGATCTCTTGCAGGATTTGGATATACTATAGCACTTACAGTGGATACTTTATTCGGTTTTATTTTTAAGTTTGGACTTGAATCGACAGCTGCATACCACCCGCTTCCTCTTGTAGAAGCATAATATTTGCCGGGTGTATTGTAGTCAATTGCGATATCGTTTATTCTGTCGGATTGTCCATTTCCTTTGTTAAATTTTATCCAGGTTTCTCCAGAGTCTTTAGAAAGGTAAGTACCTCCATTAATCATTCCAATGGTATTGTTCGGTAAAGTAGAGACCAATATTGTTCGGGTGTCATATTTTGCTACTTCCACACGATTGGTCCATGGATAATCAAAAAGTTTTGTCCAATTTTGCATATTGTCATCGCTTACCCATAAACCACCACCATTTGCTGCTACATTGTCAAAACCAGCGGTAATATATGATTTTCCATCTTTGTCAAAATGAATATCATTGATGCCAGAAGTTCCAGAAATATCTGTGGTGGAGCTTACTTTTGTCCAATTATTTGCATTATCAATAGATTTGTATAAACCTCCACCTGTGCCAATCACTGCAGCATATAGAATGTTGTTGTCATTCGGATCCAAAGCTATTCGAGCTACGTCTAGAGAAGAAGGCAGGCCGCTATTGCTGTCTGACCAAGTTACACCACCATCTGAAGATTTGTGTATTCCCCAGCCTGTTACAGAGTCGCCAACCCACTCTAATTTGAGCGATGACCTTGGGACACAAAAATACATGTTGTTGGTGTTGTTTTTATCTATCAATAAACACATTTGGTGTACAGATTGATCACCTCCTGCAGTGTTAACAGGCCAAGGCAAAGGTACAGGTGTACCTACGGTTGCCCATGTGATACCATTGTCTACAGATTTTAGTAATTGTCCTCTTCTGTCTTGACGGAAGAAAGTCGCAAACCAAATATTTGGATTCGTAGGGTCTATTGCTACAGAGCTTACAGAGTGTTCACCTGATGTTAAGTTGCGTACTGAAGCACCTTGAGCATTGGGACGAACCAGTGAACCTTCAGAATTGGTGATCCATAAACTGTTTTCACCCGATGGACAAAGAACTTTATTTGGGGTATTTTCACTTTGGTAAAAACCATGACCTGGTACATTGCTATTTCCTGCTCCAACATAGCTTTCGCTATTGGGTGAGGATTCAATATCATCTATATCTTGCCAACTATCACCATTGTCATAGGAAACAAAACCAATTTTTGCCATTTGAGTATATAATACGGTTCCATCAGCATTAAACTGAATGAAATTACATGATTTCTGCTCGTAATCATCACGATTTACCCAATCATGTTTGTATTTGATCTGAATATTTGTGTTCAAAGGGTTTTCTCGATTTGTCCAATAAGTTAAGTCTGGGCTTCCTGAGTTCCAATTTTCACCATTTCTAAGCGTTACAAACCATTTGGAACCTCCATTTGTTGTTCTCCATAACTGTCCAGGCTTGAAATTATTTCCAGAGGCGTTGGAGTAGTTGTTGACCAAGTAAATATTGTCAGGATTTTTTGGGTCTACTGTAATTTGATTGAAACGTTGGGTAATTTTGGAAGGCATATTTGGGTATAGAGATACAGCTTCGTCGTATGGTATTCCATAATAAAATGCAACAGTATTATAATATGATTTTACCACCCCTGTATTGCTACTGAATTGTGTCATGTCTAAGGCTAGATTGCCGCTAATGTTTGTCCATGATTCTCCTTTGTCAGTGCTTTTGTAAATCCCTCCAGTGTCATCAGTTAGTGTGCTTCCGTCTGCTTTCCACATAATGTTACTCAATGCATAAAGAGTAACTTGAGTGCCAGTTAAGCTAGGGTTGTAATACATACTAAGGGAACGAATTACATTATTAGTAATTCCATTTGATTTTAATGCCCAGGTTGTTCCTCCGTTGGTACTTTTGTAAAAGCCGTAATTGGTACCCGCATAAATTATATTTGAGTCTGTAGGGTCTGTATATATGGTTTCAATTTCTGCATTTGGGTGTAAACCTGAATTAACCAAAGTCCAGTTAGCGCCTTTATCTGTGGTTTTCCATATTTTTCCTTGACTGTTACTATGGATATACGATCCGTTGGGCTGCGAAAGAGGAAAATCTACTCTGCCGTAATCACGCATACGTCCAGCACCTAAGTACCAAATGTTTTCATTTTGAGGGTCAACTGCTACACAAGCAAGATAAGCGTTTCCGGCTTGTCCTTGGACAGAAAGTACTCGTGTCCATGATTTTCCTTTATCAGATGTTTGGAATAAATCGCCTAAACGTTTTCCTGTCGAAAATCCAAAATTTTCGTTGGAACGCGAAAAATCAATGGAATAAGTTTCAACTGGTCCTCTCGTACCGCTATCCCATGCCGCAGCGTCTTCGTTCATGATGGTTTCGTAGGTGAAACCTCTGTCTGTTGAGCGATAAGAATTCCCCATATTTGGTGAAGTAAAATGCGTATTGCTATCTGTAGGATGTGTATAAAAGGATGTGTTATTTCCACTCATTCCAGGTCCAAATTGAATCCATTTAATGGAAGAATCAGAGACGATATCTTTGGTTTTTATATCTGTAAAAAAGGTGGAAATAGGAGGGATTTTTTCGATTTGAATGTCGTCAAAATAGATCTTTCCAGTATTTGTTGTGTTAGGTCTAATGGAGAAAAATACAGAGCCAGTATTATCATTGACAGTAGCGGTGAAGTCGCTGGTGTATTTTGTCCAGCTCATTGAAGTGAGGGGGAAATTTATTTGCGATAGTTTTGTTGCCCCATTGTTGGCGAAAATTTTGATATTACTATCGGTGTTTTCAATTGTGGTTATTGCTTTGTAATAAAATGTAATGCGATAACTTATCCCGTTTTCCCAACTTATATTTCTGGGAGTTTCTAAATTTCCCTTTTGTGAAGCTGAATTAAACTCCATTTCAAAGCCGTTTTTTCCTATTCGCTTAGCGATAGAATTTACTTCAAATTTTGGCATGGTTCCAATATTTGTATTGGCTCCCCATTCGGTCGCAAGATCACCTTCAAATCCACTTTTAAAAAGAATGGTTTGGCTCCAACAGGAAAAAGATAAGAATAGGAAAGATAAATAAAGGTAAAGGTGTTTCATAGGTGATAATTATAAAAGGTGAAAAGTTTTTTTAAATTATCAAGCTAAGTTATCTGTTTATAACTGTTAATTTGTTTCATATGTCTTAAATGCTAAAACATATGATTTTTAGGCATTTAGTCTTCAGTGGTTTTTCTTTTTTATGTTGTTTTATAATCGTAAATTTACTTAAGTCATTATTTTCAGTTACTATTTTCTAATAAATAAGAGATTAATCATGAAAAACCAAGTTCCAGTATCATCAATTATGATAAAAAATATCATCAAGCTGAATCTTACAGATGAATTAACCAAAGCCGAGGTATTGTTTAGAGAAAACGGAATTAAACATATTCCTGTGATGAGCAATAATAGAATTGTGGGGATGTTGAGTTTGAATGATATGTTGCGGGTTTGTTGTACGGAATCTGACGACGAGGCCGATGTTGATTTATCATCTGTAGTGTACAATATGTTTACCATTCAGCAAGTAATGACCAAAAATGTGATTACGATTAAGCCATACACAACAATAAAAGAGGCAGCACAAATTTTGGTTGAAAAAGATTTTCATGCCTTACCTATATGTGACCAAGATACTTTAGTAGGGATATTGACCAGCACCGATTTATTAAAGTATTTGCTAGCCCAATATGAAGAAATATAAATAGGAATAAAAAATCCCAATCGGTAAAGATTGGGATTTTTGATATTTTAGAAACAAGTCATTTCCTTAAGACCTGCTACAGTTGCAATTGGGTCTTGTGCGCCAAAAACGTAACTACCTGCGACAAGCACATCAGCACCTGCTTCTACCAATTGTTTGGCGTTTTTATTGGTTACTCCTCCATCTATTTCGATAATAGTCGAAGCACCTTTTTTCTCAATCAATGCTTTTAGTTTAGCTACTTTAGCATAGGTGTTTTCTATAAAAGATTGCCCTCCAAAACCTGGATTTACACTCATAATACAAACCAAGTCAATGTCGTTGATTACATCTTCAAGCAAATCTATGCTCGTATGTGGGTTAAGTGCAACACCTGCTTGCATTCCTTCAGCTTTGATCGCTTGTAGTGTTCTGTGCAAATGTGTGCAAGCCTCGTAATGTACTGTAAGGACATCTGCTCCAAGTTTTTTGAAAGTAGAGATGTATCTGTCTGGATCAACAATCATTAAGTGAACGTCGATTGTTTTGGTAGCATGTCTTTTGATTGCTTCAAGAACTGGCATTCCAAAAGAAATATTTGGAACAAAAACACCATCCATGATGTCAATGTGAAACCAATCGGCTTCACTAGTATTGATCATTTTGATGTCGCGCTCAAGATTGGCAAAGTCAGCTGCTAAAACGGAAGGTGCAATAAGTGTATTTTTCATTATAGTTGTGTATAGTGATTTTTTTTGCAAAGTTACAAAAAAAAACTCCAGTGATTAACTGGAGTTTTAAGAAGGAGTAATGCGAAGATTATCCTAAGTATGTTTTCAAGATTTTACTTCTAGAAGTATGCTTCAATCTGCGAATCGCTTTTTCTTTAATTTGACGTACACGCTCACGAGTAAGGTCAAATGTTTCACCAATTTCTTCTAGTGTCATAGGGTGTTGATCACCAAGGCCAAAATACAAACGAACTACATCAGCCTCACGTGGAGTCAATGTTTCAAGAGAACGTTCAATTTCAGTACGCAAAGATTCGTGGATTAATTCTCTGTCAGGATTTGGAGACTCTCCAGAACGCAATACGTCATAAAGGTTAGAGTCTTCACCTTCAACAAGAGGTGCATCCATTGATAAGTGACGACCAGAGTTTTTCATAGACTCTTTTACATCATTTACCGTCATGTCAAGTTCCTTAGCAATTTCCTCAGCAGAAGGTGGACGTTCATTAGATTGCTCTAATAAAGCGTACATTTTGTTAATTTTATTGATAGAACCAATTTTATTCAATGGCAAACGAACGATACGAGATTGTTCTGCCAAAGCTTGTAGAATCGATTGACGAATCCACCATACCGCATATGAGATGAATTTAAAACCACGTGTTTCATCAAAACGTTGTGCTGCTTTGATCAAACCTAAGTTTCCTTCATTAATCAAATCGGGAAGTGTTAAGCCTTGATTTTGATACTGTTTCGCTACCGAAACTACAAAACGTAAGTTCGCTTTAGTTAATTTCTCAAGTGCTTGTTGGTCTCCAGCTTTAATCTTTTGTGCCAATTCTACTTCTTCGTCAGCAGTAATAAGATCAACTTTACCTATTTCTTGTAAATATTTATCTAATGATGCGGTCTCACGATTGGTAACCTGTTTGGTAATTTTTAGTTGTCTCATTTGTTTATCTCCTCAAATTTTATTGGGTACAGTAGTTATACGTGTCGAGGAGCGATAATGTTACAAAAAAACAAATAAATATTTTTTTTATTTTAATCCGGTTCAAAATGATGATTCATTACAACCCAATTTACAGATGCTAAGTTTTAGTTTTCGGTGGTACATCAAATTTATTTGTTTAAAGAAAAAATTCATTAGGAATAATTTGGGCATTACCTTCGGTCGGGCTGTACACACTCGCTTTATTGTTCCACTTCGCTACACAATAAGAGCTCAGACAATTGCTCCCATCCCTAATGCAAATCCCGTTCGTCTACATGATTTATTTGTATTAATATCTATCCAAAAAAAATCAGCCACGAGTTACAATTAATTTCATGTTAGTATAAAAAAAATGTAAGCAGTGGCTGAATAGAAGGAATCCAAGTAGAATCCTTAGGTATTATTAAGCTTCTTCAATTACTTCTCCTTCAAATTCAGAAGCAATCAAATCGGTGCGATCCAACCAATATTCAGAGGTAATCATTTCATAGTTTTGATTGTCCTCTGTTTTTATTTCCCAAACAATTCCATCAGCATCAGGAAATTCAGCTGCAGTGGTCATAGGTTCGTCAAACAATCTTTTGATGAGGTTGTTGTCTGACAACCCATTGTTTAATGTTTTCAATAGTTGTGCATTTGTCAAAGGTATATTTTCTTCTGAAATAATTTTGAACTTTAAAATTACAGCTTTGGCATTTGGGAATTTTCCGTTGAAAGCATGGTGCAACATTTGGTTGCAATGAAACAAACGTGCGTGAAGCTTAATTACGGGATACTCCTCACAAACCTTATCCAATAGCATATCATTTGATATTTGGTCAATTTGACCTTCCGATAATTCTTCCGATAATTTATAGGTCAAGATGATAACAGCTGCTTCATTGGGCTCATAATCGCTAATGGCCATGAATAATAATTCGCGCAATTCTGCTATATCTCTACTCTTAGCATCCGGAAACCCATATAGACCTAGAAGGTTTACATAATCCTCAAGAGTCCAGTACGTGTTTAGCTCATCAATCGTTTGAATATTGTCTATGGTAACTTGATATTTCATGTTGTTTGTTTTTTATAAAGTTAACTAAAAAATGGAGTATAATTTGAAAAATTATACTCCATTTTACCTTAATACGTAAAGGATTTATATGTTATTTTTTTGTACCCGTTGGTTTCGATTTATCCAATAATGCTTTTTCAATCGTTTCAACTCTTTTTTTGAGTTTTTCATTTTCAAGAGCGTTATTATAATTAGTTTTGTTGGTTTCCATTACTTTGTCAATCAAACTCTCTAATTCTGCTGGCGATAATTTAATATATTCTACAACTTGTGTATTGGTGCTAGCTGGCACATTAGATACAGCAGCTTTTGGAGCGAACACTTTCGTAGTAGTGCTGTCTTTTGTTACAACAATAGTTGGTGCAACAGCAGCCTCAGGAGTTACAATAGCTTTTGTGGTTACGCTATCTGTAACTGTTTTTATTACAGGAACAGCAACAACGTTATCTTTTGTTATTGTTTTGGCAGTTTCATTATTGGTAGTAATTGCTTTTAATTGTTGTATTTCTTGATTTTTATTTGCTTTTTTCTCAATTTGTGCAACTTGTTCCAGTGCATTTTGAGCATTTTTCTTTTGTTCCAAGATAACTACTGCTTTGTCAATATCGTTATTGGCATTTGCTTTTTCTAAGTCTTTTTCAAGTGTATATAGTTTATCTTGGTATTCTTGTTTTAACGTTGCTATTTTATCTGTATTGTCTGCATTGTTTTGAGCTATTTTCTCATCTATGTAAACTTGTGTTTCTTTATCTTTGATATCCAATTGTTCATTTAACTGTGTATTATAAACCTCATTTGGATTTGCTTTTTTACCACCAAAACTTAATTTGATTCCAGCGTTGTACATAATGTGGGTTTGCAAGTTATCGGGACTAGTTAAATTGGCAACATTTGCTCCAGAAGTAATCATACCTCTAGCACCACCTGTAATCAAAATGTGCTTGCTCAAAGGAATATTCAATCCTAAACCTGCAGAGGCAAACTCCTCGCTATCTACTGGCGTATTTGTTTTTCCTAAATAGTTACTTTGAGTATTCAATACACCCCCACCAAGAATTAAGTATGGTGTAACTCCATTTCCATCATTCAATCTTGCTCTAAACTCCAGACCATACATAGAAAGGTGGTCAAACGAGGTCGAAATTTGTTCGTTTTCTGTTGATTGAAGGTAAAAAGCACGAATACCAGTGTATTGGTTAAAATCAAATCCAGCATACAATCCCATTAAATAGGTGTCTTTGAAAAGTGATTTGTCGTCAAATTTGATATAGTTGATACTCGGTTCAATAATCCACTGAATACCTTTGAAACCGTTACTAAATTTACTGTAATACGCTTTGTCTAATTCACTCAAAGTACCTGGTTTTCTTCCTCCCAAGTAAAATTGTAAAGAGGCTTGTGCAGACCAGTTGGTTAATGCTTTGGTTTCAAAATCTGCATTGGTGGCACCAAAAGCAGTTTTATTTTGTTCTGTAAGCAAATTTTCACCTGCATTAAAATTGTATCTGTTGTACTTCCCTTCAACAGTAAATACAATTCGGTCGGTTAATTTAGTTTTGAAACCTAAACCTACACTAGTATAAATTTGGTCAAAATCTGCTCCGTCTTTGATCTCGATGTTTTGCACACCAGATCCTAATGTCAAGTACGGAATAAAACGGCCTCTACCCAAGTTGGTTTTAAATTCACCTCCCCAACGAGTTAAGGTGATGTTTTGGGATTGAAACTGTGCGTCGTTGTATCCTGCTAGTCCATAATGAGAGAAGTTGGTCTGTAGTCCTAGTGATTGTAAATAAACGGCACGTATTTCTACATATTCTCCAAACCCAAATCCAATTTTCCCTCCAACAGAGGTGGCATTTTCTAGTCCTGAATGTTTGTCATAAAAGGTATAATCTACAAAAGGTGAAGCGGTGAAGCTTATGTCTTTTACTTGTGCAAATCCTAAGGTAGAAAGGGATAATAATAGTATGTGTATTGTTTTTTTCATTTTTGTTTTTTTAGTTGATTTCTTCTGCAATCACCGCTTGTGGCTCTGATGGCAAAGAATTCATTTTAAGAGTAACAATTTCGAGGTCCTTTTTGCTAATTGCAACTTCATTTTTTAATGTCTCGATAATTGCTTCGTTTTTCATTTGTTTGTTTTTGTCAATAAGGAAAAAGATCAAACAAAAAACTAGTCCAATCGCCGTTACAATAGCTAGCGGGAATGTAGTAAAGATACCGAATCCAAGATCAATATCTTGTGGTGTTTGATAAATTTCGAAATTAAGGACGCACAAAAAAACATTTAGGATTATAAAACCCATTAAAAGTATATTTCTCATGATCTAGCTGTTTAATTTTTTTAATTTTTTGGTAATTGAATTTAGGTTCTTTTTGTTCCCTTTGTATTCTTCAACTAGTTCTGTCATCTCAGCAGTAGTCAAGAATGGTTTGTGCAAGGTATCTGTTTTGATGTATTGATTGATAGTTCTTTCACCAAAATCTGCAGTGATTTCTTTTTGTCTCTCAATGATGGATTTCTCTTCTTTTTGAAGCGAAATTTTATCCGTATAGGAGTGAATGCGTTGGTTTGCATCTTCTACCAATTCGGTACTTGCTACATACGCTTTAGCGCTAGAGTCTTTTATTTTGTCAGTCACAACAGCTGTTCCCTCGATTACATTATCGGTAACATTTCCAATAAAATTTTTAAGTGTATCGAATGCTGAAGTTGTATTTTTATCTGAATTTTTTTTAGTTGCCATGATTATTTAGTTTTATTTTGTTGTTTTTTTCTTTTTCCGATGATGTAAAATACTGCAAACAGTATAATAACGATTCCTACTGCTATTAGAGCATAGTACAATCTATTTTGAGTTTTGTTTGCATCTGCTTGATTTTGAGAATTTAAATCGTGTTGTTCTGTTTTTGCAGAGATGCTATCGCTTAATGATGCTACAGATGAGTTGATATTGTTAACATTACCAGTTAGTTTAGATATTTGAGCATCTATTTGAGTAATTTGATCTGTAATTTTAGACTCTTCCTCTTTTGCAAATTCACCAAAAATGTCTTGAGCATTATAATCTTCTCTTATTTTCTTGCTCAAAAAGTCACGTTGACCGTCAATTGAAAGTACTTGTTCTTGAACATCAGAAATGTTTCTTGTCAATGACTTTACTTTTCTTTTTTGAGCATTGATTTTTCCGTTTATTTCGCCTAGTAAAGTATCTACTTTTGCAAAATCTTTTGGAGCTGCACCTTTGTCATATAGTGCTTTGTGTTGCGCATCATAAACTAATTTTTCTTGATTTAGCAAATCAATTTTTTTGGTAGCCAAGTCCATTTCTTTCTGTTGTAAAGCAACTTGCTCTTCAATGTTTTCTTTTTGACCTTTAAGCTCGTTTAATTTTAAGTTTACACCTTGTATTCCTTTGTCAAGTTTTGATTCGTTCATTCTTGACATAGATTCTTTAGTACCGTTTAAAACATTCAGTAACGAATCTTTTTTTCTAGATAGTGCTACAATTTCTTGTTTTACTTCTTCTTGCTCAGCTAGTGTTTTGTTTAATTCAGAGTTGGTTTGAACTATTTCTTTTTTAATTTCTGGATTATCGCCATCTTGTTTTTTAACGCAAGAACTTAGTGAGAGTATTGCTAATGCTACTAAAGTTATTTTTTTCATGTCGTGAATATTTAAATGATTTATAGTTAAGACACACAAAAAAACGATAGGTCACATTTATTTAAAAAAAAACTTTATTAAGATTCATTTTTTGGTCTGTGATTATAAAGAGGACATAGATTTTAATTGTTTACGGGAAAAAAAACATATCAAATCTACTTATATCTAATAATAATCACCCTAATATGTTTTTCACGACAAAAAAAAACGGACTTTAATAAAAAAGTTGGTGACTTTTTGCTTTTTGATGTGTCTTAATGATAAGTACCGCAAATAGAACTGCGTTTTGATAAAAAATACATACCTTATAATGTAAGTCATACGTTTTACTTTTGTTACTTTGACCAATAATTCCGGACTTACACAGTAAGTTTGTTATTCGAAAAGAATGTTGCTTAAGGACGAGTCGCTTTCGATTAAAATTTTAAAATTACTATTTATGAAAACAAAAATATCTTTTATCTTATTTCTAGTTTGTTCTACTTTTTATGGGCAAACACAACAAGAAGGCGAAATCGTAATATCAAAAGCACATTTGATTTCGATTTTACAAAAATTTAAAAAACAAGACAATAGTACACTTGATAAACAAGCAGTAACATCACAAATTTTGTTGGCATCAAAAACAGTTGCCAACGATAGCGTGATGCAACGTATGCGTGTGCTAGAAAATGACTTAGCATCTTTGAGGTCAAAAATAGATACTGTTTCAAAACGTGCTGTAGTGCGTGATACAGTATATTTGTCTACATTAAAAACAGTGGTAACCCGAGATACGGTCTACAATGCTAACAGCGCGTACCAAAAACCAGCTTTGGTAAGCGAAGACAGTCGTAATTATGAGCGTCAGTTAAGTGACTTAAATTCCAAATACGATGCTATATTACGCAATCAAGAGCGGCTGTTGACTTTGCAAACAGTTAATACAGTTGCGGTTCCTGCTGCTGTAGCTGTTGTGGTACAGCCAAAAGCGCAACCAAAAGAGGTGGTCACTGTAGCGCCTGTAGAAAGTTTGGTTGTCCTTACTGATACAACGGCAACCCCAACAACAAGCACAATTATTGCACCAGCAATTACAACTATTACCGCTGTGCAATTGCTAAAAGAAAAATTTGCCAAAATACAAGCCAAGGTTTATTTCGATAATAATTCAGCCAAAATTAGTGGTACAGATGCACTTCGCTTACACCAACTATTAGATGATTTGACTTTGAACCCAAGTTTACAAGTTTTTCTTGATGGTTATGCTAGTAAATCGGGTAATGTAGCCTACAATACCAAATTGTCTATGTTACGAAACGATGCTGTTAAACAATATTTGATACAAGAAGGAGTTCCTGCAAATAGAATTTCGTCTGAATATCATGGTGTAGATGCTACAAGCGTAGACGCTGCAGCAGCACGTAGAGTAGAAGTGAGCTTTGACGTACGAGACTAAAACCTTTATTTAGTGTAGTAAAAGTGCTTTTTTGGTTAAAAGATGTAAAGAAGGTGTATGGTCAAAAATTACGATGGCATTCTTGATGAAGAATTAGCTTCAAAAATAGGGAAAACAAATGATACCGTACTTTTTGGAGTGCTGTACGATCGATACGAACATTTGGTGTATAATAAATGTTATGGCTTTGTGCGTTCGGTTGATGAAGCCAAAGATTTGACTCAAGATGTGTTTTTGCATGTTTTTGTCAAAATCGCCACCTTCAAAGGGAATTCTAAATTTTCTACTTGGTTGTATTCTGTTACCTATAATTTTTGTGTCAATTATTTGAGTCGCGATAAAGAACGACAAATGGCCTCTCATTCGAACCAAATAGAAGAGCAATATGATGTCGCTATCGAAGTTAGTGATTACAGCCTGTCGCAAATGCAAGTGGATAAACTTGAAAAAGCACTGACATTAATTCCGCCCGAGGACCGAATGATATTGCAAATGAAATACCAAGACGAAGCTTCGATCAAAGAACTTCAAGAGGTGTTGGAACTATCAGAAAGCGCCGTAAAAATGCGCCTCTCGAGAGCCAAAACAAAAATAGCCGAATTGTATAATAAAATAGATGTATGATGGAAAATGAAAATCCTTTCAAAAAAATAGGTCTTCCTCAGCAAGAAGTACCGCACGACTTGAAGAAAAAAGTGATGGACGACGTAAATACCGTTAAATTCATTTTGGAAGTGACTAGCTTGTTTTCGTCAAACTACGCTTCAACCATTGAGGGTATGTTTAAAACGAAATCTAAAAATAACAACGACACAAAATAATAAGAATATGGAAGTTTTAGATCAATTACAATCCGATACGTTAAACACGATTAATACGCTCTTCTTTAAAATTGGCGAGGGATTGATTAGCTTTATTTATGCCATTCTTGTGTTGGTAATAGGTTGGGCAATTTCAAAAGGATTAATTTTTATTCTAAGAAAAGCCCTTGCTGTATCGAGTATTGATAAAGTAGGCGAAAAAATAAATGAATCAGATTTGTTCGGAAAATCAGAGTATAAGATCAATATTTCTGAGATAATTATTGGTTTTGTGCGCTGGATTTTAATTTTGGTGTTCATGATTATCGCTGCCGATGTCATGCAGTGGACAATAATCTCTGTCGAAATCAGTAATCTATTGCGTTACTTGCCAAAATTATTTAGTGCGTTGGCCTTGTTTATGATCGGCGTTTATATTGCCAATTTTGTTCGAAAAGCAATTTCTGGCTTGTTTACTTCACTCAGCATGAGCGGAGGAAAAGTGATCAGTAGCATGGCTTTTTATGGTATTGCAATTTTGGTGACCATCACTGCGCTCAATCAAGCAGGCGTTGACACTACCATCATCACCAACAATGTGACTATTATTTTGGGTGCTTTTTTACTCACTTTTGTCTTGGCTTTTGGACTAGGATCGAAAGATGTAATCACCAATTTGCTCCTCACATTTTATGCTAGAAAAAACTATACCGTTGGCGAATATATTAAGGTCAATGGTCAAGAAGGCGAAATAGTTGCTATTGAAAACATCAGTATGACACTGAAAACTGTAACAGGAAAAGTAATTATTCCAATTCTTCAAATCGTTGAAAATACAGTTGAAGTTAAGGAGTAATTATGAATATTAAAACTAATAATTTAAAAACTAACATTATGAAAAAAACACTACTAACACTGTTTTTATTAACATTTGTAGCTTCGTTACAAGCACAAAAAAAAGTAAAAATCAAAGGAGATAAAATTGTAGTTGAAAAGACCTATGATCTAGGTGGATTTGATACTGTCGAGGTGCATGACGATTTAAAAATAACTTTTACGGCTGGAAACTCAAGTAGTAATTATTTTTTGAAAGCCGATTCGAATCTACACGATGTCATCAAATTTGAAGTGGTTGATAGTGTCCTGAGAATTGGGACTTCTGCCAAAATTACTTCAAGCAAGCGAATCGAAATTATATTGAATGTGGCCAAAATACATGCAATCAAATTGTATGATGATGCTGTTTTGAAACAATTAGGATCGCTAGTAGTTGCAGAGGATTTTGATATTATGGGTAAAGATGATTCGAAAATGAAATTAAATATCAATGCGAAAAATATCAATTTTAGCTTGAGCAATAGTGCTGATGGCGAATTAAATTTACAAGGAGAGTCGGTTAAAATGATTTTGAATGATAAGGTAGATGCTGAATTAATACTAAAAACAGCTTCTTTGGATTTGCAATTGTATAAAAGTGCGGAGCTGACGGTTAGTGGTGACGCCGAGAATTTAAGATTGAGCCTTGTAGGTAAGCCTGTTTTGAAAGCTGAAAAATTAATGACCCGTACTGCTGATGTCAAGCAGCAAGATGGCTCACAAGCAACCTTAAACTGTTCCAAAGAAATCGCCATTTTTCTAGAAGGTAATTCAAAACTGTACTTGTACAACTCTCCAAAAGTAATCATGAATGGATTTCATGGAAAATCGGAGTTGTTGAAGAGATAATCAGTAAGATGTAATACACTAGAATCCCGTTTCGAGAGAAATGGGATTTTTTTATTTCGTCTGTGTTCAATTTTTCTCAAATTTGCGTCGTATGATTTGGGCATTCCCTACGGTCGGGCTATCCGCTATATCTTTGATTCCATTTCATTTCATCAAAGGATACCGCTTCTATCCCTAATGCGGTTTTGATATTAAAATTGCATCTGCAGTCAATAATTGATCCCTCCAAATTAATCAAAGGATTAAAAATAGATTTAGAAAACGATATTTTATTTTTTGTTTTGAACTAGAAAATACTATAAACCCAGACTTTGCTCTAGGTTTTTTTGTTTCTTCCCTATTCTGTTTAGCCATGGTTTTTGGCGACCAATACTCGAAACAGTTGTCACGCTGAAAGCGTCTCAGTAAAGTTGCACATCAATTTTCAGTTTTTCAAGGGGTTTACCGCTAACAGCCTCCTTTTACAACTTTTTTCACTGGTATATATATTTAAATTTTACATCTGCTGAATTAAGGAAATTGCTTTTTCTAGATTATAAGCACCATCAATGGCATTCTTGTCAAATACCATCATATACACATAGTTGCTACCCGAGGCAGTAGACCATGCTTTACCTAATCGTAATTTGGCAGCACTATCAGAGTTGTCTCTGTCAGAACCTTTGGTTTCGACTATAATCACTTTGTTATTTTTGGTCACTAATATAAAGTCTGGATAATGATTGGATTTGTAACCATTCAAAGCAAAGCCTTTTCCTCTTCCCAAATTACGGTGCCAAAAGGCAATATTCGAAAAACTGGAAATCTCCAAAATGAACTGCTGTTCCAGTCCATTCATATCTCCTTCATGAACATAAAGGGAGTTTCCAATATCGTTTCCAATGCGAGATGGTATGATAGCAGTTTCAAATTTCCAAACTGTTTCTGTTTTTATTTTGTTTATAGCCAACCAATCATTAAAAACTTCCTCGGCACAAGTATCTGCCAAATCATTGATTTTTTTCTTAATCAAATCGGCATACGATAAATTGTATTGGTTAAAGTCTATTAATTCCTGTGCCGACATGTTTTCCAAAATTCTTGTAACATACTTTTTAATTTCGGTATGTGCAATTGGTGGCATTTTGTCAATTTGTTTCACTACAAAGTGAACTAAATCTTTGATTTGTCCTTCTTTGGGTTTTGCCAAAATATAATTGGTAATCTGCTCCTGAACAGAATTGTTTTCAATCTTAAAAGGAGACATTTTATATTCGCCGTTTCCTATTTCTTCGGTGTCTATTTTGTACAAATCAGATGTAATGCTTTTAAAAGCAATTTGAATGTCTTTGTCTGATAGTTTGAAATTTTTCAAAAGATTTACTCTGTCCAGTAATGCCGTTGCTCCGTCATCCATTAGCAAAAATTCGTTTTTGGGTGTTTCAATTACAAATTTTGGTAGGATGATTTTTTGGGCTTGTTGCGCTACATTTTCACGCATTTTGTATTGTTTCACTTTTATTCCCACTTCTGTAAAGGTTTTTAAGGCGAAATCGCTATTGTCTTGATTTTTAATTTGCTTTAGAAATTGCTCATTTTGAGAGATTGCCATTTCTTCCATTTCAAAAACACTTGCGTTTGTTGCGCTTATCTGTTCCGGGTTGAATACTATTTTTTCAGCATCAAAACCGTTTTCAATGTCAGCAGTTTTTTTGCTTTGTTCTGGAAAAAGAAAGTTATCTAAGGTTTCCTGTTGAGCTTCTTCTTTTATTAATTCAGGCATGATATCCTTATCTCGATAGTCTTTTTCGCTAAAACCAGATTGTTGTAGTCCCTTGATGATGTTTTGTAACGTATTTTGAAATTTTGCCGAAGCGGTAATTACATACGACAAATTTAGCATGGTACTATCATGTTTCATCACATAAGGTTGACGCAAAACACGACCTAAAATTTGAGTTACATCAACTTCTGATGATTTGTCGGCTAATGAAGCAAGTATGTAAGCAAATGGGCAATCCCAACCTTCTTTTAATGCGTTGATTGTAATGATATAGCGAACAGGACAATTAGGACTCATCAAATCAATTCCTTTCAATTCATCTTTGTTGGCAGTTTTAATTTTTATGTGGTCGTCAGGAATCCCAATGGAAATGAGTTGTGCTTTTAGTTTGTCATAAGTGGTGTTGTCTTCCTTTCCTTTTGATTGCGCTTGAAACAAAACAATTGGACGAATGTATTTTCCGCCATTGCTTTCCAAAATTTTAGCCTCGTTTTCAAGTTTGTGTTGTAAATGCAAGGCACTTTCGATGACACTTTCAATATTTTGATGGTTATATACAATAACGGGCAATTTGACCATGTGCTCTTTTTTGAGTTCAATGGCTGAAACCAAACTTACAATGTTGGCATTTTGTTTGGGCGTTGCTGTCAAATCTAGAATAAAACTTGGGTTGAGGTTGTTTAACATTTCAACACTCAAATCACTTTCGGCATTGTGACTTTCATCAACTACCAAAATGGGGTTTAAACTGCGAATAACATTAATTAAAGCTTCTTTTTCGGTTCCTTCAAGTATGTCGTTTTCATTTATTTGAAAGTTGGCTAAGTTCGAATTTTGTTCGTTTATTTTACGGTCTTCTTTGTTTTTTGCTCGTATCGAAGCAAAATTCATGACCATAATGCTCAGTTGTTCTTGTACTGAAGATGGATTGAAACTTGCGCCTTGTAACAAGTCTCGTTTTTCAAAAACTTGAAATCTATTGTTGAAAAGTGAATTTAGTTTTTGGCAGTAGGGATGTTCAGGGTTGGAAAGATTACGTACGGTTTGGTCCAATAGGTTACTCCAAGGCACAAGCCAAACCACAGCACGTGTTTTAGTATCTGGCATGGCGTCAAAAATGGTTTTGAGCGCATTGCATGCTATAAAAGTTTTTCCGCCTGCTGTGGGAACTTTTATACTCAAATGTACTGCTCCTGGTACGGTGTTTTGGTACGGACGCATTCCTTCGCCAGTCAGTGGATTATAATAGCCTACTTTGTCCTGCCAAAACGTATTGAAAGCCGTATCGGCTTTTTTATGGTTTTGTAAATACTCAAAATAATTTTCTAAGTCGTCAATGACTTGTTTTTGGTAGGTTTTTAATTCCATTGGTTTACTTATTTGCCACAAAGTCACAAGGACTTTAAGATTTTTACTCTTATTTTGTTTTTTTAACCCTTTCAGGGTTTTAAACCCTGAAAGGGTTGCTCGTTAAAACCGTGTTATGTCTCTTGGTATTTTTTTGAACTCTATATTTTTTTCTCGCAAAAACGTTTCGGGCAATAAACAGTTGTCTGCGTAAATGATGTAGCGCTCTGCTTTTTGTTGTACGTAGGCTGCTAGAGAATCGTAGTCTAGAGTGGTTAAATTATCTTTGTCGTAAATGAAATAATAGCCAGTATCGTTGTGATTGCCAAGAAAAACCACCCCGTCCTTCGGACACCCCTCCAATGGAGGGGAATATGCGCTGCGGGTTTCTGTGAACCAAACGTATTCTTGGATTTTTTCGATTGGTATGTTTTCATTTAGATTATTGTTGTCGTCAAAAAGGGGTTCACCTAAAGTGTAATAATCGAAATTACCTCCTGTTCCTTCAACCGCTTTTGAGTCTTCGCCATAGCCATTTATCACTCTTTTAACACGTTCGGCAGTGATGGTTTCTGCGTAGTTTTCCATTTCTATTAAAATGAATTTTCTGTTGCCACCATCTTGTTTGTTTAAGTTTAAAACGGCATGGGCTGTTGTGCCTGAGCCAGCAAAGCTGTCTAGGATTATGGAGTTTGGGTTTTCTATTAAGTTTATGAAGAAACTAACAAGTGAAGTAGGTTTAGGATAGTCAAACATATATTTACCAAATATGTTTTCTAAGTCTTTTTTTGCACCTTCATTAGTTTCAATTCCTTCATTTTTCTTATCCAAAGTTGTTGTGAAGTATTTTTCTTTTAAAAGATTTGTAGGGGCTTTATAACTATCCGTTGTTCTTAGAAAACGCATCGAAAATTTATCTGATTTTATTACAAATGTTGTTCCTTGTGAGATTTCTAAATTTATAGTTTTTTGGATCCATTTAAATGTGCCTGTCAGCTCAAAATCTATATTTGAATATCCATTCTTAATTGTAATGTTTTGATGAAGGTAACACTTGTCGTATTGACCTGCAGGAAATGTTACATCAGACATTTTAAAAAAGACATCTTCGCTTCTAAATTTTATTTTTGCCAAAGGATTTCCAGAATTTAATAAAGGTGCGTCTCCTCCGTCTCCTAGTTCAGCAACATATTTTGTGCTTGTTTTTCTTTTTTCAAAACATAAAACATATTCTACGGTTTTCCTCGATTTATTAGCTAAACTTGGTGGTGTTGATGTTTTTGTCCAACAGAAATAATCTACAAAATTATACGGTCCAAATATTTCATCCATCATTATTTTAAGATGTGACAACTCATGATCATCAATAGAAATAAAAATCACCCCGTCTTTTGCCAAAAGTTTGTGAAGTAATTTCAATCGTGGGTACATCATACACAACCATTTGTCGTGGCGCGTTAAATCTTCACTTTCTTTACCTACAACTTTACCTAGCCATTTCTTGATTTGTGGTGAATTGGTGTTGTCATTATAAACCCAACCTTCGTTTCCTGTATTGTATGGTGGGTCTATGTAAATACAATTTACTTTTCCTTCGTATTTGGGTAATAATGATTTTAGGGCTTCGAGGTTGTCACCATTAATGATGAGGTTGCCTGAGTCGATTGGTGTTTCTGTTTTTCCTTTGTTTGAAAAACCATATTGATGATTCAAGACTTTGTAAGGAACATCTTGATGATGGTTGATGATTTTGTCTTTACCGATCCAGTGTAATGTGGGCATTTTATTATTGATTTTCTTCAAATATAAATATTTCGGACAAAACTCCGAACGTTAAAATGAAATATTTTAGTTGTGTTGGGTTTATTTGCTATGTGCAAAGCGAATTAGATAAAATAAAGGAAACCCTTACCGAAAGAATTCGTATTCTCTTTATGGAACAGCATAATGGGAATAAGCTTCAATTTGCCAAAAAAGTAGGTTGTGATGAGAAAACCTTGCGTTTAATTTTTGATAAAAACCAAGGTATGACAATGAATTTATTTTTTAAAATTGCTCATGCTCTCAATATAGATCCCTCCGAATTAATCAAAGGATTGAAAATAGATTTAGAAAACGATATTTGATTTTTAGTTTTGAACTAGAAAACACTATAAACCCAGACTTTGCTCTGGTTTTTTTTTGCTTGTGTTTGAAATGTTTTTATAATTTAACCTATTGACAGAGTTGTTCAAAACTATACTTTATTGTGAATAAGTTTGACTTTTAATTCTTATTAAAAAACGCAAACTTTGTAAAAAAAGAAAATGGCAGGTATAGCGACCAATGTTGATGATCAGGTTTTAAAGCTACAGGACCGTGGAATGGTTTTGGACTTAGAAATTGAAAAAGTTAAGGAGATTTTGCTTGATATTGGTTATTATAGGTTAGGGTTTTATTGGAATCCTTTTGAGATAAATTCGGATCATATATTCAAAGATGGCACATTATTTTCGAATGCTGTAACTTTATATTATTTAGATGTGGATTTAAGAAATTTGCTGCTCAAATATTTGAACAGAATAGAAATTAATTTTAGAACCAAACTAGTTTATTATGTTTCTAATAAGTACAAGTCTTCGCCTACTTGGTTTATAAATCCTAGAGTAATAGATATTCGGTACATTAATACCATTGGGAAGTACTATAATGAAGATTTTAAAAGAACAAACAAAACAATCAAATTACATCATTTAAATAATATCAATGATTTATACGCTCCCGCATGGAAAACATTAGAATTTTTTACATTTGGGGCTGTACTTAAAACTTTTAAATCTTTAAATGATGGTGAGTTGAAAGTAAAGGTCGCAAATTTGTATGGTATTTTGAATTTGTCAAAGTTTATTAATCTATTTGATACAATTGTCTATGTGAGGAATACTTGTGCACATGGTGGTGTATTGTTTGATTTTAAAACTCCCAAAGGGATTGCTTCATTACCAAATATTAGCTTTAATAATAACAATAGGCACTCTTTGGACTCTGCTATAAAAATAATTTCTTTCATTTTGAAATCGGTATCTAATGAAAGGGCAAATGATCTGGATAGAGATTTGAATCAGCTATTTAATAAACACTCTGAAAATGAAATTATTAAAGGAATTATTGAAAATAAAATTGGTTTTAAGTTTTGAGTTAATTTTATTTTTGATTTATTTTAAATTAAATTGGCATTTCTTTGTATCTTTGCAATATAATAAGTGCCCTGCTATTCTTTGCATTAGTGCTGCACTCTAAAAAAATAATATAAACCCAGACTTTGCTCTGGGTTTTTTTGTTTAGAATGTTTTGTATCAAACACAAATCCGCATGAGGGATAGGAGCTAGCTACCGAAGTAGCGCGTATAGCCCGACGGCAGTAAAGATAAGGGGCTTATAGTACTCATAAGAATAAGCCCCTTATGTTTGCTGGCGGCATGCCCTGATAAAACAAAAATCCCGTCTCAAATGAATGAAACGGGATTTTTTATAAATAAACCTTTAGTAAACTAAGATCTGATTACTCTAATTATGACTCACGTGGAGGTCTTGGTAAAAGTGCTTTTCTAGAAACTTTTTCTTTTCTAGTTTTTGGATCCATACCTAAGTATTTAATTTGGAAAGTATCTCCCATATTAACTACGTCAGTAACGTTTTCTGTGCGTTCCCAAGCTAACTCAGATACGTGCAATAAAACTTCGTTTCCTGGAGCATCAAGATATTCAACGACAGCACCAAAATCTAGCATTTTGATTACTTTCACATCATAAGTCTCGTTCATTTTTGGTTTGAAAGTGATAGACTTAATTTTAGCCAATACCGCTTCAATTCCAGCAGGATCTGTACCTAAGATTTCAATAACTCCTTCTTCAGTAGTAGGATCTTCATTGATAACGATAGTTGTTCCAGTAGTTTTTTGTAATTCTTGAATTACTTTTCCACCAGGTCCGATTAAGGCTCCGATGAAAGCATTAGGAATTCTTCTTGTAATGATTTTTGGAGCGTAAGCTTTAACATCTTCTTTTGGAGAAGCTAAAGTTTCGATTAGTTTTCCAAGGATATGCAAACGACCGTCTCTAGCTTGAGCCAAAGCAGCTTCCATAATCTCGTATTTCAAACCGTCAATTTTGATGTCCATTTGACAAGCTGTGATACCAACTGAAGTTCCAGTTACTTTAAAGTCCATGTCTCCCAAGTGATCTTCGTCACCCAAAATATCAGACAATACAGCGTAACGATCACCGTCAGTAATTAATCCCATAGCGATTCCAGAAACTGGACGAATCATTTGAATACCAGCATCCATCAAAGATAGAGTTCCAGCACAAACAGTTGCCATAGAAGAAGATCCATTCGATTCTAATACTTCAGATACCACACGAATTGTATAAGGACAATCTGCAGGAATCATGTTTTTTAACGCTCTTTGCGCCAAGTTTCCGTGACCTACTTCTCTTCTTGAAGTTCCTCTCAACGGACGAGCTTCACCTGTAGAGAAAGGAGGGAAGTTATAGTGCAAGTAGAATTTCTCTTCACCTTGTTGTGATGGAGAGTCAATTTGGTTTGCCTCTCTAGAAGTTCCTAAAGTTGCTGTTGCCAATGCTTGAGTTTCTCCACGTGTAAACAAAGCCGATCCGTGTACAGATGGTAAATAATCAATTTCACACCAGATAGGTCTGATTTCTGTAGTTTTTCTACCGTCCAAACGTGTTCCTAAATCTAGGGTTACGTTACGAACTGCTTCTTTGTTTGTTTTGTAAAAGTATTTAGAAACTAAATCGCCATTTTCTGCTAATTCTTCTTCTGTAAACAATGCTTTTACTTCTTCTTTCACCTCTGCAAATGCAGCTGTACGTTCTTGTTTTGAAGAACCTTTGCTTGCAATAGCATAGATTTTATCGTAAGATGCTGCTTTTACTTTAGCGTAAATGGCATCATCTGTTCTTTCAGTTTCGTAAGTACGTACTTCTTTTTTACCAAAAGCTGCTTGCAAACGCAATTGAGCCGAAATTTGGTTCTTGATATGTTCGTGAGCAAATTTAATTGCTTCTAACATTTCAGCTTCTGAGATTTCTTTCATCTCTCCTTCTACCATTGCAATAGAATCCATAGAAGCTCCAATCATCATATCGATGTCAGATAAGTCTAATTGTGCACGGCTTGGGTTGATAATGAATTTTCCATCAATACGACCAACTCTAGCTTCAGAGATTAATGTTTCGAAAGGAATGTCAGATAAAGCCAATGCTGCTGATGCTGCTAAACCTGCTAATGCATCTGGCATAACATCTTCGTCATAAGACATCAACTGAATCATAACCTGTACTTCTGCATGATAGTCTGATGGGAAAAGTGGACGCAATACACGGTCAACTAGTCTCATTGTCAATACTTCGCTATCACTTGGTCTTGCTTCTCTTTTGAAGAAACCTCCAGGGAAACGTCCAGCGGCAGCAAATTTTTCGCGGTAATCTACCGTTAATGGTAAAAAGTCAATACCAGGACTTGCTTTTCTTGATGATACTACTGTTCCTAAGATTACAGTTTTTCCTATTCTAATTACTACAGATCCGTCAGCTTGTTTAGCCAAACGTCCTGTCTCGATTGTGATGTTTCTTCCATCACCTAAATCGATGGTTTCTACAAATAATTGTGGAATCATAAATTTTCTTTTTTTTTGGTTATTAAAAAAATGGATAACTAGTTGTGTTGTAGTTGTTGCGCGTAGTTAATGCGTAAAATCCAATGAAAAACCAAAACTTTTTTATTCAATGTAATGTCCTAAAATACATTAGGGGTATAAAGCAAAAAGAGGTACTTGCGCACCTCTTTTTTTATATTGATTATTTTCTAATACCCAATACTTTGATAATCTCACGATATCTGTTGATCTCTTTCTTTTTCAAGTAATCTAGTAAAGATCTTCTTTTACCTACTAGTAATACTAATGAACGCTCTGTGTTATAATCGTGACGATTTTTTTTCAAGTGCTCTGTTAAGTGAGAGATTCTGAAAGTAAATAAAGCGATTTGCGCTTCAGCTTTTCCAGTGTTTGTTTTTTCTCCGTGTTGTGCGAAGATTTCTTCTTTTACTTCTTTAGTTAAATACATTCCAATATTATTTAATGATTATTATGTATGCCAATACATTTATTGTACGACGGCTGCAAAGGTAAAAAATAATTATGAGTTATGAGTTATGAGTTATAAGTTTTTTTTTGCTATTTGAAATTGCTTTTTCGCTCTAAAAATTGATCGTAAGGACTCGCTAGTGGATCTGTACTTTTGTTTTGAGGTTCGGCAATATTAATTGTTATGCTGTACAAAACATTTACTGGCTGTCCTCTTCTTTTTCCAAGTATCCACCTTTCATAACTAGTAAGTACTTTGATTAATTCTTCGTCTAGCCCTTCTCCAAGTCCTCTTAGTATTTTTATTTTGGATACTTGTCCTTCTTTATCAATCACAAAAGCCGCATAGATTTTACCTGTTTTTTCTCTTAATTTTGCTCTATTAGTTATAACGAAGTTATTCGATATATAGGAGTAGAAATCTTCTATGCCTTTTTTTGGTATCGGTTTCTCTTCCATGTTCGCATATTTCGATTCGTTGCCTTTGTTGTCGGTAAATATTCCAGATAGTAGCGTTCCCTTTTTGAATTTTTCTGTATACGAGCTGTTTTTTTTACGGTCATTTTCATGCCAAACGCCATCCTTTAAACCGTTAACAAATTTTCCTTGAATACTAAGGCTATCATTATCAATCAGAAACTCTCCATCACCATCAATGATGGTTTGGATTTTTTCTGTATTCCAAAACTGTTCTATTTTTCTGATGTTAATTCGTGGACCAGAAGAATTTGTTTCACCTTCTAGTTTTTTGTCTCCATTGTCGTAATATTCAATTACCTTACTATTGGGCGAGTAACCTTTGTTTTTTATTACTTTAAATGTGATCTCTCGAATTAATTTTCCAGATTTATTATAGTCAGATCGTACGTACTCATCTTTAATGATATACTGATCTTTTATTACAGTACAAGAGTCAAATACGGTTAAGGATACTTTTTGAGGCTTACCATCTTTGTAATAAGTAACTTTGTTGTTGCCTAAACGCATTTGACCAAACGTATAATTTGATAGAAATAGAATTGTAAGTAGTTTTAGTCTCATAAAATTATTTGGTTTAATAGGTGTTTAAAGACTGGTTTTTGAATAGAATTATAGCTTGTGTAAAGTCCTTATCAGTTTTAATTTAAAATTTAATAAAAATTACTTTCACGTTATATTTCATTAAAGTGATAAGTTAGTGCTTTTACTTTCTTCCCATTAATGTAATGGGTATTGAATATAAGACTCGCACATATTGCCCCCTTTGTTTGGCCGGAATCCATCGCTCATAACTACTTATTACCCGAATAGCTTCTGCATCCAATGTTTCATTTAAAGATTTAATCGTTTTTGGTTCTACAATTTGGCCGTCCTTATCTACAATAAAGGTGGTGAATATTTTTCCGCTTAATGATTCGTATTCTTTTGCAGTATGGAAGTTTTTTCCAATGTGTTTGTAGAAGTCGTTTATTCCTCTCAGAGGTAGTGGTCTACTTTCGAGTTCTGTATAATGATACGCTGTCCCATTGTTGTCCTTACTAACACCGGATACTAATTCGCCTTTTTTGTATGTTTCCGTATACGTTTTATCTTTGTTGTATTGACCGGTCCATTCTCCATCCTTAATTCCGTTTTTGTACCAGCCTTTGTCAAAAAAGTTATCTCCTTTGTTTTCGTATAGTCCCGTTCCGTTAATTATTAGGTGATTACCATCTACATTCCAATATTGGTCCATTCGAAATTGGTTACTGAAACCATTTTTAGAATCAGCATATTCTCCTTCTAATTTTTTTTGACCATTCTCATGCCATTGGCTTTCTTTTCCAGTCAATCTAGATTTGAGGTAGTTATTAACGGTTTTTTTTTGACCGTTTTCATAGTAAAAGGTGAATTCGCCTTCTTTGCTACCATTATTTTTAGTTTTCGAATGTCCTTCCATCTGTAAAACGCCAGATTTGTAATAGTCTTTGATAAGGTATAATTCCGTTGAAGCATCGTAATCAGCTACAATTCTATAATATTTATAATTATTTTCAGTTGATTCATTCCAAAGTGAGTCCAAGTAGATTTTGTTTTCAAATTTATCTTGGGCAAAAAAGAGCGTAGGAATAAACAGAACTGCAAGTAATAATTTTTTCATATAGAAGGAATATAGGTGGGGTTTTAAGCGAAAAGTTGGGCTACCTGTACGTTTACAAATTCCAAAAAACGTTCATCATCAGCGGTAAAAGGATCAATTACGTGGCTGTCAATATCAATTTGTCCTATGTTTTTTCCATCTACAAATAATGGAACTACAATTTCCGACTTTACTGTAAAGCTGCAAGCGATGTAATTGTCTTGAGCAGCGACGTCTGGAACAACAAAGTTTGCATTTGATTCTGCTACCTGTCCGCAAATCCCCTTTCCAAACGGAATAACTGTATGATCTGTTTCTGCTCCTATATACGGGCCTAGGTGCAATGTTTTGGTCTCGTGATTTGCAAAATAGAAGCCAACCCAGTTGTAATATTCGATATTCTCATTTAAAAGTTTACAGATTGCTAAAAGTTTCTCATCTCTTGAAAGAGATTCATGAGTTGTGATTATTGTTACCTTAGGTTGTAATTCCTGAAATGTCATATTTTTATATTTTTTATACAAAAGTATTTAAACTCCATATTATAATTACATAAATTTGTTAAAAAATCAGCTTTGAATTATTATCTCTTAAAATATAAGCCCTTCCTATTGTTCTTGTTGAAGTTTTTTTTGACCTACGGAATTTTAACCTTGGTATATCAAGGCTATTTAAATAGTTTTGGGTTTGATAAAGTTGATGGCATTACGCAGGCAGTTGGGCGCAACACAAAGGAACTTCTGGATCTTTTTGGAGCTCCTTTCTCATTCGATAAAAATTCAAACGAATCCTATTTGAGGTTGTTTTATAATGGAAAATATGTGGCCCGAATTATTGAAGGTTGCAATAGTGTGAGTGTACTTATTCTTTTTATGGCTTTTGTAGTGTCATTTTCGGGTACATTAAAAGCAACGCTTTTGTTTCTCTTTGGTGGTGTTGCCTTAATTTATTTACTAAATGTAGTACGTATTGCGGTACTTTGTGTGTTGCTATTTTATTTCCCTGAGCAAGAAGCCTTTTTACATCGCATCTTTTTTCCGCTTTTTATATACGGGTTTGTGTTTCTACTATGGATACTGTGGATTTCTAATTTTTCAAAATATGCTAAAAAAAATACGCCAGTATAAATATAGAATCCTTTTGGGTGGTCTAGCTATTTTTGCTTTGATCTCAATTCGTGTGTTTGAGAGGGTTTTGTTTTATGATCCCTTTCTATACTATTTTGAGTTGGAGTTCAATAGGATTCCGTTACCAACTTACGATTCTTTTTCGTTGTTCCTAAGTCTCACGTTTAGGTACGTGCTCAATAGTGTTTTTTCTTTACTGCTGATTTATATCGTTTTTAAGGAATACAATACGATCAAATTTGCATTAGTATTGTACGCTGTTTTTTTTCTAGTTCTCATGATGAGTATGGGTACAGTTTTACATTTTTATGAAACGGATGATAATTTCATGCTTTTTTATATTCGTAGATTTTTAATACAGCCCATTTTTGTGTTGCTTTTCATTCCCGCATTTTACTACCAACGACTTTCTTTAAAATAAAAAAGATACTATTTAAAACAACTTCGCATCGAAAAGTGATTTTAAATAGTATCTCAGTTTTAAAAAGAAAACCAATTCTTTTATTATTTTGGGCGTGACCCGCAGAAAAAAGCGGGTCGGGCTATTCGTTGCAAGTCCTCAACAAGTTCCGCTATCGCTACACTTGTTTGTGGGCTTTTCACTGCTATCCCTCACGCAAAACGGCCCAGCGGATAATTAGTTTTTTGCAGTCCAAAAATGTCTTAAATCTAAAGTGTAAGGGTATTCAGGATTGATTAATTCAATTGGAGTGTCATGTTTTAAGTCTGATTTTGATTCGACCAAAAATCTTGAAGTTGCCGTGCTGTTGGCAGGCGTCTCAAACTCTTTGTTTTCCATAGCAGAACCTGGCGTATGTCCAAAGTCCCAAAAACGACTCATTTTTCTAGACTCTGCTTCAAAACTATTTACCGGAAGTGTGTCAAAACTACGGCCTCCAGGATGTGTTACAAAATAAGTACAACCACCAATCACTTTGTTGTTCCAAGTATCTACAAGGTCAAAAACGAGTGGTACATCAATACCAATATTTGGGTGTAAAGCAGATGGCGGATTCCATGATTTATATCTAATTCCTGCAACATATTCTCCTTTTGTCCCCGTACTTCGCAACGGAATTCTACATCCTTTGCACAGTAAAATATGTCGTTCGGGTACAATTCCAGAAACTTTTACTTGTAAGCGTTCTAAAGATGAGTCTACAAAACGAGAAGTTCCAGAACTTGATAGCTCTTCTCCCAATACGTGCCAAGGTTCTATTCCGAGTCTTATTTCTAGTTGAACATTGTCAATGGTAACCGTTCCGTGGTGTGGGTATCTAAATTCAAAGAAGGGATCAAACCAAGAAATGTCAAAGTTATAACCAGAATCTTTCAAATCATTTACCACATCAATCATGTCTAGATAAGCAAAATGCGGCAACAAAAATTTGTCATGCAATTCAGTTCCCCAACGGATTAGTTTTTTCTCATAAGGTTCTTTCCAGAATTTAGCGACCAAAGCACGAACCAATAAATTTTGAACTAAGTTCATGTGCTTGTGTGGTGGCATGTCAAAAGCGCGAAGCTCCAATATCCCTAGTCTTCCTGTCGAAGAATCAGGAGAATATAGTTTGTCAATACAAAATTCTGTTCTATGTGTGTTTCCTGTAATATCAGTCAATAGATTTCTGAAAATTCGATCCACCATCCAAAATGGAACTTCTTGTCCTTTCGGGATTTGGTCAAACGCAATTTCCATTTCGTATAATTTCTCATCTCTTCCTTCGTCAATACGAGGCGCTTGACTTGTAGGCCCTATAAAAGGTCCAGCAAATAAGTAACTCAATACTGGATGGTGTTGCCAATACGTAATTAAACTACGCAACAAGTCTGGTCTTCTTAATAACGGACTATCTTCGGGTTTTGCTGCTCCAAGAGTAACGTGGTTTCCTCCACCTGTTCCGGTATGACGGCCGTCCACCATGAATTTGTCGGTTCCCAAGCGAGATAAAAAGGCTTCTTCATACAAAGCAGTTGTATTGTCTACAATTTCTTGCCATGATTTGGCTGGATGGACATTTACCTCAATAACACCAGGGTCTGGAGTTACCATCATTTTTTCAACGCGGTAATCCGATTTTGGTTGATATCCTTCTATACGAACGGGCATTTGTAATTTCTCAGCCGTATTTTCTATAGAGGTGATCAAGTCGACATAATCTTCCAAATAATCAGTAGGAGGCAAGAAAATGTAAATAATCCCTTCGCGTTCCTCTATACACATTGCAGTGATAAAAGTATCAACTTCAAATTGGTTAGGATTTTTTTCTTTCTCTTTCTCCTTTTCTTTGGTTTCTTTTTTGGTTAACATTAGTTTGGCATTTTTGAACATTTTAACAATGGTGCCATATCTTTTTTTAACTTTGTCATTGTAATCGCCAAGAGGTGATAGGTCCTCAAACGGACTTCTATCAACAACTGCTTCTCTAATGTTTTTGGACGTTTGTGGGAGTGAGTCCAGTGGTAAACGCAAGCCAATTGGTGAGTTTCCAGGAATTAAAAAACAATTGCCACGTCTGAATTCCCATGCGCAACTTTCCCAGTTATCAGCTACATGATCTTTTCGCAAAGGCAATACAAATCCCGAAGGGTTGTTTAATCCTTTTTCAAGTGTTTTTGCCAAGTTGTGGCGTTCAATAGAGTCTTTTAAATTTACCTTTAACGGATCTAAATTAATTGGTAGTTTACCTTCTTCCAATGCCCAATATATAGGGTCCTCATAAGTAGGAGTTATGTTTTGAGTGTCAATTCCTAAGAATTTCGTCAATTCGGCAGCAAATTTTTCAGCATCATGAAACGTAAAACTAGATTCCCCTTCTTTAGCAACTAATGTATCATTTTTCCATAAAGGCAATCCATCTTTTCGCCAATACAATCCATATTGCCAGCGCGGAAATAATTCGCCAGGATACCATTTTCCTTGACCAAAATGCAATAAACCACCATGGGCAAAACGTTTTTTTAATCGCAAGGCTAAGTCATAAGCAAGTCTACGTTTCATAGGGCCATCGGCGGTAGTATTCCATTCGTCAGCTTCGTAATCATCTATTGATACAAAGGTAGGTTCACCACCCATTGTTAAACGAACATCACCTTCAATTAGATCTTTTTCAACTACATTTCCAACTTCCATGATGTCATTCCACTGATTGTCGGAGTAGGGTTTTGTAACTCTAGGGTCTTCATGAATGCGTGTAACTTTATTTTCAAAATCAAACGTTACTTCGCATTTACCAGTCGCACCTGTTACTGGTGCTGCGCTCTCATAATGAGGTGTGCAACACAACGGAATATGACCTTCACTGGCAAAAAGTCCAGAGGTAGGGTCAAGACCTATCCATCCTGCTCCAGGTAAATAAACTTCTACCCAAGCATGCAAATCAGTAAAATCAGTTTCGGGACCAGATGGGCCATCAAGTGATTTTTGGTCGGGTGCTAGTTGAACAATATATCCGGAAACAAAACGTGCGGCAAGGCCAAAATGGCGTAACACATGTATAAGTAACCAAGCAAAGTCACGACAAGATCCACTCTTAATACGTAGTGTTTCTTCAGGAGTTTGTACCCCAACTTCCATTCGCAAATTATAGGTAAGCTCGTTGTAAACGGCCTGATTGATAGCTACCAAAAAGTCGTTGGTTGGTAAGGGGTTGCTTATTTTTAAGCCTTCCATGAACTTGAGAAATGTAGGGCTCTCTTCTGTTAAGGGTAGGTAGGCAGTAAGTTCTTGCTGCAGGGTTTTGTCATAGGTAAAAGGGAATTGTTCTGCATATTCTTCAACAAAAAAATCAAAGGGATTGATTACTTGTAGTTTTGCAATCACTTCTACTTCTACTTTTAACTCCTGTACAGGGTCTGGAAAAACAACTCTAGCTTGATAATTTCCAAATGGATCTTGTTGCCAATTGATAAAGTGATTTTCTGGACTAATTTTGAAGGTGTATCCTTCTATTTGAGTTCTGGAATGTGCCGCTGGTCGAAGCCTAAAAACATGAGGGAATAATTTGACACTACGGTCAAAAGTATAGGTTGTTTTGTGTGAAATTGCAATTTTAACAGCCATAAATATCGAGTTTTTTTGTTTCTAAATTTTAATAAAAATACAATTTTTATATCGGTAACTCATTAAAAAAGAATCACTAATTATATAAATATCAGAATGATAATTTTAAGAGTATAAAGTTATGTATAATGTAATATTATTTATTATTTAATAGGATATGAAAAAATCTTCGGATAAATCGAAAATTTCGGATTCTTGATTAGACAGTGAACATTCAATATTCATAGAGTTGCAAAAAGCATTGCCAAAAAGTGTTGCTACTGCAATTTCAGATCCATCTTTTCCGTCCGCAATTTTGACTAATTGATTTAAGTTTGCCAATCGTGTGGGGTCAAAAAGAATCCATTTATTACCTAAGTAGGCTTCAAAACAAGCATGAATATCAGGAGGGTAGATATTGCTGGCGTAACAAGTGAAATAACGCGCAGGAATGTTTAATGATCTGCATAGTGCGATACCTAGGTGAGCAAAATCTTTGCAAACACCTTCCTTTCTATTCAAAGTGTCATAAGCAGTTGTGTTAGCGTTAGATGAGCCACTCACATATTTAATGTTGTTAAAAATCCAGTCATCGATGGCTACCGTTTTTTCTAAATCAGTTGTGATGTGACCAAAAATAGTAAAGGCAAATTCCATTAATTTATCCGAAGGACAATTTCTTGTCGGCGTAAGAAAAGGAATGATTTCATGCTTCAAGTTATAAATAGAAACATTTTTCAAGAGTTTTTTTTTCGCAATCCACTTGTAGCTTACGTCTACCTGTGCTTGGTATGTAATAGTGAATGGTATGTATTCGATCGCTTGAAGTTTAATGAAACGCGTTTTAGAACCTTTCAAACTGTATTCCTTGTAAGGTAAGTTGGGGGTGATTTCTAAAGATTCGGATATAATGGACTGATTTGTGGCGAGGCTTAATGCCTGAATGTTAAATATGAATGTTGTGGCAGCATAAACATCATACTGGATTGTTGTTTTAAGTGTGAATTCCATGAAGTAAATGTACTAATATTGAGGGCAATCAGTCCCGTTTTCTTAAAATTTAATGTAGATTTGTTGCGACTTTAAAAATCTTAAATGAGCACGCCATTATCTTTTATAGATTCCTATAAAAAAACCATAAAATCATACGACGAAATAATTGACAAAAACGGACAGGTAAAGCCTTATTGGGTAGCCCTCTTTGAAACCCTTGAAAAGGTAGGTATGGAGGAATTAGCCATTCGTAATGTAGAAATTATTAATCGACTCAAAGAGAACGGAGTTACTTATAATGTATACGATTCGGAAAATGGATCTGTACGTCCTTGGAAACTCGATCCAATCCCTTTTATTATTCATCAATCAGAATGGATTGAAGTTGAAAAAGGGTTAATTCAACGCGCAAAGTTATTAGACTTGATCTATAAAGATATTTATGGAGAGCAACTTTTAATCAAAAATAATATTATTCCGGCAGAATTAGTTTTTGATAATACTGGTTTTTTAAGACCTTGTTTTGATGTTACCCCAAAAGAATTTCATCAATTGACTATTTTGGCATGCGATATTGCTAGAGGTCCAGATGGGAAAATGTGGTTGTTAGACAATCGTGTGCAGTCACCATCAGGTACGGGTTATGCCCTTGAAAACCGTATTGTAATGGCGAATGTTTTTCCAAAATTAAATAAAGATATTCATCGTAATAAACTAGGACCTTATTTTAATGAGTTACAAAAAACAGTTGGGAAGTTTGGAACCAATTCGGATAATCCTAATGTTGTGTTTTTATCTCCAGGAGAAGGCAATGAAACCTATTTTGAACATGTTTATCTTTCTTCCTATTTGGGATATAACTTAGTAGAAGGAAGTGATTTATTAGTTAGAGAGGGTTATGTTTGGTTGAAGACGATTGACCAATTAGAACGTGTAGATGTTATTATTAAACGAGTAGATGATTTATGGTGTGATCCTTTGGAATTGAATAGCAATTCCTTATTGGGTATTCCAGGTTTGTTACAAGTGATGCGTCTTGGGAATGTAACAGTTATCAATCCTCCTGGAATAGCTGTACTAGAAAATCATGGATTGATGGCTTTTATACAAAATGCGTGTAAATTTTTATTGAAAGAGCCACTAATTATGAATTCGACTGCTACTTGGTGGTGTGGACAAGTGAAAGAGCTTAATTATGTTTTGAATAATTTACCTAAATTAATTATTAAAAAAACAAATAGAAATTTAGGTGTAAAATCAATATATGGACGTAAGCTAAATGAAAAAGAATTAATAGAATTAAAAGCTAAGATTTTAAAAAGCCCTAAAGAGTTTGTAGCACAAGAGGAAGTTAGCCTTTCGACTACTCCTTCATTAATTGAGGGTGAAATTGTTCCTAGATTGGCTGTAATTAGAGCTTTTCTAATTTCGGATGGAAAAGATTATAAAGTCATGCAAGGCGGACTAACTCGAAGCTCGGTGGTTGAAGATAAATTTCAAATTTCCAATCAATTTGGTGGAATATCAAAAGATACATGGGTTGTTACCGATAAAATAAAAGAGTCGGAAGAGGTTCCTATTCTACAGGATCAGGTTATTGAAGTTAAAAAGTCAAATCACGTTTCTAGAACTACAGCCCTAACTAGTAGAAATGCTGAAAATTTATTTTGGGTAGGTAGGTTGTCTGAAAGAACGATGGTTTTGACTGGATTTCTAAAAATAATCTTCAGTAGATTAAATGAAAATGTAAGTAGTCATGGTAAAAAACAACCAGAGTTTCTGATTGTTTTACTAAAAGCACTAACTCATCTCACACAGTCTTATCCTGGATTTGTAGGAGAAGATGGAGAAGAGGATGAGACTGTCTTTGAAAAACCATTAGCCGAACTAATTTCACTGATAAAAGATCAAAAAAAGGAAGGTTCTGTTGCTTATAATGTACAATCATTGTTGTATTCCATCAATCATATTAGTGAAAAATGGAATCATGATACTAAGAGGATTATAAGTTTAATAGAGGAAAGTTTGGTAGGCTTGAAAGAAGCAGAGGCCAGTAGTATTAGTAAAACTATACATAGCTTAGATAAGTTATATATCAGAATGATGGCTTTTTATGGTAATACTTATGAGACATTACCAAGAGAAAGCGGTTTCTTTCTATTCGAAGCAGGTAAAAATATAGAACGATTCTTGTCTCTTACCTCTGTAATTCAAACTTTGTTTTGTTTTAAGAGATCTGAAGACGTAGAGCAGCTTTTGTTGGAGTCGGTGCTCGAAAATCATAATTTACTAGCGCAATATAGAAGTATTTATAAGTCCCAAATCAATTTGGTAACTGTTATCAATATGTTGTTTTTGGAGAAAAATTCGCCTTACACACTGGCATATATATTGGATACACTCTCTTATAATATTGGGCAACTGCCTAAGAAATCAGAAATAAATCAATTGAGTATTGCAGAAAAGAAAGTACTAGAAGCAAGTACAATCATAAAATTAATAGACCCTGAAGAATTAGTTCAAGCGGATGAAGCAAATTACAGAGAAGTATTGGATGAGACAATAAATAATGTTTCTACACTTCTTTCTACAGTAACCAATGGACTTTCTAGTTTGTATTTTAATCACTCGGTGATGCAACTTTCCTTTTTAGACACTGAAAAAATTGATTCTGATGAAGTATAAATTAGTACATAAAACGACTTATACCTATGTAAACGCAGTGCATAATTACCAATGTATTATCTGTTTGCATCCTGTAAATTCAGCTTCGCAAGTTTGTGAAGATTATAAGTTAACAATAGATCCAAAACCTCAAAATCTATATCCAAGAAAAGATTATTTTGATAATACAAAATATTATTTTTCTATTTTAAAACCTCATAAAGTACTGCAAGTTACCGCTACGAGTATCGTTGAAGTACTACCGGTTGAATTACTATTTGTGAGTGCACTTACTTGCAACGAAGTATTGGAGATGTTTAAAACTAAATTGACTTTGAAAAACGAAATGCTTCAATATCAACTACCAAGTCCGTTTATTTTTTGGGATGATGAAATTAAGGTTTTCGCCGAAACCTGTTTGATTACAGATATCCCTTTTTATGAAGCAATATCAAAATTGTCGGCTAAAATATTTACCGATTTTGAATTCAAGTCGGGGGCAACTAGTATAAATACTCCGTTGAAAACTGTTTTGAAAGAGCGCAAGGGGGTATGTCAAGATTTTACACATTTGATGATTGCGAGTTTAAGAAGCATGGGGTTTGCTGCGCGTTATGTAAGCGGTTATCTAGAGACATTACCTCCAAAAGGAAAAGTTAAATTGCAAGGGTCTGACGCTTCTCATGCCTGGGTTTCTGTATATGTACCTGGAATGGGTTGGTGTGAATTTGATCCCACTAATAATATTGTTCCAGGTGAGCGTCATATTGTGACTGCCTATGGTCGTGACTATTCGGATATTTCACCTTTAAAAGGAATTATTTTCAGTTCTGGGCAGCATAAGGTTAAAGTTGAGGTAGATGTGATTCCATTGGGGTAAAAAAGTAGAATAAAAAAAATTACGATTATTCGTTAATAAAGGTTTAAAAAAACAGAATAAATTGTTGTTAAAATAAATTATACCTATTTTCACGGCAAATTTTACGCAAAAAAAATAATAGACTATGAGTGGCTTTGATTGGAAAAATTTAGTGGATCCCCTTTTTTATATTCATTTTGATATAAATGGTATAAAAGTAGGTTTGTTTATCGTCTTGTTTATTGTATTTGCTGAGACAGGTTTGTTTGCAGGGTTCTTTTTGCCAGGAGATAGTTTGCTTTTTTTGGCAGGAATCTACAATAGAGAATTAATAGAAAATATTCTAGTTTTTGAAAGTGATTTTGTTAATGTTTTTGTCCTATCGCTTTTTGTTGCAATTGCGGGAATATTGGGTAATATAATTGGTTATTGGTTTGGTGCCAAAAGTGGCTATTACTTATATAATAAAGAAGATAGTTTTTGGTTCAAAAAGAAATATTTAATTCAATCAAAAGATTTCTTTGAAAAACATGGAGGTAGAGCGATTATCTTTGCTAGATTTATTCCAATATTCAGAACTTTTGCGCCAATTGTAGCAGGAATTGTTTCGATGGAAAAAAAGAAATTTATGTTTTTTAATGTTGTTAGCTCTTTCTTGTGGTCTTTTGCATTGATTTTTGCAGGTCATTATTTATATGGCTTTTTATTAGAGAACTATCAAATTGATTTGAAAAATCATATCGAAATGATTATCATAGGGTTGGTGATCATCACCCTTTCACCAGTGATTATTAAATTTGCAAAAAAAGCTCCAGTAGACGAGTAGCGGAAGATGTCAATATAAGATATTATTAGAGCTGTATTGTTATTGCTATATTATATAAACAAATAAAGGAAAGCAAAATGCTTTCCTTTATTTGTTTATAGGTAATAATTACTTTTATAGCTATTAGTATGATTATAACTAGCTTATTTTAATTAGTACATGTAGCGTTCCTATTTGATTAAAAATAGGGGATTAAATAATAATCTATCAGGTTTTGATTTATTGAACAGGAATAGTTTGGATTTCTGAGATGGGTTGTCCGTCTGCAGCCATTCCTTCGATTAGAACTTTTATTTCTGTTTGTCCTGTTTTTGGAAATCTAAGTTCGTAGTTTGGATTTTCTTTGATCTCAATAGTAGGTGTCCAATTTAAAGTTCCAAAATAAAAATATTCTTTTTGAGATTCAAAACTAGCATTTTTAAATTCAATGTTTTTTGTAAATCCTGTTGTTACAATTAATGAGGTGTATTTTGCTCTAAAATAGTCGTTTTTGTCTGATCCAATTTTCAAGAATATTTTAATAGTTCCTGAGCTACTTGCCGATGTATCTGAAGCACCTGATTTATCAATGTAGATTTCGTCGACATCGTTGAGGTCAAGGCTGTATAATAGATTATAGTCAAATACAACCGCATTATCTAGGTAAACTGCTGGTGGGTTATCCGAGAAAGCATCTCTACTATTACGTATATACGCTGTATTCTCTTCAGGGTCTATACCTGTTTTAAAACCATTTCTTCCAATAAAATCTAATACATTACCAAATTCGGTATCATCGATTTTAAAAGCTGTTGCATTTATACTCATATCACTTTTATGAGTGAAAACATCTTTCTTAAACGTATTTTGGATGGTAACTCCTGCCAAGTCAACTGCGCCACCGTCAAAAGGGGATTTCGAAAATGAAAAACTAGTTTCTGGCTTTTTTTCTAATGGGCATACGTCTTTTTCAAAGCGTAAGGGCAGCATGAATTTGGATTCGTTAGGAGTAACTCGGGCTTCCATTTTTGTGAATTTCACGGCACTTTTTTCATTAATCATTTGAAGTAGGAAAACGGTTGAATCTTGTGCAAAGAAATTTTCAAATTTAAAATCACTGTTTTGATCGATAGCAGTTTCTTCAAAAACACTGTTTTTAAGTGAAATGAGGGAGATTCTATATTTAGAATTCCCTGAAGTGTTTTTTTCTACTTTTCCACTAATAGTGACTCCTTTATTGAATTTATAATTTATTTTTGGAGGGTTTGCTTTAATGTTATTCCAGAGAAATTTACTTCTATGCTGATTAAGCATTAGGAGTTCCATATCTTGCTTTTGGTTTTTGTTATTTTGGTCAAAATAAATGTAGTTATCATTTTCGGGATTTTCCAAGTAAGCATTTAGATAAAAAGTACCCATAATGGATTTATTTTGTGCTAAATTAATGTTATCATGTGGTAAAACACTAATGCTTAGTTGTGCTTGTTTGGTATTTGTTTTTCCTAATAATATAATGCTATCATTGGCAATTGCTTTAGCTTCAAGTGTAGTTTGTGCTTTTTGAGTAGCGTATTTATAAACCAATCGTTCTGTGATTTCATTGAGGTTTTCATCAAGTAAACGTATACTGTTTACTCCGTTTGATAGGAATTTCTTGTCAAAAAGTAAAACTTGCTCTGTCTCATCTCCTTTGAGTGTTAGTTCTTTTTGAATTGAATTACCATCCTGATGAATGAGGATAGTGTATTTTTTTCCTTTATAAGTTTCTAATCCTTTTTCATTTGTTTTTATGGCAACAGCTATGATATTTTTTGGTAAGTTGTTGTTATAGCTTAATGTAAGTCCTGTTTCGCTAATCTTTGGTAAAGGCTGTTGGATGTCAATTTTATCGGTTTTTATTTTTAAAGTATAGGACTCATTGGTTTCTGGGATAAAATAGAAGCTTCCATTTCCCATTTTGTTGGTATTAAGTTTTGTGATTTCATTTAATTTTGAGTCAACGATACTTATTCCTTCTACTTCGATTCCTTTTTGATTGCAATCTACAATTTTCACGCCTATGGTGTTGTTTATCGCATCAATAATTAGGCCTCCTTCTGGGAAAAAGGTTACTTGGGCCGTTTTATAATTCGGTTCTGTAGTTTTTAAATTATAGGGTTCACTTTTGTCGATAATTTCAATTTTCTGGGTGAACGAATCATCTTCATTAAAATTATTCATCCAGTTGGTATAAAAATGGAAATGATAAATTCCAGACTTGAATTTGTCTGTTAGATGAATCCCACCGGCAAAAGTCCCTTTGGATGTAAAAAGGAGTTGTTTTAATACAATTTGCTCTTGATTGTCATAAACAACTAATTGTACATTGGTTGTATTTGTATTTAGTTTTCCATTATTCTTGCTTAATACATAACCTTTAAAACCGATATCTTCATTGTTTACATAGGTATTCTTGTTGAATTGAACATGTATGTTTTCTCGGTCAAGCCTAAAATAGGATTCAATATATGAATTAATTTTATCGGAGTTATTAATAGTTTGTGAAAAAGAGTGCGCAAAAAATAGAAAGCTAATGATGGTTAGTTTTAATCTCATTTTGAGAAAAATGTTTAATTAGTTAAAAAAATCAATTGGTTATAATGTGTAAATTTAAGTAGTTATACAATACGTTATTGTTAATTAAATATTATTAACTATTCTTCATCTATATCTTGACTCTGAAATTCAAATTTCAACTTGTATTTTAGAATCGTAATTTAGACTTAATTTTTGTGAAATAGTTTAATTTTTGTATAAAAAAAATCCGTTCAAATAAATGAACGGATTTTAAAGTTTATAATGAAGTAAGACTTACATCATTCCAGGCATACCTCCACCACCATGAGAGTGAGCAGGACCTTCTTCTTTAATATCAATTAAAGCACATTCTGTAGTCAAGATCATTCCAGAAACAGAGGCAGCATTTTCTAATGCTACACGAGTTACTTTTTTAGGATCAATGATTCCAGCTGCAAGCATGTCAACATATTCATTTGTTTTTGCATTGTATCCAAAATCTCCAGATCCTTCAGCTACTTTTGCAACAACAACAGATCCTTCAAGACCAGCGTTTTCAACAATAGTTCTCAAAGGTGCTTCAATAGCACGAGAGATAATTTGAATTCCTGTAGCTTCATCAGCATTCTCAGCAGTAATGTCTTTTAAGGCGTTTTTTGCTCTCAATAAAGCTACACCACCACCAGCAACAATACCTTCTTCTACAGCCGCACGAGTTGCGTGTAATGCATCATCAACACGGTCTTTTTTCTCTTTCATTTCAACTTCAGAGGCAGCACCTACATAAAGAACAGCAACACCACCAGCTAATTTAGCCAAACGCTCTTGCAATTTTTCTTTGTCATAGTCAGAAGTCGAAGCTTCCATTTGACCTTTGATTTGGTTTACTCTGTTTTTAATCATATCTGCTTCACCAGCACCACTTACAACAGTTGTGTTGTCTTTGTCGATAGTTACTTTTGCAGCAGTACCCAACATTTCAAGTGTTGTGTTTTCAAGGTTGTATCCTCTTTCTTCAGAGATTACAGTTCCACCAGTCAAGATAGCGATATCCTCTAACATTGCTTTTCTTCTGTCTCCAAAACCAGGTGCTTTTACAGCAGCGATTTTTAAAGCTCCACGCAATTTGTTCACTACCAAAGTAGAAAGTGCTTCACCATCCACATCTTCAGCAATGATCAATAATGGTTTTCCTGATTGAGCAACTGGCTCCAATACTGGCAATAACTCTTTTAGAGAAGAAACTTTTTTGTCATACAAAAGGATGTATGGGTTTTCAAGTTCTACTTCCATTTTTTCAGAATTAGTTACAAAGTAAGGAGAAAGGTATCCTCTGTCAAACTGCATTCCTTCTACAACATCCACATACGTTTCTGTTCCTTTTGCTTCTTCAACAGTAATTACACCTTCTTTTCCAACTTTTGCGAAAGCAGTAGCGATTAGTTCACCAATTACTTCGTCATTATTAGCAGAAATAGATGCGATTTGTTTGATTTTATCTGAATCAGAACCAACAACTTTTGCTTGTTTCGCCAAATCACCTACGATTGCTTCAACAGCTTTGTCAATTCCTCTTTTTAAATCCATTGGGTTTGCACCTGCAGCAACGTTTTTCAAACCTTCTTTTACGATTGCTTGCGCTAATACGGTTGCAGTTGTTGTTCCATCTCCAGCTAAGTCGTTAGTTTTTGATGCTACTTCTTTTACCATTTGAGCTCCCATATTTTCCAATGGGTCTTTCAATTCGATTTCTTTAGCTACCGAAACACCATCTTTAGTCACTGTAGGACCTCCAAATGATTTTCCAATAATTACGTTACGACCTTTTGGTCCCAAAGTTACTTTTACTGCATTTGCCAATGCATCAACTCCACGTTTTAGTCCGTCACGTGCTTCAATATCAAATTTTATATCTTTTGCCATTTTGTAAGCTTTTAGCTTTTGGCTATTGGCTTTTAGGATTTTGAATACCTTTTAAAGCAATAACCAAAATGTTTTATTAATTATTAAATTCTATTTTTTGAGAGCTAATAGCCAAAAGCTACCAGCCAAAAGCAATTTTTTAGATTATCGCAAGAATATCATCTTCTCTCATGATCAAATAGTCAGTACCTTCAAGTTTAAGTTCGGTACCTGCATATTTTCCGTAAAGTACGGTATCACCAATTTTTACAGTCATTGCATGATCTTTTGTGCCATTTCCTACAGCTACAACAGTTCCCTTTTGTGGTTTTTCTTTGGCAGTATCTGGAATAAAAATTCCTGACGCAGTTTTTGTTTCAGCTGCTACTGGCTCAATAAGAACTCTATCTGAAAGTGGTTTAATGTTTAATGCCATGATTTTTATTTATTTTAAAAGTTAAATATTTGTATGATGTTATTGGTCGCTCAGAAACTGTGCCACTCCATTTTTACTGACAATTTTACCTATAAAAAATGCCAGCTTTGACAAGCTGGCATTTTTTATATTTTGTAAGTTGCAAATTAGCTTTAGTGAGTGTATGTTTCGTGTCAAACTATTGTTTTAATATGATTTATTAAATAAAGAAATAGAACAAATGATTGGTCTAATTTAAATATAATATTTATTATTTTGCAGGAGTTACAGGAGCATTTTGAACTGGAGCTGGAGCAGCAGCAGGTATGTTATCAATAATTTTTGAATCATTATCACTCAAGGTTCCTGTGAAGCTCAAAGTGGATAATAAAATTAATGCAATTAAGATAGTTGCTAGAGTCCAGGTACTTTTGTCTAAAAAGTCAGTTGTTTTTTGTACACCACCCATTTGCGTAGATCCACCTAATGTAGATGACAATCCACCTCCTTTAGGGTTTTGAACCATGATAACTACAATCAATAAAAAGCAAACGATTGTGATTAAAACTAAAAAAATTGAAAATGTGCTCATTGTATGTTTAATTATTTTGTTGTAAATGTTTTATATCTGAGATACGGTCTGCAAAGAAACTACTTTTTTCTGGATATTTCAAAATTAATATCTCATAAGCTTGTATCGCTTTTAGATATTTTTTTTGTTCTAGGTAAACTTTCGCTAAAGTCTCTGTCATTAAATAAGAATGGTCTTCTTTATTAATATCAATTTGTACATTTGAAATACTTTCTTTTTTTACGGGAGAAATTTTTGGACTAGTCTCAATGAATTTATCAATTATTGCTGCTTTCTTTTGTTTTTCGGGATCAAGTTGAATAGTCGCAAAAGTTTCTTTTGACTCTTTTTCTCGAATAATAGGTTGCGCTCTAGATAACTTAAGCCATTCTTGAAAGGAATGTTTCTCTGTCTTGGAAAAATCTAAAGGTGCTCCTAATTCTAATTTTTCTTCGATAGAAGGTTTTTTTTCTTCTAATTTTACTGGAGAAGCTTCTTTAATAGTGTGTAATATAGAATCTTCTAGTTTTGAAGTTGCTGGTTTCTCGGTTGTCAGTATTTCACTATCAATCACTATAATGTCTAATAGTTCGGCTGCTTTTTGATTAAACAAATCGCGCTGAATGGCAGTAAACGAATCTGATGTAATAAAATCAAATAAAACTGTTCTGTCTGTAGAATGTGCAGCTGTAACTTTTAAAGCATAATTGTATTTAAAATTATTTTGGTTGTATAGTCCTTTTAAACGCAAAGCACGAGCACTTTGAAAATACGGAAATTCATCCAGTACATTTTCAAGCGCCAACGTTTGTTGTTCTGAAATTGCGTCTGGGCTGTTTATTAAATAAGTATAATCGGTTATGTTCATAGTATGTTATTCTCTCGTTCTACGGGAAACGAAATGATTACCATTTTGCTAATGATTCGTTGAAAATATCTTGTGTTATTCTTTCAAAAATATCTTTTAGAGCAGTACTTTTTGTTGATCCAGCTAATTGTGTTGTTGCTGGGTAATCATAATAAAATTCAAAAGGTTTTTCGAAATTATCAGTTTCTTTCTTTTTATTTATGAAACGAACATTCACACGTATTTTTAATCTGTTTTGTGAAGCTTGTTGGTTTGCAGTGGCCGTCATAGGACTTATTCTGTAATCAATTATTTCTCCTTCGTAAGTTAAATCTCCTCCGTTTTTAACTAAATTTAAATTGGTTTGATTTTGAATGATTTCTTGAAGTGTAAGCGTGAACGTACGGTCGATTCCAGGTTCAATTAAGTCTGCGTTATTTTGAAAAAAATTCACTTGAAATGTTTTGGCATCTATTTTTCCAGTACCTGTAAAGTTATAAACAGAACAACTTGTCAGGTTTAAAAATAGGAATAGGACGAATATAAATTGTATTTTCTTCATTTTATGCTTGAAAAGGGGGATGAATTTAGATTACAAAGATAAGAATTATTTTAAAGATCAAATTGCTTGATTTTTCGATACAAAGTACGCTCAGAAATTCCCAACTCTTCTGCGGCTGCTTTTCGTTTTCCTTTATTCTTTTCTAATGATTTTTTGATCATTTCGATTTCTTTTTGTTCCAATCGCAATATCTCCTCCTCTTCAATAGTCTCGGCAAAAAGGTAATTGTCTTCGGGCTCATCATAATGATTGTCTTGTTTTTGGCTCGCCATTAACGCTGGTTTAGGTCTTTCTTCAAAGTCTATTTCGCTTTCGTTTTCCTGTGAACCGTATATTTTTGAAATCAAATTAGGATTAATATCTTGTGCTTTTGCGGTGCCATTTTTCATTAATTCTAAAGTGAGTTTCTTTAAATCATTCAAATCACTTTTCATATCAAACAATACTTTGTATAAAATATCCCTTTCAGTACTGAAGTCGCTTTCTGCTTTTTTATCGCTAATGACAGACGGTAAGTTAGAGCCTTCTGCAGGCAAATACGATTGTAAAATAATTGCATTAATTTCACGATTAGTTTCTAAAACTGAAATCTGTTCGGCTACATTTCGCAATTGACGAATGTTACCACTCCAACGAAACTTTTGTAGTAATTGTACAGCAGCTTCATCAAGTTTTAATGGTGGCATCTTGTATTTGTGAGCAAAATCTGCAGCAAATTTCCTAAAAAGTAAGTGGATGTCTTCCTTTCTTTCTCTCAAAGGAGGTAAAACGATGTCAACCGTACTTAAACGGTAGTATAAGTCTTCACGAAATTTTCCTTTTTGGATAGCATCGAATAAATTGACGTTTGTAGCTGCGACTATACGTACATCTGTTTTTTGAACTTGTGAGGATCCTACTTTTAAGAATTCTCCGTTCTCCAAAATTCTTAACAGTCGAACTTGAGTGGTAAGAGGCAATTCACCTACTTCATCCAAAAAGATAGTTCCGCCGTTTGCTACCTCAAAATACCCTTCACGTGTACTTGTAGCACCTGTGAAGGCTCCTTTTTCGTGTCCGAAAAGTTCACTATCAATCGTTCCTTCGGGTATTGCACCACAGTTTACCGCAATGTATTTGCCGTGTTTTCTATGTGAAAGAGAGTGTATTATCTTGGGAATGCTTTCTTTTCCAACGCCACTTTCACCCACTACCAAGACAGAGATATCGGTAGGGGCGACTTGTATCGCTTTTTCTATCGCACGATTAAGCTTTGGTTCGTTACCAATAATCTCAAATCGTTGTTTTATATTTTGTACTGACTCCATATTTAGTTTTCTAGGAACAAAGTATTTTTATTATTGTTTTTAACCACAAATTACACAAATTTTCACAAATTACTTTTTAAGTATTTATCATTCTTTTGTGAACCAATGATTTGTTTTGAAAGTTTGCTATAATTCCAATTGGAGTTTTTGCTAATTTCATATAATTTAAAGTTTGAGCAAGATGGTCATTGCTAATTTCTTTCGTTGATTTTATTTCTAGAATAATATCAGTGTAAACTACAAAATCAGCATAAAATTTATGTGGTAGTATAGTACCTTTGTATTCTACGATAAACTCTTTTTCTCTGCTGTAAGGAATATTATGGTTTCTGAATTCTATTTCTAATGCGTCCTTGTATACGATTTCAAGTAATCCTGGTCCAAGAATTCTATGAACTTCCATACATAGACCTACGATTTGATAGTTTTCGTCTTTTTTATAATAATATTCATCTGAGTTATCCATCTTGAATTTTTTAAAAGAATATAATTTGTGAAAATTTGCGAAATTTGCGGTTAAAAAATTTAATTCATATCGCTTAATCCAACTGATTCTCCTTTAAGAGTTCCGCTCGTACAACTAAGTATTTTTACATTCACAAAATCTCCAATCTTGTAATCTTCCTTTGGGAAAACTACTGTTATGCTTTGCGAATTTCGACCAGAAAATTCTTCTTTAGATTTTTTAGATACTTTTTCGATTAAAACTTCAACCGTTTTACCAATAAATTCTTCAGATCTAAGCCAAGCGTGTTTTTGCTGTAAATCAACAATTTCTTGCAAGCGTCTCGCTTTGGTTGGCTCTTCTACATCGTCTTCCATTTTTCTTCCGGCCAATGTTCCAGGGCGTTCAGAGTAAGAGTACATGTATCCGAAGTTATATTTTACATATTCCATTAAACTCATGGTGTCTTGGTGATCTTGCTCAGTTTCTGTTGGGAAACCTGCAATCATATCTTGAGAGATAGCGCAATCCGGAATGATACTTCTAATTTTATCAATCAAAGTCATGTACTCTTCGCGGGTGTGTAAGCGGTTCATTTCTTTCAAAATACGGTTGCTTCCTGATTGTACGGGTAAGTGAATGTGCTTACATATATTTGGGTGCTTTGCAATCACGTGCAAAACACTTTCGTGCATATCTTGTGGATTTGAAGTAGAGAATCGAATGCGCATCTTTGGAAAACCTACCGCTACCATTTCGAGTAATTGGTCAAAATCTACTGCAGTTGCTTTTTGCATTTCGGTTGCGTTTTCAAAATCTTTTTTTAGTCCGCCACCATACCATAAATAACTGTCTACGTTTTGCCCGAGTAGTGTGATTTCTTTAAAACCTTTACTCCATAAATCTTGAATTTCGGTCATGATACTTTGAGGCTCACGGCTACGCTCACGCCCTCTGGTGAAGGGAACCACGCAAAATGTACACATATTATCACAACCACGTGTGATGGAAACTAAAGCGGTAATTCCGTTACTCATCAAACGAACAGGTGAGATGTCTCCGTAGGTTTCGTCCTTAGATAATATTACATTGATAGCATCACGTCCTTCCTCAACTTCACTCAATAAATTGGGTAAATCCTTGTAAGCATCAGGGCCTACAACGAGATCAACTATTTTTTCTTCATCAAGAAATTTTTCTTTCAAACGTTCTGCCATACAACCCAAAACGCCTACTTTCATCTTGGAGTTGATGCGTTTTACTGCATTGTATTTTTCTAGTCGTTTTCGAATGGTTTGTTCTGCTTTATCTCTAATAGAGCAGGTGTTTACCAAAACAAGATCGGCTTCTTCTAATATTTGAGTGGTATTGTATCCGTTTGTAGATAATATCGAAGCTACAATTTCACTATCCGAAAAGTTCATGGCACAACCATAACTTTCGATAAATAATTTTTTTGTGTTTTCGGGTTTATTTTGTAAAACTAGACTTTCGCCTTGTTTGTTTTCGTCAATAATCTTTTCCATAAGTCACTTTCAAAAGTGTGTTTTAATAAGTCTGCAAATGTACAATTATTTGATTGAATATGACAAGATGTCAGATTAAGAATTAACAGATATTTAGTTATTTGGTGGATTCTTCTTTATGGGGTTGAATTTGTAAATATTATTGAAGGTTACACGATCAAAAAAAAAACTCTCTTAATAATAAGAGAGTTTTTAATAATGTATTGCAAATTAAATATTAAAACAGATTAACGTCTAGTTTTATTCGGGCTATTTTATTGGCAGGATTCCACATTGCTGTAGCAGAAACGGGGAGTTTGTAATTAAATATTTCAATATTCTTTGAAGCAGTTATACCTGTGTTTACAATGTCAAAATCTGTTTGTGTTTTGGTTGTATATAGATGTTTACTTCCATGGAGAGGTAATGCAGCTCCTATAAAGGCATTTAAGTTAACTTTTTGATCACTAATAAGTGGGTAGCTTAATTCGATATAAGTAGAGTTCTTGCTGCGATACTCATTATTATTGTTTAATTCTCGGTCATTTAAACCACTGTATAATATGATATCTGCTTCAATTCTTAGCGGAAAATTTTTCGGAAAACGATATGAAGTTCTTAAGTCGATAAGATGTGTTGTCGTTAATTTGTCATAATTAAATGATTTTGGTGTTTCTATGCCAGTAGTATTAAACAAGTCCCATATTGCTATTGATAAATTGTTTTTTTGATATTGCACATAATAGTCAATCTCGTGATAAGTCCCATCAAATCCTGCACCGCCCCAGAATCCGACCTTAATTGTTTGGCTTTCGTTCAAAGCGTAGTGAATATTTCCTGTGGCCGTCATACCGTCATTGATGACTAAACCTCTCCATAAGTGACTTGTTTCTATTCCTACATTAAAATCTAATCTTGATGTTTTTGTGGTATTTATTTGTTTTTTCTCAATAGTGTCTATTTCGGTTGCGTTTTGTGCATAGCCATTTAACCCTGCAAAAGATAATGCAGAGGCGATTAAAAAATTCTTCATGGTTTAATTGATTATTCTAGTTTATGGTAATTAGTTGTTTAAATAAGTAAAGTATAGCAAAAAGCAGCTAGGCTAGACCCAATGATAGGTCCAAGTATAGGAACCCATGCGTAACTCCAGTCACTTTTACCTTTATACAAAATAGAGTGAACAATTCTAGGGCCTAAATCTCTTGCGGGATTAATAGCGTATCCTGTTGTTCCTCCTAAACTTAATCCAATTGCCCATACTAAAATAGCTACGGGTAAAGCACCTATAGATCCTAGTCCTATTTTGGCATCTGCTGCGGCAGCGATGCTTAAATCAGGTCCAGATAAGTAGAAAATAACAAAAATAAGGACAAAGGTCCCGATGATTTCACTAATCAAATTTGAGCTGTAGTTTCTAATGGCAGGGCCTGTACTGAAACAAGCTAGTTTTCCGCCTTCATCTTCTGTTGCTGCAAAATGATCTTTGTGGGATAGCCAAACTAGGAAAGCACCTAGCATTGCTCCAATTAATTGTGCAAGAACATATCCTGCGACTTGATTCCATGCAAATTTACCTACAAGAGCAAGTCCTAGTGTTACAATAGGATTTAAATGAGCTCCACTAATAGGGCCTGCAACAACTACTCCAACGAAAACGGCAAAAGCCCAGGCTGTCGTTATGACGATCCAGCCTGAATTATTTCCTTTGGTATCTTTAAGTACAACATTGGCTACTACGCCATTTCCTAATAATATCATTAGCATGGTGCCAATGATTTCTGCTGTGAATGGTGACATTTTTTTTGGTTTTTTGGTTTTTTAGTTGAGCTCAATAGTTAATCTTCGATCCAGTTGCTAGCTCTTCCAACTGCTTTGTCCCAGTTGTGAACTAGTTTGTCTACTTCTGTTCTAGGCATTTCTGGTGTGAATTCGCGATCAATTGACCATTGTTTTTGTAAATCATCGATACTTTCCCAGTATCCAACGGCTAAACCTGCTAAATAAGCGGCTCCTAATGCTGTTGTTTCTAATGTTTTTGGGCGAATTACTTTAAAATCGAATAAGTCTGATTGAAATTGCATTAATAAATTATTGGATACTGCTCCACCATCAACGCGTAATTCTTTCCCTTTTTCTCCAAAATCACCTTCCATTGCCTTAGCCAAATCATAAACTTGGTAAGCTATTCCTTCTATAGTAGCACGTGCAATATGTGCATTAGTTGTTCCTCTTGTGATCCCTACAATTGCACCTCTAGCATATTGGTCCCAATAGGGTGCTCCTAAACCAGTTAATGCAGGTACAAAGTAAACTCCTCCGTTGTCTGGAACTTGTAATGCTAGCGCTTCTACTTCTTCCGCTGATTCAATCATTTTAGCACCATCTCGTAACCATTGAACGGCAGCTCCTCCAACAAATACACTTCCCTCTAAGGCATAAGTTGTTTTTCCGTTGATTTTCCAAGCTACAGTTGTTAATAAGTTATTTTTAGAATATATAGGTTTCTCTCCTGTGTTCATTAGCATAAAACATCCTGTTCCGTAGGTGTTTTTAACCATACCTGGTTCTGTACACAATTGACCAAAAAGAGCAGCTTGTTGGTCTCCTGCAACTCCTGCGATAGGAATTTTTGTTGCGAATAGTGTAGTACAGGTTTCTCCATATATTTCGCTACTTTGTTTAACTTCCGGTAGCATGGCTCTTGGGATATCAAATAATTCCAAAAGTTCGGTATCCCATTCTAAAGTATGTATGTTTAATAATAATGTTCTGCTAGCGTTAGATACATCTGTCATGAATAGGGCTCCACGACTTAGTTTCCATATCAACCATGTGTCAACGGTACCGAAACACAATTTTCCTTGTTCTGCTTTTTCGCGAGCACCAGGAACATTGTCTAAAATCCATTTTACTTTGGTTCCAGAAAAATAAGCGTCTAATACTAAACCTGTCTTCTTTTGAATCATTTCAGCATGTCCTGCTGCTTTTAATTCATCACAGTATTTTGCAGTTCTACGATCTTGCCAGACAATTGCATTATATATAGGTTCACTGGTCTCTCTGTCCCAAACTATAGTTGTTTCTCTTTGATTGGTGATACCAATTGCAGCAATTTCTTTTCCGTTAATTCCAGTTTTTGCGATAACTTCTGCAGCAACACTGATTTGAGAAGACCAAATTTCATTAGGGTCATGCTCAATCCATCCTGGTTTTGGAAAGATTTGTTCAAACGGTTTTTGAGAAATTTTTACAATTTCACCGTCATGGTTGAATACGATTGCTCGTGATGACGTTGTTCCTTGGTCAAGGGCCAAAATAAATTTGTTTTTCATGGTTAATAGATATAGTTGTTAATTAATTTGTTCTAAATTCAGTTAATAAGAAGCCGTTTGCGAGTTCATTGAATTCTTGAATTTGAGTTTTTACCCAATCTTCGTTATGTCCAAGTTCTTTTGCTAGAAGTAGCGCTACTTTTTCTGCGGAATCTAAAGCTGCGCGAGAATCTAGAAATAATAGACGAACTCTTCTCGATAATACATCGTCAATTGTTCGTGCCATTTCGTGGCGAATGGACCAAACAACTTCGGCTAACGTATAGTCGTAATTAGGGTGTAGTTTTTGTTTTAATTCAGGTTCTTTGTTTTGGAGTTCAAGTATTTTAGGTATGTCAGTCCCGTAAATGTATAAATGGTTTTTACGGTCTGCTGTCGTTGTTTTAAGGTTTCCGTGTATGGAAATATGTTCAGTTACGCATTCTTTGGCTGGTAAATTACGCGTAGAAATGGCTTTGTTAATGATATCTTCGGCAATTTTTCGGTAGGTGGTCCATTTACCACCAGTAATAGTAATTAATCCTGTTTCAGAAACGATTATTTTATGACTTCTCGAAACTTCTTTCGTACTTTTTCCTTCTTTTTCTGGTGCGGCTAGTGGTCGTAGTCCTGCAAATACAGATAGTACATCTGCACGAGTTGGTTTTTTTGCTAAAAATCGTTGAGCTGTTTCAAGTACAAATTCGATTTCTTTTTCTAATGCAATTGGTTCTAGGCTGTGACTTTTGATTAATGTGTCGGTTGTTCCAACCACAATTTTATCATGCCATGGCACAGCAAATAGTACACGACCATCGCTTGTTTTTGGAATCATTAAGGCATGGTCACTTGGTAAGAAGGATTTGTCGAAAACAAGGTGAATACCCTGGCTTGGAACAATATATTTTTTATAAACTTTATCATTTAACTTCATGATAGCATTGGTAAAAACACCAGTTGCATTGATGATTGCTTTTCCTTTAAGTTCGTATAGTTCTCCGGTTTCTTGGTTTTCTACTTGAACGCCAGTTACTTGATTGTTGTCGTCTTTTAATAGGTTGACAACTTTAGTGTAATTCAGTAAACAAGCGCCTTTTTCTACAGCTGTCTGAGCAATGTTGATGGCCAAGCGAGAATCATCAAATTGTCCGTCTTGATATATTACGCCACTTACAAGTCCTTTTTGCTCGATGGTGGGAAGTAGCTCAATTGTTTTTTTCTTCGAAATATATTGGGATTTACCAAGACTTAATTTTCCTGATAACATGTCGTATATAGTTAGTCCGATTGTGTAGAAATAACCTCCCCACCAATTGTAGTTTGGGATAACGAAAGATTGATTTTTTACTAGATGTCCAGCATTTTGAGCCATTAAACCTCTTTCTTTTAAAGCTTCTCTAACAAGTGAGATGTCTCCTTGTTCAAGGTATCTTACACCTCCGTGAACTAATTTGGTGCTTCGGCTTGACGTTCCTTTTGCGAAATCTACTGCCTCAACCAAAATGGTTTTATATCCTCTACTGGCAGCGTCAAGTGCGGTTCCAAGACCACTTGCTCCTCCACCAATGATGATTACATCCCATTCTGGGGTTTGTTTTAGTTTTGATAATTGTTCTGTAAGTTTCATTGTTGCAATTTTTTAGTTTCGTTAGTTTCGATATGCAAATATAACGAAACAAAACGAAAGTAACGATGTTTTTGTAAAATTTTGTTTAATTGTTGTATTTTTGTGTTGAATAATATTCAATTGTTTAATTTTAATAAATAGAAATGGCATTGATTAATAGGAGACAGGAGGATATACTTAACGAGTTAGGACAAAAAGGTTATGTTAATGTGGTAGATTTATGTGAAACACATAATGTCTCAACCGTAACTATTCGAAAGGACTTAACATTTCTGGAAAATGAAAAATTATTACACCGTACGCACGGTGGTGCGAGTAAGAAACCTTTGTACGCGTTTGAGCGAAATGTTAACGATAAAGAAGAGTTGCAGGTTGAGCAAAAGAAGCAAATTGCAAAAGAAGCGTTAAAATATATAAGTAATAATGATTATATAATTTTAGGTTCAGGATCTAATATTCATTATTTATCAAGAATTGTTAAAGATTTTACTAAATTAACAGTGATGACTTCTTCTTTAAAGGTGTCATTGGAGCTTTGTAGAGAAGCATCTATAAGTACCATTCAGTTGGGCGGTGATATTCGAAACAGTTCTACTTCTGTCGTAGGCCCTATTGCAGAAGCTACGTTGGGGCAATTTTCATGCAATAAATTGTTTTTGGGGACAGATGGGGTTCATTTAGATTTTGGACTAAGTACATCAAATGCTTTAGAAGCACATCTCAATCAAGCTATGATTGCAGTTGCCGAAAAAGTTATCGTCTTAGCAGATTCAACTAAAATGAATGTTCGTGGTTTTGGTAAAATTTGTAACTTGAATAAAATAGATATCCTAATTACAGATTCAGGAATTGATAGCGAAACAAAATCAAAATTAGAAGAGTTTGGTATTGATGTAGTTGTAGCAGAATTGTAGAAAAAGATTTTTTTTCAGGTAAGGTTTGGAGTAGTTTTTTAGGCGTGACAGTAGGCTTTTAAGACTTTTTTTTAAGTGTTTGTAAAAAGAAAAACTTTTTTTAAAAATAAGCAAAAGCATTATATTTAAAAAAAACTTCTACTTTTGCCTCAGAAAAATAGAGCAATGGCAAAGAATTTAGTAATAGTGGAGTCACCTGCAAAGGCGAAAACAATCGAGAAATTTCTAGGAAGTGATTATCAAGTAGAATCAAGTTACGGGCATATTGCCGATTTACCTTCCAAAGAAATAGGGGTAGATGTTGAGAATGGTTTTAAGCCTAAATATGAAGTTTCATCTGATAAGAAAGCCTTGGTTACCAAATTAAGAGGTTTAGCCAAAAAAGCCGATATGGTTTGGTTAGCAAGTGATGAGGATCGCGAGGGAGAAGCTATTTCTTGGCATCTTGCCGAAGAGTTAAAGTTAGATTCGAAAAAAACAAAACGTATCGTTTTTCATGAAATTACAAAAACAGCTATTCTTAAGGCTATTGATAATCCGCGTGAAATTGATTATAATCTAGTAAATGCACAGCAAGCCCGCCGTGTATTAGACCGATTGGTTGGATATGAACTGTCACCTGTACTTTGGAGAAAGATCAAAGGTGGTTTGTCTGCTGGACGTGTTCAATCTGTTTCTGTTCGCTTGATTGTAGAGCGAGAAAGAGATATTCAAAATTTTAATGCAGTTGCAAGTTATTCTGTTGTAGCTGAATTTACCAATGAAGCAGGGAAGACTTTTAAAGCTAAATTGCCTAAAAATTTCAATACTAAAAAAGAAGCTGAAGATTTTTTAAATAAAAATATCGGTTCTACCTATAAAGTTTCTGATTTAGAAACAAAACCGACCAAGAAAACACCAACAGCTCCTTTTACGACTTCGACCTTGCAACAAGAAGCTGCACGTAAATTATATTTGCCAGTTGGAATCACCATGCAATTGGCGCAACGTTTGTACGAGGCGGGATTGATTACTTATATGAGAACGGATAGTGTGAACTTATCTAAAGATGCTATGGATGCAGCGCAAGCTGAAATCATCACTTCTTATGGTAAAGAATTCTCTTTTCCTCGAACTTTTGTTAATAAAAGTAAAGGGGCACAAGAAGCGCATGAGGCCATTCGTCCAACAGACATGTCTCGCCATACCGTAAATATCGATAGAGATCAAGCTCGTTTGTATGATTTGATTTGGAAGCGAACTTTGGCTTCACAAATGAGTGATGCTAAATTGGAGCGTACCAATGTTAAAATTCAAGCTAATAATCATTCGGAAATATTTACTGCTTCAGGAGAAGTATTGCTTTTTGAAGGATTTCTAAAAGTGTACCTTGAAGGGCATGATGATGATGAGGAGGAACAAGAAGGGATGTTGCCAGCATTGAAAGTAAATGAAAAGTTAATTAATAATTTTATTACTGCAACGGAACGTTATTCTAGACCGCCAGCACGTTATACTGAAGCTTCTTTGGTTAAGAAATTAGAAGAATTAGGAATTGGGCGTCCATCTACGTATGCTCCAACTATATCGACAATTATTAATAGAAATTACGTTGAAAAAGGGAATTTAGAAGGAAATGAACGTAATTATACGCAGTTGACTTTGCAAGCAGGGAAACTAGTAGAAAAAGGATTGAAAGAAAATACAGGTTCAGACAAAGGGAAATTAGTACCTACTGATATCGGTACAATCGTTACAGATTTCTTGGTGAAGAATTTTGGAAATATTCTAGATTATAATTTTACTGCTAAAGTAGAGCAGGATTTTGATGAAATTGCTGAAGGAAATGTGGATTGGGCAGTAATGATGAAAGAGTTCTACGATCAATTTCATCCTACTGTAAAAGATGTTGAAGCAAATGCAGAAAGAGAAAGTGGTGAGCGTATTTTGGGTACAGATCCAAAATCTGGAAAGCCAGTTTCTGTTCGTTTAGGTAAATTTGGACCTATGGCTCAAATTGGAGATGCCGAAGACGAAGAGAAAAAATTTGCTAGCTTGATGAAAGAACAAAATATTGGAAATATCACGCTTGAAGATGCCTTGAATTTGTTTTTATTGCCTAAAGCTTTAGGGGTATATATGGAAGAAGAGGTAGAAGTGAATAATGGTCGTTTTGGACCTTATGTACGTCACGGTAGTGTTTTTATTTCGTTGCCAAAAGGAGAAGATCCATTAGGTGTTTCAAAAGAAAGAGCGGAAGAGTTGATTGATGAAAAAATTAAAGCCGATGCGCCAATTGCTACTTACAAAGGAGTAGGAGTGCAAAAAGGAGTAGGTCGTTTTGGTCCCTTTATCAAGTGGGATGGTTTGTTTATTAATGTGAGTAAGAAATATGATTTTGATAATTTATCTCAAGCGGATATTGAAGCTCTGATTGATGATAAAATTCAAAAAAATATAGATAAAGTACTTCATAATTGGGAGGAAGAAGGAATTTTGGTTGAAAAAGCAAGATGGGGTCGTTCTGTAATTTTAAAAGGAAAATTAAAAATAGAACTTGGAAAAGAGGTAGATGCTACAAAATTAACCTTGGAAGAGGTTAAAGAAATGATTGCTCTTAAAACACCAGTTAAGAAAACACCAGTAAAAAAAGCAGCTACAAAGAAAACGCCTGCTAAGAAAGCAGTGGTGAAGAAAGCAGCACCTAAAAAGAAATAAACGATGGAATTTGAATTTTTAAAGCCATTAGGTACAGATTTCAGTGCTTTAATTAAGGAGTTTTCGCCGCAACAATTGGGTAGTAAGGTAGTTTTTCATACTCAAAATCAATTTCCAGATATTGATAAAGTTGCTGTTGCAGTAATTGGAGTTTTGGATAATAGAGGAGATGATAAAGCTATTTCTAGTGTTGATTTGTTTGCTGTTCGAAAGGAATTATATTCTCTATATCCTGGGAATTGGGATGCATCTATAGCTGATTATGGAGATATTTTGCCTGGTGATACAATTGAAGATACTTATTTTGCGCTTCGTAAGGTAGTAGCGGCATTAATTAAGAAGCGAGTAGTTCCTATTGTAATTGGTGGATCACAAGATCTTACCTATGCATTGTATAGGGCTTTTGATGAGTTGGAGCAAATGGTTAATTTGGTTGCAATTGATAGTAAGTTTGATTTTGGAAAAGAAAATGAATCTGCTTCTGCGAATTCCTATTTAACCAAAATGATAATTGATGAGCCAAATAACCTTTTTAATTTTTGTAATATTGGTTATCAAACCTATTTTAATTCACAAGAAGAAATAGACTTAATCGAAAAGCTGTTTTTTGACGGTTATCGTTTAGGTGAGATTTCAAATAACTTAGCATTGGCAGAGCCAGTTTTTCGCGATGCTGATATTGTTAGTCTTGATATGACTTCTGTGAAATCCTCTGATTCAGGAAATTTTGTGTCTTTTGTGCCAAATGGATTTAATGGAAAAGAAATTTGTTCCCTTTCAAGATATGCTGGTATAAGTGATAAAGTGAGTTTGTTTGGGGTTTTTAATCATGCAAATACAATTCAAGAGTCAGTTTTGATAGCTCAAATTATATGGTATTTTATTGAAGGATATCATTATCGTTCCAACGAATATCCATTTGGTAGTAGAGAGAACTATATTAAGTTTATTGTTCCTATTGAAGAGGAAGTTTTGATTTTCTTTAAAAGTGATAAAACAGAAAGATGGTGGATTGAAATCCCTTTTGTTGCAAATGGAGACAATAAACTAAAAAGGAATACGTTATTACCTTGTTCCTATGATGAATATTTAGGCGCTTGTAATCAAGAATTACCTGAAAGATGGTGGAAAGCTCTACGGAAAAATATTGTGTAATATTCGTTATGTTTGCCCGATTTTTAGTAATTTGAAAAAAATAATTTGTTTAGTGTAAAATAATTGTTTTTTAATAAAATAATAAATACGTTTACACATTGAAAAATAATGAATATATAACCCGATTTTATATGAAGAAGTTCATTGCATTTGTAGCAATTTTGACACTGTTAATTAGCTGTGGTAAATCAAGTGATAAAGGAGAATTAGTAGGGGTTAAAGGTGCTAAATGGCATCCTGAAAAACCTTACGGAATGACCTTGGTACCTGGCGGTGCTTTTATCATGGGTAAATCAGACGAAGATGTTGCTGGAATACAGGATGCGCCTACAAAAACAGTTACCGTTAGATCATTTTATATGGATGAAACGGAAATTACAAATAGTGAGTATCGTCAATTTGTAGAATGGGTAAAGGATTCTACAATGAGGGTACGTTTGGCAATTCTTGCAGATGAAATGGGAATTAAGCCTGGTTCTGGAAAAAACAAAGGGGGTAGTATTGGTGATTTTGCTTTTAATGATTCTGATCCAGAAAAAATGACTGCATATGATAAATACATGTATGATAACTACTATAGTATTGGTACATCTGACGATCCATACGCAGGTAGACGTTTGAATAAAAAAATAAAATTGATCAAAGATCCTAAAGCATATCCAGATGAATATTATGTTGAAGTAATGGATTCTATGTATATTCCAGTGGAGGAATCGTATAATGGTTTGCGTACAATCGATGTTGATAAATTAAAATTTCGTTATTCTTGGATGGATATTCAAGCTGCAGCGAAAGCAAAAGTGGGAAAAAGAAGGGATTTTATTAGAACTGAAGAAGTTAAGATTTATCCAGATACAACTGTTTGGATTAAAGATTTCTCCTATTCTTATAATGAGCCAATGCACAATGATTATTTCTGGCATAAAGCATATGGAGATTATCCAGTTGTTGGTGTGAAATGGACTCAAGCTAAAGCATTTTGTGCTTGGAGAACTTTAAACAAAAATTCGTATATTAAATCTAAATCAAATGGTAGAGAATTAATTAATTCTTTTAGATTACCTACTGAGGCGGAATGGGAATATTCTGCTAGAGGTGGATTAGAATCTGGAACTTACCCATGGGGAGGACCATATACCAAGAATGACAGGGGTTGTTTCTTAGCTAATTTTAAACCAAGTCGTGGTGATTATGCTGCAGATCAGGCTTTATATACTGTAGAAGCTAAATCATACGATCCTAATGGTTATAATTTATACAATATGGCAGGAAATGTTTCCGAATGGACTGATTCTTCTTATAGCCCAAATGCCTATGAATTTGTTTCTTCAATGAATCCTAATGTGTTAGATTCTGGTAACAAACGTAAAGTGGTTCGTGGAGGTTCATGGAAAGATGTATCTTACTTCTTGCAAGTAGCTACTAGAGATTATGAATATGCTGATTCTGCTAGGAGTTATATTGGTTTCCGTACTGTTCAAGATTATATGGGGGTACAGACGACAGGAAATACTCCAGGTTCAAAAAGAAAATAAAAAACCAAATCTACTAAAAAAAATCTACTAAAAATTTGAAATTATGGCATTACTAAGTAAAAAAGCAATGAATTTTGCGTACGGAATGGGAGCTGCGGTCGTTATCGTAGGGGCATTATTCAAGATTACACACATAGAATTAGGGCCTTTAACAGGGAATAGAATGTTAACAATTGGACTTTTGGTTGAAGCCTTAATATTCGCTTTGTCAGCTTTTGAACCTGTTGATGATGAATACAAATGGGAAAATGTATATCCACAATTAAAAGATAAAAGTGCTGCTCCAGTGAAATCAGTAAAACAAAATGTTATTGCTACTGACGAGGAAGGTCAATTGTCTAAGAAATTAGATGCGATGCTTAAAGATGCTAAAATTGATGGTGAATTAATGGCTAGTTTAGGTAATAGTATTAAAAACTTTGAATCGGCAGCTAAAGGAATAGCTCCAACGGCAAACTCTATTGCTTCTACAAAAAAATATAGTGATGAGTTGACTATGGCAGCGGATCAAATGGAAAAATTGAATAGTCTATACAAAATACAATTGGATAGCGCTTCTAAAAATGCTCAGATTAATGAAGAAGTAGCTTTGAATAATGTTAAATTGAAAGAGCAAATGCAGTCTTTGACGGCAAACTTGTCTTCTTTAAACAATGTTTATGGAGGTATGCTTTCTGCAATGAATAATAAAGGATAATTAGTTTTATACTAAAAATGATTTTAAACTAATTAGAAAATATTATTATGGCTGGAGGAAAACTAACCCCAAGACAGAAAATGGTAAACCTGATGTATCTGGTTTTCATTGCAATGTTAGCATTAAATGTATCCAAAGAAGTGATTTCAGCTTTTGGATTAATGAATGAAAAATTTGAAGCTTCGAATACTTCTTCTACTCAATCCAATGAGCAATTATTAATGGCTCTTGATGCCAAAGCTGAAGAAGCTAAAGGAGAATTTATAGTAGCTTCGAAAAATGCACACCAATTACAAACTATTAATAAAAATTTTTATAACTATATTGGGTCTATTAAATCCTTAGTTTTAGGTGAAACTAAAGTTGATGAGGAAACAGGAAAATTGCCTTACGAGGAAATGGATAAAGCGGAGGTGTTAGATAATTTGTTTTTCAATTCAGAAGGATATTCTGAAAAAGGAAATGAATTTATCGCCACAGTAGAAAAGTATAAAGCAGATGTAAAAAGTGTTTTAGGTGGAGATGCAAAATTCAAATCGATTATTGGTGAGTTAGATACTAAAATGGATCTTTCTGACGTTAAAAATAAAGATGGTATAGGTATCAAATACTTAGAGTATCATTACAAAGGTTTTCCAGCTATTGCGTCTATTGCAAAGTTATCTTCAATGCAAAATGACATTAATAAGGTAGAATCGGATGTTTATAATACCCTATTAGGAAAGGCTGCTGTAGCTGCTGCTTCTTACAGTAATTATCAAGCGATTGTTGTTTTGGATAAAAATGCTTATTTTCAAGGAGAAACAGTTACAGGTAAAGTTGTTTTAGGGCGTTACGACGCTAATACAAAGCCTACAGCTTTTGCTGGACCTGGTAAAATTGTAAATGGCCAAGCAGTAATATCTCTTACAGCAGGTGGGATTGGAGAGCAAAGTATCAATGGTCAATTTAGTTTTATGGAGGATGGAAAAAATATCCCTCTTAAATTTAGTGGTAAATATGTAGTTGTCCCAAAACCTAATTCGGCAACTATTTCTGCTGATAAAATGAATGTGGTGTATAGAGGAGTAGTGAATCCTATTTCAGTTTCTTTTGCGGGTATTTCTGCTGATAAAGTGACCGCTTCTGCTCCAGGGTTAAGTCCAGCGGGTAAAGGTAGATATAATTTATCTCCTGGTGGAGGTAACGAAGTTAGTATAGTGGTAACTGGTACGCTCCCAAATGGTGAGAAAGTTTCAGATAAGAAAGTATTTAGAATTAAAGGAATTCCTGGTCCTACAGGTACTATTCGTGGAGAAACGGGTGTAGTAAAAGGACCCAAGTCTAATCTAGAAATAGCTACTATTGGAGCGAAATTAGAAGACTTTGATTTTGAAGTTGGTTTGAATGTTGTTGGATTTAATATGAAAATCACTGGTCAAGCTACAGTTGTAGTTCAAGGAGATAAATTAAACGCACAATGTAAATCAGTTCTTTCTAAAGCAGGAAGAGGAGATCAAGTAACGATCTCTGATATTAAAACAAAATTGGTTGGTGCTGGTAGTTATTTATTACCTAGAACAGCTCCAGTTATTTTTGAAATACAATAAATAAGAATTTTTCAAGAAAGGAAAATCTTTAATATTTTATAATGGCATTATGAAGAATGTAAAAAATGTTTTATTGGTAATGTTTTCGATAGTTTGGAGTGGAGTATCTTTTGCTCAATCTAATTTGTTGAATGCAAAAGTACCTTCTGAAATTGGACTTAAAACTGCAGCTCAAATGATATCGGATAACGATAAGCCATTGGCATATGGTTATGTTCATGATAGAGATATTTTGATGGGGAAAACGGTTTGGGAAATTATTGATTTAAGTGAAAGAATCAATTTTCCATTATATTTTCCTATCGATGAAAACATTGGTTCTGATAGACGCTCGTTGTACTCAGTTTTAACTACTGCTGTTAAGAACGGGAAAATCACTGAGGTATATTCAGATAGTTATTTTAATACTAAAAAAACTTTTAAAGATATTGAATCTTCTTTGTCTAGAATTGATACTACCGATGCTGGTCGTGAGCAAATTAACGCAGGTAAAAGATCTGTTTCTGCTGAATATATTTTACGCTCAGATTTAACATCACAAGATGTAACACAATATAAAATTAAAGGGTTTTGGTATTTTGATAAGCGTCAAGGTGAATTGAAATATCGTTTATTGGGTATTTGTCCAGTTACACCAGATGTTTATACAATGAATAATGATGAAAAAGATTATATCGAATTATTTTGGATTTTCTACCCGTCTGCTAGAGAGGTTTTACATGAGGCAAAATCTTTTAATGACAAAAACTCTTCAATGCCAATTTCTTTCGATCAAATTTTAAATTCAAGACGTTTCAATAGTGTTATCTATAAAGAAGAAAATGTATACGGAGATAGAGAAATTAAAGACTATATGAAAGATAATGCTCAGAACCAGTTGCTTGAGGCTGAGAGGGTGAAAGAAAAGATTCGTAATTTCGAATCAGATATGTGGAATTACTAATATCAATAGTAAACTATATAAAAAACTCTTACTTAAATAGTAAGAGTTTTTTTTGCTTTTCATTTTTTTAAACTTTTATAAATGGTCGATTATTTAATAGTAGGTTCGGGATTGGCAGGGATTTCTTTTGCAGAGAATGCTTTGTTAAACAATAAATCCATTATCGTTATTGATAATAATTCTCAAAATTCCTCTAGGATCGCCGGTGGATTATACAATCCAGTTATTTTAAAACGTTTTAGTGAGGTTTGGAGGGCTAAGGAGCAATTGGAGTTGATGAAGTCTTTTTATGCTATAATTGAATCTAAACTTGGACAGCAGTTTGATTTTAAAAAGCCAATTTTACGTAAGTTTTTTTCAATCGAAGAACAAAATAATTGGTTTACTGCTTCAGATAAACCAAGTCTTTCTCCTTTCTTATCACTTACGTTAGTTACAGATACATTTAAAGGTATTGATTCTCCTTTTGATTATGGACAAGTTTTACATACTGGTTATGTGGATACGGCAGCTTTATTAAAATCATATAAACTGTATTTGATTCATTTGGATGTTTTGCGCGAAGAAACTTTTAATTATGCAGAACTAAGTAATAAAGTAGATTATGTTCAATACAAAGATATTCAAGCTAAAAATGTTATTTTTGCGGAAGGATTTGGAATGCACGCTAATCCTTATTTTAAACACCTGCCTTTGGATGGTACTAAGGGAGAATTATTTATCATTAAAGCTCCAGAACTAGATTTGGATGTAATAGTGAACACTAGTGTGTTTATTTTGCCACTTGGAGAAGGCTTGTTCAAAGTTGGGGCAACATACAATTGGAAAGATAAAACCAATTTACCAACTGAAGAAGGAAAGGTAGAATTGTTGGAAAGGATTAACGAAATTGTTACTTGTGATTTTGAGATAGTTGAACATTTTGCTGGTGTAAGACCTACAGTGAAAGATAGGCGTCCTTTGGTGGGTACTCATCCAGAACACAAAAACCTACATTTGTTAAATGGGTTAGGTACTCGTGGTGTAATGCTAGGACCGTCTATGGCAAAAGTTTTATTTGAATCTATTGAGCAAGGAATTCCATTAGACGATGAAATCAATATTAGCCGAATTAAACCAAAACACTATTTGTTATAATTTTTTAGTTTTTATTGAAGATCATTACCGAATATTTTATATAGCGATTTTAGAAATTAAAAATATTTGGCTGTTTTGTACTTATTGGTACCAAATAGTAATCGATTGCACCTTTTTTAGTTTTGATGCTTTGTACTCTGTTCTTTATGATTTAATGTGGGGTCATAATCAACAAACATATTAATATATATATTTCTTGACCATCTAAGTATTAGAGGTGCGGTAAGAATTAAAACAGTAATGATGGCAATGAAAGATGTTTTTAATGTACTGTCAAAGATTATCTTTGATATAATAAAAGTTGCAATTCCGATAGCTACATTTAGACCATAACTTACATACATAGCACCGTAAAAGAATGACGGCTCAATTTGATAATGTAGCCGACAACTGCTACAATCTTCATTCATTTTTAATACATTGCCTAAATGGTAGGGATTTTTATCCACATACATACTTTCTTTTTGGCATTTCGGACAAGTTCCTGTTAAAATGCTATTTAGTTTGGATCCTTTTTTTAACATTTGTAAAAATTTTAAACAAAGATACAATTTTAGGATTGTAGCCTTTGTAACTTTAGTCACTTTATATGCTTAATATACACAATTTATCCGTTTCATTCGGAGGTACTTATTTGTTCGAAGAAGTAACATTCCGATTAGGAGCTGGAGACCGAGTTGGTCTCGTTGGTAAAAATGGTGCTGGAAAGTCCACTATGCTCAAAATGTTGGCTGGAGATTTCAAACCTGATTCTGGTGTTATTTCACAGGAGAAAGATGTTCGTATGGGATTTCTTCGTCAAGACATCGATTTTGAACAAGGAAGAACGGTTTTGGAAGAAGCTTATGAAGCTTTTGTGGAAATCAAAATTGTAGAAAAAAAATTAGAAGAAATAAATCATCAATTAGTAACCCGAACGGATTATGAAAGTGAAGAATATTCCAAAATAATCGAAGACCTTTCAGATAACACACATCGTTTTGATTTGCTAGGTGGTTATAATTATGTTGGAGATACTGAGAAAATACTTTTAGGTTTAGGTTTTAAAAGAGAAGTATTCAATAATCAAACAGAGACATTCTCTGGAGGTTGGAGAATGCGTATCGAATTGGCAAAATTGTTATTACAATCCAATGATGTCTTGTTACTGGATGAGCCTACAAATCACTTGGATATTGAGAGTATCATTTGGTTAGAAAGTTTTTTGCGTAATTATCCAGGAGTTGTTGTCATTGTTTCGCATGATAAAATGTTCCTTGATAATGTCACTAATAGGACGATTGAAATTTCCTTAGGAAAAGCCTACGACTTTAACAAACCTTATTCTCAATACTTAGAATTACGTCACGAAATTCGTGAAAAACAATTGGCTACGCAAAAGAATCAAACCAAAAAAATTGAAGAAACTGAAAAGTTAATTGAAAAGTTCCGTGCCAAAGCTTCCAAAGCTTCTATGGCTCAATCTTTAATCAAGAAATTGGATAAAGTTGAACGAATTGAAGTAGATGAAGATGATAACTCGGTAATGAATATTTCCTTCCCAGTTTCCAAAGAGCCGGGTAGAGTAGTGGTAGAAGCCGAAAATGTTACCAAAAGTTATGGTGATAAAACTATTTTGAAGGACATCAATCTATTGGTAGAAAGAGGAAGTAAAATTGCTTTTGTTGGTCAAAATGGTCAAGGAAAATCAACTTTCATAAAAGCAATTGTAGAAGAGTTTGAATACCAAGGAAATATTAAACTTGGGCATAATGTACAATTGGGTTATTTTGCTCAAAACCAAGCCGAATATTTAGATGGTGAAATTACTTTGCTGCAAACCATGGAAGATGCCGCAATGGATACCAACCGTAGTAAAGTACGTGATATGCTAGGTTCTTTCTTGTTTCGAGGAGATGATGTTGACAAAAAAGTAAAAGTACTTTCGGGTGGTGAGCGAAACCGTTTGGCACTTTGTAAATTACTACTACAGCCAATTAATGTATTGTTAATGGATGAGCCAACAAATCACTTAGATATCAAATCCAAGAATGTTTTAAAAGCTGCTTTGCAAAAATTTGGTGGTACGCTTCTATTAGTTTCCCATGATAGAGAGTTTTTGCAAGGAATGTCTAATCTTGTGTATGAGTTTAAAGACCAAAAAATCAAAGAATATTTGGGAGACATCAATTACTTCCTAGAGCAACGTAACCTCGAAAACATGCGTGAAGTCGAGAAAAAAGATGCTCAAAAAGCAGTTGCTCCAAAAGAAAGTAATAAAACATCCTACGAAGATCAAAAGAAAGGAAAGGCACTAAACAATAGGTTAAGTAAAATTGAAAGTCAGATCAAGCAATTGGAGAAAGACATTCAGCTTGATGATAAGAAATTAGCGTCTAGCTACGATAAACATATTGAAGACGCAGCTTTCTTTAAAGCATATAACAAGAAAAAAGCCGATTTGGATCAATTTTTATTAGATTGGGAAAAGGTACAAGGAGAAATTGATAATTTGTAGCTAATCCAGCTATTCATTCCAATCTTTTTTAAAAAACACTTTTTTTGCTAGCCAGTTGCAGGAGCTTCCTTTGGTCGCTCTGCAACTGGCGCAAAAAAATAGTGTTTTTTAAAAAAGGATTTCCATTTCTATCTGGGCTATTATGAGTTCTTTAAACGATTAGTGGATAATTCCTATTTTTTTTGAATGTTCAATAGCTTGTGCACTATGTTCAAAATAGCAAACAGCAACCTTTAGTGTCGTAATATTATCTAAAACAGCAGAAATATTATTTTTTTTGGATGTTCCAGTTTGTCTTATATAAATTGCTTTGACACTCAAAGGGAATATTTTACAAATAGATTCATACAAAAAAGCGTCTTCTTGCGAATCATCACCCAATAATATGTATTGTAAATGAGGGTAAAACTCTAGTATGTGTTTTATTTTGTCAAATTTATGATTGTGACTCTCAGGATTAAAAGACCAAAATAATTGTCTTAAACTAGTTTTAATATCCTTTAATAGTAATACTGCTTTTGGTAATTGATGGATCTCTGTAAATTTGATAATGAGTCGGTACAAATTCCACTCACTGCTAGAAACATAAAAAAAAGTATTTCTTTCCGTATCATTATCTCTTCCTGCCAAACTTAAGGCTTGGTAATGTAGGACCACATCTTCAAATATCTTTCTTTTTGTAACATTCTTAAATAAAAGATGGTATAGTTTTTTGATAGGATTTCCGGTATAAGAAACTAAAAAAGTGTCGTCAATATCAGATATAATCCCCAAATCTCCTTGTTTTGGGCGGTTGTATTTTTCTTTAGTAGTGATGGTTTGGTTTTTGTAAATGATACTTACAGAATAATCAATCCAACCATATTGATTCTCTTGTAAAGGGATGCAAAATTTAAAATAACCATCATTCAATGTTTTAGTTTCTATTTTTTTATTATAATGTTCTAGACAGACCGTTGCATTTGCTTGGGTTTTAATGCGGAACATATTAATGGTAGCAGTAGCATTTTTGAATTTTTTTGATAAAAAGTCATAATCTTTCTTATTCGTTGGTTGGAAAACATGCCCCATGACAATTAATTCCTGTTCGTTGGCATAACCGCGATATAATTTTAAAATAGGCTTCATAAGTGTAGTATCTTTGGAGAAAGAACTAAATTTAGTTAAAGATAACCAATTAAAGAAAAGTAATGTTGAAAAAGAATGTCTTACTTGTTGTGAACCCTGTTTCAGGTGGTTTTGATAAGGATGAGTTTGTAGAGGCAACTAGGGATTTTATAAACAATAATGATTTTAACCTTGTGGTATACAGAACCACAGGTCATGATGATGTTGTCGGTATTCAAAATATGTATGAAACTAGTCAGCCGTATAGAATTATTGTAGCGGGTGGAGATGGGACTTTAAAATTGGTAGGAGAAGCAATGGCAGGAAAAGACATAATTTGTGGAATTTTACCTGTGGGTTCTTCAAACGGACTAGCAGTCGAATTGGATTTAATCAAAACTTTAGATGAAAATTTGGAGATAGCACTTCGTCATGACTACGTAGAAATTGATATCGTACTTATTAATGGAAAGAAAAGTTTACATCTAAGTGATATTGGTTTGAATGCCGAATTAATTAAAAATTACAAAAAAAGTAAGGTTCATGGTAAGTGGGGGTATGCGCTACAGGTATTCCGTACGTTGCTTCACGCCAAAAAGCCGTTTAGAGTTCATATAACGGCATCCAATAAAGTGGTTGATTGTGAAGCTCGAATGATTGTGATGGCTAATGCCAAAAAATATGGAACAGGTGTTGTTATTAATCCACTGGGAATTTTGAATGACGGTAAGTTCGAATTGGTTATTGTAAAAAAAATGAATCTATTAATTTTTTGTAAAATCATGATGGGCATAAAAATGAAAAAAGAAAATGAAATCGAAATAATCTCAACCAATCTTGCTGTAATTAAAACTAGTTTCCCTGTTAATTTTCAAATAGATGGAGAATTTATGGGGACAGAGAATGAACTGAACGTCTCCATTGCGACGGAAAAGATTAAGGTAGCAGTATTTTAATCTAAAATTTATTTAAAAGGATTTCGTTCTTTCCATTCTATTTTAGGTTCAAAATAAGCAAAGCTTTTTGCCATTAATAAATTGACAAAGTAGTTTTTGTGCTTTATTAAACCAAACATTTCAATAGGTAATGCACCAACGGAGCTTTTGATTTCTAATGCTGTTCTCGCAAAAATAATACGTTTGTATTTTTTATTGATCGAATAGCCAATCATATCATACAACATATTAAGATATAACATTTTTTCTCGTTGAAAGCCTTCATCATAACCAAGGAAATAGGTGTCAATGTCTTTCCCGTTTTTTATAAGAGTATTAAAACCAATTAGTTCTTGGTCAATAAAGTAACCGTAGAATAAAAAATTGTCATGTAGTTTTTTCTTAAATACTTCAAAATGATTTTCAGATAAATAAAAAGTATTGAAAGGAGCATTTTGTGCTACGTTAAGGTAAAGTTCATTGATTTTATAATGAAGTTTTTGTATTTCCTCTAGTGAAAGTTTTCTTTTTTCAATTCCAATAGCTTTTTTTCTAGCGCGTTTATATTGATCACGATATTTTTTATTCAAATCTCCAAGATAATCATCCATTGAGTGCCAGGACTCTTTAATATTGAAAACCATATTTGGTTGTGTATTAAAGTGATAGTAGGGTTTGTAGTTTGGTGTTTTAAATAAAGTGGAATTAGTTGTTAAGAAATCTTTATAAACCGTAAGGTGAATTTTTTTATTTTGGATTTTTAATTGCTTTTTAATTGCATCAGTAGCGTTATGAATAGTTGCTATCCCGTCTTCAATAGTAATAGTATCGCTAAAACAAAAACAGTTCTGTCCAGTGAGCATATTGTTCCCTATTATAAGTACATTAGAAATAAATCTTTTGAATAAGAAATTTTTGATTGCTGTTTTAAAACAATGGTCACGATCACCCAAGGAGTTCACTTGACTTAGGTTGATATATTGCGCTAAAGAAATCCCAACTAATAAATTGTCTTTAAAAATACCTATAAAATAGCATTCCATGTTTTCAGGTGCGGATTTCTCTAGAATACTCAAATAATCTTTACTCAAAAAAATGTTTTTTGTAGCCAGACTATCCCATTCTGTAGGTATGTTTTTAGTAGAAGTGTAAATTTTAAAGGAAAATTGTGGTATCAAAGTGAAGTAGGCGATTTTTAATGGTCTAAAGTACTATTTAAAGTTAATATAGAAAACCATTGGGGAAATTTTAACTAATTTTATAATTCTAAAATAAGACTAATTATGGAAAAATATACCGATATAAACGCGAAGCCCTTACTCGAAAAGTTGAAAGGTTGGGAGTTCAAAAGTGATGGAATTGAGAAAAAGTTCATTTTTAATAATTTCAGCCATGCCCTTGGTTTTATTATGCAAATAGGTTTGTTGGCTGAAAAACAAAATCACCATCCGGAATTGTTTAATGTCTATAATAAAGTAACCATACGATTGTCTACCCACGAAGTTGGAGGAGTAACCGACAAAGATTTCTCATTGGCTACCTCTATTGAAGATATATAGATTTAAATACTCATTTTAAGTGATCGAAATAAGTTTTTTTAGGTTTGTAGTTTAAATGCAAATAAGTTACTCTTATTTGTAAAGTTGGTAATCAGAATTCTCTTCTCCAATTGTACGCTTTCTTTGGTTGGTCAAATAAATCTAATGATTCTACTTGAAAGTGAGCTTTTTAGCAATATAAAAAAATAATAATTTCTATATGTATTTATCTCAATAAAGTAATCCTTAGATTACTTTATGTGTTTTTTAGTGTAACTTGTCGGTTATTTTAGTATTTAGGATTAGATATTGAGTATATTTAATCCTAAGTAATAAAAAGTACACATCCAAATACACTGTTATGAAAAAATTATACACTTTTATTCTGACTGTCACATTCTCTTTTTTAATGTTTGCAGAGGTTTCGGTATCAGACCGCGCAACACTTGTGAAATTTTATAATGCTACAGATGGTGTTAATTGGAATAAAAAATGGGATTTGAACTCTCCTGTATCATCTTGGTATGGAGTAAAGCTAGAAGGTGATAAAGTGGTTGCTTTGAATTTATCCAATAATAATTTAAATGGAGTTTTTTCTTTTGAAATTGTAAATTTGACTAGTTTACAAGAAATGATATTAGATAGGAATAAATTATCTGGTGCTATTCCAAATGAATTGAATAAGTTGAAGGAATTAAAGGTTTTAGATCTTGGTTTTAATCAATTATCGGGAAGTATTCCGGCTTCTATTTGTAATCTAAATAATTTGACTACTATAAGTTTGTATATGAATAGATTGACTGGTGAGTTACCAGCTAAAATTGGAGATTTAAAAAATTTAGAAGTATTATCTCTTTTTAATAATGAAATAGTAGGACAAATTCCAACATCATTATATGAAATTTCTAAATTGAAGGTGTTGTTGTTAAATAGTAATAAATTATCTGGAGAGTTAAGTCCTCGTATAGCAGAGATGAAATTATTGGAGAATTTGAGTTTGTTTGAAAATACTTTTATTGGACATGTTCCAATGGAGTTAGAGCGTTTGAGTCAATTAAAAGAAATGAATATTTCGTATAATAATTTCAGTGGTTTAATTTCGAGGAAATTAGCTGTGTTAGATATTTTAAACATGACAATGTATAATGATAAAGGTACTGTTGCATTATTGGGAGTTGCAATGGAAATTCAAAGACCATTAGTATCAGAAGAATAATAAATATTTAAAGTTTTTTTTCATAATGTTAGTATTTAATAATTTTGTTTAGAAAGCTGTCTCCTCCAAGACAGCTTTTTTTTTATGGGTAATGCTTTTTTCTCTGAACAATCAACTATTCATTTTCTTTATACAGTTTTAAAATAAGGAGGATTTAATCACTACTTAAAATATGCATTTGATACTTTAGATGGGTGATTATTAATTGAGTTAATCGTTTAGATTCAGTTAGTTCATAACCGCAGTCTTAATGGGTATTTCACCAGAGATAATTTCAAATGTTTGATTGTGTTTTGTGCTATCTTCCAATAAATCTACCAAAGTTTGTGCAACATCGGCTCTTGAAATCTTTCCGTTCTTGTCTAATTTTTCTTTTAATTGAATACTACCAGTCCCTTTTTCGTTTGTTAATGATCCAGGACGTACTATGCTATAGCTTATGCCACTAGATTTTAAATAAATATCAGCATTTTGTTTTGCTTTCAGATAATCTTTCAGCTCTTTACTTGCTTCAGGGTTGTCAGCTCCCATAGAGCTTAGCATAACAAATTTAATGGCTCCAGCACTTTTGGCAGCATCTACTAGTTTCTTTGCGCCTTCTTGGTCTACTCCAATCACATTTTCACCTTTTGAACCTGCGGCAAATATTACTTTATGTACACCTTTTACGGCATCACTCAAATCATTTTCTAGATCTCCTAAGACTGCTGATACATTCTCTTGCTCAAATTGTTCTTTTTGACTTTGTTTTCGAACCATTGCAATCGGTTCGTAAGTATTGGAATTTTTTAATATTTCAATAATTATTTTTCCAGTTGTTCCGTTAGCACCTGCTACCAGTACATTTTGTTTTTGTTTGTTCATGTTTTTTTTATTATAAATTAATAATAGTCTTTGTTCTTTTTCGATAATTTTAAGTAACCAATATTAATTCTGTATTTGAAAGAAATAATAAGGATTACTTAAGGTTAAATTTTTATATGCTTTAAATTTTTAATCAGTCTGCATTTGCTTGTGTAAGTAAAATTTTGGAATTCATTACTTTCTAAAAAGGATCATTTAATCCGCTAATACGAATTAGTTTCTTATTTACAAATTCTTGAATTCCTAATTCTGAAAGTTCTCGGCCGAACCCTGATTGCTTTGTTCCACCAAATGGAAGATCTGCTTGTGTCCAAGTAGGATGGTTAATGAAAACCATTCCAGAATCAATTTGATCAGCAACTGATTTTGCACGTTCAATGTTTTCAGAAAATATGGAAGCACCTAAACCAAATTCAGAATCATTCGCCAAATGAATAGCGGCCTGCTCGTCTTTTACTACATAGAAGGAGGCTACTGGGCCAAATAGTTCTTCATGGTAAGCAGTTATTCCTGGTTTTAAGTCGGTAAGTATGGTTGGTTCCATAAAAGCACCTTCACAGTTAGGTCGTTTTCCTCCCAAAAGTACTTTTGCGCCTTCTTCAATACTACGTTTTACCTGATCGGCCAGATGTACTGCAGCAGCTTCGCTACTCAACGGACCTAAATCGGTGTTAGGGTCCATTGGATCACCTACTTTCATTTCTGAAAGTTTTGTTTTGAATTTTTGAAGAAATTCATCGGCTATGGCTTCTACTGCGATGAACCGTTTCGAGGCAACACAACATTGTCCATTATTGTTCATCCGTCCTACAACTGCCCACTCAACTGTTTTATCGATATCTGCATCTTCAAGTATGATAAAGGGATCATTACCGCCTAATTCCAGTACTACCTTTTTTAAGTGTTTGCCAGCTTCCATGGCAATGCTAGTACCTGCTTCTTCACTTCCTGTTAAGGAGATACCTTTTATTCTTTTGTCCGAAACCAATTTTGATGCATTTTCACCACTAATATATAAATTAGTATATAATCCTTCTGGTGCATCTGCTTCTTGAAACAGTTTCTCAATGGTAGCAGCACATTGTGGGACAATAGAAGCGTGTTTAAGAACTATAGTGTTACCCACCATAATGTTTGGTGCTGCAAAACGGACTACTTGGTAATAAGGAAAATTCCAAGGCATTACACCTAGTAGGACTCCTATGGGGTTATTCCGAATTATAGCTGCCCCATATTCGGGGTCGAGTATTTTGTCGGAAAGAAATGTTTCTCCATGCTCCGCATAGTAATCTAATATAGAAGCGCTCACGTCAATTTCACCTTCTGCTTGTGAAAGAAGTTTTCCCATTTCTAGAGTGATGGTTTCAGCTAGTTCAGTTTTTTTTGTGCGCATCAGTTTGGCTACCCGCCGTAGTAAATCTGCTCTGTGTTGATAACTTGTTTTCTTCCATTCTGAAAAAGTTTTTGCTGCTTTTTCAATTTTATCGTTAACTATTGTTTCAGTCATTTCTTCAAATGACTTTATTGTTTTATTAGTGTATGGATTAACTGTTTGTATAGACATGGTAATTTGTGTTTAGTTTTATTGCTTTAAGGAAAATTCCTTATGTATTTATAAAAAGAATATTTGAAATTGATATTCCTAAGACGGAGACTATGGTTCTTAAAAAAAAATCATAGGATTACAAAGTTATAAAGTAGTATAAGAAAAGTTATTATGGAATTAGTAGCAGTAGTTATATGATTCCCATCGTGATTATAAATAAGGTTATAAGGATTGTTGTTTTAGGTTTAGCATTACTGAAAACATTCAATAATTGATAAATTTGGTAAAAAACAGATTCGATATAAAGGAAGATTTGAGTAATTTTACAAAAAGGCCACTTATTAAAAAGGTCGAAAAGACCGATATGCCAAATCAAAAATTAAATAAAAAAATTAGCCAAGAACTAGTCAATAGTATAGTGCATGGTTTTGGGATTATTTTTGGAATTATAAGTATTCCGATCCTTATAGCATTTGCTACCAAAACAAATAATACTTTTGGAGTTATTGGTGCGGCTATATATGGTTTTTGTTTTTTACAGCTTTTTACTTTTTCAACATTATATCATGGAATCCAGCATCCGCAGGCAAAACACACACTCGAAATTCTAGATCACATTAGTATTTATTTCTTAATATCGGGAACTTATACACCGTTTTTATTAATGTATATGCTTGATTCATTTGGGATTACCTTACTGTCTATTTTGTGGGGTCTTACAGCATTGGGAATTTTGTATAAGATTTTTTTTATTGGCAAATGGGAAATTTTGTCAACACTGATTTACATAGGAATGGGGTGTATCATGGTGGTTGGCGGTCGTACTTTCTTCGAAAGTATTCCCAATAATATTCTAACTATGATTCTTATTGGGTGCGCTCTTTATCTTATAGGAGTTATCTTTTATTTATGGAAAAAATATCCGTACAATCATGCGGTTTGGCATTTTTTTGTACTAACTGCTGCGGTCTGTCATTATGTAGCTATTTTGTTAGCTGTCGCTTCAAATTGATTGAGATAATAATTATTTTTCGTTATAGATTAGGAATGGGGTTATTTTGTGTGCAAACTTTAAGCGAGTCTGTTGATGTTGAAAAAGTTTATTATTCTTAACGATGAGTAAGAAGTGTTTATTTGGTGGTTTTGGTCTTGTAACCAATGTTTTCGATACAATAAAAATAATTTTTTAAGTTACTTTCACTACATAATAACAAAGTTTTTTATTGTTAATTTTAAAAAATATAAACAGTTTTTAAGACTTATAGTAGTGTTTTTAGGATGTGTATTTATATTTACTCAAATCGAGGTTAAGAATAGTACCCACTCTGCTAAACTCATCGTTAATCTTTGCATTCAAAATTAGGGGGGTATTATTTATAGGATGATTAAAAATTAATTGATGTGCATGAAGCATCATTCCTTTCAGTTCGTAATTCTCCAACCATAATTTATTTTGTTTGTTACAACCGTGTGGACGACTTCCTAAAATGGGGTGAAAAATATGTTTGAAATGCTTCCGTAATTGATGCATTCGACCCGTTTCAGGAATTGCTTCCACCAAACAATAACGTGATGTGGGCTTATTGTTAAACTCTAATTGAATTTCAGTTTTTTGCAAACGATGAAAGTAAGTTATTGCATTTTGTGTAATGCCATCATCATTGGTTAGGTCATAATCTATCGTAAGTTCTTCAGGTGACCAACCACGTAAAATGGCTAAATATTTTTTTTCGACCTCCCGATTGGCAAAACGATCATTCATGATTTTTAAAACCTCTTTGTCAAGTGCAAATAGCAAGACGCCAGATGTTTTTCGGTCTAGTCTATGAATAGGGTAAACATGTTGCCCTCCGATCTGATTTCTCAACTCTTGAATAGCATATACTTTTGCATCGCGAGCATAAAATGATTTGTGAACTAACAGGCCACTCGGTTTATTAATGGCTACAATATAATCGTCTTGGTATAGAATTTCTAACATTTGGCAAAAGTAAAAGAGATTTCGATTAAAATGACTTTTGGAACTTATTTATTTCATTGTTCCAGTTTACGAAGGGCCTTTTATAATATGCTATACAAATTTCATGAATTATTAATTTATAATGGTAGGGAACAAAAATTTAACTACTCGAAAACTGTTGGTATTGACTTGATAATCAGTTGAAAATATATTGTAAACAGAAGCCTATTTATTTTTCCAACCGAACATATGCCAAACCATTTTGTATAAGGTTTGGAAAACTTAATACGGATAAATAAATGATTCTAGGATAGTATTTAATGAATTAATTTTTTGAGGCTCCTTGTTTGCCTCTTTTGTAATTAACTTATTTTCTCTTTTGATGATTATCGCATGGCTGTTATTAAGTGCTTTATAGACAGTAATAATAGACATTTTAAATTCTGTAGTTATTTTTTTATTGTTTGTTGGGTAATTTAATCAAATTTATTGAAGCAATTTTATTTTAAAATTAAACTATAAGTAGTTGGTGAATACTTTATTACTGTAAAAACAACCTCTTTTTTGATATGACCGAAAAAGTTACGTAAACCTTTAAGTAGTTAAATATTATTTTTTTTTTTGAATAAAAACAAGTGTAAATACTTGGTAGTCATTAGGGTTGGGTTAGTTTTTCTCTAAATAAATATTTTATATTTATTTTGTTTTTCAATTCACTGTTTCTTCTTTTTTTTACCAATATAATAATGAATAGTATAATTTTATCCTCGTAAAAATAAATAATTTTCAATAGCATGGCACTCTTGTGAGAATAATTATAATAGTTTGATCAAAGGTTTTTCTCATTACTCTTTTTATAAAAGAATGAGAAAAGAGAGAGGAATAATTGAGAACAAAAAGCGTGTCGTAAAATTGAAATTAACAGTAAGGATTGAAAAGGAGTTTAAATAGTAATAATTAAGATAAACAATGTATTACATAGGATTTGATATAGGAAGTTCATCAGTAAAGGCTGCTATTGTCGAAATTGCGACTGGAAAAAGTATTGGAGTAGTTCAAGAGC
>NZ_JAOQMX010000012.1 GCF_025960985.1 Flavobacterium psychraerolatum | reverse complement strand
CTATGGCGGAGAATAAAATATCAATGGTTAGATTTTGATGCTTATAAATCATTCGAAAACCTCAAAGAAAAATTAAATTTTGTCCTGACTAATTTTGGAACAAAATACGACATTAAATTTCAACCATTACTTAGTTGTGATTTGGCAGGTAATTAATTTCATTACAGGTTTTATTTGGTGTAAATAATGAGTAGAAATGAATTTAATAAAAAACATGATAATGTAAAGAACTATAGGTAATAAGATGCTTGAATTTTAATAACTAATTATTTAAGGCAACAACAAAATCATATTTTGTTGTTGCCTTTTTTTATGTCCTTTTTTATAATATAAAATACTGACTCTTTATGTTTTTATATTATTTTATTATTTTTTAACATAATTTAAGCTAATTTTTTATGATGCTATGCATGTTGATTAAATATAGTGTATTTGTTAATGACCACTTATTTAAATTGTAATCAAAAACAAGATTTTTATGTTATAAATACCATTATATTTTTATCGTAATGTTAAATTTAAACAGATAAGAGAATATGTTTTTTTTATGCTTTTTTTAACCTTTTTAGCAATATACGCTTTAATCAATATTGTATTTTTGTTCAAATAAGAAACTTAATTAACATATGAAACTTTGTTGATTAATGTTTGTACTCGAAAACTATTAAGAACTAATCTATTAATTAACCTAAAAAATAAAAGTCTATGTAAAAGCTATTGTAAAATTGACTTTAGTATCGAAAAAAAATTAAGAAATAAAACAAAATTATTTTATGAAAAAGATTAATCGAAAAGAACAAATGAGTCTTTATGACTACCGGTTTAATTTAGCATTAAAATTAATTGTGATCATTTTTGGAATCACTATTAATTCAATGAGAGCAGACAACAAAAAAGCAAACAATAAATTAGAGGTATTAAATATTCAACAAATAGAACAGCTTCAAGTAAAAGGAACTGTAAGGGATACTGATGGAATGCCTATTCCAGGAGCCAATGTAATGGTTAAGGGGACTACCACTGGAACTACAACAGATATTGATGGTAACTATATTTTAGCAGTTCAAGGAGTAGGACAAACATTGGTTTTTTCTTATCTAGGTTTAAAATCACTAGAAATTAAAATTAACGGAAAAATGGTTGTTAATGCTATTTTAACAAATGATGCCGCAGTATTAGAAGAAGTAGTCGTAGTTGGTTATGGAACAGTAAGAAAATCAGATTTAACGGGATCAATATCTTCTGCTGATACAAAAGAATTAAATAAAACACAAAATACAAATTTAGCCCAAGCAATTCAAGGTAGAATGGCCGGAGTATCAGTAACTAAAGGTTCTGGAGGACCAGGTTCTACACCAACAGTGCGAATTAGAGGTATAGGTACTGTAAATGGCGCAGATCCATTGTATGTAGTTGATGGAGTTCCCATTAATGATATTTCTAGTATTAATATGGCAGATGCAAAGTCAGTCGAAGTTTTAAAAGACGCTTCTGCAACTGCAATATATGGCTCTAGAGGAGCAAATGGAGTTGTTTTGATTACTACAAATGGTGGGACAAAAGGCAAAACAGTTATAACTTACAAAACATATGTAGGCGTTGAAAATAGAATTGATAATTTAGATGTTTTAAATTCACAACAATGGGCTACCTTATATAATGAAGGAAATGCAAATGATGGTAAACCAGCAGATCCAGCTTTAGCTAATCCTTCGGCACTACCAAATTATAATTGGAAAGATGCTATATATAAATCTGGTCAGATGCAAAGTCATCAACTGGCTGTTTCTGGAGGTACAGATAAAACAACTTATTACGCTTCATTCGGTTATATCAATCAGACTGGGATTCTTCAAAATTCTTCTTATAAAAGAACAAATTTCAGGGTAAATAATACCTACCAAATAATGCCAAAAATTAAAGTTGGTCATAATATTCAATACTCAAATTCAAATACCAATTCGGTACCATCTTTTGGTCCAAATTCGTTTACAAAAAGTGCATTTGTAGGCTATATGATTGATCCTGTATCCCCTATATACAATGCAGATGGTTCTTATGGGCAGCCAAAATATGTTTCTTCTTTAGCTGTCAATCCATTAGGATTAGTTCAATTCGGACAATCACCTAATACTAAAGAAAGCTTTTTGGGTAATGTGTTTTTAGAGATCGAAATTATTAAGGGGTTAACTTTTAAATCTAATTATGGTTTACAAATAAATGATTCTAAAGTAGACAACTTTAAACCAGCATATAATGTTTCTCCATCTTATAATTCACCTGTAAGTACTTACTATTTGCAAAGAAATGAAGACAGAGTTTTAATTATGTCTAACACTTTAAATTATAATACTACTTTTTCAAAAAAACATAATTTTACGGCACTATTAGGACAAGAAATTCAAGATTTAAGTTCAAACAATGTAACAGCACAACGTAATCAAATACCTGAAAGTGTTGCTAATCCTACGTTGGGATCGGGAGCAGTATCTACATCAACAAATGGAGGCGGAATTTCAAATTCGAAGTTATTATCTTTCTTTGGTCGAATTAACTATAATTATGATGATCGCTACTTATTAACGGGTACCTATAGATTAGATGGCTCATCTCGTTTTGGTTCAAATAATAGATGGGCACAATTTCCATCTTTAGCTTTGGCATGGAACATCCATAATGAAAAATTCTTTCATGCGAATGCTATTAATCAATTTAAGTTTCGTGTAGGTTGGGGGGAAACAGGTAATCAAAACATTCCTAATTCATCTACATTTAATACATTAAACATAGGTAATAATTACCCCTTTGGTGATTCTAAAAATACTGGGTTAGGTGTTGCACCATTACAACCAGGAAATCAAAACTTGAAATGGGAAACTACCAAAACGTCAAATATAGGACTTGATTTGGCTTTTCTTCATAATTCGGTGACATTTTCTGCAGATTATTTTATTAAAAATACTTCTGATATGTTAATGCCAACTCCCATACTTGGTATTTCGGGTTATTCACAAAATCCATATACAAATGCCGGAAATATTCGAAATAAAGGAGTAGAGTTTACAGCAAATTATAAAAAAGTAATCAAGGACTTTTCGTTTAGTTTAGGAGGTAATATCTCGTTCATTCAAAATAAAGTACTAAGTCTTAATGGTGAAGGAAGTCTTATCCAAACAGGAAGTGCAAATGCATTATATAATATCAGTAGAACTGTTGCAGGACAGCCTTTGGCATCATTCTATGGTTATCAAATGGAAGGCATTTTTCAAAACCAAAGTGAAGTAAATTCAAGTGCAATTTTACCAAATACCAAGCCGGGGGATGTAAAATATAAGGACTTAAATGGAGATGGAGTGATTAATGATAATGATAAAACATTTATAGGTTCTGCATTTCCAAAATATACGTACGGTATTAATCTAGATATGACGTACAAGCAATTTGATTTCACAGCCTTTTTTCAAGGAAGTCAAGGTAACAAAATTTTTAACTCTACAGATCGTTGGTTGGAAGCTGATTTAGCATCAAATTCAAATACTAATGCTTTAAACAGATGGACTGGCGAAGGGACATCTAACTCTGTACCAAGAGCAACGTTTGATAACTCTGGGAATAACGCTCAAATTTCGAGTCGTTTTGTAAAAGATGGCTCTTATTTGAGACTGAAAAATGTCCAAATTGGATATACTTTACCAAATAGTATTTTAGATAAAATAGCAATAAGTAAGCTTCGTTTATATGTATCGGGACAAAATCTACTAACCTTTACTAAATATGATGGTTTGGATCCAGAAGTAGGAGTTGATAATACACAAAATAGTCCTTTGGATATAGGTATCGATAGAGGTAGATATCCATCGGTACGAACAATTTCTTTAGGATTAGATGTTAATTTTTAAAAAATATTGAAGATGAAATTATATAATAAATTCACGAAAAAAGTTAAATACTGTTCGCTTATTCTTTTTGTAAGCATGATTTCATGCAGTAAAGATTATCTAGAAGTTGGAGTCTACGGAACTCCTGTTACTGAAAATTTTTATAAAACACCAGTAGATGCAGAACAAGCCTTAATTGCGGCTTACGCTCCTATGAATACCATGTATGGACCAGGCGATTTTTGGGCAGGAATGGGATCAGATATTTTAATGGGTGACGTGGGATCAGATGATTTTTTAAAGGCAGGAGCGAATATTTCAGATAATATTCCATTGTACGAAAAAGAAACGTACGAAATTACAACAACAAATATATCATTACAGCATATTTGGGATTTAAATTATCAAGGTATATTATTTGCTAATTTAGTTATAAATAAAATACCAGATATCGAATTTTCAGATACTAACAGGAAAAAACAAATTCTAGCCGAAGCTCATTTTTTAAGAGCCTATTATTATTTTGATTTAGTGAACAGCTTTGGAGGAGTTCCATTAATTGATAAATTATTAAAGCTTGGGGAATATACAATTCCTCGTGCGAGTACCCAAGAAACATATGCTTTTATCGAGGCTGATCTCAAAATAGCCATTGCTGACCTACCATCAAGATTTAATAGTCCTGCATCTTATTTAGGGCATGCAGACAAAGGAGCTGCATTAGGTTACATGATGCGTGTTTCGTTATACCAAAATAAAATGGATCAAGTAAAAGAATACGGAGACCAATTATTTACTTTGCCTTATACATTAGCTGCTAATTATGCTTCAATTTTTAACTCTGTAGGAGAATGGAATTCAGGGTCAATATTTGAAATAGTTTGTTCATCCAATACCAGTAATTTGGGAACAACTGTAACACGTTTTATTTCACCGAGGAATCAGAAAGGATACGGCTTCATGCAAGTTAAAGATGAATTAAGGAAAGAATTTGAAGATAATGACCCTAGATATATGGCTTCTTTTTATAATGTAACAGGGAATTATGGTACCAATTGGTACAATAAAAAATATTCATGGGCACCAAATAGTGACTATTCTTTTCCTACAGTCGGTGGTGTTAATAATAGTGCAAATAATATTAGAGTACTTCGTCTTTCTGATGCTTATTTGATGTACGCCGAAGCTATTTATGATAAGGATCCAGCAACAGCAGTTAAGTATGTAAACAAAGTGCGTACTAGAGCTCGAGGAACACAACCAATAACTGTCGTCCCAGATTTGGCTGATACTATGAGCGGCAAACCATTATTAGATGCTATTTACCATGAACGTCGTGTAGAATTAGCAGGTGAAGGCTATAGGTATCAAGATTTAATTAGAACAGGTAGAGCTGGTACAGTATTGGCTCCGTTAGGTTTTGTAGTAGGTAAAAATGAAGTAATGCCTATTCCTTACACTGAAGTGTCCCTTTCTCAAGGGGTAATAACTCAGAATACGGGATATTAGTCAGGTGACTTACATTAAATTAAAAAGGAGTATCATAGATTGATACTCCTTTTTTGTTAAACTATCTTTTATAACTAATTGCCCATTTATGTTAGTATAAAAAACATATGTTTGACCTATTTCTAAACTAAGCGATTAGATTTGTATTTTACTATACAACCAAAATTTGAAGGAATTCAAGATGAAAAAACTATTTTTAGCGGTCTGCTTTATGACAGTTGTTTGTTGTGGCCTGACCAAAGTACAAGCACAAGAAATCAATTTTAATGATTCATGGAAATTTTTTAATGCTGAGGCCGATGGCGCCGAGCAAGCAAATTTTAATGATTCCAAATGGCGTAATTTAAGTTTGCCACACGATTGGGCAATCGAAGGTCCATTCGATTACAAACACAACGCCCGTACCGGTGGATTACCTGTTACAGGAACAGGATGGTACCGTAAAAACTTCAAAATGCCACAAGACGCAAAAGGAAAAGTAGTGCGAATTGAATTTGAAGGCGCTATGTACGATGCGCACGTTTGGGTAAACGGTCAATTTATAGGAAATAGACCAAACGGTTATATCGGTTTTGAATTTGATATTTCGAAATACCTAAAATATGATGGATCAGATAATACAATTGCTGTTCGTTTACGTCCGCAAGATTTAGCTTCACGTTGGTATCCAGGAGCAGGATTGTACCGTTCTGTTTGGATGAAGATTGATGAAACGGTACATGTTGGTCATTGGGGAAGTTATATTACTACGCCAACAGTTACTGCAGAAAAAGCGGTGGTTCAAAATGAAACGACGGTGGTAAATAAAGAAAATAAAAAAGTTTCGGTAATTGTAAAGCACGAATATTTTTCACCAGCTGGAAAATCAGTTTCAACAGTTGATGAAATGATTGAAATTGCACCTAATTCTTCAAAAGTTTCCGCTTTGTATAGTTTTATTCTAAAGCCGGAACGTTGGGATACAGAAACTCCAAATTTGTATAAAACCGTTACAACCCTTACTCAAAATGGAAAAGTAGTAGATACCTATGAAACTAAAATTGGACTACGATCTATCGCTTTTACAAAAGATGGGTTTTTCTTAAATAATAAAAAAGTGCGTTTTAATGGCGTGTGTTTGCACCACGACAATGGTTCATTAGGATCTGCAGTGTATAAAAGAGCCGATCAGCGCAAGTTACAAATGATGAAAGATATGGGTACTAATGCTATCCGTACAAGTCATAATCCACCTTCAACAGAGTTTTTAGAGGTGTGTGATGAGTTAGGATTATTAGTTCTTGACGAATCATTTGATATGTGGAAAATGCCAAAAGTGGAAAACGGATATAGTATGTTTTTTGATGAATGGGCAGAGCGTGATTTGAAAGATATGATTAGAAGAGATAGAAATCATCCTTCAATTGTTATGTGGAGTACAGGAAATGAAATATTAGAACAAGGTGATAAAAAGAACGGTTGGAAAGTCGCTAAAATGTTAAACGATTACTGTAAAGAGGTTGATCCTTCACGTCCAACGACGATGGGTATGAATAATTATTCTAATCCATATGACAATAACTTTGCACAGCAAGTAGATATTGCTGGTGTAAATTACAAGCCAAGTAAGTATTCTGAAATTCGAGCTAATTATCCTGAATTACCGTTTTATGGTTCTGAAACTTCAAGCTGTACAAGTAGTAGAGGTATTTACCATTTGCCAATTGAAAAATATGAAAAACATGCCTCAAAACATGTAACTAGTTACGATATCATTGGACCTTCATGGGCCTATCCACCAGATATTGAATTTCATTTTCAAGAAGAAAACCCATTTGTTATGGGAGAATTTATTTGGACAGGTTTTGATTATTTAGGCGAACCAACACCTTATGGAGGAAGAGATAATTCCACCAACGGACATTGGAATGGTGATTGGCCTTCACACAGTTCTTATTTTGGAGCAGTAGATTTAGCGGGTTTCCCAAAAGACAGGTTCTTTTTGTACCAAAGTCATTGGTCAACAAAACCGATGATTCACTTATTGCCACATTGGAATTGGAAAGGAATGGAAGGAAAAGAAATTCCGGTGTATTGCTATACCAATGTTGACGAAGCCGAACTTTTTGTAAACGGTAAATCAATGGGTCGAAAAGTTAAAGGAAAAGATTTGACCGAGATTAAAGTGAATTTTATTCGATACGAACCAAAAACTTTTCAATCGAAATACCGTTTGTCATGGAATGTACCTTACGAGCCAGGAACAATTAAAGTAGTTGGTTATAAAAACGGAAAAGCAGTAAACGAAGAAGTGATTAGAACAGCAGGAAAACCAGCTAAAATCAGTTTGTCTGTTGATCGTTCAAAAATAACTGCTGATGGTCAAGATTTGGCTTATGTAACGGTTAAAATCCAAGATAAAGACGGAAATCTAGTGCCTGATGCTGATAACTTAGTAAACTTCTCTGTAAATGGAGTTGGAACCTTAGTTGGTGTGGATAACGGAAATCAAATTAGTTTAGAATCGTTTATTGAACCAAAACGTAAAGCATTTAGCGGTATGTGTTTAGCTATTTTGAAATCTTCAAAATCAAGCGGTAAAATTACATTGAAGGCGACTTCAAAATCATTAAAAAGTGCGGAAGTAACTATTGAAACTAAGTAATTCTCTAATGAAAATAAGGACCAAAATACAAGTTGCAATCTTTGGCTGTCTTTTAATCGGACAGTCATTGATGGCACAGGACAAAAGGCCAAATATCATTGTCATCGTTGCCGATGATTTAGGCTACGCAACAACAGGAGCTTTTGGAAGTGATGGAACACACGTAAAAACGCCGAACATTGATAAAATTGCTAGCGGTGGAGCTAAGTTTACCAATGCCTACGTGACCGCATCTGTATGTGGACCTTCACGTTCGGGCTTGCTTACGGGCAGGTACCAAGAACGCTTTGGAGTGTATGCTAATACCGATACGCAGAAAGGATCTGCCGTTCCAGCTTCAGAAAAAGTGATGGGTTATTATTTCAAAAAGGCAGGATATACAACAGCTGCGATTGGGAAATGGCACGTAGGTGTCAAATTACCTGGACAACATCCGTTGGATCGTGGTTTTGATAAATATTATGGTTTTAATAGTGCGCAAACGGACTATTTCAATTCTCCTATTTTATTCGATGGAAATGAAAAAGTAAAAAAACACGACTATTTGACTTTTCAATTTACCAATGAAGCGATTAGTTTTATAGATTCAGCTAAGAAAAAACCATTCTTCATGTACCTGGCCTACAATGCAGTGCATGGTCCTAATCAAGCTCCGGATGATTATATGGCTAAATTTAAGCATTTGCCAAAATCAGATCAAGTAAAAGCAGCTATGGTTGCCGCTTTGGATGATAGCGTTGGAAAACTTTTGGACGAATTGAAAAATAAAGGTTTGGAAGAAAACACCTTAATCTTCTTTTTGAGTGATAACGGAGGTTTGCCAACTTGGTGGAAAGGTAGTAATGCACCTTGGCGAGGTTTCAAAAGAGAACAATGGGAAGGTGGTTGCCACGTACAATTTATGATGCGCTGGCCAGCAAAAATAAAAGCAGGCCAAGTACGTCAAGAGTTGACTTCGTCTTTGGATGTATTGACTACCAGTATGGCTGCAGCCGGAATCGAAAATTCAAAATCGTATAAGTTAGACGGTGCCAACTTATTACCCGTTTTCAATCAACCTAAAAAACAAGTGGTACACGAATCACTGTTTTGGGCAGGTTCACACGTACCCCGTGAGGAAGGTGCGAAGATGGATGAAGATTTCGAAAAAGACAATGCACCACCTTCATGGGCTGTTTGTAGTGGCAAATGGAAACTAGTGCAGATGATGGCAGAAGGAGAACCAATGTTATACAATTTGGAAGAAGATCCAGCAGAAACTAAAAACGTTATAAGTCAAAATAACGCTATTGCCAAAAAAATGTCCAAAGATTTTGCTTTTTGGTACAAAGATATGGCAACACCAATTACTTGGGATAAGGCTTATTATGAGCAACTGAAAACTGTTAAATAGTTTTACAATTACGACCAAATGCCTTTCGGCAAAAGTCATATCAGTTCTAGTAAAAATGAAAGATAATAGATACGTGAAAAAATCAAATCTTATATTCAAAACCATAGTTGGATGCCTTACTTTTATAGGGCATTCTGCTTTTGCACAAGATAAAAAGCCGAAAATTATTGTCTTCCTTACAATTCTCTTTTGGGCGAATGGGATAATGGCCAAAAATATAGCGATTTATAATAATATTTATGTACATGATAATAGCAATTCAAAAGCGGTGAGCTATGCTGCAAAGGCTTTGCAAAGTGATTTTAATTTGAAATTTGGCACTACAAAATCATCGAAAAAACTCATCAATATTGAATTGAATATCAATAAGGATATTGTGGGTTTTGATAAGTATCAGATTGAAATTTTAGAGAATAAAATCATATTTAATGGTTCAGATGAACTTGGATTGATACACGGCATCTATACTTTTTCCGAAGATTATTTAGGAATTGATCCTTATGTTTATTTTACAGATTTAGTGCCAGAGATCGCTAACTCAATTCAAATTAAAACGGGGAAAATTGGTTCAAAACCGTATACTTTTAAACATCGTATCTTTTTTATCAACGATGAAGATTTAATTGTCGGTTTTCAAATGGAAAAACTAGAATATGGTTTCAATTTAGAATTCATGGAGAAGTTTTACGAAACCATGTTACGACTTAAAATGACAGGAGTAATTCCATCTACTTTGATATTGTCAGATGAACCACATCTTAAACTAGCTTCAGACATGGGTTTGTATATTGCACAACATCATGCAGAACCTGTTGGAAGTATTCCACTTTTTTGGCCCAAAGGCATTCCTTATTCTTGGTCTACTCAAAAGGAGCATTTTGTTAAATTTTGGAGAGATGCTATTGAGCGACAAAAAGGTAAAAACGTAATTTGGACTTTAAATTTTAGAGGTTTACTCGACCGTGCTTTTTGGGATGATGACCCAAGTATGTCCAATAAAAGCTCTATAAACGATAAAGCTAAAATTGTAAACGAAGTGATTCAAACGCAGTACGACCTCATTCGTGAAATTACAGGAAATCAAGAACCATTGGTTTGTGGATATTTATGGGGCGAACTTGGAGGCATGTTTCGTCAAGGACTGATTAAATATCCAAAAAATACCATGATACTTTTTGCAGACCAAGGCTATGGAACTTTTCCTGATGGCACATGGGAAGCAGCTGATGCATGTACGCTATTGAAAGGGGTGTATCAACACGTATCTTATCATAACCGCAGAACACATTTGCGTATCAATACCATTCATCCTAATGTGTTACATCGCGAAATGGCGAAAGCCGTCAGCCATAATTTAACCGATATGATTGTGCTGAATGTTGGGAATTTTAAAGAAAAAATATTTGGTGTGCAACAGATGGTCAATTATATGAATGATTTTGATTCGTATAAAAATCAGGCAACAGGCGATTATTACTTTGATTGGTATGCAAAGAAAATGTACAATACAAACTCCGCTTCAATCAGTCAAACCTACAAAGACTTTTTTTCGAATCAGTTTGATTTGGGAGATCCAGAACGTAATCCAGGTGATGAGTGGTATTTTTATTATGTTGAACGATTATTAAACATGGCATATCAAAAAGAAATGGACGATAAATTTTTTGATAAAGAGTTTCCTGGCGATGGCAAAAAGGAGTATTTAAAGTTGAAAGATTTTAAATCGAAAATGAATTTTGCTATGGATGCTTATGCAAACCTTTACGAAGCTACGGAAGATAAATGGGCTGTTTCGGTGCAACGTACGCTGGATGCTAAAGGAGAATTAAAAGGAAGTAAACTGAATTTTTATACGATTGACATGGCGCTTCCAACAGAAAAAATGTACAATTTAACAGCAATGGCAGCTGATTTTTCAAAGTCATTAAACTACTATGCGAACAAAGATTATCACCAAAGTCAATTAGCTACTTATGCCGCTTTGGAGCATGCCAAAAAAGCCGTAGAAATTGAAAAGAGGATAGAACAAAATGGTTCGGGTAAATTTAAAGATTGGTACCGTTGGGATGAAACAGCCTTAACGTATCGCATTGTGGAAGTTTTAGAAAATTATATTGCCCATGTAAAAGACCTTAAATTTTTTAACCTTGAATATATGAATCGCAATTCAAAAACTCCTGGTATCCAATATAAATACCAACCATTTTTCGAAAGCGAATACCAGAAAGAGCTAATTTTTATGCAAAATGCAGAATAATTTTTGATATGCCACATTTTAAAATGCTCAAAGTCTCGCCATTAGATTCAAAAACTATAGCAGTTGTAGTTGCACCATCCAAGGTGATCAAAGAAATAAATAGTGGAATCTATATTTCAAATGACAACGGACAAAATTGGACAAAATATAATTATGGCTTAGGACAGGTTGATAAAATGACCGGTTTTGAATTTGACCCCTACGATGAAAATACTTTTTGGAGTTCTTGCCACGGTAGTGGTTTTGCCAAAGGAATACTTTCTAAATAATTTGAAGCCGATAGTTTATCACAAACTATCGGCTTTTTTGATTTTAACAAAAGCAGGTTTTTATAAATAGAATCCTTTGGGAGTGTCCCTCCGTTATCCCGAAGTTTCGGGACTACCCCTCACGCAAACCACTCAAAACAGACTTTCATTTTATCATAAAATGCTTGTTATATATTAAAAGTCCTTTTGATGATTTGTAAGAAAAAAAATAATATATTTGAATTATAAATAAAGTATGGTTCTTATCATACCTATATACTAGTTATGCGAAACGATTAAAAAAAAGACGTAAATATGAAATCAGATTTTTGGACAGGATTCTTTAATGCTTTAGATTTTGATGTTAAAAACGTTGAAGAATTACAAGGTGCATCTGGAATAAGACATAAAATTTTGTGTGCTGGTGTAGATGAAAGTAAAAAAAGATTGGTAATTGTTCAAGATGAACATGACGCAAGAATATTATCAATGGTTCAAGCTGATGTACAAGCTAACATCAAAAATTATAACGTTTTAATGGTTAGGCCAGTCTCAATAAATTTAGGAATAGCATTTAGTAGTGTTGGACTTTTGCTTGGAACCAATAAATTCACAAATGAAGATCTTGCAGATTTCTCTCAAAAAGATGATGAAAATAATATTGGCCAATTAGGTAAAGAAAAATTGGAAAAAATTATTAATACAGTTTCGCCTCAAATTGAAATAATACAAAAAACAAAACCTAATTTAGTTTCAGTATTCCAAGAAATTGTACATCAATTATCACATTTAAAATTTTTACAAAATATTGAAGAAAACACTAATTTCTCATTGGATTTTCATGAAATTCTAACTTTTAATCCTGTTGTTTATGACAATAATTTAGGCATCTGCCCTATTCCATTATATTTATTTTCAATAGATGAAGCTGAATCTTTCTTTAAAATAAAAAATATTGAGTTCAATAAAATGATTTTAAAAAAGCATGGTATATACCAATTCTTTTATCCTCCAATTGATTCTCTAGCTTTAGGTTTAATTGATAACAATTCATATGATTCAAAAGATTTACTAACACAAATAGATAAAATTCCTAGTTATGGTCATCCGTTTGGAGAAAATGAGCTTACAGAAATTAAACAATTAAATCATGTAGTAGACGCTTTGAAAGAGAAAGGTTTAGTAGTTGAAGGGGAATTTAGTCTCGGAATTACCGAAAATGGAATAGACAAAAGAATGCTTGTTAAATTTAGTCCTAGAGAAAGCATATTTAAAAGATTGGCAAATATTATTTCTGTCAAAGTTGACATTAATTTGAATGACCTTTTTAAATAGAAAATTATCGCTTCGCATAACAGCAAAGGTTTCGTTGGGCTTGAAAAGCCAACAATGAAACCGCGGTTGAACCCTTCGGCTATCGCTCAGGACATGCTCACCGATCTAATTCCGCCACTATGGGGATATAGATAAACAAGTTTAGGTAATTATAGAGGACAAAACGTCCTCTTTTTTTTTAAGCCGTAAATAGGCTGGTTTCATTGTGCTTTCCTTCATAGCAGCGCATACGTTGACCTATCCATAAAACTAGTTTTTGCAGGCAGGTGATTTTTGGCTACTGCCAAGATACCAAACAGGCGGACCTCGCTATTCGAACAGTAGAATGGTGTGTAAATTGCCCGTATTACAGCATTGACACTTTCTGATTTTCGATTTATTTGCTACGTTTATTTGGGGTTGTAGTTTTAGAGGATAATTATAAACTAATCCTTTGGGCGTGGCCCTCCGTAAAAACTACGGGTCGGGTCATCCATTACTCTCCTCAATAAGTTTCGCTATCGCTGTACTTGTTTGTGGGCTTTCCATTTCTACCATTCACACAAAAGACTCAATATCAATTAGTAAGCAGATAAATACAAGAGCTGTAAAGCATTAATCTATATGTTTCTACAAATTACCAACAAAGACATTAAAAAAACTATTAACTACATCATACTATCTTAAATAGAATAAATTTGTTTTTAAGTATTTTATTAAATAGGTGTGTTTATCCCAAAGAAAAACACTTTCTTTAGTGTAACTATTTTTTTTAAACCAAAATTTTTGAATTTATGAAAATCAATTACTCTATGATTTTTCTTCTTTTAGTGGGGTTATTACAAGGTAATCTTCTTAATGCAAAAGAAGCTTCTACCAGTCTTCACAAAGGGGTAATGAGTATAGAAACGGGCTATACCATCACAAAAGTACGAACAGCGGTAAGTAAAAAAGATTCTTTTATTGTCGCTAGTAGTTACGAAGGAACGGTAATGGGGATATCCTATGATGGTAAAATTTTATGGAAAAACGCTTTGTCGGGTTTTATGAATCAAGACATCTGGTGTCAAGATTTGACTGCCGATGGCAAAGATGAAATCCTGGTTGCCAATGCCGATGGAACATTGTATTGCTTAAACAGTGATGGAAAAATACTCTGGCAATTCAAAAAAGACGATACACCTATGTATGCGGTTTGCGTCATCAAAAAAGACAATCAGCCTTATGTAGTTTGTGGCGGATTTGATAAAAGTATTTATTACCTCAATGCGGCTGGAAAACAAATCAAAGAACTCAAATCGAGTACCTACTCACAAGAAAAGAATTTCGGAAAATCAGAAGGAACGCCGCCGCCAAACGGAACACATACACCCAATTTTATACGTGTGATTCCGCAAGCCGATGGAACAGAAGTTCTGGCGATTATTGGAACTAATAACAGTATGAGTTCATCTGGTTCGATGTACTTATTCAGAGCATTGGAAGATTTGCCTTTTCGAAAAGATAAAATAACAATTCCAAGACCAGTAGGAGAATGTCGTATAATTGACATGAATGAAGATGGAAAAAAAGAAATCTTGTTAGGGAATTCAGCGCATACTAACGATGCTAGTTTCGGAATTTACAATCCTGAAACAGGAAAAACCAATTCGATAAAAATTAAAGGTATTCCAACAGGTTATTTGGTGGTTCAAGGTGAAAAAATAGGAATGGGGAAAAATGCTCAATATTTTATTTTGGCTGCTGATAGAATTTTTCTTGTGAATCAAAATTTAGATATAAAAAAAGCAGAAATGTTGGTGTCCAAACATTCTTTCAATGATATGTGGAAAGACCCGACCACAGGTAAAATCATTTTGGCAAGTAGTCAAAGTGGTGGGAGTTGCATTCACATCATCAATACCGATGAACCCAGCTGGAAAAAAGAATACGAAAAATTAAATCCGACAGGCAAAATTGCAACTATTCTAAAAAACAGGGAACTACTTGGCGAACAAGTAAAAAAGTTCAAACCGCTGGCTTGGGAACGTAAACCAGAACCCGTTTATTTTATGTCTGAATCGTTTAAAACACCAATTGCTAAATCGGTTTCAGATAATATTAAATCCAATTATTCAAGCCCGGTCTTTTTATCGTCGAAACACATGACCAACGTGCAATCGCCTGAAAGCTGGAAAAGAGATACGATTTCAAACGCAAGTTACAGAGACAAAAGAGATCGACGCAAAAAATATACCTTAACTCAAGACGAAGTACTATCTATTTTTGCCAAAGAATATGAAAATAGCCCAGGTCTTGCTACTTGGGGCGGTCACGGAAATGATCCTTACTTTTTTGCTCCAGAAACTACTAAAAAACTAATTGATTTAGCAAAAGGTAAAAAAACCGTGCTCATCTATCCTGAATTAGAAGACCACAGCGAAAATTTCCAGTATGCACTAAATAATTTGATTTATCCTTTGGCAAAATATGCGCAAGGAAAAAACACGAATTTGTTCATTCGTTCCAAAAATGTCTATTGGTTAGGAACAATTTATCAAAAAGAATGGGCTCCTTTGCTTTCGGGAGAATTCGCAGATGTTTTTGTACCAGCAATGGAAGAAACCACAGATAAAACCATGGAATTGAGTATTTCGGGACGATTAGGAATGTGGACTAGCGGTGCAACCAACAGTTGGGGAGCACGTGCGGTAAGAGACAATACCAGTTTTGACCGTCAAAGAGAGCATTCGTTTCAAACCATTCCCAACCATTATTTGCGAATGCTGATTTATCATTTGTCTTACGGAACGACCTATTTGGATAATTTCCCTATTGATCAAGATTATATGAGTGTGCTTTGGGATATGGTTGCCAAAGGCGCTTTGTATGTGCCAAAAAGCAATGAGATTTTGAGTTTTTCGGCAGTACATTTAGGAATGACGCAGCCAGACGAACACTTTTTACAAGAAGGTAGTAGTGTAAAATACACCACGTATTTTGATAAGGCTTTCGAAGAAAAAAATCCTGCCGTTTTTAGTCGAATGAATGGGAGCTGGCTTGGTGCACAAGTTACGCCATGGGATTTCTCTAGATATGCCGCTGGGGTAACCGACAGACATTTAAACTTTTTAGCACCTTATAAAAATGGCATGGTTTTGATTGTGCCTCCTCAAGAAGGAGTGCTTGCACAAAAAAATGCGCCAAGAGGAAAAATGACCGATCACATGCATCCGTTCTATAAAAACATTTTGAAAGAATACATTACGGATGGGAAAAATTATATTTCATCGGATGGAAAACAAAAAATGGCTGCCAATGAGTATTTTAAAATAGTTGAGAAAGACATTCAAGACAGTGCCAAATTATTACCAATAACGGTTTCAGGAGAAGTGGCATGGGTAGTTGCACAAACGGCACCGAAACATTTGAGACTTACAATAATCGACAGTGGGTACATTAATCCACAAGAGCGTTTAGCAAGTTTAACGTTCAACGGAATAAAACCAGTGAAAATCACCGATATATTGAGTGGCGAAAAATGGGAAGCTAAAAATGGCACTTTAGATTTAAAAGTGGAACTGGGTAGTTTCCGTTTCTTGGATGTAGAATTAGAATCCGCATTTTAACTGACGCTAAAAAAAAAACAACAATAAAAACAACAATAAAAAAAACTAACAAAAAATATGAAAACAACAACACTGATAGTATTATTTTTAAGCACTATCGTAGCAATGGCACAGGACCGATTAACAGCCAATGAAAGTCGATTTTACACCAATAAAATTCCAAATAAAGAAATTGAAATTAAATTATCTGGAAAAAATGACGGTGGAGATAGTGACTTATTGAACGCTAAAATTGCCTCTTTGTCAAAATCAGGTGGTGGAATCATTCACATAAAAAAAGGAAATTATTATTTAATTGATGTGGTATTACACTCTAACATTCATATCAAAATTGATAAAGACGTGATGATTGAGCCTTATTTCGATAAAAATGCTAAAAAAGTAGGGAATAACATCTTCGAAGTAGGAAAAGAATTTTTGGTTGAAAATGTAGCCATTACCAATGCTGATGAGGACAACGAAAACCAAGCGACTTGGTTTTCTGCCAATTTCCCAAAAGGAGATTACCGCATGAAAATCATCACGGGTTGTAACGTGCGTAATTTTAAATTTTCTGGCTTTAAAATTACCGATTCTTATACTCCTTTTTCATGTATTGCTTTGAATTTACCAGATAGTGGAGATCGTAACGAAGTAGCGTTTCAAGGAATTGTAAAAAACATTTTGTTGATCAATAGCCATGTAGGTTATGGCGTGATTCAGATCCAAGCAGGTAAGTCTATCTTATGTAAAAATTTAGAAGGTGTTGGTGGAGTAACCATGCGTGTAGAAACAGGTAGTGGTGAAACTGGAAAAGAAAATGTATTAACCGTAGACGATATCGTAGGTAGAAATATTAAAATAAAAGATGGGGATGCTGCAGTAAATGTTTCTCCTCACAGAGTAGATCAAGGGCGTGTAGATGTAGAAGGGATTATAGCAGTAAATTCTTCTTTTGCAGTGCAAATAGCAGGTGGTTTCAAAGATAAAAAGGAAACAGGAGTCGATAATATAGGAACTTTTGATAGCCGTTCCTATATTGGAGATATCACAGTTACAGGTGGAAAAGGGGCACAAGTAAAGTCTAAGGATTTCATCTATTTTGATTGTATAGAACGTAAAGAAATGGAAACTAAATGTCAGAATCCTGATTTTGAAAGTACGCCTGGACGTTCCATTGGAGTAATTAGAACCAATGCAACCCTAGCAAGTGGTTGTAAAAACGGGAGTGACGGTGGTTGTTATGAAATTAATATTGGAAAAATTACAAAAACCAATTCAGATTTTTTAATGTCTAGTAACTATACCTATAAAAATATGGGTATAAATGGATGTGATAAAACTAAAGTAGAAAGAAATGCAGACTGTTTGAAAAATCCATCCAAAGGGAAAGGTAAGAAACATGGAGAAACTAAAGCAAAAGAGAATAATAAAGAAGTAAAAAAAGGAAAAAAGAACAATAAAACGCTTTAAATAGCCTATTCAGGCTTCTTAAAATATAAAATAGTTGATTATGAAAATAAAATTATTAAAATCGAAAACAGCACTTTTGTTGCTAGTTATATTAGGGAATTGTGCTGTAGCTTTAGCACAGAATCCATTGGTACCCTATGTGTTTACCGGCGTCTTTAATCCTGTTTTTACAAGTACACTACCAGCCAATAGCGATCCAAATAGTAATCAAACAGCCAATTTACAAGCATTAATCGACCAAGTTTCGTCAAATGTTGGGGGTGGTACGGTTTATGTTAATCCAGGGGTTTATAGATTTAATAATCTTTACCTAAAATCGAATGTATTTTTGTCAATTGATAAAGGTGCGATTATAAAACCTTATTACTCGGGAGCTAAAACCCAATCAATGACAATCTTTAATCTTGGTAGTAATGATGTTGGTCTTAATCCAGTTATTATTTCTAATGTAAAAGTAGGCTGTACTAATTGTGGTACAGATGATAAAGTGACCATTGACGCTGATGGTGCTTTGGGGAATTTCAAAGCATTTGGAATAGCACAAGTACAAGATTTTTCAATTTCGAACTTTTTGATTTTAGACAATGCAACCAAAATTGCAGGAATAAATTTCACTCCAAGTTTTAAAGGCTTTTATAGTTCTAACAAGCAAGATAATAAAGGAAATCCAGTATTAGATTCCAAAGGTGTTCAGGTTGTACAACAAGTACCTACAGGTGTAAGTTGGTCACCACTTAATGGCGAAATGAATAACTTGGAAATCCAAAATGCACATCCAGGTTATGGATTAGTCCAAGCACAGTCTTGTAGAAATATTTCATTCAAGAACTGTAAAGCCCAAGGAGGTTCGACTTTACGATTAGAAACAGGCGCTACAATTGCACTTTTACCATCCAATATTGATGCCGATTTAGGGGTTGTAAATGATATTTATGCAGAAGGAATAACTTCTGTAAATGGGCGAAATGCAATGTTATTTCAGCCACATTCAAGAATAAATGGTAGAGTGGTGGCCAAAAATATTCGTTCAATAGGTTCTGCTTTTGCGGTATATGCACCAACTGGATTTTTGGATGGTGATATAGGTAAAAATTTATTAGACGCTGATCCCAATTATATAGAAGGGTATTACAAAGATATTACTATAGATGATGTTGTTGCTACATACGGCAGCAATACAGCGCAATTAGAAAGTGATTATCAGTTTTATTCACAAGCATATAGAAACCAAAGCCCGTTGAATAATTTACCTGTTTTTAATGGAGATAATTCTTTGAAAATTGGGCCATCAATTGCAGTTATAGGCCTTCGTTCGGTTAGCAATGTAGCGCAGCAAAAACAATTTGAAAACGGTAGTATTGTTTCAACTGGTACCAGAGAAGATACTATGGGAGGGAAATTTTATTTAAAAATGAGTAATATAAACGGAATCGGATTTACAGATCCCATTTCAAAATGTAGTACTGATTTGCATCGTGTAGAAGGGTATCCATTTGTGCTTTTTGGAGATGATTGGAGTTTTGGTTTTAACTATGACTGTTCCAATTTAGGAACAGAAGATTTTAATTCTAATGATACTATCACTGTCATTCCAAATCCTGCATCAACATCGGTTATAGTATCAGCACCAATTAATAGTGAGATACATATTTACAATACCCTTGGTTCTTTGTTGAAGAAGATACAAAATAGTGAATTGAAATCTACTATAAACGTTTCTGATTTAAGCTCTGGAATTTACTTTGTCGAAATTTCGTTAAATGGATCAAGAACTGTGAAAAAATTAATTATAGAGTAAGCTTCCATAAAATATATAAATTAATAAAAAACCATAGCTGTTGCTAATAATACAAATTTTTTAAAATTGTTTTATTAGTAACAGCTATTTCTTTACCAAGAGGTAATGGAAAAATCCTGACTTAACTTCATAAAGATCATTACAACGAATATTACTTTAGAATCGTAGGAGATACTTTGAGCCATTGTATAATGCCGTATCAATAGTATAAGGAGAGCAAGTTCTTTTAGAAATACCAAACTGAGACAGTAGCTCATAATGTATCTTTTTTTATCGGATGAATTGCTCAGCTGTTAGTTCCGTTTCTCTTAACTTTATTTTTACAAATCTTTATACTTTCAATAAAAAAGTAATACATGCAGTAGCCTAAAGTCTTGTTAGCAAATTATAATAAGGTGTAAAAATTAAAAGAAAGTAGTCCTCATAAATAAGTGAAATCTCAGGATCATATTTTCCATCGATTTGTAACCTTTAGTATTTGAGTGTGCCCCTCCATAAACCCGATAGCTATCGGGGACGGGTCGGGTCATCCATTATAAGTTCTCAACAATTTCCGCTATCTGCATATTTTTGTGGGCTTTTCATTGCTACCTCTCACCCCAAAAAAGGGAGTCCAAAAGTTAATCATGTTGTGAAGCCTATAATTAAAGTTATAAAAGTTAACTATTCGGGAACCAAAGCACAGGTAGGTCACAAACACAATACTTTTTTACTTTTTGATAGGTGAAGCTTGCCTTCGCCAACAACTATAAAATCTAAAGGAGGAAGTTTTAGTAATCCCTCTATTGTCTGTGTGGAATATAACTACAATTACAAAACAAGTGTCAGTTAATCATTTGTGGCTTATTTATAAGATTTCGAGTTAGTCAAATGGTAAACATTAAAAATATAAAAGAATGTAATAGTATAAGTGCATTTTGAACTATTTCAAAATCGTAAATACCAATCTATTATTTTAAGCAGAAATCAAGATCACGGATTAGTTTGATGTTTGTTTAAAATATCAAAAAAGTGAGAATAAAATACGAGCTATCTATAAAAATCTATAAAATGATTCAAAATAAATACATTTTTTACTCACAGAGACAGTCGATATACTCACAAATAAAAGTTTAGATAGGTATTACTTTATATTTGTAATGAAATATGTAATTACAATGCCGCAGTATTCAGTAAATATATTGATCAATAAATAGAGGTTAAATAAAGCCCGATTTTGGGTAAATATGAAGCGAATTAAAAGGTGATTTGAAGTTAACTTGCAACTTGATTCGCTTTTTATTTTTAGTTATAAAAATTTAAAAGTTATAAAAAATGAAAAAACAATTCCACTTAGTCCATTTCGCTATTCCACTGACATTCTTGTTACTACTATTATCTAGTTGTTCAGATAAGGAAAAAAATAAAAAGGTAGCATCCTCAGATAAACCCAATATTATCCTTTTCGTGGCGGATGATCACGGTATAGATGCACTTGGTTGTTACGGGAATCCTGTAATCAAAACTCCAAACTTAGACCAATTGGCTGCTGAGGGAACTCGTTTTACCAATGCCTATTGTACAAGTGCAAGTTGTGCTGCAAGTCGTTCGGTGATCCTTACGGGGAAATTTGGTCATGCAACAGGATCTTACGGTCATGTGCACGATTACCATCACTTTAGTACCTATGATACGATAAAATCATTACCCGTTTTATTAGAAAAAGCAGGTTATGCAACGGCTAGAATAGGTAAATACCATGTAGCTCCTGAGTCGGTTTATCATTTTCAAACGGTATTAGAAGCCGATCCAAGAAGTACTTTCGAAATGGCAGAAAAATGTAAGGACGTTTTAAACTCAGATAAACCCTTTTTCTTGTATTTCTGTACAGATGATCCACACCGTGGTGGACCTTTTAGACCTGTAGACTGGAAAACACCAAACAGTTTTGGAAACAAAGCCGATGGTTATCCAGGTGTAAAAACAATAGTTTACGATCCTAAGGACGTTTTAGTACCCGATTTCATGCCCGATACCCAACAAAGTAGAGAGGAAATAGCACAGTACTACCAAAGTATTTCTAGAATCGATCAAGGTTTTGGAAAATTAATGGCTATGTTAAAAGAAACTGGAAAAGATAAAAATACAATTGTAATCTATATTTCAGACAATGGAATGGCATTTCCAGGGGCTAAAACAACAGTGTATGAACCCGGTATTAAATTACCTTGCATTATCAAAGATCCATTCGAATCTAAAAAAGGTTCTGTGAACAATGCAATGATTTCATGGGTAGATTTGACGCCTACCATCCTACAAATGGCGGGAGTAGATGCTGGTAAAAATAAATTCCACGGTCATTCTTTTGAAAAAGTTATTGGCGAAGAAAATCCAAAAGGTTGGGATGAAATTAACGCTTCGCATACCTTTCATGAGATTACCATGTATTACCCAATGCGTGTAGTACGTAAAGGAGATTACAAATTAATTTGGAATATCGCATATCCATTAGAATACCCGTTTGCTTCAGATTTATGGGATTCGTCTACTTGGCAAGCAGTGTATAGAAATAAAGCACAGTTTTATGGTAAACGTAAAATTCAAGATTTTCTACACCACCCTCAATTTGAATTATTTGACTTGAAAAAGGATCCAAATGAAATCGTTAATTTAGCTACGGATAAAAAATTCCTTCCTCTTTTGAACGATATGAAAACAAGATTAAGAGAATTTCAAAAAAACACACAAGATCCATGGATAATTATGTGGGGTGACCACGATAATAGTTTTCAGGGGACAGGAGTACATCTTTAAAAACCACACTAAACCAATACTATGAATCAATTCTTTTTAAAAATGACAACAGTCTTAGCACTGTTCGTATCTTTTCAATCGTCTGCAAAAACAGTTATCGAAATCAAACATCAAGAGGGTGATATGACACCAATAGTTCGAAAAGCTATTGAAGACAATATTGATAAAGACCTTACAATTGTATTTGAAAAAGGAAAATATCTTTTTCTACCTGATTTTGCAGTAGATAAATACAGTTACATTACCAATCACGGTAACGGACTCAAAAAGATCATTTTTTTACTAGAAGGATATGATTCGGTTGCCATTGAAGGTAACGGGGCTGAATTCATTTTTCATGGTCAAGTAGCTCCTTTTCAAATTAAAAACTGTAAGAAAGTAACCGCTAAGAACTTTACTATTGATTGGGATATTCCGTTTTTGTTTCAAGGCGAAGTAACTGCGGTTAACCCAAAAGAAGGTTGGTATGAAATCAAACCTTTCACCAAAGGCTATTCTTGGAAAGTAAATAGAGACCAAATATCATTTCCAGATGTTGATGGCTTCTCGTTTTTCGAATTAGGAAGCACATTGGAGTTTGATCCAAAGATAAAAAGAGTGGCTCTTGGTGCTTTGGATATGTCAGTTCGTCCTCGTTATGTAGAGAAAAAAGCTAATGGAGTTTTGAGACTATATGAAAAATTAAGAAAATATCCAGAGATTGGAAACGTAATGAATTCGAAAGGAGAAAGTGAACAAAATCGTTATGCGCCAGCGTTTCAAACGATGAATTCTCAAAATATTCTATTTGAAGGAATCACGATTCACCATGCCTTAGGAATGGGTTTTTTATTCGAAAGATCTGAAGAAATTGTAATTTCAAAATGTGGTATTTTTGTTCGTCCAGGTTCGGATAGAGTCGTTTCTACGATAGCAGATGCAACACATTTCAGCAACTGTAAAGGAAATATTTTAATCGAAAACTGTAAATTTCAACACATGCTAGACGACGGTACAAACGTTCATGGTACATATGTTGAAGTTAATAAAATTGTTGATTCAAAAACTGTCGTGGTCGAGTTGAAACATTTTGAGCAATTAGGATTTGAATTTGCTGGTATAGGGGACGAAATGTGGTTCATTCAACAGCCAAGTCCTGAAAGAGTTGCTGTAAACAAAGTCGCAAAAGTGCTTACGATTAACGATCGTTTCATTCAGATTACTTTCGAAAATAATCTGCCTTCAAATTTAAAACAAGGAGATAATATAGAAAATAAAACATGGAATCCTGTATTTACCATGCGTGGTTGTACAATAAATGATCATCGTGCACGTAATGTGATTATCAAAACGCCATTGAAAATTATCATCGAAAACAATAACTTCTCTTCGATGATGTCAGCTATTCAATTGCGTGGTGATAACTATTATTGGTTTGAATCTGGTGCTGTAGAAGATGTTACCATTCGAAACAATCATTTCGTTCATTGTGCTTACGGTGGTGCAGAATCAGCTATTTTATACGTAACTCCAAGGTTGGGGAAAGACTTTGATGATAAAGCTTTTTTTGATCGTAATATAACTTTCGAAAATAATACTATAGAAACTTTTGGTAGTCGCATTATTTGGGCGGATCGTGTAGATGGATTGAAAATCACCGGAAACACAATTATTCAAACGAAGGAAGCGGTAGATTTGTATCCAAACTCTCCTATGTTTGATTTGATTAATTGCAATAATGTAGACATTTCAAAAAACACCTATAAAGGAGATAATAAAAACATCTTGAAAGCTGATGAAACTTCTAAGAAAAATCTAAAAGTAAAAAGAAATAAAGGGTTTTAAATTATAGAATTCCCTTTTATAAACCATTACCAATTTAAATAGCATAGAAAACAAATGCTATTTAAATTGGTAATGGTTTTTTTTATGGAAAAAAGTTCGATTATAAAGTGCAAAATATAGGTTCTAAATCAGGGTATTTTATGTAAATTGGAGCATTCAAAATCGACCATTAAATGAAATTATTCAGATTCTTATTCCTGTTTTGCTTTCCTGTAGTTTTCAATGCTCAAAATTCAAAACCCAATGTTGTTTTTTTATTGGTAGATGATTTGGGTTGGGGAGACTTTGGTTGTTACGGTTCTCAGTTTTACGAAACACCAAACATCGACAAATTGGCCAGTCAAGGTATGCTCTTTAACAATGCTTATGCGGCTTGTACGGTTTGTTCTCCAAGTCGCGCTGCTATTTTAACAGGCTGTTATCCCGCTAGATTGCACTTGACTGATTGGATTGCAGGACACAAAAGACCGTATGATAAATTATCGGTTCCAGATTGGAAAATGAAAATTGATCATGAAAGAATTGTCCTTCCAGAAGCAATGAAAGAAGGGGGGTATACAACTGCTTTTTTTGGAAAATGGCATTTAATGCCAGAAGGACAAGCCGATTTTGACCAACACTATCCAACCAATCACGGTTTTGATACCAATGTAGGAGGAAGAGATTGGGGACAGCCTAAAGGTCCAGGAAAATATTTTTCACCTTTTGATATGCCTAATTTATCAGACGGTAAACCCGGTGATTATTTGACCAATAGACTGACAGATGCTGCCGTGGACTTTTTGGATAAAACCAAAAAGGACAAACCGTTTTTATTGTATTTCTCGTATTACACCTTGCACGGTCCTTTGATGGCTCCGCCAGAATTAGTAGAAAAGTACAAGAAAAAAGTAGCGAATTTCAAGAATCCTAATGATGAATTTTTAAATTTTGCCAGAGCTGGAATGGTCGAAAGCTTGGATAAAAGTGTAGGTCGAATTATGGACAAACTAAAAGAATTGCGAATCGAAGACAATACCATTATCATCCTGACAGGAGACAATGGCGGAGACAATCCAAAAACTACAGGAGGATTAAAGGGATACAAAGGTTTGTCGTATGAAGGGGGCGTAAGAGAACCCTTTATGGTCAAATGGAATAATAAAATCAAAGCAGGAACTAGGTCAGACGAACTAGTTATTGGAACCGATATTTATCCCACGATATTAGATATGGTTGGACTTCCGTTGCGACCAGAATCACATCAAGACGGTATTAGTATTTTGTCAGTTTTGACGGGGAAGACTAAGAAGTTGGGGCGTGATGTTTTGTTTTGGCATTATCCACATTACCACAGAACAAACCCTTATGGTGCTGTTCGCCATGGCGATTGGAAACTAATCGAATTTTATGAAGACGGCACTTTAGAATTATATAATTTAAAAACTGATCCTAAAGAAATAACAAATTTAGCCACTAAAGAAAAGTCAAAGGCGAAGCAATTGCTTAAAGAATTGCAAGCTTGGCGAAAATCAGTAGATGCGCAAATGCCTACGATAAACCCCAATTATGATCCAGCTAAGGTTGGTGAAAAACGTGCGTATTAAAAGCCGTAAAAAAAAAGTATAAAAACTATAGGAGCTCGATGTATAATCGGGCTTCTATAGTTTTATGACTATAATTTTAGTCAAATGGACTGTCAGATACAATTTATTTATGGATAACATTATTTTTCAGCTAATTAAATGTGAAATTTACTTTTTCAAGATTATAGTAAATAACAAAATAGATACAATGTTAATAGCACCAAGTAAAAGAATAGGAGTAATTATAGCTGCAGCACTATTCAGTTTTTCGTGTAATGGTAGTAAAAAGTCAACTGCATCCGTAGCAGCAAAACCAAATGTAATCTACATTTTGGCCGATGATTTGGGCTATGGTGAAGTGGGGTACACTGGTCAAAAAATGATTCAAACCCCAGAGCTTGACCTTTTAGCCAAAAACGGAATGCGTTTTACAGACCATTATTGTGGGAATGCTGTATGCGCTGCTTCGAGAGCCGCATTGATGACAGGATTACATCCTGGCCACGCCTATATCCGTGACAATAGTCCCGGTTATCCTGAAGGACAAACTCCATTGCCAAAAGGAACCGAAACGATTCCAAAATTAATGCAACGTGCTGGATATACAACTGGTTTAATCGGGAAATGGGGTTTAGGTTCTATCAATGATTCGGGTAGTCCGTTGACGCAAGGTTTTGACCATTTTTATGGATTTACCGATCAAGTATTGGCACACAATTATTATCCAGAGTATTTATGGAGTCAGGATAAAAAAGTAAAATTGAACAATTCAGAAACGGAGCATAACGATTACAGTCATGATTTATTGACCATTGATGCTTTGAAGTTTATAAAAGACAACAAGAAAAAACCATTTTTCTTGTATTTGGCTTATACGATTCCACACGTGGATTATCAAGTTCCAGATTTGGCACAATACAAGGACAAAGATTGGCCAGAAAACATGAAGATTCATGCGGCTATGACCTCTCGCATGGATGGCGATATCGGAAAAATTAAACGATTATTGGAAACGATGGGGATTTCGCAAAACACCATAATCATGTTTAATAGTGATAATGGTGCTCACGGGATGTTTGGTTCGGCTGATTTTTTCAATCTTACAGCCGACTTACGTGGGTTAAAGCGAGATATGTACGAGGGCGGTGTGCGTTCGCCTATGATCGCTTATTGGCCTGGGAAAATTAAAGCGGGTTCAGTGAGCAACCATATTTCGGCTTTTTGGGATATGTTGCCTACTTTGTCAGAATTGACAGGTGAGCCTGTTGTTGGTAAAACAGATGGGATTTCGATACTACCTACTTTATTAGGGAAAGCCAAAGAACAAAAAGAGCACGAGTATTTGTACTGGGAATTGTATCCAGGGAAAACGCCCAATCAAGGGGTTCGTTTTGGGAAATGGAAAGGCGTTGTCGCTGATAGAACCAAAGGAATGAATATCGAATTGTACGACCTTACCAAAGATTTTAGGGAGCAAAAAGACGAAGCAAAAGACTATCCTAAAGTAGTAGAACAAATTCGAAAAATAATGTTGGAAGCACATACTCCTAGTCCGTTTTGGGATGTTACGACCAAACCTTTTTTCAATTTGAAAGCAGCAATGGAGGCAAGTGGTTTAAAATATGTACCGAAATCTAAAAAAGACGCTCATAGCAACGCGGAATAATTTTTATCGAAAAAAATAAAAAGCTTATAATGAAAAAAGGAATCATACTTATTGCTAGTTGTTTGTTCTGGATAGTGGGACAGACACAAAAAATAAATTTCAACGACCAGTGGAGTTTCATCCAGAAAGACATTGTTGGTAGTGAAGTTTCAAGCTATAACGACCAATCATGGCGAAAACTAAACCTTCCGCACGACTGGAGTATAGAGGGGGAGTACGACGAAAAAAATCCGATGGGAGATAAATGTGGGTACTTGCCAGCAGGAATTGGTTGGTACCGCAAAACTATTTCGGTTCCCAAAGAATGGAAAGGAAAGCAGATCGAAATTATTTTTGATGGTGTTTTTATGAACAGTACGGTCTATGCCAATGGTGTGAAACTAGGTGTTCGACCGTTTGGTTGGATAACTTTTGGTTATGATATAAGTGAACAAGTTCGTACTTCCAATACCATCACTTTTGCTGTGCGCGTGGACAATGACCAGCAACCATCTGCACGTTGGTATACCGGTAGCGGAATCTACGCAAATACTTGGATTGATATTCGCGACAATATTCATGTAGTAAACGATGGTGTTTTTGTTCGAACAGAAGGAAATACAATAAAAATCGATACAGAAATTAAAAATACGACTACTAAGAGGTCAAAAGTGATATTAAAAACGACTTTCTTGGATGCCAATGGTAAATCGGTACAAACTATTGAAACCAAATTAAAGTTAGAGTCGAATGGGACACAAAAAGTAGCGCAACAAACACATATAGATAATCCGTCATTGTGGTCAATTGAAACGCCGACTTTGTACAAAGCAGTTAGCGAAATTTATGAGGGTGAAAAACTAGTAGATCGTTTCGAAACCCGTTTTGGAATTCGAGATATAAAATGGATTCCCGAAACAGGAATGTGGATTAACGGAAAAAACGTAAAAATTCAAGGGGTTTGCAACCATCAAGATGCTGGAGCTTTGGGAGCTGCCGTTCCAGATAAAATTTTGCGTTTCCGAATTCAGCAATTGAAAGATATGGGGGTAAATACCATCCGAACGGCTCACAATCCGCAAACGCCGCAGTTCTATGCTATGTGCGATGAGATAGGAATGATGGTCATGGACGAAATTTTTGACGGCTGGGAGCAAAAAGCAACTCATGATTATGGGGAGCAAGCTTTTGCAAAATGGTGGAAAAAAGATTTGACAGACTGGCTTCGTCGTGATCGCAATCATCCTTCAATTGTGATTTATAGTGTTGGTAACGAAACGCATGGTGATGTTGGAAAGGATTTGGTAGCAGAATGTCATGTAAATGATCCTACAAGACCAGTAACTTCTGGCCATTCGGGTTCTGAGTTTATGGATGTTTTTGGGGTAAATGGAAGCAGTGAAAAAATGGGATGGTTTGATACTTTACCCAAAGACCGTGTTTTTATCGCCACCGAAAATACGCATACGTGGCAAGTAAGAGGGTATTATCGAACGAAAACTTGGTATCGTGATGGTTATCCAAGTGCCAAACAACAACCGTATGAAATTCCGGATTTGACCGAGAAAGAGGTTTTTACCCACGATTGGATCGAAGAAGCGAATCGTAAGTTTAGAAAACAAATATTCAATTCAAGTTATGATAATGCTACGGTTCGATTGACGTCGCGTCACAATATTGCACAGATACGGGACATTCCCAATTACGCAGGCTCTTTCCGTTGGACAGGTCATGACTACCTTGGCGAAGCGGGTTATGTACATGGTGGATGGCCTTTTAAAGCATTTATGGGTGGTGCAATTGATATGGCTAATTTCGAAAAAGATTTATTTTATTTGTACCAAAGCCAGTGGACAACTAAACCAATGGTTCATATTTTACCACATTGGACACATCCAAAAATGAAATTAGGAACGGAGATTCCGGTTTGGGTGTACTCTAATTGTGATACAGTCGAATTGTTTTTTGACGGAGTTTCGTTAGGGAAAATCAATCCAGGAACCGAGTGGGACAAAATGCAATGCCAGTGGATGGTGCCTTACCAACCAGGAGCACTAAAAGCAGTGGGCTACAAAAACGGACGAATCGTAAGTCAAGAAACTATTCGCACCGCGGATACACCTTCCGAAAATAGATTGTCAATTGATGGAGAGCCATTATCGAAATCAGGAAACGACATCGTGCAAGTACGTATTACGGTAACAGATGCGAAGGGCGAAATGTATCCGTATGGTGAAAATAGAACTTATTTTACGGTACTAGGACCAGGAAAAATAAGAGCCTTAGACAATGGAAGTCCAGTAGATGTTGAAAAACATTTTGAAGCTTCTAATCGCATCGCTTTTTACGGGCTCACACGTGCATATGTAGAAACAACTAAGGAGACAGGAGCTGTTACGCTTGTAGCCTCGGCAATTTTGGGCGAAAAGAAATTGATTACCTCCAATTTGGTTTCAATTGATACCCAAGTTTTGGCATTGCGTGGAGCAGCTCCAAAACTAGCGATAGTAACCTATTATACTACAGATGGAACAACGCCAACCGTACAGTCGCAAAAATACAGCGCACCGTTTACAGTGACATTAGGAACAACAGTCAAAGCACTGGTATTGATTGATGGAAAACCAAGCGAAATTTTAAGTGAGCGTTTTGCAGAAGACGAAGGTTTTGTATGGAACGACAATCCGACCAACACCAAAGTGATTGGTGATCAAGCGGAACAAGCGAAATTTACGGGCGTATCAATTGTCACAAAAGGAGCCGATTTCAACGGAACAGGTTATTTACTTTTTGATAAAAAGCAATCTGGTTCGGTAGAATGGTACCAAGAAAATGATGGAGGAGAAGCCAAAGCCGAAATTTGGATTCGCTACAGTGCCAAAGTGGAGGGTAAAACAGGAAGTGCTATAAAACTCACCGTAAACGGAAAAGTACTGAACGAGAAACTTGAATTACCCAACACCAAAAACCTAGGCTCTGATTGGAATATCGTAAAAGTCAAAATCAAATTGGGTCGTGGTGCTAACAACTACAAAATCGAACCTGCTGATGGCTCGACTTTCGCCATTGATGAGATTGTGATTAAGTAATAGTTTTGATTAATTTATAAAAGAAAAAAGAACTTCAACCCTGATTATTTTGGGGTTGGAGTTCTTTTTTTTTAATAGATAAACTACAATATTTAAGGAAAATTATTCAAAAAACTATTATTCAAATTTCATAGACAAAATTATGATTTGTTTATAAAATTTGAATAATAATTTTTACTCAACAATTTTTATAGTACTATTCAAAAGTTCAACGTTAAAGTTTACTTTAGCTTTTAATGCGCTGAAAACTCTTAAAATAGTTTCGACGGTTACATTGGTAGTATTATTTTCAAGTTTGGAAATTTGTGCTCTTTGCACACCAATTAATTTTCCTAATTCTTCTTGGGTCATATTTCTTTCTAAACGCACTTTTTTAATTAAATCTCCAAGTATTTCCATTTGGAGTTCTTGTTCGTATAAAGTTCTTTTTACCGTTCCTGTCTCACCTATAAATTCATCTTTTATTTTGTCAAAAGAGAACATTTCTAATTCTTTTACTTTATTTTCCATCTCTCTCATTTTTAAGTTCAAAGTACCTTATTCTTATGTTTTCTGCTTTTTCAATTTCCTTGTCAGGTGTTTTGCCTGTTTTCTTTACGATTCCGTGAGTTGCTAAAACTAATGTTTTTACTTTTTCGGTTTTATCCCAAAATGCAAAAATCCTGTAATATGTTTTATTGTATAATGTTCGAAACTCCCAAATTTCTCCTTTTAGCTTTTTGAAAAGTTCATTATCATTTTTAATTTTCGATTTGTCAATGTTGAAAATTATTTTGTCTCGACTTTTTTCATCTATTTCGAGCAAAAACTCTCTTGCTTCAGTTAAGAATACCACATTAAATTTAGTCATTCATAATGCCTTTTGTTTCCATACAAAGATACAATTTCTTTTTAAATATTATAGTGATTATACTTTTTATCTCAAAAATCAAATCATAAATCCCACCACAGTTCGCGTGAGGGATTGTAGCGGAATCCTTTTTGGGCCCGATTTTTTTCGGGGCCAAAAAGATATAGCGAAAAGCCCGGCTCGTAGTCCCGAAACTTCGGGATAACGAAGGGACACGCCCAAAGTATTATTCTCCTGCCAACAATTTGTAATAATAGCTCCAAAAACCCCTGAAAAACGTAATTATTTTGAATGTAATGTTTTTGTAAGGTCGTATTATTGGTATTTCGGTGATTTTTTAAGAAAATTGCAGTAAATACGAACCTCTAAATACAATTGATTTACTCCTCACTATAAAAATGGGTGAGTGAGCGATTAACTTTACGAGTACGAAAACCAAAACTATTACGAAATTATGGAACGCAGAAAGTTTTTTCAAACCGGAGTTAAGGGAGCCATAGCAGCAAGTTTTTTGCCATTATTTGGCGATGTCAGTGCGACTCCTATTAAAGAAGAAGACATACATTTATTTGATTTGGATGAATCTAATAAAAAAATAAAACGCCCTAACAAAAAGAAAAAAGCCATGAGCTACGATGTCGTGGTGGTTGGTGCAGGAATGGCAGGAATATCGGCAGCGGTGGCAGCTGCAAGAACGGGTGCGAAAACAGTATTGGTACAAGATAGACCTGTTTTGGGCGGAAATGCGTCGAGTGAAGTTCGTGTGACTGTAAATGGGGTTCAAGGCTTACAAGATAAGTTTAAAGTAGACCGAGAAACGGGAATCATTGAGGAGATCATGATCGAAAATTTATATTACAACTCACAAGAATCCTATCATGTATGGGATCATGTTTTGTATGATTTTGTAGTGCGTCAGCCCAATTTGACTTTGATGTTGAATACCCAAGCGGTAGACGTGGAAATGGGTGGTGACGAAATAAAAAAAGTAATTTGTTGGCAATTAACCAGTGAAACCGAATATACCTTGGAAGGCAAAATGTTTTGCGATTGCTCTGGTGACGGATTGATGGCGGCAATGGCTGGAGCAGAATTCCGTACGGGACGCGAAGGAAAAGCGGAGTTTGGTGAATCTTTCGCACCAGACCAACCAGACAATTGGGTGATGGGAGATTGTATTATGATGAGTACAAAAGATATGGGAAAACCAGTGCCTTTTTATCCGCCATCTTATGTGTTGCCATTTGATTCCAAAAAGGCTTTCAAAGATAAACATCGAAAAATAAAGAATGTCAAAGAAGGCTATTGGTGGATTGAGGTTGGTAGCAATATTGATATTATAGATACTCGCGAAGATAATCGTCATAAATTGATGGGGTATTTTTATGGAGTTTGGGATCATATCAAGAATTCGGGAGATTTTCCAGAATCCAAAAATATTGCTTTGGATTGGGTAGGTTCTTTACCGGGGCGTAGAGAATCACGTCGTTTTATGGGTGACTATATCTTAAATCAAAAAGATTTGGAGGAGTACAAACATTTTCTGGACGCAGTCGCTTTTGGAGGTTGGTCTTTGGACGAACATTGTCCGGGTGGAATTGAGAATTTGGATGAACCAGCGAGTTTCTTTCATTCGAATTTTAAACAAATATATGAAGTACCTTTTAGAAGTTTGTATTCGAAAAACATTTCCAATTTGTTGTTTGCAGGTCGTAATGTAAGTGTCAGTCATATGGCGTTGTCATCCACTCGTATCATTAGTACCTGTGCTATGATGGGGCAGGCGGTAGGAACGGCTTCTGTACTTTGTATCAATAAAGAAATAACCCCTCGGAAATTAGCAACCAATCATATTAACGAATTACAAGAACAATTGTTACGTGATGATTCTTATTTCCCAAATCGTCCTGCGAATGATTTGAACGATTGGGCAAAGAAAGCAAGTTTGATTTTTGCCTCTTCGACGACTTCTGGTGATGCCAAATTGTTGTTAGACGGTGTGGGTAGAGACGAAGTGGAAAAAATTCACCATTGGCAGTCTGACGGATTGAATGCCGAATTGCAATTAGAATGGGATAATCCGATTAAATTAACAAAAGTCGAAATGAAGTTTGATACCAATTTGCAGCGTCGTATTATGATGCATAAAAATCCAGATAAAGCGACAGAATTAGGTCAGGTTTCAGGTGTTCCGCCAGAGTTAATTAAAAACTTTTCCGTTGAAGCTCGTGTGAGCGGAAAATGGGTAGAAGTAGCGAAAGTAACTAATAACAAAACCCGTTTGGTGAAAACTAGTTTCCCAGAGGTTGCTACGACTGCAGTTCGTTTGAAATTAGCAGATACCCATGGAGCTGAAAACGTGAAGATGTTTGAGATTCGTTGTTATTCTTAATGCTAATAAAGAAAAAAATACGTACTTGTAGTCGCAAATCAAAATAGTTCTAATAACATAATAATATGATAAGTTTTCTAATTAGTATTCTGATTTTGGTGGCGGGCTACTTTATCTACGGCAATTATGTCGAAAGAAAGTTTGGTGCTGACTCTAGTCGAGAAACTCCAGCGATTAGTAAGGAAGACGGCGTAGATTTTGTTCCGTTACAGTTGGGAAAAATCTTTTTGATTCAGTTTTTGAATATTGCGGGATTGGGGCCTATTTTTGGAGCCATAGCAGGAGCATTATGGGGACCTGTTGCATTTTTATGGATCGTTTTTGGTTGCATTTTTGCGGGATCTGTTCATGATTATTTGTCTGGAATGTTATCGGTACGTCATGGTGGCGATTCGATTCCCGAGATAGTAGGCGTGTATTTAGGGAAGACGGTTAAGCAATTTATGCGTGTGTTTGCAGTACTTTTATTGATTTTAGTAGGAGTTGTTTTTGTTGTTGGACCCGCCACAATTTTACAAGAGTTAACAGGTACAGATACTTCAATTCTTATTGTCATTATCTTTATTTATTATTTGCTTGCGACCATCTTACCAATCGACAAATTAATCGGGAAAATTTATCCCTTGTTTGGCTTATCATTATTAATCATGGCGGTGGGTTTGTTTGGTGCTTTATTATTCGAAGGTTACACAATTCCCGAAATAACAGTTGATACTTTCAGAAACATGCATAACAACCCTGTTGATTATCCCTTGTTTCCATTATTGTTTATTACGATAGCATGTGGTGCGATTTCTGGTTTTCATGCAACGCAGTCGCCTATGATGGCACGTTGCATCACCAATGAGGCACACGGGAAAAAAGTATTTTTCGGCGCCATGATTACCGAGGGAATTGTAGCCTTAATTTGGGCTGCTGTGGCGATGGCTTTTTTTGGAGGTGTAAAAGAATTGGGAACTACTATGGCTGAGGAAGGTCATAATGCTGCTTGGGTAGTGAATATTATTTGCAATACCATGCTAGGAAAAGTGGGTGGTATTCTAGCCATTTTTGGTGTAGTGGCAGCACCTATAACATCGGGTGATACTGCTTTTAGAAGCGCTCGGTTAACCATTGCTGATTCATTAAAATTAGATCAAAAAAAATTAAGCCAACGATTGATGGTTTCGATTCCGATTTTTGCCATTGCTATTGCATTGACCGAAATAGATTTTGCGATTATTTGGAGGTATTTTGGTTGGTCCAATCAGGTGCTGGCAACGGTCGTACTTTGGGCAGCCGCAGTTTATATTAAAAAAGAAGGAAAGACCGCTTGGTTTGTGTTAGCTCCAGCAGCTTTTATGACTGCAGTTGTGGTAACCTATATTTTGGTAGCTCCCGAAGGATTCAAATTGGGTTACACTTTGTCATATTGCACTGGAATTGTAGTTGCGGTGCTATTATCAGTTTGGTTTATTGTCTCTAATAAAAATAGTATTTCAAAATTTTAAAAATGATTCTGAATGCCTTATTAATTTTATAAATGACTCGAATTCATATTTTAAAAGGGTGCATGCAATGGGGTAAATTTGGATTTATTTAAATTGAACTTAGACTTTGTATTTGAAGGTTCCTTATTATAAATAGACCATTGAAATTACTTTTACTATTACTTTGGTCTACTATTTTAAAATCATTTATAATGACTTAACACTTATAATTAACGAATTATCACTAGTGAAATGTTTTAAAAAAAATGGCCTAGAAATCGTTTTTGAAATAGTGAAAAAATTTCTATCGAAGGAAATGGCATTCGCATAATAAAAACTAATAAGTAGCGCTAAAATAGTGAAGTTAATCATTGCTGCAGAATTAATACTTTTAATTAATTCGCGATAGTAGTAAATTTTATAAGCGGTATTTTATTGGTAATGTAATTTGGCTATTTTAATAGTAGGGCACCAAATAGGTTTGTCTTCTTAGTATTTTTTTATTCTTCAATGATGCAGTACTATTTTGTATCAACCATTTTGTGTACAAACTTTTAAATGGGGTTGTAGTTCATGTTCTATTTCTCAAAAGTATGATAGAAGTTGAATTTTATTTATCTATAAAGACAATTGCTGAATGGATAAAGACAAACATTCTTTTAGTTATTCAGTACTTTGGAAGTTTGAAACTAACATAAAAATTTAACCAAAAGGATGATGATAGTTATAGCTTTTATCTTATTGATATATAATAATATTGGTTTTCCTTAAGAAAATAAAATCCTTTAATGATTATTGATGATATTTATGGGCAAAATAGTATCTACCAGTCAAAATGATATGTTTGTAAAAAGAATTATGGAAAGAAGCCATATTTAAAAGTCTATTTGGTAAAAGTATCTTGATGGTAATTTAGGTATATATGAGGTGATTTTAAAAAAAGCATTTAATTAAATACTATCACATTAATCAGTTGAATTAAGGTTGATATTTGGATAAGAATATCCATTGTACAAAAGGACTGTTTGGAAGAATCAACCAAATCAGAATTAATGATTTATGATCCAATAAATAAAAATAAAAAGAAAAAATACTATTGATTATTCTATAAGTGATTGGAGAATATGATTTTATCTTTGAATAAATGAAATATTCATTTCTTGCAAAAGGAAACCACTTTATATCAGGAATAGTCATGCTTTTGAGGTGTTTAATAAAATAGAAAAATATTACGAGGGATAAAAAATAAAATGATTGTGTTGAATTTTAGAACTGAATTTGAATTAACTTTAACCAATTTAAAATAAGGGATATGAAATATAAAATTTTACCTCGTTTACTATTGTTAATTGGTTTTTCAACTACAGTTTTGGCACAAACAGCACAAGATAAAATAGTCGAATTACAAAATTTAATGTCTCAAGCTGAGTCAAAAGGAATTGATACTTATAAGGAAAAAATGACAGTTCGAACGGCTGAAATTTTTTCGAAATATGCCACTTACGATGAAAATCATGTGAGTATGAACAAAGACTTTTTTGATGCTCGGTACCCTTTTCCAGAAGCAGGAACACCAAATGCACCCGCTATTCGACCTACTACGACTCAATTAGCCAATGATTTACCGACTATCATACGTAATGATGTAATAACTATTCTAGATGAATCCATTGATAAAATGAATAAATTGCTACTGCCCGATGCTATTATCCCATCAGCAACGCCAGTTGTGGATTGGGCCAACGTGAGTATTTCTGGTAATAAATTAATGAATAATGGCAAGCCTGTTTTCCTATTAGATCATAGTTTTAAACCAGATGCTGATGAGCTCACGGAATTTTATGGTGACCTAGGTGGGGCTTTTATTAGTTTATCTAGTATTACGAATTCTTCAGGTGTTTTAGATATTCAACCTAGTTTAATAAGTTCATTAAGTTCACAGCCTACGGGTAATATTGGACACGTATTCTTGTCACAAGCAGCAAACCCTTCTTGGTTAATAACTGCTTCAAAAGATAGCAATTCTCCTTATTATGGAATGGTAACTACTGGACCCTTATTTACAAAATTTGACATTGATCATCCGCAGGCTAGACCTTTGAATTCTTTATTACTGTCAAAAACTATCCCGTATATGGTAGGTAAAAATTACAGTAAGTTAGGTGTAATGTTGACAAATGAACCTCACTGGTTCACCGCCGAAGGAAGTTTTGATGTGGTGCCCATTAGCCAATATACCAAAGCTAAATTTGTCAATTGGTTACAAAATAAACACCAAACCATTGCGACTCTAAATTCAGTTTGGGGTTCTTCATACACTTCAATTGATGCAGCGGTTAGTGATTTTCCATTTCTGGTACCCTTAAATTTACAAGGTTCGGCCAAATGGTATGACTGGATGACATTTAATCAATTCAGAGTTACAGATTGGTTTACATTTTTGGATACTGAGGTAAAAAAACAAGATCCAACAGCCAAAAATCATCTAAAATTAATTCCATCAGAATGGAGTACGGGTAATCATGATCATGGCCTAGATTTTGAATCGTTAACAAATCTAAGTGGGATTATAGGGAACGATGCAGGAAGTGTGAGTTCAATTGTTTTTGGTAATATAGCTAATCAAACTTGGGTAGATCGTTACGGTTTTAACTGGAGAGATTTTGCTATGCCATTGGATTTTATGACCTCCGTAAGTCCGGATAAGCTTGTTTATGATACGGAATCTCATTTTCAATCTAGAACTAATTTTAGAGATATGAATTTGTCACAAAACTATACTCGGACTACTCATTGGTTAGCAACATTACATGGGATGAATGCGGCTCAAAACTGGGTATGGTTTAGAAACGAAGATGGTTCTTATCAAAGTCGTTTATTAAATCAAAATCCAACAACAGGTATTTTTGATAGTGTGAATGCGAGCAAAGCTAACGGTTATTCGGGGTCTACTACGCAATTACCAAAGGTATTGAATGAAGTAACGGCTACAGTAATGGATTTGAATACTCATTCGGAAATCATAGATGCTTTACAACACCTTAGAAAGTCCTTGCGTATTTTTTATTCTGAAACATCTGCAATAAATGACGTGAATTATATGGACAACGTTTTCAGTCTTTATGAATCTTTATATTTTAATGGTATTCCATTGGGTTTTGCTACTCAAAAGATTATTCAATCTCAACCTAGTTCCAACTGGGATGTCATTTTGGTGTATAATACAAAACAAGTTACGATAGCTGAATTTAATGCATTGCAAGGTTATTTAAATAATGGGGGAACTGTTATTATCGACAATCTTAGTTTACAACAAAACGAATATTCTCAAAGTTTAGAAAATTCTCTGAGCGCTGGTTCGGGTTCGTTGATTTTAGCTTCTAGTTTAGCAGACATAACAAACAAAGGTTTAAATATTTTAAGTGTTAAAAATAAACTTTGTCCTGTAACTGTTTCAGAAGTAAACGGTTTAGGAGCTGATAAAAAAGGGGTTGCTTGGAGAGGATATTCAGATACTGATGGAGTGGAAAAATATGCTTCCTTGTCAAATATTGGTAAGACAGATGCTACAGTTACATTAGGGATTAGTGGAGTTACTTCAGACATAGCAGTTTTTGATATGATTTCAGGAGAAAGGTTAACTTCTAAAACATTTGTATTACAATCGGAAGAAACTCGATTGTTAAAATTGGTTAAAGAAAGTGATTTAGAATCAGAAACATTTGCTATTGAAAATTCAAATGTCGAAATTTATCCCAATCCAACATCTGGTCCCTTTACCATCACTTTTAAAGATGATGTAACTGATAAATTAGAACTTGAAATCTTTACGATTTCAGGAAAAAAGATTTTCGAAAAAGTTTTTGAATCATCCTCAAATGTTGCTGCTTCTTTAGAGAAATATCCTGCGGGGATTTACTTTCTGAAAGCCAAAAGAGGTGATGAAGAGATAAATTTTAAGCTAATAAAAAATAAATAATTTTAAATAAGAATTTTATATTAAACCATCTACATAAAATATAGTCCTAGAAGGGGCTTTGTAAGATGATTTTATAAATTACTTTGATTAAGAAACATATGTGATACTTAATAAATTCAGGATTTTATAAAATGTGACTAATAAAGCATTTTTGTAAAACCTTTATCTGAAATGTTGCTATCATATTATAAACTATTAAATAAACTAGATAACTAAATTTAAATATTGAAAAATGATGATTAATAAAATTAGCACTATGAAGTTTCCGGTTGCTTGTATAGCAATGCTTGCATTAATTGGATGCGGAAGTGCCCAAAAAAAACACACAGAAAGTGTTGTGAAATCAAAACCGAATATAATTATTATTTATGCCGATGATTTAGGATATGGTGATTTGTCAGTATATGGAGGAATTGATCTTAAAACCCCAAATATTGATAAATTAACAAAGGGAGGACTTATGTTTACCAATGGGTATGCCACTTCTGCAACTTGTACTCCTAGTAGATATGGATTATTAACAGGTACTTATCCTTGGCGTAATTCGGATGCTAAAATTCTTCCTGGAACAGCTCCATTATTAATAGGTACAGAACAAATGACTATCCCCAAAATGTTAAGAGAAGAGGGGTATGATACTGGTATTGTAGGGAAATGGCATTTAGGTTTAGGGTCAGGAGATGTAGATTGGAACAAGCACATCAGTCCAGGTCCAAATGAAGTTGGTTTTGACTACAGTTTTATCATGGCAGCTACTCAAGATAGAGTACCTACAGTTTTTATTCGTAATGGAAATGTTGTAGGATTAGATCCAAAAGATCCTATTGAAGTAAGTTACAAAAAGAATTTCCCTGGTGAACCAACTGCAATAGATCATCCTGAAATGCTAAAAATGAAATGGCATCATGGACACAATCAAAGTATTGTTAATGGTATTCCTAGAATTGGATACATGAAAGGTGGAGCTACTGCAAAATGGCATGATGAAGATATGGCAGATACTTTTCTAGAAGAAGCTAAGAATTATGTTGGAACACACAAAAACAAGCCTTTCTTTATGTATTATGCCATTCAACAGCCACATGTACCACGTACACCAAGTCCAAGATTTGTTGGTGCTTCGGGCTTAGGACCAAGAGGTGATGTAATTATTGAAGCTGATTGGTGTGTTGGAGAATTAATGAAAAAATTAGAGTCAGAAGGAATATTAGATAACACATTAATAATATTCTCTAGCGATAATGGTCCCGTTTTGAATGATGGTTATTATGATGATGCAGTTGAGAAATTAGGGAACCATAAACCTGCAGGACCGCTAAGAGGAGGTAAATATAGTTTGTTGGATGGTGGAACAAGAGTTCCTTTTGTAACTTATTGGAAAGATCATATTAAACCTGGGGTTTCTGATGCTGTTGTTTGTCAAATGGATTTACTAGCTTCTCTTGCTTCAATGGTTGGAAGCAAAGAAACTAAATTTAGCGATAGTCAAAACTTAATGAATGAATTCTTGGGTAAAAGTACGGTAGGTCGCAAATCATTAGTTTTAGAAGCTAATGCGAAAACACTTTTACGTAAAGGCGATTGGATTATGATTCCTCCTTACAAAGGAGCTTCAAAAATGAATACCGAAGTAAATATCGAAATGGGTCCGGATGATGATTATCAATTGTACAATACCAAAAAAGATATTGGTCAACAAAATAATGTTGCAAAACAATTTCCAGATAAATTGAAAGAAATGAAAGAAACTTTTGAGAAATTAAGAGGTACTGATTATCAAAATGTGAAGGAACTTAAATTACAATAGTTAAAAATAAAGATTGAATACAAAACAACTCTCTAAAAGTAGTCAACTTTAGGAGAGTTGTTTTTTTATATACTAAAATTTACTTTTTTCTTGATTAATGTATTTCTATAGAAGGAAGAATGTTCTGTAGGTTTTGATTATATTTACCGTTACCATTAGACTAACCACACTATTAGATCATATGTTTTATAAAATTATAAAATTTCTATTTCTACTCTTTTTTGCGACCAACGTAATGGCGCAAAATGATAAATTAACCTATTCTAAGAAAATTTCTATTTCAAATGGACTAGCTCACAACGGAGTAACCTCAATAATAGAAGATTCAAAAGGGTATATTTGGTTTGGAACTTATGATGGATTGAACCGTTACGATGGGTATGATTTTTCTGTTTTTAAAAATTCTGTAGACAAAGAGGTTTTAATAAATAATAGAATTAGAACACTGGCAGAAGATAAAAAAGGAAATCTTTGGGTAGGAACTGATGAAGGTATTTCTATTTATAATTATACTAAAGAAAAGTTTACAACCCTATTTTCTAATAGTTTATTAAAAAAAGGAATAACAGGACCTATTATTAGAAAAGTACTTTTTAATGATGCCAAAAAAATTGTCCTTTGTATTACGGAACGCAAAGGTATTTTAATTTTTAATGAAGACTATAGTTTCAATCATCAATACTTTCCGAAATTTAAAGAATTGAATGCTAATGTTTCCTTCTTTGATGGTATTGCATTAGATACAGATAATTATATTTTCTCGACATCGGTGGGACTAATATCTTTTAACCTTTCGACAAAAACGTATAAAAAAGTAGTACCGGCTTCGATTACTTTCAGTAAGTCGATTCTAAAATTGACACCTAATAAAATTTTAGTAACACTAAACAAAGGGATTGCAATTCTGAATTATAAAACGAGCAAAAAATCTTCCATATTTACTATTTCGCATTTCGATTTAAAAAATTATGAGTTTGTAACATCTGCGCTTGATCGTTTCAATAACCTATGGTTAGGAACGGCCAAAGAAGGTTTTATTCGTGTTAATAATGCTAGTTTAGTCATTAATAAAAGTAAATATACAATTGCCGATTTTAATATATCACCTAGTCTGCTTAGAATGAGTTGCTTTGTTCCTTTGAAAAATAGTTGTTGGGTTGGGAGTTTTAACAAAGGAATCTATAAGTTTGAATTAAATGAAAATCCTTTTAAGCACTACAATAAAAGTAAAAATCAAGCTCATGGCCTAACCTCAAATGAGGTTTTTAGTATAAGTCCCATTGATGACAATAGGGTTTATGTATCCACAATTCAAGGGGGACTGAGTTTATTTAATACAAAAACAAATCAATTTGAATCTCTGCCATTTAAAATCACAACTTCTGATTTAAATTTGATTGGTGCATCTTATGTAGATTCAAGAAAAAATTTATGGTTTAAAATTGATGGAAAAGGGTTATTTCGTGTGCGACATAATGCTACTACATACGAACTAGTCTATCATTCAAAGGATCATATTTTCAATAATGATGCAATTAAATTAATTGTAGAGGATGCTAATGGTAATATTCTAGTTGGTGGGACAGATGATCTTTATAAGTTTAATTTAGATAATAGTCAGAATGTAATCAGTGTCGAAAAAATCAATGATAACCCTTTTTTTAAAGAAAATAAAATATCTTTAGTCAGGTATATTTATCCAGATCCAATCTATAAAAATCTTCTTTGGATAGGGACTAATGCTGATGGCTTATTCCGTATTGACTTTTCGAAAAACAAATTATTGACGAAAGCTAAAATTGACCGTTATACAAATGATAAAAGTGATAAAAAATCCATTTCAAGCAGTTTTATAACTTCTATTTTAAGACTGCCAAATAAAGAACTATGGTTAGGAACAGAACGTGGGGGAATATGTAAAGTTATAAATAGTACTACTGAACCTAGCTTTGTCTCTTTTTCTGAGAAACAAGGACTTTCAAATAATGTGGTAAAAAGTATTATTTATGATGGTAATAATTCATTATGGATTACAACGAATATTGGTTTAAATAAGTTTAATATTAACGAACACAGGTTTCTGAAATTTACTGTATCTGATGGTTTACCTTTTGAAGATTTTAATTATGGTGTTGCCAAGTTAAGAAATGGTTTAATTGTTATGGGAGGCTTTGATGGTTTTTGCTATTTTGACCCCAAAGATTTACCAAGTACAGAAAAATTACCTCGACTCGAATTTGGAGAATTAAAGGTTTTTAATAGCAGTATTAAAGCCGGTGATACACTCAATGATAGGATAGTAATGAATAAGCGTTTAAGTGATTTGAATGAATTAGAATTGGATTATAATGAAAATGTATTTTCAATAGGGGTAACCTCATTGCATTTTTCTACACAAAGTAATCATTTTATAAAATATCAATTATCACCAATTAATAAAGAATGGATCGAAATTCCATCCGATCAGCGCAACATTTATTTCAACGGATTACCTCCAGGAGATTATGTTTTGAAAGTCAAAGCCTCAAATACTCTCAATCGTTGGACTAAAACTAAAGAAATAAAAATAACCATTAATCCTCCATTCTGGAAAACATCTTGGGCTTATATTTTCTATTATTTGCTGATTATTGTTGGTGGATATTTTTTCTTACATTTTATTTTGAGAATGCAACGTTTGAATCATAATATTCAAATTGAAGAATTGGAAAAAAATAATATAAAAGAAATTAATGCAGCTAAATTGAGGTTTTTTAGTAATATTTCGCATGAAATAAAAACGCCTCTAACATTAATATCTGGCCCCATTGACACCTTGTATGAGACACTAAAAGGTAATGATGAAGTAGGTAATATGCTTAAAATTGTTCAGAAACAATCTCGAAAAATCGCAAAATTAATTGATCAAGTTCATGACTTTCAAAAAGCAGATGCTAACCTATTGAAGATGAATTACTCTTATTTTAGCTTTGATGATTTCATTACTGAATTGATTTCTGAATATCAATTTTTAGCGAAAATGGATTACAAAATATTAGAAGCTTCAGGAGCAGGAGACAATATTTATGTCTATGCGGATAAAGATAAATTGGAGAAAATTTTCAATAATTTGTTGACAAATGCATTTAAATATACCAAGCAAAATGATACTATAAGAATTGAATATCATGCTGATGAAAATGATTTGATAATATTGGTAAAAGATAAAGGAAAAGGAATCGATCAAGAAGATTTACCTTATGTTTTTGATCGATTTTATCAATCCAAGAAAAAAGAAAATATCTATCATGGTGGTTCAGGTATTGGGTTGGCATTTTCAAAACAATTGGTCGAAATGCATTACGGATACATTGGTGCAGAGAGTGAAGTAGGCGAGGGTACTACGATACATGTGAGGTTACCTATTATTCATACCGAATACACAGAGGACCAGGAAGAAATTGAAAATGAGGTGTTGTCTGCAGAGAAATTGGTAAAACATAGTTTCTCTTTTAGTAATATTGATAATAAATCATTGAAATTTGATCCCAATTTCTCTGAATCTAAAATATTTATAGCTGAAGATAATTCAGATCTAAGAAATTATATATCCACTACTTTGTCTAATTTTATGGATATTGAAGTTTTTGTCAATGGGAAAGAATGTTTGGATGCATTAGATAACAATTGGCCAGATTTGATATTAAGTGATGTATTGATGCCAGAACTGAACGGGTTTGATTTGTGTAAACGTATCAAATCGGATATTAAGACAAGTCATATTCCTGTAGTTTTATTAACAGCCTGCACGACTATCGATGAGCAAGTTAAGGGGTTGATTGACGGAGCTGATGCTTATATTCAGAAACCATTTAATATGCAATATTTGATTTCGACCATCGAATCTATTTTACGTAATAGAAAACAATTGCGGGAACGTTTTCAAATTGAGCTGCCTTTAACTTTAACTACTAAAGACAATAGCAATGATAATGTATTTCTGGAAAAGCTATATAGTTTGATGGCTGAAAATTTAGATAACCAAGAACTTGATTTAGATCATTTCGCTAAGGATTTGTATTTAAATCGAACACATTTTTATCAAAAGGTAAAAACCCTGACTAATTACACACCTTTCGAACTTTTGAAAATTTACCGATTAAAAAAAGCTGCCGAATTTTTGGTCGAAGGAAAATTATCAGTCAATGAAGTCTATATGATGACTGGATTTAAGAGTAGAACGCACTTCAGTAAATTGTTTAAAGAAAAATACGAAGTCACACCAGGGAAATACGCTTCTGAAATGGTTAATAAGTATTCTGATAAAACAAATTAAATTAGTAGTGGGTAATATTATAGGTATAAAAGATAAAAACTGTTTATTAATCTATTGAAGAAAGTAGTTTCTTTGATAATCGAACTCCAATTAAATGAAAAATATTTTCTTAACTTTTATAGTTTTGCTTACATCCTTTTGTACAACTGCACAAGACAAAGTGATTAAACTATATTCAAACAAAATCCCAAATAGCATAGTTACTCCTGATTATAAAGAGTTTCCAGAAAAAAAACCAGACGGTTCTATTTGGATAAGAACAGTTACAGATCCTGAAATGCATGTGTTTTATCCTGAAAAAAATAAGGCTAACGGTACAGCTGTTTTGATTTGTCCTGGTGGGGGTTATAAGTTTTTGTCAATGATGAATGAAGGATATTCTATCGCAAAAAAGTTAAATGAAAGTGGAATTACTGCTTTTATACTAAAATACCGTTTACCATCAGATGAAATCATGATTGATAAAACAATAGGCCCCTTACAAGATGCACAGCAGGCAATAAAATTAATTCGTGAAAATGCTACAACACATCATATAGATGCTAACAAAGTGGGGATTATGGGCTTCTCTGCAGGAGGACATCTGGCTTCTACAGCAGGAACACATTTTAATCAAGTAGTAATAGATAATCCTAAAAACATTAATTTGCGCCCAGATTTTATGGTCTTGGTTTATCCGGTAATTTCATTTGGAGAGTTTCAGCACAAAGGAACCCGAACGAATTTAATTGGTGAAAATCCCTCAAAAGAGTTAACAGAATTGTATTCAAATGAATTGCAAATAACAAAAGAAACACCAATCACTTTTCTTGTACACGCAGCAGATGACAAAGCGGTACCTTATCAAAATAGTATGTTTTTTTATTCGAAATTAATTGAGGAAGGGGTAAAGGGGGAGCTGCATATCTACCAAGCCGGAGGTCATGGTTTCGGATTAGTAAATAAAACAACAAAATCTTCTTGGTTTGACACAATGGTCTCCTGGTTGGAGTCTAATAAAATGATTCCATAGGAAAATGTAAATTTAAAATTTTAGGGTTTAAAAAGAAATCATTGTCATGTTTTGATTACATTAGTATACTATTGTCCAATTATAGGGATGGATTGAACTGTAATTAAACTTGGTACAGTTGAAAAACTACTAAATAATAGGGGCGAATTTATATTGTAATTTAATTCTAATAGCAATAAATTAAGATCTAAGATATCAGAATGTGTTTAATTTTCATTCGCACTAGAAAAAAACATAGCATTTTTGAAATGGATTGGCTAAGATTTTAACGTCTTAGAACTACTAATTTTTATAAAAATAGGCTCTATTGTTTCAAAATTTACTCAGAGAGACTATTCAAAAACGGGTAGAGACATTAAAAACTGAAATTTTTTTAAAATTTGTTAATTGATTATTGACAACTATACTTACTATACAATGAAAAAATTATTATTAATTGCAATCGGTTCATTTCTTACTTTTGGACAAGTTTCTACAGCACAAAAAAAGAGCACAAAAAAGCCTAATATTTTATTTGCTATTGCAGATGATGCAGGTTGGAAACATTTTAGCGCTTACGGATGTAAATGGGTGAAAACTCCAGCATTTGATCAAGTAGCCAAAAATGGAGTTTTATTCAATAATGCCTATACCCCTAATGGTAAATGTGCACCTTCTCGTGCTTGTATTATCACGGGACGTAACAGCTGGCAGTTGGAAGCAGCAGCAAACCATTCTCCAGATTTCCCTACTAAATTTAAAACATATGCCGAAGTTTTAGGTGAAAATGGTTTTTTTGTAGGATTTACAGGAAAAGGTTGGGGCCCAGGAAATCCTGGAGAAATTAATGGGAAAGAACGTGAATTGGTTGGGCCTGAATTTAACGAATTCAAATTAAATCCACCTACTACAGGTATTTCAAATATTGATTATACTAAAAACTTTGATGCTTTCTTGGAAGCTAGACCAAAAGGGGAACCATTCTGTTTTTGGTATGGAGGTAAAGAACCACACCGTGGATATGAATTTCGCTCTGGTGCAAAAGTAGGAGGGAAAACTATTGACGAAATAAACGAAGTGCCAACTTTTTGGCCTGATAATGAAGATGTGCGTAATGACATGTTGGATTATGCTTTTGAAGTGGAATATTTTGATAAACACCTTCAAAACATGTTGAATAAATTGGCTGAAATTGGGGAATTAGAAAATACGATTGTAATTGTGACTTCTGATAACGGAATGCCTTTTCCACGTGTAAAAGGACAAGTTTATGAATATTCAAATCACATGCCGCTAGCGATTATGTGGCCAAACGGAATTAAAAATCCAGGTCGTGTAGTTGATGATCTAGTAAGTTTTATTGATTTCGCTCCAACTTATTTAGAGTTAGCTGGGATCTCAGAAAAAAAGTCTGGTATGGAAAAACTATCGGGAAGAAGTTTAACAGATATTTTGTATTCGAAAAAATCAGGTATTGTTTGTAAAGATCGTGATTACCAATTGGTAGGGAAAGAGCGTCATGATGTAGGAAGACCAAATGATGAAGGGTATCCTGTGCGTGGAATTATCAAAGACGGATTTTTATACTTACACAATTTTAAAATTGATAGATGGCCAGTTGGGAATCCTGAATTAGGATATTTAAACTGTGATTCGAGTCCAACAAAAACAGCAGTTTTAGATTCTAGAAGAAAAGAAGGAATCATGAAATATTGGGAATTGAACTTCGGTAAGCGTGGAGAAAATGAATTATATAACATAAAGAAAGATCCTTATTGCGTTACTAATTTAGCTTCGGATACACATTATTCTAAGTTAATGGCGACTATGAATAAAGAATTAACTAAAAAATTAATCAAAGAAAATGATCCAAGAATTCTTGGTAATGGAGATGTTTTTGATCATTATCCTTATTTTGGAGAAGGTGTGCAAAATTTATATAACAATTACATGAGTGGTAAGCCGTATAAAAAAGCCAGAATTAATAAGGCAGATATTGACTTAGATATGATGGATAAAAAATAAGAAAATGAAGAGTTCATACAAATTGGTTGTAATCCTTATTTTTATTTTCAGTTTTGGAAGTGCTATTGCGCAAACAAATAAAGAGAATATAAATGTAGTATTGCTAGCGGGACAATCAAATATGGCTGGTGCTGGAGATTTTACTGCCTTGGATGCATCGGTAAAAGAACGTTTGGCCAAAGTTGTAGATAGGGTTCAAATAAGTAATTCTGGAAAGGAACCAATACCATTGTCTTTTTATTTGTCTAAAGGGCATAAAAAGAAATATGGTTTTGAAGAGGCTTTTGGACCAGAATTATTGATTGGAATTGTTTTAGCAGAAAAATTTCCAAAAGAGAAGTTTTTACTAATCAAAACTGCTCAAGGAGGAACTGCTTTGTACGGAGCTTGGAATCCTGATTGGACTGCCGAAAAAACAACTCAAGTTGAAGCGGAAGGATTTAAAAGAAATTTGAAGTTGTACTCTAATTTTATTGATGATGTTAATAAAAATATAAAGAGAATCGAAAGTCAAGGCAATACCTATAAAATTATTGGGATGGGGTGGATGCAAGGCGAGAATGATGCGGCTAAAGAAGTTTCAGCTATGAGTTACGAGGCTAATTTGGTTAATTTGATTAACCGTGTTCGTTCAGACTTAAAAGTAATGGATATGCCTTTTGTTTTAGGACAAATTAATTCACATTACGGAGACTTTCCTGCAGGGCCTGCAACGGTACGTGCTGCAGAAGTGAATAGTACGAATCTTCTGAAAAAGGTTATTGTCATCAAAACAACAGCTGATAAACCTTTTAATGATTTTCCTAAACATTCTGATAATGTGCATTATAATGCAGAAGGACAATATCGATTAGGAACTGCTTTTGGTGAAGCATTACTAAAATTACAATAATATCAAATAGTTTAAATTAAGACATAATATAATGAAAAAATCAATCTTAGCTTTAGTGTTTTTGATGACACTACAAACCAGTTTTGGACAAAAGAAACCTAATGTAGTCCTCTTTTTTGTAGATGATTTAGGATGGGCAGATTTGGGATATCGCAATGAAAAATTCCACACACCAAATATTGATCAATTGCGTAAAGATGGAATGGAGTTTAGCCGTGCTTATATTGCTACGCCAACTTGTAGTCCTAGTAGAGCTTCAATTTTAACAGGTAGAGAGCCTGTTCGTTTCCAAATGGTGAGACATATTGATGATGGTAACGGAATTGATTTTGATGATAAAGGTAATTCAATAAATAAATTTAGTTTATGGCCAAATGATCCTGTACAGATGCCATCGATAAATATGTTACCATTAGATGAAATTACCTATGCTGAACGATTGAAAGAGTTAGGATACTATAACTTTTTCTTAGGGAAATGGCATTTAGGTGACGAACGTTATTATCCATCTAAACAAGGATTTGATGAGGATTATGGAGTTTGTAATTATGGACATCCCAAAGGGTATTACCCACCATTTTTCAAAGATGTGAACCCTTTGGCTAGTTTTGATAAAAGTGATATATATTTAGAAACTGTTTTGGCAGACAAAGCAGTAGATTTTATTTCGAACTATAAACAAGAGAAACCATTTATGTTATCTTACTTTCACTATGACGTACACGGTCCACAAATTGGTAGAAAAGACTGGGTAGAACAGTACAAAAAAGAAGGTTTAAAAGGAAAAGATGCAGAATATGCTGCGATGATTTCTGCAGTTGATGAATCGGTAGGAAGAGTTAGAAAGGCATTAGTTGAAAAAGGTATTGCAGACAATACAGTAATTATTTTTACATCAGATCAAGGAGGTTTTTTTAGTAATGCTCCTTTGAGCGGTGGAAAAACTGGTGGAAATACTTTAGGTGAAGGTGGAGCAAGAGTACCATTTTTAATGTATTATCCAGGTGTAACAAAAGCAAATACGAGTACTGCTATTCCAATTCAAACAATAGATGTATTTCCTACTTTAGTTGATATTGCAGGAGGAAAAGCGTGTAAAGACAAACAAGTTAATGGTAAAAGTTTATTGCCAATTGTTAAAGGAGAAAAATTTAAAGAAGATAGAAGTTTATATTTTTTCCGTAGTTATGAGGATCAATACGCTGCCGTTATTGCAGGAGATTGGAAATTAATTAAATACCATAGTGGGTTGTTTCATTTATTTAATATCAAAAAAGATCAAGCAGAACAACATGACTTGATTGATCTTGAATTAAAACAAGCAGCTAGATTGAAAAAAGATATAGCAAAATGGGAGAAAAAAGCGGTTCCTGCTTACAATAAAAAATAAATCAAAAAATGATGAATTTTAAAAAAAAAGTTACTCTTGCTGTAGTGTCATTATTGACAGTTTCGGCAATAGCTCAAAAAGAAATTAAAAGACCAAACATTATTTGGCTAATGGCCGAGGACATGAGTATAGATTTGGAATGTTACGGAATGGAAGCTGTAAAAACTCCAAACTTAAATAAAATGGCAGCCGAAGGGGTGCGTTATGATAATTGTTTTGTAACCAATCCTATTTGTTCTCCAAGTCGATCCTCGATGATGATAGGTACACACCAACTCAAAATCAATGCGCAACACCACCGTAGTAATAGGGAAGTGCCTTTGGATTCAAGATTTAAGCCCTTCACTGCTTTATTGCGTGAGGCTGGATATACGACAGTTTTAGGGAATCATGCAGTAATGGGATTAGGTCGTAAAACAGACATGAATTTTAAATCGGAACCAATAGGACCTTGGGACGGAAAAACACAGTTTGGCTTATTTGATAAATATGACAACTTTGAGAATGATGGAAAACCTTTTTTTGCTCAAATCCAGTTGCTTGCTAGTCATAGAGGTGATTGGTGGAATGATGTACGTGCTAAATCAAAACATCCAGTAGATCCGGCCAAAGTAAAACTACCGTCCTATTTAGCAGATGATCCAACAATACGTTTGGATTGGGCTAAATATTTGGATCAAATCGAATTTCTTGATAATGAAGTTGGAATGATATTCAAAGAACTGGAAGAGAAAGGATTGGCAGAGAATACCATTGTTATTTTTATTGGTGATAATGGAAGATGTAATATTAAAGGAAAAGGGTATCTTGAAGATCCAGGTTTGCGTATTCCTTTTATTATTCACTATCCTCAAAATTATACAGGCGAGCATGTGAACAAAGAGATTGTTTCATCTGTAGATATTACGGCAACAATTTTAGATTTAGCAGGTGTAAAAGTACCCTCATTTATGACGGGTAAATCTATTTTGAAAAAAGGATTTAAAAATGATTATGTTTATGCTGCCCGTGATTTATGGGACGAAATTCTAGAGAAATCAAGAGCGATAACTTCTGATAAATGGAAGTACATACGTAATGATAAACCAGAGATTCCTTATGATGCACATCAAGCATACCTGGAGTTTTATAGACCTGCAGTTCATATCATGCGTAAGTTAAACGAAGAAGGAAAATTGAATGAAGTTCAAAAACAATTCTTTGCTCCTACAAAACCTGTTGAGGAATTATATGATTTAGAAAAGGATCCTGAAGAAATTCATAATCTTGCAACTGATGCTAAATATACTAAGATTCTTAAAAAGTTACGTAAAAAAACACTTTGGTATGATAAAAAAATGAAGCCAGTAAGTAATGTTTACGAACCAGTAGAAGCAGATGCTGTTGAAGTCTTAGAATGGGTTAAAAAAGATAAACCAGAGTTATACCAACAAATGCAAAATGGGGTAGAAATAGGTTTAAAAACGATAACAAAAGAATATAGAGCTGCCAATAAACAAACAAAAAAAACCAATAAGTCAGATGAGTAAGTTTATTAAAAATATGATTAAACATTCGGTTTTGATTGCTTTCCTATTTATAAGTAGTATTGCTTTTGCCCAAAAATCTCCAATTGTAAAATTAAATTTCAATCACGATTGGAAATTTTCAAAGATCAATACAACTACAAATTCCGATGAAGCTTTAAGCAAAGTAGATTTTAATGATACTCAATGGGCGAACGTGAGTTTACCACATACAGCAAATATTGAACCTTTGGTAGTAAACAACCAATGGCAAGGCATTTGTTGGTATCGAAAACAATTTGAAGTTCCTGCACAATACAATGATAAAAAAGTAATTATTGAGTTGGAAGGGGCTATGAATCATGCTGAAGTTTGGATTAATGGAAAATTGGCAGCAGATCATTTAGGTGGATATATGCCAGTGGTTATTGATGCAACTTCATTTGTAAAAGTGGGTCAAAATAATACAATTGCAGTTAAACTGGACAATACAGATAATGTTGTTTCAGGACCCAAACCATTAAAAATATTAGACTTTAATATGTATGGTGGTTTGTACCGTGATACTTGGATCACTTATAAAGAAAAAGTATACATCTCACATCCTTTATTAGCTAATAAAATTGCTGGAGGTGGTATATTTATTACTTTTCCAAAAGTGTCAGATGCTATAAGTGATGTAGCTATAAAAACTGATTTGGTAAATGAAACTAGTACTTCACAAAATATCGAATGTATTCAAACTATTATTTATAAAGGAAAAAAAGTTGCAGAAAATAAAATAATTAATTCGGTAGCTTCAAATAAATCAGTTGAAACGAATGCTTTAATTCGTATTAATAACCCGAAATTATGGTCGCCATCAGAGCCTAATCTATATCAATTAGAAACAAAAGTTATGGTAAATGGTCAATTGAAAGATATAGAAACTACTACTTTCGGAATTCGTTCTATAGAATTTAAGGATAACTTGCTTTATGTAAATGGTGTGAAAACTTTTTTAAGAGGTGTCAATCGTCATCAAGAATATCCTTTTATAGGTTATGCTTTGTCAGACAATGCACAATATCGTGATGCAAAAAAAATTAAAGATGCTGGTTTCAATTCCATCCGTTTGTCACATTACCCACAGTCACCTGCCTTCTTAGCGGCTTGTGATGAGTTAGGGATTTTTGTTGTTGATGCTATTCTAGGATGGCAATATTATGCGGATACAGATGCTTTTAGAAATTTCTGTTATACTTCAGCTACAGATTTAATTCGTAGAGATCGTAATCATCCATCGGTTGTATCTTGGGAAGTTTCATTAAACGAAACTAAAATGCCAATTTTTTTCATGAAAGAATTGGACAGAAGAGTACATGAAGAATATCCTGGAAGCCAAGCGTTTTCATGTGGTTGGATGCCAGAAGTTTATGATATTTACTTTCAATCAAGACAACATAGAATAATTCATGGAAACGAAAACCATGCTGATAAGCCTTACTTTGTGTCTGAATATGGTGATTGGGAATATTATTCTTCTAATGGTGGATTGAATCAAGATAAGATGCCAAAAGGATTGCGTCTTGAGAAATCTAGCCGTCACTTAAGAGCAGAAGGAGAGAAAGCATTATTACAACAAGCTTATAACCTTCAAGAATCTCATAATGACAATTTAGAAAAAGGAGTGATGGGTGATGGATATTGGGTAATGTATGATTATAACCGTGGATACCATGACGAAATTGAGGCTTCAGGAATTATGGATATCTTCAGATTGCCAAAATTTGGATATGATTTTTATGCCAGTCAAAAAAATACAAACCAAGGAATTGAGTTAAAAATAGCTAGCTATTGGAATTCTGATTCCGATTTGAATGTAAAAGTATTTAGCAATTGCGATCAAGTGGAATTATTCTTAAACGGTAAAAGTATCGGTTTGCAAAAACCCGATGTAGATAAAAATACCACCAAAATTACTCATGCTCCTTTTACTTTCAAGATACCCTCTTTTGAAGCAGGAGAATTGAAAGCCGTTGGTTATATTAATAACAAACAAGTAGCAAAAACTTCAGTAGAAACTCCACAAACTGCTCAAAAATTAAAAATTTGGGTAGACGAAAGCGGAAAGAAACCACAGTCTAATGTCAATGATGTTGTTTTTGTATACATCGCAGCAGTAGATAATAATGGAACTGTTATCCCAACTTTCGATAAAAATGTTATTTTTTCCATTAATGGTGATGCAGAAGTAATGAATGTGGGAGATATAAAAGCCGAAGCAGGAATAGCCACAGCTCTAGTGAGAATTGGTTCTAAAAATGGGAAAATTACTTTTAAAGCAGTTAGCGAAAACTTAAAAGGAAAGCAGTGTATCAAAACTAAAAAATAAGATTTAAATTTATTTTTTCCAACAAAAAAAGCAGCAGCAAATATTTATTTGCTGCTGCTTTTTTTGTTAGACATTAAGAAACTAGAAATAAGTACTTAAATAACTTCTTTATTTAGTAATCGAATATGTTTCATTCGTTTCCAAGCTTTTATATTTTGATATTTATAAAATAATAAGCAACCTAAGTCTAATGTAAAATAAAATAAGCTAATACCACTAGGAGGATTTGCGCTCTTTAAAAATGGAAAAAAGTCATAAGCAGTAGGTGGCCATGACCAACAGCCATAATTAGTTCCTATAATTTCTAGAAAAGCTACTATAATATACATACTATAAAAGAAGAGACGTTCTCTAGGGTGCTTTCTCAATAGTACTAGTACTAAAATGGACATTATGAAGCCGAAAATATCTTGTGTCAATAGTAGAAAAAGAGTGGAATAGATCAGGATGAAAATTGTAAAATACTTTTCGAGTGACTTTCTATACTTTCTTACAATGGGCTCTTTACAGAAATAGACAGCAGTAATATATACAATTGCATGTCCAGGAGGTACATATAGAGGTACGTTTTTCAACCTATAAGTGTACATGTTAAGACCTATAGAAAACAAATGCTCGCCCACAATACCAATGATTACTGCATATAACATTAGTTTTCGTATTCGTAAGGTTGCCTTGAAAAATATGATGGCAAATGCAACTAGCATAACTGCAGTAGCTATATGCTGTGTAGAGATGATTTTGTTAGCCATGTAATTACTGTCAAAAAACAACGTAACGATCAATAATAGAAAAAGGGCCCCCATATTTTTAGAGAAAGCTAAAATGAGTAGTTGAGTATTTTTTGAATTCATATAGCGAAAGTACGTAGTATTTTTTATTATTGAACTAAAATATGTAAAGCATAGATTTATAAACCTCTTGCTTTAACGGGTAATTTTGTGTCTTATATAGGTAAAATTAAGGCTATAATTTGTGATGATATATATTATTTTTGTTAGTCAACCTAAATGTTTTTAACTGAAAAATTAAAATTATACATTAAAATGAAAAAAATAAAAAAGAAAGTTAGTAGGACAAAGTTTTTTATTGGATTACAAGTAGTATTGAGTTTTCTACTATTGAGTAGTTTTACATCAATAGAAAAAAATCCAAATGAAAAAGATAAAGATGTAGTTATCGAAAACAAGTTAGTTAAAGTTTCAGTAGACGAAAAAAATGGTTGTTTTTCTGTGTTAGAGAAAACATCAGGACAATTATGGAATTCTGACCCCTGGGACCAAGCAGCAGGAACCTTGTCTGTGATGGTAAATGGGAAATCACAAACGGTAAATATTTCGAAAAGTAAGAGTATTACCGTCTCAATAAAATCAAAAAATGTTATTTCTATTTCATTTATGAATCCAATTTTGGATGATGAAACTCTTGAAGGAATAAGTATTGAGACAGAATTACGCCTTGATCCTGTAACAGCAAAATTAGACATTGAAGTTCTTTCTTATAAAGGAGGTAAATATAAGTTGACTGATTTAAATTACCCGACAAGAGCATTTAGTTTAGAGACAGATGTTGATAGAGGAGCAGCAGTAATCCCTCAAAAACAAGGCGTAATTTGTCCGTCGTATATATTCCCTATGAATGGAGGTTCTTTTTGTATGTGGGATGATGCAACTTATACTGCTAAAACAATAGGGACATTAGATTTATTTAATGCATCAGGATTAACTATGCCATGGTGGGGAACTTACAATGAGAAATCTGCAGTTATAGGTATAGTTGATGAAGCTTCTAGGCCTAAAATGTTTTATAATCTTAATAACAATGGACAATATTTATTTAATCCTGAAGGTAAAATGTCTCCAAACAAACGTATTGTTTATTTGGATCCTATTTGGAACTTAAAGAAAGAAAACCAGCCGAAAATAATTAGCTACCAATTTATTCCAAAAGGAAACTATGTAGACATGTGTAAAGTGTATCGTAAGGAAGCGATTAAAAGGGGTTATTTTGTGTCCTTGGAAGAAAAAGCTAAAAGAGATCCCGATGTAAAGAAATTGGCAGGAGCTGTGTATATGGGAGTGTATGGTGCATACCCACATTATGTAGAGATGCCGGGAATGACTTTTACATTCAAAGAATTGTCAGAGATGATCAAAACAACTCATGATGAGCTCAAGGTAGATAATGCTTTTTTTCATGCTTGGGGAGTATTCTCAAATTTTGTTCCAAATTGTTGGCCTATTAATGAAAATTTAGGAGGTGTTTCTGGTTTAAAAGAAGCGGTTGATTTAACCAAAAAGTACGGTTATTTGTATTCATCTTATCATGCTTATTCAGCAACCTTGGAGAATGATCCAAAGTTTGATACTGGTTTGTTTGCTAAGAATGACAAAGGATCTTTGAAAAATACGGGAAGCCGCTGGGCGAATATTGACCAAAACAAACAATTAGGTTTAGCTCAAAAAAGTCTTGACAAAGAAATTGCAGCTTTAGGTCTTGAAGCAGATATTACAGATATTTCATTTTCTTATTTTGCAGACGAAGACAATACAGGATATTTTAATTTAGCAAAATACCTGGATTCCAAAAATTTAGTAAATGGTACAGAGCACGGTCAGCAGCAATATATACCTTATTTTGATATGTTTGAAGGAATGACCTATTTGAACTCTAATTTGGCACTTTTTACTCATAGAGCACCCTTGTTTAACTTAGTGTTTCATGATGCAATTGGTGTTTTTGGTAAAATTCAAGATCCAGACAATCAAATCTCAGAAAATGGTGATTTTGCAGTGAAATCATTACGTAACATGTTATTTGGAATAGGAAGTACGATTTTCTTTTCGCCTTATGAGTTTGATGGAATGAAAGTGATGATAAAAATGGCTAACGAAGTGGTAAGTCCAGTAAATAAAGAGACATTTTTTGCTGAGTTAGTATCACACGAATATTTAAGCCCTGATTTTAATCTTCAAAAATCAAAATTTTCATCAGGAACAGAAGTGATAGCTAATTTAGGACCTGTAAAACAAAAAACTAAAGAAGGTCTTGAAATTCCTGCTTTTGGGTATCAAGTAAAATATAAAGATGGAAAAGTTTCAAAAGGTAGTTTTCAAATTAGTTACAAGAACTAAATAACAATAACAGATAAGCTTTAAAAGCTATAACTCTAATCAGAGTTATAGCTTTTTTTTTGTTTTAGACTTAAATGGTAATGATTTGGTAATTAAAAGGTAAGAAAGTGTTAATACAGGGTAATTTTAACAAAATATTATCTTAGTTATTTGGCTTAATTTGTACAACCTACTTTTGTATAATTGTGTACATCGTAAAAAATGTTTATATTTTTTTTTATATTGATACTAAAACTGGTCTTTACTTGAGTTATTCAATGTTTATTGTAGTATATTAGTGTTATTAAAGAAAGGGAGATGGAGATTAATTTTGACAGTATTTTAACTAAATAATTTTTTATTAATATGGATAATTATTAACTCATTAATAAGCGAAAGAATGAAAACAAATCAGACTAACAAAAATCACTCAACAGTACGAAGGACTGTTTGGTAAAAGCAAAAGCCTAATGCTAGTTTTAATCTAATACGTTTTTTTATAATAAAGAGTAACGATTTTTATGAGAAAAAAATAGGGTAATGTATTAAAAGCAGTATTGGACTCGAATATGAAGGAAGAATAAAAAATAAACTAAAATTAACCAAATGAAAATTAGAGAAATTATTAAACAAAAAAATGCATTAGGTCGTTTTTTGTTTCTTACCCTACTAGCATTATTCTTTAATGTTGCAGCACATGCCCAAGTAGGTGTTGTTCAAGGAAAAGTAGTTGGAGACGAAGACGGTTTTCCTATTCCAGGGGTTTCAATCGTTGTAAAAGGTTCTGCTAAGGGAACCGCAACTGATTTTGATGGTAAATTTACCATTAAAGCTAATGATGGTGATTTGCTAACCTTCACTTACATTGGATTACGAACTGTCAATGTGAAGGCCGTTAAAGGGATGACTGTAAAAATGAAATCAGTAGCGCAGGATCTTTCAGAGGTTGTGGTAATTGGTTATGGTACTCAAAAAAAGAAAGAAATTACTGGAGCGGTAGCAAGTATTAAAGCAGAGGATATTTCAAATATCGTAACTTCTGATTTAGGAAACGCTTTACAAGGACAGATTTCAGGGGTAAACGTAGTAAGTTCTGGAGAACCTGGAACGCCTTCTGAAATTTTAATTAGAGGTGTGACTTCAATCATTGGAGGAAATACCCCTTTGTATGTTGTAGATGGTATTCCTCAAGAAGGTGACCCAGGGATTGCACCTAGTGAAGTAGAAACTATTGATGTATTAAAAGATGCGGCATCTGCAGCAATCTATGGTACACGTGGAGCTGCAGGGGTAATTTTGATTACTACCAAAAAAGGTAAAGCTGGTTCTATGAGTGTAAGAGTTGACGCTAGTCGTAGTTTTGATCGTTTAGGTTCTGCGATACCATTACTTAATGCTAGGAATCAAACATATACCGACGTGTTGCTTCAAAGAAATGACGGAACAAAAGATGATGCTATTGGTATTTCTAATTTTGTAAACAGTCCAGATAGATTTCAATATGATAATAATGTGTCGAGATTACTATTTGTTGATAATGCATCTACTCAAAATTATAATGTAAATGTTAGCGGAGGATCTAAAGATCTTAAATATTCGATGGTAGCTGGTTTTTATGATAGAAATGGAGTTATTCTAAAGTCTAATTTTAATCGTTTTAATACAAGATCGAATGTAAATTATAAAAAAAATAAATTGACAATTGATTTAGGGATTGGTATTACTAAAGAATCTAATAATAGAGGAGCTGCTAATACAATTCAGCAATTAATCCGTTACCAACCAACTCAGCCTTTATTAGATCCAAATGCAGATCAAGTAGATACTTTTGGAGGTGCTGATCAAAACACAAATACAAGTATTGTAAACAGTTTGAATATTAGTGATATAACAAAATCTACACGATCTTTTGGAAATATTAGTTTAGGTTATGAGTTGTTGAAAGGTTTACATTTCACTACTAGAGCGGGATTTAATGATTTTTACTCTAATCGTTCAAGGTTCATTCCATTTCAAAGTTTTGTTAATGCACAAACAGGGGTTGCGGTAAATAATCCTATTTCAAGTTATGTTGAAAACCAAGATCAAAGACGTACTTCAATCAATTGGGATGCCTCTTTAAATTATGAAACTAGATTTAATAAAGATCACCATTTGACATTGACAGCGGCTACTTCAAGAGAACATTACCAAAACAATCAATTTACAGCAAACAAAAGAACAGTTGTTGATAATGATATTCAGGTTTTTAATGGTGCTACAGGAGTTGCAAATATTACTTCAGGACCCGATTATGTTACTAGATTGGCTGGTTATATTGGTAGAATGCAATACGATTACAAGGGGAAATATTTGATTAGTTCAAGTATTCGTAGAGATGGATCATCTCGTTTTGCTGCTCAAAACCGTTGGGGTTTATTTCCATCTGTTTCTGCTGCTTGGAATGTATCTGATGAACCATTTTTCAAACCTTTGAGCAATGTAATCAACAACTTCAAAATTAGGTTGAGTAATGGTACTGTAGGGAATCAATCTTTTGATGATTACTCATATACAAATACAATTTATAGAGATCTTGTGTATCCTTTTGCTACCAATTCGACAGCTTCTATTCAAAACTCATTAGGAAATCCAGATGTAAAATGGGAGACTTCTGTACAAAAAAACTTCGGTATTGATTTAGGTCTTTTTAAAAATAAATTGACAATTAGTGCAGAGTACTATGAAACGAACAAAAATGATATGTTGTTTCAATTGTCTCTACCTGGTTCAACAGGGTTGAATGATACTTCAAACGGTGCTGGTTTTTCAGTAAGACCACTTTCAAATAATAACCAAGTTGTTTTGAATGTTGGTAATATGACAAACAAAGGTTTTGAGTTAGCAGTAGGTTTCCGTGATAAAATCGGAAAATTGAAATACAGAATGAACGGTACATTTACAACTAATAAAAATGTCGTTACAAACACTGCAACGGATACACCTTATAGCTTGACAACAGATTCAGGAATTGTTCCTGGAGCAGGTGCAAATTCAACTCTAACAAGTATTACTGCAATTGCAAAAGGGTATGAAGCTGGTGCTTTCTTTATCAGAAAAACAAATGGACTTGTAGATACTCCAGAAAAATTAGCTGCTTACCAACTTATTGTACCAGGAGCTAAAATGGGTGATTTGATTTATATCGATCAAAATAACGATAAGAAAATTGATGATCAAGACAGGGTTTATGGTGGTAGTGGTTTGCCTAAATTTGAAATTGGTTATAATTTGAGTTTAGATTATAATAATTTCGATCTTTATGTTAATGCTTATGCTGCAGTTGGTCAGGAGATTGTTAATGGTTCTAGAGCAACTGCTATAGCTCTAGGAAGAAGTGAAGAGATATTGAATTCTTATTCTGATGCAAATCCAACTGGGAAATTGCCAGCTTATAGAGGTACATTCTTGACACATGATAATTACTTACCAATATCTGATTTGTTCATTGAAGACGGTTCTTACTTAAGAATTAGAAATATTACTTTAGGGTATAGTTTGTCTAAGAAAACACTCAAATCAATTGGAGTTGATAAATTTAGAATCTATTTAACAGGACAAAATTTATTCACATTTACAAAGTATACAGGTTATGATCCTGAGGTAGGTGGTAATGTTAGTAGAAGAGGTTTGGATAAAGGGAATTACCCTTTTGTAAAATCGTATTTATTAGGTTTGAATTTTAATTTTTAAATTATTTAGTGATGAAAAAAAATTTTTATAAATATATATCATTAGTCTTAGTTGCTGGACTTTCCTTAAGTTCATGTAATCCAGACTTGACAGAGATAAATCCTAATTATTCCACAACAGCTTCTTATTGGAATAATCTAGATGAAACCAATCAAGGAATTACAGCATTGTATACAACCTTGTTGAATACAACAATCTTTAATGTTAGAGAAGAGACGGTACGATCTGATATGGGGTATTATGCAGCAACTCGCCCGTATGCAAATGCTTCTGTAGGAGATCAATCGGTTACCTTTTTTACACAAACGTTTAATGGAGATGTAAAAGCGGTATTTCAAAAATGGGATGGATGTTACAAAGGTATTTACAGAGCAAATCAAGTAATTGAAGCACTGACAAGGATTCAATCTAAATCTGATCCTGTTCGTTGGAAGCAACAAATGGGTGAAGCACGTTTCTTTAGAGGTTTATTTCATTTTTATTTACACAATGCTTTTAACAATGGAAATGTTCTTATTGTAGATCATACTCCGGTTACCAAAGAAGATTTATTTGGATCTGTATCACCATCTGCAAAGGTTATTGAATTCTTTAGAAAAGATTTACAATTTGCAGTTGATAATTTATTGCCAGATATCAATGCAGAAAAAGGACATGTAAATCAAGCGACTGCTGCTACAATTTTGGGAACTAGTTATTTGTATGAAGGTGATTTTCCTAATGCTAAAATTCAATTTAATAAAGTTATCTCAAATCCAAACTACAGTTTAGAGAGAGATATGTCTAAAATGTTTACAACAGCGGGCGAGTTTAACAAAGAATCTCTTTTTGAAGTGATTTATGATATCAGTATTAGACCTGATTTAGGCTTATTTGATGAAGAATCAACTACGAACAGGTTAGCATTCTTGTCAATAAGTACTAATAATATGTTTTCTCCTCCTGCTTGGGTAGCTTATGCTTATAAAACAGAGAAAATGGATCCGCTTGATAGTAGAAATTACAAAGGTGGTGTGATTCTTCCTGCAAACCTACGTGGTGTTTCTTTAAGAGCGTCGGCAATGGTTATTCTTCCTGAAGATTTACAAACGCCAGTTTATAAATTTGCAAATGGAATTGAAGCGGCAGCTCCAAATACAGCCTCACCAGGTTTAAATCTTGGATTTAATACAACAGCGACAGGTGGTTTCTTTGGAAATATAAGTTTGTACAAAAAATATTTAAATACAGATCAAACTGGTTTTAATGGAGAGAATTCTTTACCATTAGGAAGTCAGAAATCTTCTAAAAATGTTGTTGTTAATAGATTATCGGAAGTTTATTTGATGCAAGCTGAATGTTTAATTAAAACAGGAGATGTTCCAGGAGCATTAAAATTAATGAATAAAATCCGTGAGCGTTGGGGGTTGGTATTGTTAGGGCCTGCAGGTTCGGGAGAGTTTGCTGGAAAAACATATGATACTTCAAAAGATTACTTGAATGCGAATGTTTTGATGGATCAATTGATGTATGTTGATAAGCCATTAGAGCTCTCTGCAGAAGGTTGTTCTTCACGTTTTTCAGATTTAAGAAGATGGGGTAAATTGAAATCTCGTTTTGAAGAACTTGCTGCTACTAATTATTATGTTAAAAACTTCACCTATACAAAATCTACAGGTGGAACAGCAACAAAAAATAACGCATCAGTTTTGAATGCTCCAGCAACTGGTGCTACTTTAATCCCGAATGAATTTGATTTTCCTTCACGTAATTATAATATTGCAAATGGTAAAAATGATTACTTGCCAATACCGAATAGTGAATTGAATAGAAATCCGAATATACTTAAATAATATAAATTAAATTAAGATGAAAAAATTAATAATAATAGTAATAGGAGTAATTGGTTTCTTTTTCACAAGTTGTGAGAAAGAATCAATCACAGGGTCTCCAACGTATTCTGATGTTACTTGGTATGCTAGTACCGGATTAAAAGTTACTACGCCAACATTTACACCGCCACCAACTCAAATCGCAGCAGGTAAGGCATTATCGATTTATGATCTTTCACAAGGTGCTTTAACTCATGAGTGGAAAATTAGTGATGGTGCAAGTTTTTTGTTGCCAGGATTTAAAAATGCTAGTCCTGTAGGAACTGTAAATGATTTAACTCCTTTTATTGATCCTTCAAAAGGTTTATCAACTACAGATAATACTGTTTTTATTTTATTTCCTACTGTTGGAAATTATACTGTAACTTTAAGAGATACATTTAAAGAAAAAGTAACTTATAATGGTTCTGTACCGGTTGATGCAGTTTTGATAGATGGTGTTTGGGTTTTTGAGCAAGTATTCCAAATACAAGTGGTTACTACTATTGTACCTTAGTATTTAAATAAAGATTTTTTGTAGTTAGTTTTTTAAGGCTATTCCATTTATTTGGGGTAGCCTTAATTTTTTATAGTCATTTTATAGTAAAAAATAATTTTAGAATTGTCTAAATCTTTCTTATTTTTGTTTATAATTATGATATATGTTTTTTTTAACATATATATAAAGTAAAACTGCAATCAAAAAAAATATTTTATAATGTATTAAAGAACTTAATTGCTTAACTTTGAATTTCTGGCTTTACATTAAGGAACGTGCTTCAACTTATTTATTGACCGTGCTTTTGTGGTAAGAATTTTAGATTAGGATTATTAGTTAAATAATAGATATTAGCCTGCTTGTATGAAATTAGTTTTAAAAAATACAGAAAGTTTTGTGAATGCTCGATTAAATATCAGAGCAGCATTGATAGCGTGTAAAGATTCGTTTTGGCACTATCATTCACAGTACGAACTAATTTATATATCAGAGAGTAGTGGAGTTCGTTTTGTGGGTGACAATGTATCTCATTTTCTTCCAGGTGATTTAGTATTAGTTGGTCCCTTCTTGCCACATCTTTGGAGAAATGATCCTTCCTATTCTGATGCTGACGAAGATGCTCATGTAAAGACAATAATATTAAAGTTTACCAAAAATTTTTTAGGAGAGGGAACTTTTAGTAACCCAGAATTTTCTAGTATTAATCACTTATTAGAGCAATCAAAATATGGAGTTTCCTTTAGTAAAAACGTGAGTGATTTATTACATTCAGAGTTGATTGAAATTGTTGAATTATCACCAGCAGAACAGTCTATTAAATTATTAGATTTATTGCGTAGATTGTCACTTTCTTCAGAGAGACTAGTACTTTCATCTTCAGACATGAGTCAGTTGGCTACAGATGATTCAGGAAGATTGGATACTGTTATAAAATTTATTTCAGATAATTATGCCGATTATATTAGCTTGGCTCATGTTGCGGATATCGCTTGTATGACAACAAACTCTTTCTGTCGTTTTTTTAAAAAAATGACAAATAAATCATTTACTGAATTTTTAAATGAAGTTCGTATTCGAAATGCCTCCCGATTATTAGTGCAAGAAAATTTGCCTGTTTCAGAGGTAAGCCATATGGTAGGTTATAAATCGATTACCAACTTTAATAAGCAATTCAAACACATTATGGGTAGTACTCCAAAAAATTATAAATATAGTTTGTAAAATTATTTGTAATTCTTTAACAGTTTTTGAGGCTATTCACTAGCCTCTTTTTTTTTGTTTATAATACATGAAATTTAACAATTCGTTTAGATTAAGCAAATTTTAGGTCAGTTGGTTATAATTGTGTTAGTTAAGGGTAATATTGATAGTTGGTTTTTTGTTTTTTTTGTTTTAATTTGTAAAACAAGTAAGATTAATTAAATGAGGTTTATGAATTTCACTTTGTTTTTTTTAACAATATTTTTTAAAAATTTGTGGTTTATTCATTAGGGATTCACTTTAAAACTATTCCTTTTTTTTGATGAATATATTTGTTTTAATTGAACCAAATTTTGATTCAGTTTTAATATAGATTACAACTTCACTTTTTATAATTTATAGATTTTTTATTTCAATAGAAATTCTTATTTAACTATATACTATTAACCAAAACTAAAATAATGAACCAAAATTTACAAAACATTTTTAAAGTACTACTAATACTCTTAATTAGTTATACTAGTGAGGCTCAAACAGTCCAAAAAAAACTGACTAATACTACGAAACCTAATATTATTTTGATTCTTGCAGATGATTTGGGATATGGAGATGTAGGTTTTAATCGTGCGACCAATAGTGAGCCATTTCCTGCAGATAGGGGGATTATACCAACACCTAATATTGATGCTTTGGCAAATAGTGGTATTATTTGTAAAAATGCGCACGTTGCACATCCATTTTGTGGTCCTAGTAGAGCGGCATTATTAACAGGTATGTATCCTCATAGAATAGGAGCACAGTACAATTTACCAAATGATATAACATCAACGCTAGGAATCCCAACCAATGAAACTTTTTTTTCTAAGTTAGTGAAAGATGAAAATTACAATACAGCTGCTTTTGGTAAATGGCACTTAGGATTTTCCGAGGGATCTTACCAGCCATTGGATAGAGGTTTTGATTATTTCTTTGGATTTTTGGGAGGTGGAAAAGGATATTTCGAAAATGGTTATGAAGATCTTTTTTATAGAAGGCTTGGAGGGAATAACCCGACTACAAATGAATACCAAGACCCCTTGCAAAGAAATAGAAGTTACGTTGATAGAAATGAATTTAGCAATGCAGAAAATGAAGATTATTTGACCGATGTACTGACCAATGATGCAATTAATTATATTGGTACAAATGCTCATAAACAAGATCCCTTTTTTATGTATTTAGCATATAATGCTCCACATACACCACTTGAGGCACCTGCGGATGAAATTACTTTGTTTAAACAAAATAATCCTGATTTTGAAAACTTAGTACGAAATAGTACCTACATATCAGAGTCCAATCCAATAAAGAGAATATCAGATCCTACTGCTCGTGAAGCAAAGATTGAAGAGTTTGTACAAGATCGTATTACCTATGCAACAATGGTAAGTAATTTGGATACTAATATAGGTAAATTAGTAGCAGAGTTGAAGAAAGATATGAATGTGTATAATAATACTGTCATAATATTTTTGAGCGATAATGGTGGTTATACCTATAGCAAAGGAGCTGTTAACTTTCCGCTTGATGCATTAAAAGGTAGTGTCCTTGAAGGAGGTCATAAAGTTCCCATGTTTGTACACTGGCCAAATAAAATTACTACTCCCTCAGTGTATAATTATCAAGTAAGTTCGTTGGATTTATATCCAACTATTGTGAATTTGGCAGGAGGTACGGTTCCAAATACAAAAATAATTGACGGAAAAGACATTATGAACCAGTTAATAGCTGGTCAAGATGTAAGGCCAGAAGGACAGGCTCTCTACATTATGCGACCACAAAATGGATTTCATAATGGTGCAGTAATGTCTTACCCTTGGAAAATTGTTAAAACTGGAGGTAAAGGAAAATGGAAATTATTCAATATTGTAAATGATCCTGGAGAGACAAATGATGTGAGAAGAATAGAGCCTACTGCAGAAATTGTAATTCAAAAATTATTGGATCAAGCAGTGGCTTGGTTGAAGGAATTTAAAAATGTAAAACCTGCTTGGTATGATAATGACGGTGAAGATGGACCTAATGGACCCGTTGGACATCCTCATCAAGCTTTGTGGGATGATGGTACGTTACCAGGGTATGATACATTGTTTGAAAGTGAAGATTTAAAATTAGGTTTAAATAGTATTCAGAAAACGAATTACAAATTATATCCTAATCCTACAATGGATTACCTGAATTTAAATTTCAATCAAACGATTACTACTTTAGAACTTGAAATCTTGACGATGACTGGTAGTGTAGTGAAAAAAATTAAAGGAACTAGTACTAATAAACCTCGTATCGATGTCTCAAGTTTACCGATTGGAAACTATATTTTGAGAATAAAAGCAGATGGAAAGACATCATTTGAGAAGGTAATAAAAGTGTAATATTATTATCTAAAATACCAAAACTCCTAAAATCAATTCACTTTTTTGGTTATAGGGGTTTTTTGTTAAAGTATTCAGATGTTAATTTTTGAAATAGCTCACTATTTTATATACTTTATTAGTGTAGTATTACTAATAATAAATGGTGCTTGAGATAATTTTTGTTTAATTTTAATTATACCAAATATGTTATATATTATAAGAAAGTCAATTTCCTTATTGTTACCGTGTGTAATCATAGTAAATACCCTGGGATGTAGTCCTTCAAAAGAGGATGCGCAATCAGTAGTTATTCCACCTGTAACATCTGTTCCAGACGTTGTTAATCCACAATTGCCTTTGTCTGATCAATCCAATGTAGGTAAATGGGTTTTGAATGAAGATTTAAGTGATGAGTTTGAAGCTTCTACTTTAAATCAAGACAAATGGTTTATTCAAGGAACAGGAGGTGTTTACCAATCTAATTTTATTGGTCGTGCTCCTTCTCAGTTTTCCACCAAGAATGTTCGACTAGAAGAGGGTAAGTTGAAACTCGAAACACGATGGGATACTTCGTTTGTTTTTTCGTCAAAAGTAGATAATGGCACGAAATTTGAAAATATTACTACAGCTGCTGTTATCTCCAAAAAAGAGTTTACTTATGGTTATATGGAAGTAAAGTCTAAAGCAGCAGATTGCGAAGTCACTAGTTCATTTTGGGCAATTGGTGGCAATACTGAATTTGATTTTTTTGAAATGTTTGGAGATCATAAACAACCAAACAAAGAGGCGGCAGGTAAAGAAAGAGAATTGTGGTGGTCTATTCACGACTGGACTTCTGCCGGAAAAGGAAATACTACCTATACAGAGAGCCATGATTTAGGATTTAGAGTTGCAGCTTCTTTTCATGTGTATGGATTCGAATGGAGTAAAGATGGTCTTACCATTTATATTGACGGTAAATTATTCAGAGAAATTTCTCGAACTACAATCAATGCCTATGATGATATATTGAAGCATAATGGAGGAAATGGTGTCAACGAAAATTTTGTGGTAACAAAACCAATCAGGATATGGTTTGATCAAGAAACTTTTCCCTGGCATGGTGTTCCTGATTCCAAAGAAGAAGTTGGTGTTACGGGAAAAGTCGATTTCGAAATAGAATATTTTAGATTATGGCAGAAAAAGGAATAAGTAAAGTAAACATATTTTACCTTATTGATGATTTGTTAAGGTTAAAATAACGTTTGCTTGAGGTAAAATTGAACTACTTATATCTTTGGTATTTTATTTAGTTTGTACTAGAGGTTTGTGATAAATTAATTTTTAGTGTTAAAATACAGAAGAAACCAATTATTAAACAAGATAAAAAAATGAAAAAAGGAATTATTTGTTCAAAAATAGCAATGGCTGGACTATTGTTACTTTCGGCTTTACCAACAATCGCTCAAATTAACAAACCTAATATTTTGGTGATACTTGCTGACGATTTAGGATATGCAGACGTAGGTTTTAATGGATCGAAAGATATTATCACTCCCGAATTGGATAAATTAGCCAAAGCAGGAACTATATTTTCTTCTGCATATGTTGCACATCCTTTTTGTGGGCCTTCTAGAACTGCATTAATGACTGGTCGATATCCGCATGAAATAGGTGCCCCTTATAATTTACCTGATGTAGGAATGAATTTGCAAGATGGTATTCCGGTCAAAGAAACATTTATCAGTAATGTAATGCACGATGCAGGATATTACACAAGTGCAATAGGAAAATGGCATTTGGGTTATGGTTCAGAATTTCAGCCTAATAATAGAGGGTTTGATGATTTTTATGGTTTTCTTGGTGGAGGTCATAAATATTTCCCTGAAGATTATAAAGCTCAATATGAAATGCAAGTTAAAAATGGGAATAAACATATTCATGCTTATTTAACTCCTTTGTTACATAATAATACAGAAGTTGAGGAAACAGAATACATGACTGATGCGCTTTCAAGAGAAGCAGTTCGTGTGGTAAAAGAAGCAAAAGAAAAGCAAAAACCTTTCTTTATGTACCTTGCATACAATGCACCTCATGTACCTCTTGAGGCTAAAGAAGAAGACTTGAAAATTTTCCCAAATATTAAAGACAAAGACAGAAGGACTTATGCTGCCATGGTCTACGCTGTTGATAGAGGAGTTGGAGAAATTGTGAAAACACTGAAAGAAAACAAGCAGTTTGAGAATACCTTAATCATTTTCTTAAGTGATAATGGTGGAAATATTCAACATGGGGCCAACAACTTCCCATTAAGAGGTACTAAAGGCGATACGTATGAAGGTGGTTATAGAGTACCAATGTTTTTTCATTGGCCTAAAGTTGTACCAGCTGGAAAACGATTTGATTATGTAGTGTCGGCACTTGATTTTTACCCCACTTTTGCTAATCTAGCAGGTGGTGTAATTCCAAAAGGAAAAAGTCTGGATGGTAAAGATATTTGGTCGAATTTCTTAGCGGGTAAGGATACTCATAAAGATGATTTAATTTATGCAGTACGTTACAGAAGTGGCTTCTCAGATGTTGGTGCTCGAAATGAAGATTTCAAAATTGTAAAAGCGGGTCAAAACAAATGGAAGTTATTCGATGTTCGTAAAGACCCTTCAGAAACTAAAGATTTGAGCTCACAATACCCGGATGTTTTGAAAGATATGGTACATCGTACTCAAAAATGGAGTGAGTCTCATATAACTCCGCTTTGGTATGATAATAAAAAAGTGGAAGAAATGTGGAAAGATACTAACATGCCAAATTATGACAAAGCTTTTAAATTAGACAATTAATTAACCAAACTAAACTAAAAAAATATGAAATACGCATTTAGTCACATCGGAATTCCAACAACAGAAGAAAAAAATTGGGATGGTTTTTATGAACCAGGGAAAATTCATTTTACTGATTTTTCTAAAGATGAATACGGAGTAGAATGGGTTAAGTTTGACGCTGATAGTCCAATGCCAGAAATGATGCGTACGGTACCGCACGTAGCTTATTCGGTAGATAATATGGAGGAAGCACTTGAAGGTAAAGAAATGTTAGTAGAGATTTTTTCTCCTGCTGAAGGAGTTCGTGTTGCGTTTATTGTGCATAATGGTTCTCCAGTTGAATTTATGGAAGTAAAAGAATAAATATGAAAAAAAAATATATAGGTATAAGTTTAGCATTACTATCTTTTGTTTCTCTGGAAGCACAAACGAATACTGCTAGTAGTAAGAATGATAAAAAAGGAATATCGTCAACGGCTGTGATGCCACTTTCTGATCCAACAAATGCAGGTAACTGGGTTTTGAATACAGAAGTAAGTGATGAATTTGATGCACCAACTTTAAATGAAGATAGATGGTATGTCGTAGGGAAATTTGAGAACGGAAAACCAGTTTATAAACATCCAGATTTTCCTAACAAAAAAGTATGGATTGGTCGTGCGCCTTCTCAATTTTCAGGAAATAATTACAGATTGGAGGATGGTAAACTAATTTTGGAAACAAAATGGGAACCTGAGTTTCCGTTTAGTGATGTGCCAGATAAGCCTTGGGGAAAGGACAATACAAGAAGTAAATTTGAAAATTTGACGACAGCTTGCTTGATTGGACGTAAATTTTTCCAATATGGTTATATGGAAATTAAGAGTAAAGCTGCTGATGCTGAAATTACAAGTGCTTTTTGGGCAATGGGTAAAGGTTTGGAGTTAGATATGTTTGAGCATTTTGGTGACCATAGACAACCTAATAAGTTAAAGTTAGATAAAGAATTGTGGTGGTCTATTCATGATTGGACTTTAAAAGGGAATAATAGTGTATACACAGAGCATCATATTTTAGATTTTAGAGTAGCAGATGCTTTCCATACATATGGTGTCGAATGGGATGAAAACGGTATTAAATATTTTATTGACGGAAAACTTTTTACAGAAGCTTCAAAAGAAAAAATTGATGCATGGGCAAAGGAAAAAGGATTCGAAAAAGGATATGTAGCTACAAAACCACTCTCAATTTGGTTAGACCAAGAAACTTTTCCATGGCATGGAGTTCCGGATTCTAAAGAAGATTTAGAGTTAAATAGTCCCGAAGGTAAAAAAGACGATGGCGTAGTAGATTTTGAGATTGAATATGTTCGTGTTTGGCAAAAAAAAAATAAGTAAACGAGAAAGAATTAGTAACTATAAAAAAGATAAATTATGAAACAGATTACTATAACTTTATTAGTATTCTTTACAATGTCAATGGCATTTGCTCAGGATAAATATCAAATGAAAAAAATCAACTATTTTGTTGATGCAGCTCAAAAAGAATTTAATTTGAATAAAAACCAGACTAAAGAACTTTTGGATAATCGTACCGCTTATTTCAATGATTATCAAAAAGTTTTTAGTGCTGCAAAAAATGGTGAAATTTCTCAAAGTGAAAAAAAGACACAAGTAAACGAAGTAAATAATAAGTTTAATAAATACTTCAATGAGTTAACAGGTAAAACTTGGGATGAATTGAAACAGTTTAATGATAGAGTTCGTGAAGAAATGAAAGAACTTTAAATAATTAGGAAGAATAAATAATTAACTATAATAACTAACTTTAAAATTAAAAAAGATGAAAAAAATTGTATTAGTATTCGTAATGATGATTTCGTTTGTAGGAGCTATTGCTCAAAACAAGTCACAAGAAAAGAAGATAAAATATTTTGTAGATTCAGCAACAACTGAATTTAAATTGGATGATGCAAAATCCAAAGAACTTTTGAAAGCGAGAAATACTTACGTTACAAATTACATGGAAGTATTTAGTAAAGCTAAAAGCGGAGAAATTTCTAAAGATGATAAGAAAGAAAAAATGAATGAAGTGAATAGTGCTTTTAATGCTGAGTTTTCTAAAATTACTGGAAAATCTGGAGCTGAACTAAAACCGTTTTTTGAAAAGATGCGTAATGAATTAAGTAGTATTTAATAAGGTTTCTATTTAGAGATTTTTATTTTATTTGTTAAAAACCAGTATCGTTGTTATGATGATACTGGTTTTTTTTATGGGGTAGAAGTAAATGTCTCATAAGTAAGAAATAGAGTGATTTTATTTTAAATCCAAAGATGCTTTTAGTATCATTTTAGTTAATAATGATCTTTACTTTTTAAACGAGTTCTTTGCATTCTTATTTATAAAAAAAGAGTAGTAGTAATTTTTCAATCTCTAGAATTCTTATTGTTGAATTTTTTTGTGTTTTGATAGTATTAGATATTTAAAAATTAATTTAGAAAACAGTACGTTGAGGGTAATATAGTGTATGTGCTGGATAATAAATAAAACAAGGTTTATTTTTATTTGCTATATTTTTGTTAGCTACCCTTAGTTATTTTGTTAAAGATTGTTTTTTATATAATTAGTAGTGTTGGAATTTTGAGGGTTTATTATTAAAATCTGTTTAAATAATGTAAATAGGCTGTTTTATACTTCTGCTAGCAGTTTTGTACAGTTTTTTTCTAGATGGATTACATTGGTTTTTGATAAAAAATGGTTAGTATTGTTTTTTTAATTTTTATTTAATTTTGTTGATATGAAAAGAAGTTTTCTTTTTCTCAGTTTTTTAATGTTGCTTTCACAATCAGTTGTTTCGCAAAATGATTGGGAGAACGAAATAGTTTTTGAAAAAAACAAAATGCAGTCTCGAGTCCCATCATATTCATATAAAAATGAAAAAGATGCTTTGGAAGGTAACAGGGATAAGTCGCGTTTAAAGTTTTTAAACGGTACTTGGAAATTCAATTTTGTAGATAAATCAGAAAAGCGTCCACTAGATTTTATGGGAGCCGATTACAATGGGGATTCTAATTGGAAGGAGATTGATGTGCCTTCTAATTGGGAAATGAAAGGGTTTGGTCAGGCTATTTATACTAATATTGTGTACCCATTTACACCAAATATTTTGGATCCTAGTTTAAAATATGATTGGAGAGGGCCGCAACCTCCTTTACCACCCAAAATATATAGAGATAATCCAGTAGGGAGCTATTATAGAGATTTTGAAGTTCCAGCAGATTGGAAAGAAGAATCCGTTATTTTGCATTTTGGCGGAGTGACTTCGGCTTTTTATGTATGGATCAATGGTCAAGAGGTAGGGTATAGTCAAGGAAGTTGTTTGGCGGCAGAGTTTGATATTACTAAGTATTTAAAAGCAGGGAAGAATCGTGTTGCAGTTCAGGTTTTTCGTTACAGTGATGGGAGTTATTTAGAAGACCAAGATATGTGGCGTCTGAGTGGTATTCATCGTGAAGTATACATAATGGCACAGCCTAAAATAGCATTGAATGATTTTTTTGTAAAAACTAAATTGGACGTAAATTATCAAGATGCAAAATTAGAAATCCGTCCATTATTATGGATGCAAGAAGATGAAGCAAAATTAAAAGGGTATAAAATATCTGCTGAATTATTTGATGCTGATAATAAAAAAGTATTGCCAAAACCACTCTCTGTTGATGTGGAAAAAATATATAAAGAAAGATGGCCTGCTAGAGATATTACCAAATTTGCTTTTATGGAAGCAACTATTAAATCACCACGAAAATGGTCTGCGGAAGATCCTTATTTGTACATTTTGGTTTTTAATGTAATTAATGCCAATGGTGAGGTAGTAGAATCTCGTAGCCAGAAAATAGGTTTTAGAAAAGTAGAATTCAGTAAAAATAATGAATTACTAATCAATGGTAAAGTCGTAAAAATTATGGGAGTGAATCGTCACGACCATGATCCAATAAAAGGGAAAGCCTTAAGTCATGAAGATTTGCGTAAAGATATTGAAACCTTAAAACGTTTTAACTTTAATGCTGTGCGCACATCACATTATCCAAACGATCCATATTTTTATGAATTGTGCAATGAATACGGTTTGTATGTAATGGATGAAGCCAATATCGAAGCACACCATCTAGGAAGCTATATTCCGCAGCAACCTACTTGGGCTGCTCCCATTTTGACAAGAATAATACGTATGGTCGAAAGAGATAAAAATAATCCTTCGATAATTTCATGGTCATTAGGGAATGAAAGTGGTACAGGACCAGCTTTTGCTGCAGCCGCAGGTTGGGTGAAAGATTTTGACCCCTCTCGTTTTATACATTATGAAGGAGCACAAGGGGACCCTGAAGACCCACAGTACGTAGAAGGAGTAGCGAATGAAATTAACAAATGGGATACCTATGCTAACCCAGATGATAAAAATTATGTTGACGTATTGAGTAGAATGTATCCAGATTTGTCGCAATTGGTTAATATGTCTGAGAATGCTCATATCACTCGTCCAATAATTATGTGTGAGTACATGCATGCTATGGGGAACTCTATGGGGGGAATTGCAGATATGTGGGATCAAATACGAAAAAGACCCAACTTAATTGGTGGTTTTGTTTGGGATATGAAGGATCAAGGGATCTTAAAGAAAGATGATAAAGGAGTCGAGTTTTATGCATACGGTGGTGATTTTGGTGATATACCTAATGATGGGAATTTCTGTATCAATGGTGTTTTTGCACCAGATTTAAGTCCGAATCCTCATGCTTTTGAAGCTAGATATGTTTTTCAACCTGTAGTTTTTGAAGCCGTCGATGCAAAAAATTCTGAAATGCGTATTACTAATCGTTTTTCATTTTCTAATTTAGATCAGTATGAAATTCGTTGGGAAGTTTCAGAAGACGGAAAAGTACTTCAATCTGGGGTTTTACCAACTTTAGAGTTGGAAGCTGGAGCTTCAACAACAGTTAAGTTGCCAGTTAAAAGCATTAGGTTTGATGAACATTCTGAATATTGGATTCGCATGAGTTTGCATGAAAAAACAAAACGTTTGTGGGCTGATAAAGGTTTTGAATTGGCGAAAAACCAAATTGAATTACAAGCTAAGAAATCATCATCGACTTTTGTTGCAGCTTCAAAAGATAAAGTTTCTTTTATTGAAACAGCTTCCGAAGTTGTAGTTACAGGGAAAGATGTAGTTGTAATTGTAGCAAAAGAAACAGGTAATTTGATTTCTTTCAAGATAAAAGGGGAAGAACAATTAGCAGCACCTTTGCGACTGAATTTTACTAGACCAGTAATTGATAATGATATTAGAGGTGCGAATTCAAAATCATTTGCGAAATCTAAAGCATTTTGGTCTACTGTAAATAATGGGTTGAAAGTTACATCAGTTGTAGTAAGCAATGAATCTCAGTCTGTAAAAGTAGTTGTTAAAATGGCTATGGATAAAAAGTTGAATTTAAATAAGATTTATTCTGTGAATAATGATGGTACCATTGCTATAAATGTAGAGATGGATGCGGATGAGTCTTTGCCAAATTTAATTCGTTTTGGAGTAACAATGGGGGTTTCAGATACTTATAAAAACACCAATTACTATGGAAATGGACCTTGGGAAAATTATAGCGATCGCAAACGTTCTGCAGAGGTAGATGAGTTTAGTTTGAAAACAGATACTGTTTTTTATAATTACATTTTTCCTCAGGAAAATGGAAATCATACAGATACAAGATGGTTAAAGTTGTCTGATAATAAAGGAAAATCAGGATTACAAATAACAGGTAGTCCATTGTTTGGTTTCTCTATTTGGAAGTATGCGGCAGATAATATAGACAAAGCAAAGCATCCTTATGATTTGAAACCACAAGGATTTTATACTTTGAATTTGGATTTGATTCAAATGTCTTTAGGGGGTACTTTATCGAATAGATTACCAGAGTATGATTTGAAATCAGGTAAGTATAATTTTGAATTCTTTTTGAGTTCAGTAAGAAAATAGTTGTTAGAGATTATTGTTTTTAGTTTTGAGATTGTCAAAATCCACTCCTTAATTGGGGTGGATTTTTTTTTGTATTGTGTAATGTTGTAACTTACTGGTGTAATGCGTGAAGGATGGCAGTGAAGCTCTTTTTTATCTTGCTTTTTTTTGCAAGTTAAAAAAAGCGGGAACGAACAGCCTGACCCGCTTTTTTTTGCGGGGCACGCCCTAAAAAAAAAGTTTTTTTGTGTTTTAAATTTAAATTTTCAAGTTTATTTTATCTTAGATTTAGTTCAATATGTTTGTTTGGGGTAAGAATGATTTAGTAATCGGTAAATTTTGAATACAAAAAAACAACAACTCGATTTAACTTTGTAAGAATCTATTAATCGGATTAAAAATGACAAGTATTAAAACTTTTGTGAGTGTGGATTGGGGAACTACGAATCTACGTTTGAGACTAGTAATGGTTCCAGGCCTTAGTATTGTTGAGGAAGTGGTATCGCCAAAGGGGATAAAAACTATTTATAATGAATGGTTGGAAGTTGGAGGAGATAAAGAAGCCTATTTTTTAAATTTTTTAAAACAACAATTGGCACTTTTTACAACCACTATTGGTTGTGATGTTACCATTGTAATTTCGGGAATGGCGTCCTCTAGTATTGGAATGAGAGAGCTTCCTTATGCTGGTTTACCTTTTAAAACGGACGGTAAATCATTGTACATTGAAAAAATTAAATCTGATATTATTCCGAATTCAATTCAGTTAATCTCTGGTGTAAAATCAGATTCTGATGTGATTCGCGGTGAGGAAGTTGAGATTATTGGTTTGGTAAATAAAGAAGATGAGAATCAGTCCATTGTTTTTATTACTCCGGGAACGCATAGTAAACATGTGTTGTGCGAAAAAGGAGTAATTACCAATTTCTTTACTTACATGACTGGGGAAGTTTTTAGCGTAATCTCTGAGTATACTATTTTGAAAGCTTCGATTGAAAAAACCGAATTTGACGAAACTGTTTTGAATGCTTTTGAAGAAGGGGTTCAAAAAGCTATGGAGGGAAAATCGTTGCTTAATACACTTTTTAAAGTGAGAACCAATAACTTATTCAAAGAGAAAACTAACATAGAAAATTATTACTATTTGAGTGGACTTATGATTGGAGAAGAATTACAAACATTGCGCCATTTGGATTGTGATTACATTAAATTATGTGCTGGTGGTAAACTTTTTGAATTGTACCACAAAGCAATTACGATTATAGGGTTAGAGTCTAAAACTAAAATCATTAATAGTAGTGTTGTGGATTTATCAGTGGTAAAAGGACAATGGAATATTATAAAAAATCAACTATAAAAAAACTAAATTATGGGAACAAATTATAAAGAAGAATTGTTTGATAAAATGCCAATTGTTTGTATAATAAGAAATATTTCATTGGAAGTGATCGAAGAAATATTGCCGCATTATAAAAAAGCAGGATTAACGACACTTGAAATTACGATGAACTCAGACAATGCTTGTGAGATTATCAAGGCTGTTGCTGCCAATCATCCTGAGATAAACGTAGGAGCAGGTACAGTGTGTACTATGGCCGACTTAATGATGGCTTTGGATGCAGGAGCAACATTCATTGTAACTCCAATTATGGATGTTGAAGTAATGAATTATTGTGAAGAACGCAATATTCCAATTTTTCCGGGTGCATTTACACCTTTGGAAATATTTAATGCAAATAAATTGGGAGCTACGGCTGTGAAGATTTTTCCAGCAACACAATTGGGACCAGGATATGTAAAAGATATTTTAGGGCCATTAAATACGATTAAATTATTGCCTACTGGTGGAGTTGATGTTCATAATATTCAATCTTTTTTCCAAGCAGGAGCAATAGGAGTGGGTATGGGTGGATCACTTTTTGATAAAAAACTTATCGAAGCTAAGAATTATGATGCTTTATATGAGCACTTTAAGGCGATTTGTGATAAAGTTATTGCAATTAGATAACAATTGTCTGTGATTGGGTAAATTAGGACTAATAAATAAGAAGTATTAATTTAATTTTACCTATTAGACAGAGAATATACAAATAAAATAATGATATAAAAGTAGTTTTTCACTACTTTTTCTAAATTAAAGATATAAAATGGTAATTGAAAAAATTGAAACGTATGTATTGAAAGATGTGCTTTCGCAAAGCTTTTTCTTCTCACAATGGGAATATTCTGAAAGGAGTATTTGTGTAGTAAAAATAACTTGTTCTGATGGAACTTATGGTTGGGGAGAAGGTTACGGTCCTGCAACTATTTTGGAAGCTGGGATTGAGTTTTTGAAGCCAATGGTTATTGGTCAAAATCCTTTGGAAAATGAAGTGATTTGGAATGGGATGTACCGTAGAACATTAGATTATGCTCGAAGAGGTATACTAGTAGCCTCGATGAGCGCTATTGATATTGCGATCTGGGATTTAAAAGGTAAAATTTTAGGACAATCTGTTTCTACTTTATTGGGTGGAGCACACAGAACTAAAATTCAACCGTACGCAACAGGTTTGTATTTTACCTGTCATGAAGATCCCTCTAAGGATTTTGAAGAGGAAGCTAGGTTGTATATGTCTCAAGGTTTTAAGGCTATGAAAATGAAGGTAGGTCTTGGTATCAAAGCAGATGTTGCTAACGTTAAAAAGATGCGTGAAATCATTGGTCCAGATATTCAACTGATGGTCGATTCTAATCATGCTTATACTTTAAGAGAAGCAATAGAATTATGTCGTTTGATTGAGCCGTATGATATTGCCTGGTTTGAAGAACCTATTTCACCAGAATTCTACAGTCAATACAATGAATTGAGACAAAAAACTTCTATTCCAATTTCAGGAGGAGAATGTGAATATTTGCGTTTTGGTTTCCAACAATTGATACAAAATAAATCGGTTGATATTTTACAGCCGGATATTTGTTCTAGTGGGGGACTTACTGAGGCGAAACGTATCTCGGCCTTGGCTAGTGCCAACGGAGTGGATATTGTTCCACATACTTGGGGGACAGCAATAGGTATTCACGTTGCTATGCATTTTATAGCTAATTTAGAATGTATACCAGGTAGAATGTACCGACCTAATTTCTTGATGGAATATGATCAAACAGAAAATGGACTTAGAGAAAAGTTGACTTTTCCTTCAATAGTCATGAAAGATGGTTATATTGAGGTTCCTAATCGTCCAGGTTTAGGGATTGATGTGAACGAGGATGTTTTAAGAGAATACGCAATTACAAAAGATAGAGTTAAATTAACGGTATAATTACCAAATTGAAATACCATGAATACACAAAATTTCGGATATAAAAAATTATATATAGACGGTCAATTGGTTGATGCTGAAAGCGGTCTAAAAACAGATGTTATTTGTCCTGCAACTGGTGAATCTATAGCAGAAATTGCATTGGCTGGAAAAGCAGATGCTGAAAAAGCATTGATCGCCGCTCAAAAAGGATTTAAATTTTGGTCGAAATTATCTTTGGCTGAAAGAACGGCTTGGATGACCAAATTAAGAACGGCTATTTTCGAAAGAGAAGCAGAATTGCGTTCGGCTATGGTTCACGAAATGGGGAAAACCTATGCTGGATCTGCAGAAGATATTGAGGCAATTACCAACGCATTAGAGTGGTATCCTGCAGCAATGAAAAACCGCAGAGAAGAGCAAATACCGGATTACGAGCACACGCATACACATAAGATGGTCGAGCAGGCGGCAGGTGTAGCCGTGGCTTACTTGGCTTGGAATTTTCCATTATTGAATGTTGGTTTCAAAATTGGACCCGCATTGGCAGCCGGATGTTCTTTGATTATCAAACCATCTGAAATGTCACCATTATCAAGTTATATTATTGGTGAAATATTACATAGTATAGATTTCCCTGCTGGTGTTGTAAATATTTTGGCGGGTCCATCTGCCGAGGTAGCTACTACTATGACAACGAGTACAATTCCTGCTGTTTTGACCATGATTGGTTCTACAGCAACTGGGAAGAAAATCATTGCAGATAGTACTACATCAATCAAAAAATTAGGAATGGAATTGGGTGGAAATGCGCCTTTTATTGTTTTTGAAGATGCTGATTTCGATACTGCGCTAAACTTAGCGATTGGATTGAAGTTTGGTAACTCAGGGCAAATATGTGTGGCTGCCAACAGAATTTTTGTTCACAAAAATATTTATGATAAATTCTTAACGGCTTATATCGAAAGAGCATCTAAAATTAAATTAGGGTTTAGTATTGATCCTAATGAAACCGTTGATATGGGTCCTGTAGTAGATAGAAGAGCTAGAAACAGAATGTTTGATTTAGTTGCCGATGCTGTAAGTAAAGGAGCGAAATTAGAGTATGGTGGAAAAATTCCTGAGGGCTTCCCAGAAAATGGAAACTGGATGGAACCAACTGTAGTGTCAGGAATCACAACCGATTCTCGTTTGTTTAAAGAAGAAACTTTTGGACCAGTAGCTGGAATAATGAGTTTTGAATCGGATGACGAAGTACTAGAAATGGCAAATGACACCGAGTATGGATTAGCATCTTACATTTTTACAAATAACCATAAAAGAATTCAACGTTTTACAGAGGATTTAGATTTCGGAGAAATTCAAATCAATGGGGTAAAATATGCAATCTACTTGCCTCACGGTGGAATAAAAAATAGTGGAATTGGTCATGATTGTTCGCACTTAGCCTTGGATGACTATTTAGTAAAAAAGAGAGTGTCAACCGCACTTTAATTAAATTTAAGTTTTAACTAACCAAAATATAATGGATACATTAACGTTATCTTTTTTACTTGTCATTTTTGCAAGTATCTTTCAAGGTTCTTTTGGACTAGGAATGAAGTTTATGGCTCCCCTTAAATGGGAAGCTTGGTGGCTTGTACACTCTACTTTTGCTTTAATTATTCTACCAACTGCATGGGCCTACTTAGTAGTGCCAGATTTGTTCGAAGTGGTGACAAGCGCACCTTCAGACGTAATTATTGAAGCTATGATTTATGGCGGATTATGGGGAATTGGTGGAATCCTTTTTGGTAAAAGTGTGCCATATATTGGTATTTCTTTGACTTATGGGATTGTGATGGGTGTTTGTTCTGCAGCCGGAGCTTTAATTCCTTTGTTTATGAATGCTGGTGAAACTGACAAGCCTTCTTTTCCATATATCATGGTGGGAGTACTAATTATGTTGGTAGCAATTGCTATTACCGCTTATGCCGGGATTCAAAAAGATAAATTGACACATGCAGACGAAAGTACGGAGAAAGTAAATCTTACAGCAGGTTTGGTAATCGCAGTTTTAAGTGGTTTATTATCTGCTGCATTGGCTATTGGTTTTGGTAAAGGAGAATCAATTGGTAAATTGGCTGAAGCATCTGGTGCTATTGCTCGAAATGGTAGTTTGGCTATCTGGGTAGTAGTTTTATGGGGTGGTTTTGTAGTTAATGCAGGGTATTCTTTATTTTTATTAGCTAAGAACAATACATGGAGTTCTTATTCAACACCTAATGCTGGAAAAGCCTATTTATGGTCAATTGGAGCTGCAGTACTTTGGTTCGGTGCACTTGGAATATATGGTCAAGGAGCCACTTTGATGGGAGATATAGGTAAAATTATTGCTTGGCCTATCATGTTGGGGTTATCACTTATTGTGGGTAACGTTTGGGCGTATACCAACAAAGAATGGGAAGGTGCTAAGAAACCTTTCAAAATCCTATTATTTGGGGTATTTGTATTGATCATCGCTGTAATCATTACAGGGTATTCTGGAACATTGAATGGATAAAATTTTAAAAGAGCTTTCCTTAAAATAAATTATCCAGTCATTATTTAGCAGAAATTTCAAAAAGAATTACTATTTAATTTAAGTAGATGTTTTGTAATTAAGAGAGCAACTGCTTTTAGAGTACCTGGAAAATTTTAATAGTCTAATATATATAAAGTTCTTTACACCTTTTGGGTGAAATTAAAAGAATAATTAGTTTTATGCCTATTGTCACATTGAGCTTGTCGAAATATATCTTATATTTCGGCAAAAGCTCAGGACAATCTACATTCAGACTGACATTTTAGTTATAAATGACTTTTAGTTTAGAAAATCAACGCTTTTTTTAGTTAATCTTAGTAATTTCATCCAACTGGGTGATTCTTTATCGTTAAATTATTTAGTAGATTTTAATAGGGTTGCATTTTTACAACAGTGGTAAAAAATCAGTTATGAATCAACTGAGCAATATTTTAAATTTATAAAAAAGTTACATTTTAATAGGAACCAAAAACTAACCAATAAATACAATTTAATACACTATTAACCATGAATTCATATAAAAGAAATGCATTTACCTATGCCACAATTGTAGCCTTTGGTGGTTTTGTTTTCGGCTTGGATGCTGCTGTAATTTCAGGTACTGTAAAATTTATAACCGAAGAATTTTCTCTAAACCCAATGCAATTAGGTATTGTAGTAGGATCTCCAAGTATTGGTGTATTGTTGGCTTTGTTTTTTGCTGGTAGTGCTTGTGATAAATTTGGACGAAGACAAACATTGAAAATTATTGCATTTCTTTATGTTATTTCAGCAGTAGGGGCAACCTTTTCACCATCATATTGGTCCTTAGTCGCTACACGATTTTTAGGAGGTTTAGCCTTTAGTTCTATCTCTGTAGCTTCGATGTATATTGGAGAAATTGCACCGCCCAAATGGAGAGGAAAACTAGTTTCTATGACTCAAATAAATATTGTACTGGGTTTATCTGCTGCTTATTTTGTAAATTATCTAATTCTTTCGTATGCGAATTCAGATGCTGCTTGGGTAAATGATTTAGGTTTAAAACAAAATGTATGGAGATGGATGTTGGGTTCTGAGATTGTACCTGCTGTAGCATGGTTAGTTGCTCTTTTCTTTATTCCAAGAAGTCCAGCATGGTTGTTATATAATGGAAAAACGGAAGAAGCTAAAAGAACGCTTAGTAAAATATACCCTAAGGAAGAAGTTGGTGTTATTTATGATGAAATGCAAACTAGTATGAGTTCAGAAACGCAAGATCGTTCACTAGTTGCTCAATTGAAAGAAATTTTCAGTAAAAAAATGCGTGTGATTTTAATTATTGCCACTACCATTGCAATAGCGCAACAATCAACAGGAATCAATGCAATTTTATTTTATGCTCCAACTGTTTTCGAACAATTAGGAGGTGGTTCTGATGCGGCATTTATGCAATCAATTTGGGTGGGTTTGACCAGTGTTGTGTTTACTATTTTAGGTTTAGTATTAGTAGATAGATTAGGACGTAGACCCTTAATTATTTGGGGAATGGCCTGGATTATTATTAGTTTAGGTATTTGTTTTTACGGCTTTCAAACAGCTAGATATACATTAACTGAAAAAGCAATTACAGAGTTGTCAACTATTAAAAATGTAGAACGATTAACACCTATTGCTGGTGTAGAATATGGTAGTGATATTGCCTTCAAAAAAGCGCTGGAAGATAATTTAGGAGAGGTAGATGCGAGAAACTACGAAAGTGTTTTGATACAAAAAGCCGCTGCTATTAATTCTATTTTAATTTTAGTGGGGATTCTTAGTTTTATTGCAGCTTTCCATTTTTCGGTTGGTCCGGTAATGTGGGTTTTGTTTTCGGAAATTTTTCCAAATTCTATTCGAGGGATAGCAATTCCATTTTTTACTTTGATTACCAGTGTAGTCAGTATGTTAGTTCAAGTATTTTTCCCCAAACAGTTGGCTACAATGGGAATAAGTTATACGTTACTTTTTTATGCCATCACTGTTGCAATAGGTTTGGTGATACTTTACCGTTATTTAGTAGAAACAAAAAATATGACTATTGAAGAAATTCAACTAAAGCTTCAAAGCAAATAATTTTAGGCTACACATTAGATTGAAAATTTCATTCTATTGCCAATAAAAAATAAAAATTATGAAATATATTCGAATTTATGCACTTGCTTCTTTAAGTGTGGTAGGTTTTTTGAACGTAGGCTGTGCGCAAACGAAGCAAAATAAATCAGCTGTCCAAAATTCATCTAAAGCTGCAACGGTACTTCCATTTTCTGATCAAAAAAATGTAGGCGGTTGGGTTCTTAATAAAGAAATAAGTGATGAATTTGAAGGGACTACTATAGATACTACTAAGTGGTTTGTAGAAGGTCAAAATGAAGATTATTATATCTGGAAAGGTCGTGCTCCTTCTCAATTTGTGCCACACAATGTGAGAGTAGAAAACGGAAAATTAAAATTGAGAACAGCTTGGGAACCAGATTATCCATTTTTTAAAGAAAGTTACACCGATGGCAACATGGGAACATCAAAATATGGAGAGTATGAAGGAAAACCAATGCCTATAACTACAGCAGGTGTAATTTCCAAAAAACGTTTTTTGAACGGGTATATGGAAGTGAAATCTAAAGTTGGTAATGCAGCTATAACAGCAGCTTTCTGGGGAATTGGTTACGAACAAGAGTTGGATGTTTATGAACTGATGGGAAATCCTAAAGTAAAAACAGGAAACATTAAGGAAAACTCTTATTTGGCAACAGCGCACGATTGGAGTCCACCAGCAAAAAGACCTACAAATGTATTCCAACATACCGAAAATTTACCGTATAGAACGGCAGATGACTTTCATGTTTTCGGAGCAGAATGGGGTGAAGATTTTCTAAACTTATTCATCGACGGAAAATTAGTACATCACTTTACCCAAAACGATGTTGGTTTGGATTGGGTACTGAATAACCCAATGGAAATCTGGTTGGATTCGGAAATATTCTTTTGGTTAGGAATGCCACATAAAGAGGAACTTCCAGTAGATTTCGAAATTGAATACATGCGTGTTTGGCAAAAACCATCGGATAATTTATTGGCAAAAGACAAAGCTTTTTACGGTTTTGAAGGCCCTATTTTATTCGAAGAAATCCCAAGACCTTTAACCATGGTTCCTGAAGATTCCACACCAAATGACTATCAAAAATTTTGGTTAATTGATGAAGCTTCTGCTAAATATTTAGAAATTGTAGAAGGTGATTATGCTTCAGGTGTAAACAGTCTTCGATTTGCAGGATATGGTAAAAACGAAAAACTAGAAGTGCCAAAGGTGTCAGCGATAACTCCTGAGGGATCCATCAATTTGCCAGCAGGTGATTATACTTTTTCGATGAAAGTATGGTTAGATCAAGGTAAAATTGCAGATAAAATTCATGTGAGTTTTCAAAATCCTAAGTTAGAAATTGAATTCAAAGATTTGGCAAAATTAGCCCGTCGTCAGTGGGTTACTGTTGAAGCTACTATTTCGAAACCAACTGCATCAGCAAAAAATGATCAACTTAAAATTGAATTAAGAAAAGAAGATCTTCCTAAAGATAAAGCACCTAGGATTTTTATTGATGACATCACGATAAAAAAAACAAAAAAGTAAAAAAATAAATCAGATTACACTATAAAATATATATTATGAGTACTATTTCAAACATTCATAGCAAAGCAATAACGAACACTTCCGAGAGTCCTTTTGTAAAGTTAAAAAGCATCAATTTTGGAGACTGTAAATGGAATACCGGATTTTGGGCTGACAAAGTAAAAAATGCCGAGGAAAAAATGCTTCCTTACATGGGAGATTTATTGTGTGGAGATATTGGTCATGGACTTAACAACTTTAAAATTGCTGCCGGAGAAAAAGAAGGTGTGCACAAAGGTTTTTACTGGCATGATGGAGATTTCTATAAGTTTATGGAAGCCAAAATGTACGTTTATGGCCTAACTAAAAATGAGTCTTTATTAAAAGAATTAGATGAGTATATTGGTGTTATCGGACGCGCTCAAGAAGAAGACGGATACATTCATACCCATGTTCAAATTACAGAAGGTGTAGATCGTTTTGAAAATAGAAAGTACCATGAAATGTATAATTTCGGTCACCTTTTTATAGCGGGTTCTGTTCACTATAGAATTACAGGACAAAAAAATTTCTTGGATATTGCCGTAAAAATGGCCGATTTACTATGTGCTTATTTTATGCCAGACACCAAGCATTATCAACGTTTCGGTTTCAATCAAACACAAATCATGGGATTGGTTGAATTGTACAGAACTACCAGAAATGAAAAGTACTTAAAGCTTGCCGAAAAGTTTATCAACCGTAGAGGGACTTACGAAATTAAACACGATTCGACTACGTTAGGTTATCCAATTGGAGATATGGTTCAAGAAAGAACTCCTTTTAGAGAATCTAAAGAAGCAGTTGGTCATGCCGTTTTAGCATTATACTATTACGCAGGAGCTGCAGATGTATATGCCGAAACAGGTGAAAAAGCACTACTTGATGCATTAGATGCACTTTGGGAAAATGTTACTGGTAAAAAAATGTATGTAACAGGTGCTGTTGGTCAAGCGCATTATGGAGCTTCGACTAATTTGGACATGATTGAAGAAGGGTTCATAGATGCGTACATGATGCCAAACATGACAGCCTACAATGAAACTTGTGCCAACTTGTGTAACGCTATGTTTAGCAGCAGAATGATGGCCATCAAGGACGAATCAAGATATGCAGATATTATTGAATTGGTTTTATATAACAGTGGTTTATCAGGAATTAGCATCGAAGGAAAAGACTATTTTTATTCGAATCCTTTGCGAATGGTGAACAATTCAAGAAATTATGATTCTCATTCCGATGTTACTGAAAGTCCTGTAAGACAACCTTATTTAGAATGTTTTTGTTGTCCTCCCAACTTGGTAAGAACTATTTGTAAAAGTTCAGGATGGGCGTATAACTTGTCTGAAAATGGAGTTGCAGTGGTTTTATTTGGAGGAAATAATCTAATCACAAATATGTTAGACGGTTCACCTTTGAAATTATCTCAAGATACTGATTATCCTTGGAAAGGTCTGGTGAAAATCACAGTTGACGAGTGTAAGGATGCTGCTTTCGAGATTAAAGTTAGAATTCCAAAATGGGCTGTTGGAAGTACTTTGAAAGTAAATGGAGAGTCTGCCAATGTTGAAGTAAACCCAGGTAATTTTGCTGTTATAAACAGAACTTGGAAAGCAGGGGATACCATTGTTTTGGATATGCCAATGGAGGTAACTTTAATGGAAGGTCATAATAGAATTGAGGAAGTAAGAAATCAAGTAGCTGTAAAAAGAGGACCTATTGTTTATTGCATAGAAACTCCAGATTTACCAAAAGAAGTGTCTATCTTGGATGTATATTTGAATGGAAATACACCACTTCAAGCCGTACATAAAGCTGACTTTTTAGGAGGTGTTACCGTTGTTGAAGCAGAACTTTTATTGAGATCTGGTAAAAATGACGATATGTATCAAGCGATTACTAAACCACAATTTGAATCGTTTAAAACACAGTTAGTGCCTTATTATGCGTGGAGCAACAGAGGACAGGCAGAAATGACCGTATTTATGCCAATTGTTTGGTAGAAAATAATCAATATGAAAATGAAAAAAACAGCTATAGCATTTGGTGCGATTTTGTTGACATCGATTTCTTTTGCTCAAAACAAAGGAATCGTTGATAATACAAATAGTCCAAACGTAAAATTAAAGAGCATAAATATTGGTGATTGTCATTGGACTCATGGATTTTGGGCAGATAAATTTAAAATCTGTGAAGAAAAAATGTTGCCTTATATGGGCGAGGTTTTAATGGGAGATGTAGGTCATGGTTTGAATAACTTCAAATATACTGCAGGTCTTGAAAAAGGAAAGCACAAAGGTTTTGCATGGCATGATGGAGATTTTTACAAGTGGATGGAGGCATCTTCTTATGTGTATGCACAAAATAAAGATCCAAAAATCTTAAAACAATTAGATGACATCATCGCTATTATTGCAAAAGCACAATTGCCAAACGGTTATTTGCAAACTACAATTCAGTTAAGCGATAACAAAATTGATCCTTTCGAAAACAGAAAGTATCACGAGATGTACAATAGTGGTCACTTGTATACGAGTGCTTGTATTCATAACCGCGTTACAGGAAAAAGAAACTTTTTGGATATCGCTATCAAACATGCAGATAACTTGTATTCGGTATTTTTTCAAGACACAAAGCAATACGCTCGTTTTGGATTCAACCAAACTCAAATTATGGGTTTAGTAGAATTGTACCGAACTACAAAAGATAAAAAGTACTTAGAATTAGCAGAGAAATTCATTGACCGCAGAGGACATAATGGTATCGAAGAAAATTCAACTACCAAAGGATATCCAGTAGGAGATATGGTGCAAGAGTTTACACCTTTGCGCGAGTCTAATGAGGCTGTAGGACATGCTGTTTTGGCTTTGTACTACTATGCTGGTGCTGCTGATGTAGCTGCCGAAACAGGAGAGAAAGCACTTGTTGATGCATTAGACAGACTTTGGGAAAATGTAACCGAGAAGAAAATGTATGTTACTGGAGCTGTAGGGCAAACACACTACGGAGCTTCTACAAACAGACAAATGATTGAAGAAGGATTTATCGATGAATACATGATGCCAAACATGACGGCATACAACGAAACTTGTGCTAATATTTGTAACTCAATGTTCAGCTACCGCATGATGGGATTGAACGGAAAATCAAAGTATGCAGATGTTATCGAAAATGTATTGTTCAATAGTGCACTTTCTGGAATCAACTTAGAAGGAGATAAATACTATTATTCGAATCCATTACGTAAGATTCACGGATCTAGAGATTATTCGAAAATGAATACAGAATACCCAACTCGTCAATCGTACTTAGAGTGTTTCTGTTGTCCTCCAAACTTAGTGCGTACCATTGCATCAGTTTCTGGATGGGCGTATAGCTTGTCTAATAACGGTGTTTCTGTGAATCTATATGGTGGAAACATTTTGGATACTAAATTGGTAGATGGTTCTAAATTAAAACTAGAGCAAGTATCAAATTACCCTTGGGATGGAAACGTAAAAGTAACTATTAACGAATGTAAAAAAGAGGCATTCGATATGATGTTCAGAATTCCAAACTGGGCCAAAGGAAGTACATTAATGGTAAACGGAGCTGATGCTGGAGTTACTATTGTGGCAGGTGAGTTTGCGGTGGTTAACAGAAAATGGAAAAAAGGAGATATCGTAACTCTTGAAATGCCAATGGAAGTAAAATACATGGAAGGAAACGGACGTATCGAAGAAGTACGCAACCAAGTAGCTGTAAAAAGAGGTCCAGTTGTATACTGTGCTGAATCTTCAGATTTACCAAAAGGAGCTAGTATTCTTGATGTTTACCTTTCTGGTGATTCTAAATTTGACGTAAAATACCGTCCTGATTTCTTAGGTGGTGTTACAGCAATTTCTACAGATATGATGATTCGTAAAGACAAAAAAACAGATGCAATGTATCAAGCCGTTGCAAAACCAGTTTTGGAATCTGCCAAAGTACAACTTGTACCGTATTACGCATGGTCAAACAGAGGTGATTCTGAAATGACAGTTTTCTTACCAATTATTTGGAAATAAAATTTTTTAAAGTTGGTTTAACTTTTAAAACGTTGATAGTAGCAATACTGTCAACGTTTTTTTTGCATAGGCTTATACTATTTTGGGCGTGACCCTCCGTAAAAACTACGGCTCGGGCTATACATTGCAAGTCCTCAACAAGTTCCGCTATCGCTACACTTGTTTGCGGGCTTTTCATTTCTATCCCTCACGAAAAAAGATAGTGTACCGCATTCAAAGGAACTAAAGATTAGCTTATAAATTGAAATTATGAATAACGAGTTCGTCACTTCGAGGTATAATTTTTTTTAAAAAAACGTAATATAAAATGAAGTTATTTGAATTTTTGTACTTCTAGTTCCTTTATTGAGAGTGGTTTGGGGTGTGTGTTTTTAAGTATTTGTAAATTAATTATTTAATGTAAAAAGTCAATGGTAGTCTTTTTATGTAGTTAAACGGAATAAAAATGTATCGAGAAGTCGTATTATTTCACTAAAGTTCTTGATATACCTTTATCTCCAAAAGCTATCGCATTAGAAGACAAAACCACTACCATTGACGTGTGCCAAAAAGTGTTTTGAGTATAGTTTTAATAGTAAATTTTATTTGGATTAAAATTGCTACAATTTCTCTAATCCGTGTTCCAAAAAGCCTGCTAGGAAACTTACTATTTTAAAACCTTGCGCCTTAGCATCTTTGCGGTGAAAAGTTCTAAATGGAATTAATGAAATTAGTCAAATTAATATCCCGCTCCAAGTTCATTTTTTTGCGTAATCGGTGGCGAGCAACATGTACACTACCTAGAGAAATTCCTAATAAATGTGCCATCTCTTTGCCTGAAAAGTTTAGTTTAATCAAAGCGCATACTTTTAAGTCTGCAGCGCTTAAATCTGGAGATTTTTCTTGAAGCCGATCGTAGAAATGTTCGTTTAGTTCCATGAACTGATTATTGAAAGAATCCCACAAACTCACCGATTTTTTTTCGAGCTGCTGAATTACTTTTTTTGTGTTGTGGTCAGTGTTTGCATTTTCAAGGTGCGATTTTAAGGTCTGAATGATTTCTTCCTTTTCAATTAATTTAAGCATGTTAGCAGTCAGTTCCTTGTTTTTTAGCTCTATTTGCTTTTTGGTGATTTCCTCCTCTTTTTCATGTTTTATAGTTTTCATTTTGCTACGAAAGATCAATCCTAAAATGATAGCAATCAAAACAATTCCAAAAAAGAAAAATCGGAAACGAAACAAAGCCTGATTTTGTTTTTCAATTTTTAAACTTTGGTCGCGCAGTTGGTTATTTTTATTTTGTAACTGATCTTTATACCTGTTTTTAATAGTCAAAAAACCTTGGGTGTCTTCATTTCGAGGATTAAGATAAGTGTCATTAATCAATTTGGATTCGTGTAAATTAAGATAAGCATTTTTATAATCGTTGATTTTAGATAACAAATCAGCATAACGTAAAAAAACAAAAGAGCGGTAAAAGGTATTCTCACCATTGCTGTCTTTAATGTGTAATGCTTTTTCGAAATAACTTTTTGCTGCCGAATAGTTGTTTTGGCGCTCATAATTAATTAGCCGTTCTACAATACAAAATCATAAAAAAGCTATTGTCTGTAACACTTAGGTTTCCGTTGGCTTCCAAATTTTCCATGCGGTTGCAGAGATTCAATAATAAATCCAGCGCTTCTTTAAATTGTGAATCAAATTCATGTTCAGAAACTACTTTTTCATCTAAGTATAATTTGTAAATAGGATCAATTTTAAATTTTTCAGCAAGAGATTCACAAAAAGCTACCTGTTCATTTAGTTGCGATACATTTTTTATTCGCTGATAATACATCGCTAAGTTGTAATGAGATCGATACAATTGAGCGTAACTAGCAGCACCTTGCAAGCTAACTTTAGAATAATAAGCATGTGCTTGTTTAAAGTGTTCACCAGCCTCATCATCTTGTTTAAAAAGAAAGTGGAGGGTTCCAAATTCTTCATGTGCTTTTGCAATTAATAAAGGATTTTTAAATTCCTGGGCTATAAACAATGCTTCACCAGAATTGACAAAAGAATCTCTGTAGGCGAGTGCAGCACGATCAGCTGCACTCAAAGAAATTAATACTTTGATAATTTGAGCGGTATCTTTTTTTGCTAGTGCCTCCTTATGTTTCTTTTTTAGTAAATTAATTGCTTTTTTTGGATTCGATTGATAACTAACTAATCCTTCTGCTGTATAACTTTTAAATTGCTGTGCATTAAGGCATGTAAGGTTTATTAATATTACTAATAACAAAAAAACAATAATAATAAAAATAATAATTTATTATTATTTTTATTTGTTAAGTATTTGATATGTAGTATTTTAGTTATTTTGTTTCTTATTTTTTAAATAATAGTAAGTTAATATTTTTTTAAGTTAAAATTACTTGTTGTTAAGTTTTTGTAATCAGATTTCTTATTTTAATAAGTATGGTTGCGTGTACATTCGTAATGTATTAATAACCAATTGTAATTCAAATTGAAATGAAAATAACTTTTTTGAGGTAAGCAGTTAAATTCATATCTTTAAAGTATTGAAAAACATAGAAATAATGGAAATTTTTAAAGGTCAAAATCTCATAGAGTTCTC
>NZ_JAOQMX010000011.1 GCF_025960985.1 Flavobacterium psychraerolatum | reverse complement strand
TCAGTACTCATAAACAATAGATAGATTTTATAGCTTTCTACAGAGAAAAGACCAACCCATCTGTCCTAATCAGTATAATCTAACTGGATTTTTTTTAAGTTACCCCAAGTGTTAGGTCATATATCAAATAGTGAAGGTTAAAGACTTTTAAATACACAAAATGTAGTTGAATTCGGATTTTAGGATACTAACAAAGAAGAACGATACTTCCCTCCTAGCCCAGATAGAAGTGAAAATCCTTTTTTGAGGCTTTTTCTACCGATAAAAAGATTGAAACGCATAGCGGGACCACACTTACTGATGAAAATAGTATTACTGCTCCTAAAAATATAGTTATTACTTTTGAGAATATTATTATGTTACTTCTATTTTTGTGATTTGGACATCCAAGCTTGGCTTAAATCCTCCATATTAATAGGATTAGCAGGTGGCTGGTTGATTAATCGGCCTGAGTTGAAGGATCTAAATAAAATACTTTCTATCAAGAAATCTTCATTTACGTCGTAGGGTTGGTATTTTGATTTTAAATTGATATCAAAAACACTCGCTGCGGTATTGGACCAAAATGCTTTCCACCCACTTTTGAGGTCTTTAATTAAGTCGAAAGTGGTAATTCCTGTCTGACGATGGATTAGTTTTACTAGGATTCGGCCTTGACTACGGGAAAGTTTCTTTAGTTTGGCTTCAAATTCATTGGTTAGGTAATTTTCAACTATTTTGAAATATTTTTTCTTTTCTTTAGCTGTCTTTAACTTATCCATTCCTATTTTGAGTCCTACTAAACGTTCTGCTGTTAATTTTGCATAAGGATAGGTTACCCAAACACGGTTTTGTAATATTAAGAATTGCTTTTTGGCATCGAGATTTAGCTTTTCTTTGGATATTAGGATTTCCTCTAATTGTATTGTGTCTTTTTCTACATCTATAGATTCGTCAATTTCGCGAACCATATCCATTGGGTGTACGGGAATTTCTTGAGCCGAAATACTCATAGAAAACATAAAACAAGTAATGATTATATAAAAAAACTTCATTGGATACTATTTATTTGGTAAAATTATACATTATATATACAAGTCTGATACCAAATTTATAAATTAGCAAAAAAATAATTTTATGAGCACAGAATCTATATTAAAACCAACTTCATTAGCCTTTTTAGAACAATATTTAAACAATGCTTCTCCTACTGGATTTGAAGCTGAAGGGCAAAAAATCTGGATGGACTATTTGAAACCTTATGTTGATACGTTTATTACTGACACTTACGGAACAGCAGTTGGTGTTATTAATCCAGACGCTCCTTATAAGGTAGTTATTGAAGGGCATGCCGATGAAATTGCTTGGTATGTGAACTATATTACAGAGGATGGATTAATTTATGTAATTCGTAATGGAGGATCTGACCATCAAATTGCTCCTTCGAAAAGAGTCAACATTCATACTAAAAAAGGAATTGTAAAAGGTGTTTTTGGATGGCCAGCAATTCACACCCGCAATCGTAGCAAAGAGGAAACTGCTAAAACTGACAATATATTTATTGATCTAGGTTGTGAAACAAAAGAAGAAGTTGAGAAACTTGGCGTTCATGTAGGTTGCGTAATCACGTATCCTGATGAATTTATGATCTTGAACGAAAACAAGTTTGTTTGTCGTGCTATTGATAACCGTATGGGTGGTTTTATGATTGCAGAGGTAGCACGTTTGCTACATGAGAACAACATAAAGCTTCCGTTTGGCCTATACATTACCAACTCTGTTCAAGAAGAGGTAGGTTTGCGTGGTGCAGAAATGATTACACAAACTATCAAGCCTAATGTGGCAATTGTTACTGATGTTTGCCATGACTCTACAACGCCAATGATTGAAAAGAAAATTGAAGGCGAAACTAAAATTGGTAGAGGTCCTGTTGTAACTTATGCTCCTGCAGTTCAAAACAATTTGAGAGAACTAATTTTGGATACAGCTGTAGAAAAAAACATTCCATTCCAAAGATTGGCCTCATCGAGAGTTACGGGTACAGATACAGATGCATTTGCCTATAGCAATGGAGGTGTTGCTTCGGCTTTAATTTCTCTACCTTTGCGCTATATGCATACTACGGTAGAAATGGTACACCGTGAGGATGTTGAAAACGTGATCAAACTGATTTATGAAACACTTTTGAAGATTGAGAATAATGAAACTTTCTCCTATTTTAAATCATAGTTAGGCAATTTAAAATCAAATTCAATCTAAATAACCTGACTTATAAAAGTCGGGTTATTTTTATCTAAATCTTATGAAAATTTTATTACTTGAAGATGATTTTACTTTATCGAAAGAGATCAGTAGTTTTTTTGTTTCTAAACTTTTTGAATGTATTCCATTTTATGATGGTTCACTTTTGGTCAAAAGATATAAGGCATTTCAATATGATCTGATAATTCTTGATATCAATGTACCCGGTAAAAATGGATTTGAAGTTTGTAAAGCTATTAGAGAAATTGATAAAAAAACACCGATCATAATGCTAAGTGCTTTTAGTGAAATTGACGATAAGCTCACCTCATTTAATAATGGAGCAGATGATTATTTGGTTAAGCCTTTTCATTTTGATGAACTGTTTGCGAGAGTCAACTCTCTACTACGTCGAAAAGAGGTACCTCAACAAAATAAAGAATCTATCCTTATACATGATTTAGAATTATTTGAATCTGATATGAAGGTATTTCGTTCTGGCATCGAAATAAAATTAACACCAAAGGAATTCAAACTCATTTTGATGCTTGCCAATGCAAATGGAAAAGTACTATCCAAAGCTACCATTGCAGATCAATTGTGGGATTATCATATTGAAACTAACCAAAATACAATTGAAGTTTACATTAATTTTCTTCGAAAAAAAATAGACAAAGACCATCAAGTCAAATTAATACATACAAAAATTGGTTATGGATATTACTTATGTGAAGTTGAATGACATTAAAAACTAGAATCTCGTTATTGGTAAGTGCACTGTTTGCTGTTCTATACGGAATAGCATGTGTATTTATATTTACATTGGCTTCCAACTTTAGAGAAGAAGAATTTATTGATCGGCTTGAGGTAAAAGCACTTAAAACCTTAAGGTTTTTATCGGATAATAAGAATCCAGACTATGAGCTATTGCGTGAAATAGATAATAACTCTGTCTACAAATTAAACAATGAAGAGACCTTAATTTTTGATTCTAATTTTAAATTAATGTACAGTAGCGTGGAAGGCCAAAAAATAAATTGGAACGTTACCGATCTAAAGTATTTGAAGAAGCACAAATCATTTTTTAAAAAAGTGGGTCAAAATGAATTTTACGGAATTTTTATAGATACGAATGCCAAAGACTATTTTGTGCTAGTATCTGCCAATGACCGCTATGGTAACCGAAAAACAATTTACCTACAATACATTTTAATTATTTCATACCTAGCATTTACTTTTATATGCTGGATATTGACCTCTTGGATGGTACGCAAAGCAATACTTCCGTTAGGTTTATTTCACCAAAAAATAAAAAAAATTAACGAAAACAATCTTGATACCCGAATCGCATCTGCAAGTACTAAAAATGAAATTGACCTAATTGCCAATGAATTTAACTTTATGATGGATAGGATCGAGTTATCTTATCAAAGGCAAAAAGATTTTACTGCTCATGCTTCACATGAATTACGCACTCCCTTATCCAGAATTACATCACAGATTGAAAATAAAATAAGTACTGCCTCGATATCTGAAGAGTCCAAAAACTTCCTGCTGGTAATTCTTTCCGATATTAATCAATTAACGGAGTTAATACATTCTTTATTGATTTTGTCAAAAACGGAGACTAGTAAAATAGCTGAAAAGGAATTGATTAGAATGGATGAAGTTTTGTTTAGTTCCATTGAAAACACCAACAAAACTTATCCTAATTTTAAAATTACATTTGAAATTGAGGACAACGAATACCTTGACAAAGCACTAGAAATACGCGGAAATAAAAATCTATTGGAAATTGCAATAAGTAATATATTAAAAAATGCTTGTGTTTACTCTACCGATAAGCAAGCACAAGTTATAATTAGCAGTGATGAAAAAAGCCTTATCATATCAGTAGCCAACTACGGAAAAACGTTAAGTAAAAAAGAGCAACTCCATCTTTTTCAACCCTTCATGCGTGGTAAAAATGCAAACGGCACCACTGGATTTGGTTTGGGATTAATTATTGTACAACGCATTTTAAACATTCATCAGGCCCAAATTACCTACAGTATTCCTAGTGAACAAACCAACCTTTTTCAGTTAAAATTCATATTTTAAGTACTTTTTAAGGTTTAAATTAAGGTCTCTTAAAGTGGTATTAATCCATCTTTGTATCATAAAATATGATACTATGAAAAAACAATTAGGAATCTTATTCCTTCTCTTTGGTTTCCAGATTTTACAAGCACAAAATCCCATTACCGTACAACAATGTGAAGCACTTTTTTTAAAAAACAATTTGGTTTTACTTGCTGAGCACTATAATATTGATGCTGCAAAAGCTTTAACTATTCAGGCAAGAATTTGGGACAATCCTACTTTCTCTGCCGATATTAACTTATACAACCCTGAAAGGCAAAAATATTTTGATGTTGGTAAACAAGGAGCCAAAGATTTTGGAATCAATCAAATCATCTATTTGGGCGGAAAAAAGGCAAAGGAAGTAAACTTAGCAAAGAAAAATGAACAAATTGCAGAGCTAGAATTTAGTGATTTATTGCGAACATTAAAATTTCAATTACGAAAAAGCTTTTTTACCGTTTTCTACAATTCCAAAAACATCGAAACTACCGACTCACAATTGGGACATATTGAAAAATTAATTAAATCCTATTCCCAACAAGTTGAAAAAGGCAATCTCCCCTTGAAAGACTTAGTACGACTTCAATCTCTTTATTTAGATTTTAAAAACGAACGACTTGAGGCTATAAATGCAAATTATGAAGAACAAGCCAATCTGAAACTTTTGCTTAACGATGCTTCAAAAATAATACCTATCGTGAGTGATACAGATTTTGATAAATATAACAAAGAGCAATTGTTTGATGTACAATCCCTGCAAGAAAAAGCATCTTTACTTCGACCAGATTATTTAGTGAAACAAAAAGAGATTGAAGCAAACGAACTCAATATCAAATTTCAACGATCCCTTGCTATACCTGATGCCAATGTGGGACTGTCCTACTCACAAAGAGGATCTGCATTTAATAACCAAAAAAATATAAACTTATCAATTCCACTTCCGTTATGGAATAAAAACAAAGGGAATATTGCTGCAGCTAAGGTGACATGGGAACAGTCAAAAATTGATCAGCAAAGTGCTACCATTGGATTACAGACCGAAATTTTTTCGATTTTAAATAAGTGGACTGAATCTAGAAAAAGCTATAGTCAAATACAATTGACTTCTCCAGAGGCTTTTAATCAAGTATATCAAAGTATGTTGGCTAATTTTCAAAAAAGTAACATTAGTATTCTAGACTTTACCGATTTTATGGAAAGCTATAATCAATCAAGCATACTACTAAATGAGTTGAAGAAAAAAGTAGTGTTATCTGCAGAAGAACTGAATGCTACAACCAATACTGAATTATTTAAATAAAGAAACTATGAATACAAAACTTATATCTGGATTATTAATCCTTTCTATTGCAGTAACAAGTTGTAAAAAAGAGGAACCAAAACCCGAAATTGTTAGCACTTTCATCCTTAGTGAAACAATGCAGAAAACGACAACCACTGCAGATGCTACGATGCAACCTCTAAAAAATGTACTTGACTTTTTTGGGAAAATTACGGCTGACAATAATAAGTCTATTGATGTGTATCCGCTTGTAGGTGGTAGTGTAATCAAAGTAAATGTAGAGCTTGGAGATTATGTAAAAAAAGGGCAAGTACTTGCCGTTATAAGAAGTATAGATATTGCGGATTATGAGAAAGAATTAATCGATGCAAAAAACGATTTATTGCTCGCTAAAAATGGTCTGAAAGTAGCACAAGAATTGTTTGAAGGAAAATTAAACTCTGAAAGAGATGTATTAAGTGCCAAAAGTGAGGTTGATAAAGCGCAGTCTGAATTGGATCGAATCAAGGAAATTTACAAGATTTATAATATCAAAGTAGGTTCTCTATACCAGGTAGTAGCACCAATAAGTGGCTTTATAATTCAAAAAAGCATTAATCAAGATATGCTATTACGTAATGACCGATCAGAAAACATATTTGATATAGCAGAAATAAGTGAAGTATGGGCACTTGCAAATATTAATGAAGTAGATATTGACAAAGTGAAATTAGGTCAAGAGGCAACAGTAACCACCTTAAGTTATCCTGATAAAAACTTTAAAGGGAAAGTAGATAAGATCTTTAATATCATCAATCCTGATACCAAAGCAATGAATGCACGTATTAAGTTAAGTAATACCAATTTTTTACTTAAACCAGATATGAGTGCAACTATAAAGCTATCATTTACCGAGTCACAAAAAATGATTGCAGTACCAAGTAAAGCTATTGTTTTTGATAAAAGTAAAAATTTTGTTATGGTTTATAAAAGCAAATCAAATATTGAGACTAGACCTGTAGAAGTATTTAGACAAGTGGGTGACATCACCTATATATCAAGAGGGCTTACTGAAAATGAAAAAGTAATTACTAATAATCAATTGTTCATTTATGATGAATTAAACGACTAATCATGCTGAAAGAAATATTATTGTTAGTTTTTATTCTTCATATCTCCGCTTTGATATTTGCGCAAGATACCATAAAAGAGGAAAAAGAGAGCTATAGCCTTCATTATCAAACCACATCTATTTATCAATATCATTCAGCATTCAAAGCACAATATTCGGGAGCTAATAGTTTGCAAAACATAGCAGAAAAAGCTTTATCCCTCACTTCTACTCTATTTTTTGACATGCCTTTATGGAAAGGTGCTTTAATGACAATTAACCCCGAGTTAGCTGGTGGTGAAGGAGTTTCACAAGCTAAAGGATTAGGAGGTTTTGCCAATGGGGAAACCTTTAGAATTGGAAATGCTAAACCTGTGGTTTATATGGCTAGAATGTTACTCGAACAAAATTTTGACTTTGATGCTAATCATTCCTTGAAAATGGTTTTTGGAAAATTTGGATTAGCTGATTATTTTGACGGTAATAGTTTCAGTCACGACGCACGATCTCAGTTTTTAAACTGGTCACTCATGGATATGGGTGCTTGGGATTATGCTGCAAATACTAGAGGATATACGGATGCATTATACACGAATTATCAGTTTAACAATTGGCAAATTAGAGCCGCTTGGTCTGCTCAACCTACCAAAGCAAATGGACCAAATGTAGCATTTAATGTAAAAAAGTCGAATGCTATAAACATAGAGGTTGAAAGGCAAATTAATTTTAAGAACAACGACCAAGCAGTTATTAGACTTTTAGGTTTTCGAAATGTAGCGGCAGCTGGAAACTATAATCAAGCCAATGCCAACTTTGTAGGCATACCTGATATTACAAGCACACGAGCCAACGGTCGCACAAAATACGGACTGGGTTTAAACGCGGAGTATGTACACAAAGATTTATGGGGCGCTTTTTCAAGGCTAAGTTATAATGACGGAAAAAACGAAACTTGGGCCTTTACAGAAATCGATCAATCTGCAACAGCGGGTATTAATTTAAAAGGTAAAATGTGGCAGCGCGAAAATGATGGCGCTGGAATTGCATTTGCAAGCAACGGACTATCAGCAGCGCATCAAAGATACCAACAATTGGGAGGAAACGGTTTTATGATTGGTGACGGGAACCTAAACTATGGTACCGAAAAAATAGTAGAAGCATTCTATTCCTTTTCTGTTCCTAAGTCAAATATAACTCTTTCACCTGATTACCAATTTATTGTTAACCCAGGTTATAATAAAGATCGAGGACCTGTTAACTTTTTTTCAATGCGTTTTCATGCCCAATTTTAAAACTAAAAAATCATGAATAAGTTTATCAAAAATATTATTGCTTTTTCGCTAAAGAATAAAGCATTCACCTTTTTCTGGGTTGGACTATTGGCTGTTTTAGGCTTTATTTCTTTTTCGAATATGCCTATCGAAGCTTTCCCTGATGTTACGAATACCCAAATTATTATTATTACCCAATGGAATGGTAGAAGCGCAGAGGAAGTAGAACGTTTTGTAACTACACCAATAGAATTATCTATGGCATCAGTACAAAAGAAAACAAGTGTACGCAGTACTACTATGTTTGGATTATCTGTTATCAAAATTATATTTGATGATGGTGTAGATGACTCCTTTGCTCGTGTACAAGTTAACAATCAGCTTCACACTGTTGACTTGCCTGATGGAATAGATCCAGATGTACAACCACCTTACGGGCCAACGGGAGAAATTTACCGCTATACATTAGAAAGTAAAACTAGAGATTCTAGAGAACTTTTAACGTTACAAAACTGGTTAGTTGATCGCAATCTTCGCTCTGTTCCAGGCGTTGCAGATATCAATGCTTTTGGTGGACAAACTAAAATTTTTGAAATAAGTATTGACCCACGCCGTATCGAAAAATATAACCTTACTCCCTTACAAGTATATGATGCCGTAAGCAAAAGTAACCTTAATGTTGGTGGTGATGTAATTGAGAAAAATGGACAAGCTTATGTGGTACGTGGTATTGGATTACTACAATCTATTCCTGATATTGAGAACATAATTGTTACACAATTTAACGGAAACCCAATACTAGTTAAAAATTTAGCTGAAGTTGAAGAGAGTGCTATGCCAAGAGTGGGCCAAGCAGGATTGGATGATAAGAGCGATGTTGTAGAGGGAATTGTTGTTATGAGAAAGGGTGAAAATACTCCTGAAGTACTTGCAAGTGTAAAAGCTAAAGTAGATGAATTAAATACTAAAATTCTACCTAAGGACGTAAAACTTGTTCCCTTTTATGATCGTGATAGATTGATGACCTTTTGTACGCACACTGTGATGCATAACTTACTTGAAGGTATTGTACTGGTAACCTTAATGGTATTGCTATTCATGGCAGATTGGAGAACTACCGTAACGGTTTCAATAATTATTCCGTTAGCACTTTTATTTTCCTTCTTTTGTTTGAAGTTGATGGGTATGAGTGCCAATTTACTCTCATTGGGTGCGGTAGATTTTGGAATAATTATAGATGGAGCCGTCGTAATGGTTGAAGGATTATTTGTAATGCTTGACCACAAAGCACACAAGCTAGGCATGGAGAAATTCAATAAACTGGCCAAAGGAGGAATGATAAAAAAAACAGGTACAGAACTTGGTAAAGCTATTTTCTTTTCGAAAATGATAATTATTACTGCCTTACTTCCTATTTTCTCTTTTCAAAAAGTTGAAGGAAAAATGTTTTCACCACTTGCTTATACTTTAGGTTTTGCGTTACTAGGTGCATTATTGTTTACCTTGACATTGGTACCCGTATTGTCTCACCTATTATTAAACAAAAACGTACGCGAGAAAAAAAATCCGTTTGTTGAGTTTTGGAATAATATAGTTGAAAAAGGATTTAAATTCACCTTTAAAAATAAAAGATTGTCACTTGCAGTATCGTTGCTTATCCTTGTGACTACCTTGTTTTCAGCTAAATTTTTAGGAACTGAATTTTTACCTCCATTAAATGAAGGAGCACTTTGGGTTACTGCAGAATTACCTATGAGTACTAGCTTATCAGAAACAGTAAAAATGACTGAAACACTAAAAAAAGAGATTAGAAAATTTCCTGAAGTAGTAAGCGTTCTATCTCAAACTGGTCGTAGTAATGATGGTACCGACCCTAGTGGATTCTATTTTGCACAAATGCAGGTAAACTTAAAACCAAAAGAAGAATGGACACGCAAAATTTCAATGGATGATCTTATAGACCAAATAGATCACCGATTGAAGCAATACCAAGGTGTTGTGTACAATTATTCACAACCTATTATTGACAATGTAGCCGAAGCAGTAGCAGGGTTCAAAGCTGCCAATGGTGTTAAAATTTATGGTGAAGATTTAAATAAATTGGATCAGTTGTCACAGTTGGTATTAAAGCAAATAGCTACTGTTCCAGGAATTAAAGAACCTGGAATTATTAGAAATATTGGACAACCAGAAGTAAGCGTTGTACTAGATAAAAGCAAAATGGCTGCCTACGGAGTTACACTTTCAGATGCACAAGCAGTACTTGAAATGGCTATTGGCGGTAAGACAGCTACGCAAAAGTATGAAGGAGAACGTAAATTTGATGTTCGTATTCGTTATGAAAAAGAATTTAGAAAAAGTACCGAAGACATTGGTAATTTGATGGTACCAACGTTAAACAACACAAAAGTACCCTTGAAAGAAATTTCAGAAATTGTAAAAGATAATGGTCCAGCATTTATTTACCGAGATAATATGAAACGCTACATTGGTGTTAAATTTTCAATTCGAGATCGAGATTTAGGAAGTACAATCGCTGATGCACAAGCCAAAGTAGCTAAAAATGTAAAATTACCTGATGGTTATTCTATAGGATGGACAGGTGAATTTGAAAATCAGGTACGTGCTTCTGCTCGTTTAGCACAAGTAGTACCGATAAGTTTGGTGATGATTTTCTTCTTACTTTTTATCATGTTTGGAAATATTAAAGATTCTGTTTTAGTTCTTGCAAATGTTCCTTTTGCCATTATTGGAGGAATAATTGCGCTACACATCACTGGAATGAATTTCGGAATCTCTGCTGGGGTTGGATTTATTGCTTTATTCGGAATTTGTATTCAAAATGGTGTTATTTTGATATCTGAATTTCATAAAAATATCAAAGCTGGAATGGAACTCGATGCCGGAATCCTGGAAGCAGTAAAAGTGCGTACCCGACCAGTTGTTATGACTGCACTTATGGCAACAATTGGTTTGTTACCAGCAGCAATTTCTACCGGAATTGGATCTGAATCTCAAAAACCATTGGCAATCGTAATTATAGGTGGATTAGTTACTGCAACTGTATTAACGCTACTTGTATTTCCAATCATATTTTGGATATTTAACAGAGATAAACATGCACCAATTGAATAAATAAAATTTTGACGTATCAAGACATTATTAATCAAAAGACCGTAGTTAACTCAAAACTACGGTCTTTTGATTTTTACAAACTACCGTATTGATTCTAGAAGGAAAAATCATATTTTAGTCCTGATTTAATCCCCATTTTTCTATGAAGAATATTTATGTAATGATTACCGTATTTTTTGTTTTCTTACTATGGTCTATTAGTAACCCAAAAGAAGGTTTTACTTGTTTTCTCGAAATAATCCCTGCTATTATTGGTGCTCTAGTGTTGGCACTTACTTTCAAAAAATTTAGATTCACTAATTTCACTTACTTCCTGATCCTTATTCATTGCATCATCCTTTTTATTGGTGGTCATTATACTTATGCCGAAGTGCCCTTTTTTGATTTTATAAAAGAAACATTTCAACAAAGTCGAAATAATTATGATAAGGTAGGTCATTTTGCCCAAGGATTGGTACCTGCAATGATAACTCGCGAATTGTTTATTAGAAAAAAAGTCATTAGCAATCCTAGTTTTTTCAACTTTATAATTGTTTCCATTTGTCTGGCCATTAGCGCAGCGTATGAATGGATTGAATGGGGCGTGTCATTGGTGACTGGCGAAGGTGGAGATGCATTTTTGGGTACACAAGGAGATATTTGGGACACACAATCTGATATGCTTTTTGCTACTATTGGCGCAATTACAGGGCTTTTATTATTTTCTAAAATTCAAAACAAACAGCTAGATCTACTTGAAATTAATTATATAAAAAAAGCCGCAATTCTTATTTTGAATTGCGGCCTTCTTATGAATTTATAAAAATTACTTTGCTAAATAAGTATTTACATTTTTCTCAATTCTTTCATTGATACTAGATATATCTGCTTTCACAAATTTCTCTCCTATAATATTTTCATATAACTCAATATATCTTTCCGATACAGATTCGATGTACGCGGGAGTCATATCTGGAATTTGTTGTCCTTCTTTACCTTGAAAACCATTTTCGATCAACCAACGACGCACAAATTCTTTTGATAATTGTTTTTGTTCTTCTCCACTATTTTGTCTTTCTTGATATCCTTCAGCATAAAAATAACGAGAAGAATCTGGAGTATGAATTTCGTCAATCAAAACGATCACACCTTCTTTGGTTTTTCCAAATTCATATTTGGTATCTACCAAAATTAATCCACGACTCGCAGCGATTTCTGTTCCTCTTTGAAACAATGCACGTGTGTATTTTTCTAACACTACATAATCTTCTTCTGTAACGATTCCGTTTGCTAAGATTGCTTCTCTCGAAATATCTGCATCGTGTTCTCCGTTATCAGCCTTGGTAGTAGGTGTAATTATTGGTTCCGGAAACTTATCATTTTCTTTCAATCCTTCGGGCATTGCAACACCACAAATACTTCTTTTTCCTTCAGTATATTCGCGTGAAGCATGTCCAGATAAATACCCACGGATCACCATTTCTACCTTAAAAGGCGTACATAAATGTCCAACAGCAACACTTGGATCTGGAGTAGCAATTAACCAATTTGGTACAATATCAGCCGTTAACTCCATAAATTTGGTTGCAATTTGATTAAGAATTTGTCCTTTGTACGGGATCCCTTCTGGCAAAACTACATCAAATGCAGATAACCTGTCAGTGGCTATCATTACTAATAGATTGTCATTGATATTATATACTTCTCTTACTTTACCTCTATAAACAGATTTTTGATTTGGAAAATTAAAATCAGTTGTAGTTATTGTATTGCTCATTTGAAAAAATGTTGTGTTGTTGTTATCAAGCTACAAATTTAGGATTATTTTTAGAAAATACATCAAAAATTAATCAATGATGTGCGTTTGATTTCGAGATTTATTAAAACTTAATTACCTAATACTTCGGACTGATTCAAAATTTTTTCGGCTAAATAATACGCTACTCCGTTTTGAGAATTAGTAAGAATCACTTCCAAATGCGCTAGTTTATTTTTCAAACTATCTGGTGCATTACCCATCAATAACCCTTTGGCAGTTGCCATAAGCATTCCTTCGTCATTATAACCATCTCCAAAAGAAATCGCTTGATCAAAAGTATAGTTTTCTATTTCTAGAATCATTGCAATCGCAACACTTTTATCTACCGATTTATCCATAAACTCCAAACAATATGGCAAACTGAAAGCATGACTAAAGACTCCATCATGATCGACTAAAATTCGATCTCGTAGATCAATTAATTTTCCGTGACTCTCGTGCGTGAAGAACATCTTTATCGCTTTAAAATCAGTTACATCCTTAAAATCTACTAACTCGGGAGCATAGTTCAATTCTTTTTGAAAACTGTTTAATTTCTGGTTATACTTATTAGTTTGCCATACATTTTCTTTAAAAAGCACTGTAGTAATTTCAGGATCAATCTCTAATTCCAGAACAGATTTTACTGCATCGCTTTCGATATCAAAAGAAAATAAAAGTTCTTTTTCTGGTGAGTGAATACGTGCTCCGTTTGAAGTCACCAAATAGATTGGGAACCCTAAACTTGCTACTAAGGGCATAGCATCTAGATGATGTCTACCTGTTGCAACAATAATCAAATAATTTTGTTTGTATAATTCTCGAAATATGGTCTGAGTATAAGTCGATATTTCATGATTTGTATTTAATAGTGTCCCATCTAGATCGGTAATGATGACTTTTATTTTATCAATTGACATTTCTGCTTTTATTTTCAATTACAATAATTTCAAAATTATCATTTTAAAAATAGACTTGCAATAGTCTTTCTAAACTTTCCAAAAAGTAATGCCAAACTATTATAACAACAAGTATTCCCCTACCCTTTCTTAATCAAAATAGTACTAAAAAATTAATTGTTGTATTTCATATATAACAATCAACTTTTTAGTATATCTTTGTAAAAATAAAATCATAACATCATGAATGTACAACAAAAAGAATTAGTGAAATCGACAGTACCTGTATTAAAATCTAGTGGTAATGCCTTAGTAACTTACTTTTATCAACGAATGTTAACAAGTAATCCTGAACTAAAGAATATATTTAATATGGCGAACCAAGCCAGTGGAAAGCAACAAAATGCATTAACAGGTGCCGTTTTGGCTTATGCCGAAAATATAGACGACCCAAGTGTTTTGATTAATGTTTTAAAATCTATCGGAAATAAACATGTGAGTTTAAACATACTTCCTGAGCAATATGACATTGTTGGGCACCACTTGATTGAATCAATTAAAGAAGTTTTGGGAAATGCCGCTACTATAGAATTGGTTGATGCTTGGACCTGTGCATATACTGAATTGGCTCAAATTATGATATCTATTGAAGCTGAAATGTACCAAAAATCAGCGAAAAGCGAAGGAGGCTGGAAGGGTTGGAGAACTTTTATAATTGATAAAATCGTTACTGAAAGTGATGAAATTAAATCCTTTTATCTAAAACCTCAAGACAGGAAGGCAATAGTTTCTTTTTTTCCTGGACAATATATTTCTGTTAAAATATTTGTTCCTGAATTGGGGTATGAACAACCTAGACAGTATAGTTTATCAACAAGCTTTAACGAGGACTATTACCGAATTTCTGTTAAAAGTGAAAAAGGGTGCCCTACTCCAGACGGTATTGTTTCGAATGTACTACATAACAAAAAAATTGGAGACCCTATTGAAGTTACTGCTCCCGCAGGCGTTTTTTATGCCGATCCAGAATCGGTAAATCCATTGGTATTAATTAGTGGTGGCGTAGGAGTAACTCCCTTAATGAGTATGGTAGAAGCTAATAAGAATGCACTACAAAAAAACAAAACCATCTGGATTCATAGTTGTCGAAATGAAAATGTACATGCTTTTAAAGACCGAATTGAAGAATTGAACGTAAATGAGAATTGGTTGACTTCTTTCGTTTTCTACGAATCAATGCCCGAAACCTTAACGAATGCTATTGAAGGAAGAGCAGACTTGCATAATTATAAAGAAGAAATAATTATTAACGATGCAAAATATTATATTTGCGGACCAGAACTTTTTATTAAAAAGCAGTACCAAACTTTAATAGAACTTGGTGTCACAAAAGAATCTGTTTTTTATGAAGAATTTGGCCCCCAATTATTAGCATTAGATTAAAAATAAACAAACATGAAATTAAACCACTTTACCGATTTTAGTATGCGTGTATTAATGTATTTAAATCAAAAAAAGGAGCCTTCTCAAAGTTCTTTGGATGATTTAGCAAGTACATTCAAAATCTCACGCAACCATCTCATTAAAGTGGTTCAATTTTTGGGAGCCAATGAACTTGTAAACACAAAAAGAGGAGCCAAAGGGGGGATAACCATTTCTGAAAAAGCAAAATTATATCCATTGGGTGATTTAATACATTTATTGGAACAAGACGACTCGCCAATAGTAAACTGTGATACAAAACCATGTATCTTCAAATTACACAATTGTAAATTAAAATCCCTATTCAATAAGGCTTATCTACTTTTTATAGAAAGTTTGAATGAGTATACCCTCACCGACCTCGAATTTAATGATTGGAACTCTATTTTTGAAAATTAACTAAATTTATGACTCTTAATCAATACTTGTAGTTTTATTATAACCTATAATAAACTCAAAATAGCCTATGCTTTATGTTTCTGTAGTCTCCTAATTGGTACATAGTCAACAATTTAAAAAAAATTATAATAATCTTACTTTATTATTAGAGTTATAATTTTATTTCTAACAGACTGATTTTCTAATAATTCTAGAAAACAATCGATACCCTAATCGTTTTCTCAAAATATTTAAAAGATTAGCATCAAATCCAATAGTATATCTTTTGAAGTTTTTTGGTGGTTTACTAGCAATTTGAAAAAGCTGTTCTACAATATCCTTCTTTAAATCTACATTTTTTTTTGTCTTTTTTTCTAACAAACTATTGATTTTTTGCATCAAGCGATCATAGGAAGGAATACTTGATTCAGGACATTTTGATACATTTTTTTGAAAATTTGAAGGTGTATTTCCAAATTGTACCGTTGCAACTCCAATATTAAAGTCTTTCACTTCATAAGCCATACATTCAGAAAAACTTTCAACAGCATGTTTGGTCGAATGGTAAAAACTCCCCAAAGGAAGGTTTACCAATCCAGCAATGGAAGTAATGTTAATAAATAAACCTTGATTTTGTTTTCTAAAAGTAGGAATAAAAGTGCGGCAAACCTTAACGACACCTAACCAATTTACATCTACAATAGCATCAATTTTTTGATCTTCAGATAATTCAACAAAACTTCGATACCCAATTCCTGCATTATTAATAACAACATCAATGGTGGTATATTCTTGTAGAATGGCTTCTTTACATTTTTTGATACTTTCGGTGGAGGTAACATCCAATTCAAAACACGAAATGGATTCTACTTTTTCCAATGTTACTCCTTTTTCGACACAAATCATAGTGGCAATAACATTCCAACCATGATTTGCAAAATACAAGGCCGTAGCTTTTCCAATTCCGCCACAAGCTCCTGTAATCAATACTGTTTTCAATATATTGTTTTATTTTATGTTTTACTTAATGAAAACGACCTCAATTGAGGTCGTTTATTTAGCAAAGCTACTGAAAATTAATCGGTATTTTCAGTGTATTTGTATGCATCAATTACTTTTTTTACTAATTTATGTCTCACGATATCCTTATCGTCAAGATAAATAATTCCGATTCCTTCAATATCTTTTAAGACCAGCAATGCTTCTTTTAACCCCGAAATTGTTCTTCTTGGCAAATCTACTTGTCCTGGATCTCCTGTAATCATGAATTTGGCATTTTTCCCCATTCGAGTCAAAAACATCTTCATTTGTGAATGCGTTGTATTTTGTGCTTCATCCAAAATAACAAACGCATGATCTAGCGTACGACCACGCATAAATGCGAGCGGTGCAATTTGAATAATCCCTTTGGTGATATAATCTTCTAGTTTTTCACTTGGAATCATATCTCTAAGCGCATCGTAAAGAGGCTGCATATATGGATCCAATTTATCTTTCATATCCCCTGGCAAAAAACCTAAATTTTCTCCTGCTTCTACCGCTGGACGTGTTAAAATGATTTTTTTGACTTGTTTTTCCTTTAATGCTCTTACAGCCATTGCCACCCCTGTATAAGTTTTACCTGTACCAGCAGGGCCAACAGCAAATACCATATCATTTTTATTAATAGTATCGACCAATAATTGTTGGTTGGGAGTGAGTGCTTTAATCATCTTACCTCCTACACCATGCACCAAAATTTTATCGTTAATAGTGGCTTTTTTTATTTCATCACTATCCCCCATAATAACACGCTCAATTACATTGTCATCAATATTGTTATACCTTGAAAAATGTAATAATAGTCGCTGAAATCGTTTTTCGAATTCATCTAAGATTTCTTTTTCTCCAAAAGCCTTCAACGTTGTGCCTCTCGCCACAATTTTTAGTTTCGGGTAGTACTTTTTAATCATTTCAAGATGAGAGTCTTGAGCGCCCCAAAACTCTTTTGGTGCGATGTCTATGAGCTCGATAATTCTTTCGTTCAAATTTTGCAGTTTTAAATTAACATTCAGACAACTAATTTCATAATACAATTTAAGAAATAAATCTTACTTTTTTCTTAATTAAGCGGAATTTGTTTTTCGTTTTATTGCGTTTTTGAGATTACTATTATTAGCTTTGCACTTCTCAAATTTAATAAAAATTATTTTTAGATTCCAGTAATAGTTATAAACAAAATTATGTCAATAATTACCCTCACTACCGATTATGGCTTGAAAGATCACTTTGTAGGTGCTTTGAAGGGAAAATTACTATCTGAATATCCCGAAAGTACTATTATTGACATTTCACATAACATTGACCCATTCAATACGGTTGAGGCAAGTTACATGATTGGAGCTGCTTATGCTAGTTTTCCAAAAGGTACGGTGCACATTATTGGAGTTGATTTGGAATTAAACAAAGAGAACCAACATCTAGCGATGCAATGGAATGATCATTACTTTATTGCTGCTGATAATGGAATATTGAGTATGCTTTCGCAAAAAATTGTTCCTCAAAAAATTGTTTCTATTAATATTCACGATCGTTTGGAAAGTAGCGCAACAGACATGGATGTTTTTGTTAAAGTAGCCTGTCATATTGCTAAAGGTGGTTCACTAAGTATTGTAGGTAAAGAAACGAATACTATTAAGCAAGTAACCGATTTGCAAGCTACAATCTCGGCAGATAATACTACACTCAAAGGTAATGTTATCTATATAGACCATTTGGGGAATGTAGTCACCAATATTAGTAAAAAGCAATTTATTGAAGTAGCTAAAGGTCGCCCGTACGAGGTAATATTGAAAACAAAGAATATAAAAACTATCTTGCCTCGCTATTCTGATATTGCTAATTCAGACAAATATCCAATTAAAAATTATGAGGGAGAAAAATTAGCCCTTTTCAATGAAGCAGGGTTTCTTGAAATCGCTATTTTTCGTAGCAATCCATCAACTGTTGGTTCTGCTAATAGCCTTTTGGGACTCAATTATAGAGATGTGGTTAATATTCAATTTAAATAGAAATTCATGAATCCAATAATTAGGAAACTATTTTATGCATTACCAATCCCTTTTCGATACGGAATACGAAAAATAATCTATTTCCCAACTGATATTTTTCGAGACAAAACATCACTTGTACCTCCCAAAGGTATGATATTTACAGGGGCTGGTGACTACCTCAAAGTTGGCCAAATGTTTTTTGAATATTTTAAAAAATATGGAAATCTAACTCCTGAAAGTTCGATTTTGGATGTTGGATCTGGAATCGGTCGAATGTCGATTCCTTTCACAACCTACCTGTCTAGTAAAGGACGTTATGAAGGTTTTGATATTGTAAAAAAAGGAGTTAATTGGTGTAACCAAAATATTGGAAATAAATTTCCGAATTTTAATTTCCAATTGATACCTCTTAGAAACGATTTATACAACCTTTCCACCACTGACAAAGCAGCAAGCTTGAAATTCCCGTATTTAAATGACAGCTTTGATTTTGTTTTTTTGACCTCTGTATTTACACACATGATGCCTGAAGATGTAGAGAATTATATCCAGCAAATACAAAGAGTATTACGAAAAGATAAAATATGTTTCTGTACCTTTTTTATTATAGATGAGCAAAGTAAAAAATCCATGAACAATAATGGATCAAAAAAATTCCCGTATGATTATGGTAATTATTCATTGATGGATAAAAACGTAAAAGAAGCAAACGTCGCCTATCATAAAGAATACCTCATGACTCTTTTTGAGAAGCACCATTTACAAGTTACCCGTTTTATAAGAGGAAATTGGTCAGGTGTAGAACCAGGTGAATTTAACGAACATCAAGATGTATTAATTATAAAGAAAATTTAATGAAATCAATTGCATTAAGAGAACTTAAATCATTTTTTGGTTCTCCAATTGGATATTTGGTAATAGCGCTCTTTCTTATTCTCAACGGATTATTCCTATGGGTATTTGAAGGAGATTATAACATCCTAAATTCAGGATTCGCAGATATGAGTCCATTTTTCACATTATCTCCTTGGATATTACTTTTCCTAATTCCTGCGGTAACAATGCGCAGTTTCTCTGATGAAAAAAAACAAGGCACATTAGAGTTACTTTTGACCAAACCATTATCAATTTGGGAAATCGTCAATGGTAAATTTCTAGGCGCTTTTTTGCTTATTTTAATCGCAATCATACCAACATTAATCTATGTTTTTGCTATTTCGAATTTGGGCGCACCAGAAGGAAACATTGATATGGGTAGTACCATGGGATCCTATTTTGGATTACTTTTTCTTATTGCTGGCTATTCATCCATTGGGGTTTTTACCTCTTCACTATCCGATAATCAGATTGTAGCTTTTCTAATTTCTGTATTTATATCCTTCTTTTTCTTTTTTGGTTTTGACGGTATTGCAAGTGTTGTTCCTTCTTTTTCTAATGTCATTAGCGCAGTGGGTATGCAGGAACATTTTAAAAGTATGAGCAGAGGTGTATTGGATACTAGAGATATTATTTATTTTATAAGTATTACCATTGCCTTTCTTTCTTTTACCGTTTATAAACTTAAATCCGTTCAATTGTAATGGGATATTCACTAAATAAAAATAGTAAAACAGTGCTTTTTACTATTGCAATATTGTTGTTATTAAACGGAATTGGCAGCTTCTTTTTCCACCGTTTTGATTTAACCAAAGACAAACGATATACCTTATCCGATACGTCCTTGAAAATTGTCAAACAAGTCAAAGAACCTTTGTTTATAAAAATTTATATGCAAGGTGATTTACCTGCTGAATTCAAACGTTTACAGCAAGAAACAAGACAATTACTAGAAGAATTTCAAGCCTATAATAAAAATATCAATTTTGAATTTATAGATCCATTAGAAAATGAAGATTCTAGTATGGATAATATCAAGTCACTTTATTCAAAGGGACTTACACCTGTAAACATCACCGTTGACGACAAAGGAAAACAATCGCAAGCTATGGTTTTCCCATGGGCTATAGCCTATTATAAGAATAAAGAAGTGAACATTCCCTTATTGAAGAATATCATGGGAGCTTCAACGACCGATAAAGTTATTGGATCGGTACAACACCTAGAGTATTCAATTGCTGATGCTTTGAATAAAATTACAGTCGATAAACATAAGAAAATAGCAGTAATCAAAGGAAACGGAGAGTTACAAGATATTAGGATGGCAAAATTTCTTTTACAAATAAAAGAAAGTTACCATATAGGTCCATTCACCTTGGACTCTGTTGCTACAGACCCGATCAACAGCTTAGAAGCTTTGAAAAAATACGATTTGGCAATAATTGCCAAACCTACAGAAACCTTCTCTGATGCAGAAAAACAAGTCTTAGATCAATTTATCATCAATGGTGGAAAAAGTTTATGGTTGATTGACCAAGTAACTGCAGAGATGGATAGTCTTTATAATCCTGCTGGCGCTACACTAGCTTTTCCAAAAGATCTAGGACTAAACGATATGTTCTTTAAATACGGTTTTCGAATCAATCCTGACCTTGTAAAAGACGAACAAGGCAGCCCAATAAAACTAGCCACTGGCGAACAAGGAAGTGCGACACAATACCAAGATTTCAATTGGAAATTTGCTCCATTGGTTTATCCTGAGAGTCAGCACCCGATCGTGAAAAATTTGGGTGGTATTAAATTTGACTTTGCCAATCCAATCGACACTTTGAAAAATGGGATCAAAAAGACAGTCTTATTGCAGTCTTCAAAATATTCAAAAAAAATTGGAACACCAGTCGAAATTAACCTGAATATGGTAAGCGAGGAAACAAGTCCGAATCATTATATCAATTCTGGAAATCTACCGCTTAGTGTTTTACTAGAAGGTAATTTTAAATCGGTTTTTCAAAATCGTGTCTTGCCTTTTAAACAAAAAGACTTCCAAGCAGTTGGAAAACCGAGCAAAATGATAGTCATCTCAGATGGTGATTTAATTAAAAATCAGTTGGACAAAGATGGTTCTCCAGTAGAATTAGGCTTTGATCAGCGGTCAGGAAATCTATACGATAACAAGGATTTTATGCTTAATTGCATCAATTATCTGTTGGATGATACAGGACTTATTAACATTCGATCCAAAGATTTGGATTTACCATTATTGGACAAAAACAAAGTATCTGACAAATACACTCAAACGCAACTCCTAACCATAGGACTTCCCCTTGTTATACTTGGTATTTTTGGCTTTCTATTTACCTACATTCGAAAAAAGAAATACAGCAAATAGTGTTAATAAATAATTTTCAATACTAAATTAGATTACGATATATTTGTAAAATGTATTCTATTTTTACAAATTAAAATCACAATACATATTTCAAAAAATAAAACATAACAGATGAAATTTATAGTATCGAGTTCGTACTTATTAAAACAATTACAAGTTTTAGGAAGTGTTATCAATAGTAGTAATACGTTACCTATTTTAGATAACTTTCTTTTTGAATTAAACAATAATGAATTGACTGTCTCTGCTTCCGATTTGGAAACAACCATGTCAGCAACATTGGAGATTGATTCTACAAGCCAAGGAAGTGTTGCAGTACCAGCAAAATTACTTTTAGAAATCTTAAAAACATTTCCGGAACAACCATTGACTTTTACAGTTGAAGAAAACAGTACGATCGAAATTAGCTCTAACTCTGGAAAATATGCTTTGGCATATGCACCAGGAGCAGAATTCCCGAAATCGGTAAATCTCGATGAACCATCAGTAACTTTAGTGCCTGCAGATGTTTTGGCAACTGCCATTAGCAAAACTATTTTTGCTGCTGGAAATGATGATTTACGTCCCGTGATGTCAGGAGTGTTTTTCCAATTTTCTCCAGAAGGTTTAATCTTTGTTGCTACCGATGCTCATAAGTTGGTAAAATACGCTCGTACAGATGTTAAAGCATCTGAAGTAGCCGATTTTATCATGCCAAAGAAACCGTTGACAATTTTGAAAAATATTCTTTCTACTTCAGATGCTGAAGTAAAAATTGAATACAACGATTCAAATGCTACTTTCACTTTTGATAACTACAACTTAATGTGTCGTTTGATTGATGGAAAATATCCAAACTACGAAGCCGTTATCCCAAAAGAAAATCCAAACAAATTGATGATAGACCGTTCTCAATTTTTGAGTTCTGTACGTCGTGTGGCTATTTTTTCTAACAAGACTACTCACCAAATTCGTTTAAAAATTGCTGGAGCTGAATTGAATGTAAGTGCTGAAGATATTGATTACTCTAATAAAGCCGAAGAAAGATTGACTTGTGACTATCAAGGTGACGACATGCAAATTGGATTTAACTCTCGTTTCTTAACAGAGATGTTAACTAACTTACAATCAGACATGATAATGTTAGAGATGTCATTGCCAAACAGAGCAGGTATATTAACACCTGTAGATGGTCTTGAAGAAGGTGAAACAGTTACTATGTTGGTAATGCCAGTAATGTTAAACAGTTAGCTTAGACTTAAATGAATTAACTAATAAATAATAACAAAAATATCTTTACAGAAGTTTATTGAAATCAGTTTCAATAAACTTCTGTTTTTTTTTTAATATATTTTTTTCCAGTACAGCATTCTGATATTATTACACAATTTTAAAGTTGATTATAACTATATAAATAAAAACACTACAAACAGCTTCGGATTGCCGTTTCTAGATTGATATATTTAAAACGAAATCCTTGTTTTTCAATTTTACTGGACGACACTCTTCTTCCTTCCAAAACAATTACAGCCATCTCTCCCAACACCAGTCGCAATATAAAAGCCGGCACTGCGGGAAACCACATTTTGTATCCTACTATCATAGTCAAAGTTTTGGAGAATTCTTTGTTGGTTGTACTATCTTGAATTGTAGCATTATAAGCACCATTCATTTCTTCTTTTTTTAAGGCTAATAAATAGATACCACACAAATCATCAATATGAATCCAAGGCATATATTGTTTACCCGATCCTAAAGGTGATCCTAGTCCCCATTTAAAAATTGGAAGCATTTTTTTTAAAAAACCACCATTTTTACCCAAGACCAAACCCGTACGAACCTTCACTATTCGATTTGTACTAGAAGCTATAGTATCGGCTGCAGCTTCCCAATTTTGGCAAGTTATCCCAAGAAAGTCATCTTCGGCAGCTGTATTTTCTTTACAAATTTTAGCATCAGTTATCGCTCCATAAATACCGACCCCTGAAGCCGAAATAAAAGCATCCAATTTTTTATTATGTTTTTTCAAAACAGAATTAATCAAAGAGATTGGGGTTACTCGACTATCAATAATATTCTTTTTGCGTTCTGCAGTCCAACGACTACCCGCAATATTTTCTCCAGCTAAATGAATGATATAATCGGCTTTGATAACTGCTTCCTCATCTATGAATTGTTCTTTTATATCCCAAACGTAATAGGAAATGGAGGGCTTGTTTTCTTTTTTAGATCGACTCAAAACACTAACATTATAACCGTTATCAATCAACAATTGCGTTAAATGGCGTCCTACAAAACCTGTACCTCCTGTTATTAAAACTTGTTTTTTCATCTTCTCTCTATTTTATAGCTTACTAGTATGGAACGCCACTTTCACAAATTAATTACAATTCAAAAAGACCGGAAATAAATGTACTTATACTCGCTTTCATAATACTAAATTTGCTATATTTTGGTTCTATTTATTTTACAATTCCAGCTTTGTACGTTGCTATGGCACGATCACGTGCAAAAGCATGCTCTACCATTGGAGCTACATACCCCAAATCAAATTCGGGAATCCATTTGCGAACGTAAATTGCTTTTTCGTCAAATTTTTTCATTTGGATTGTTGGATTAAAAACACGAAAATAGGGTGCCGCATCACAACCAGTTCCTGCTGCCCATTGCCAATTCCCAACATTGGCCGATAAGTCATAATCCAATAATTTTTGAGCAAAATAAGCTTCGCCCCATTGCCATGAAATCATTAAATGTTTGCATAGAAAACTGGCTACAACCATTCGCACACGATTGTGCATATAGCCTGTTGCGTTGAGTTCACGCATACCAGCATCTACCATAGGATAACCAGTGTTCCCTGAACACCATTTTTCAAAATCATCTTCATTATTTCTCCATTGAATTCCATCATAGGAGCTTTTGAAATTTTGTGTGACTACTTTTGGGAAGTGAAATAAAATTTGCATAAAAAATTCTCTCCATATCAATTCGCTCAAAAATACAGCATTTGTCTTAGCAGCCCACAATACCAATTTACGAATACTCACTGTACCAAATCGCAAGTGTGGCGACAGATAAGAAGTTGCATCTATGGCAGGAAAGTCTCGAGTTTCTTGATATGTTTTAATTTGAGTTAAATTATGCGGTTTGACTTTTATAGAACTCATGATAAATCCTATTGCCTCAATTATAGGAAATTCAAACTTTAATTTACAAAAATGAGCAAAATAATCCTCCGTGTTATACTCCGTGACAGGAGTATTAGTTTTATAGTTGTCTAACCATTTATTTTTGAAGGGGGTATAAACCGTATAAGGTAATCCATCGGCCTTGGTAATCTCACTCTCTTCAAAAATAACTTGATCTTTGAAACTGTAACTCTTAATATTATTTGATTTTAATTCATCAGCTATAAACGAATCACGTGCAATGGCATAAGGTTCGTAATCTTTGTTCCAAAATACTTCTTGCACTTCATACTCTTGCATCAAAATTTCCCACACCTTTTTGGTTTTCCCCTTTTTGACTAATAAGGAGCTTCCAAGAGTTTCTAGCTTTGTGTTTATTATAAATAATGACTCATAAATAAAAGATACTCTTGCATCATCTTGAGGCAATTGCTCTAGAATCACATCGTCAAAAATAAATATTGGAAGTACAGGATAATCAGACTGTAAGGCATGAAACAAACCTACATTATCTTCTAATCTTATATCTCTACGGAACCAAAAAACGGAGACTTTTGCTTTGTTCATTACTTGTTGTTAAAAATTTTATTCACTGATATTTCACGGTAAGCGAATATTTCGTTTAGCTTACTTTTGACCACTAAAGTATTCATAATACGTCCTAAAAAGCCCAATGGTAATCCATAATGTACAACATCAGTCATTTTCACACCAGTTGCTGTGGCTTCAAAAAAGTGTTTGTGGTGCCATAAAGCATAAGGTCCAAATCGTTGTTCGTCTATAAAATAACTTTTATCCTCAACAACCGTGATTTCAGTTACCCATGGTAATTTCAATCCCAATAGAGGTGATACTTTGTATTGTATAATTTGGCCTGCATACATATTTTTGCCATCATAATCGGTGATTTGAAAACCCATGGTTTCTGGAGTTATCTTTTGCAGGTTTTTAGGGCTCGAAAAAAAAGCCCAACAGTCTTCTAATGTTGCATCAACGTATTGTACAGATTCTTTTTTATATAATTTCATAATATAATATTTTTTTAAATAGAACTATCCTTTACCGATTTGGGTTATTTTTGAGACAAGGATAAAATAAATTATTGGACGGATAAACTAGATTATCTATTTCATTCTTATATTTCAAATAAGAAAAAACAATTTAAATTCTACCGTTGTTTTAAGTTAAGGATGTTAGTCGAGCTCCTTTTTTTACTTTTTTTTATAAAATAAAAAAAAGCAAGGACCGTACAGCTTGAACACCTTTTTCGGCATTCCGATAACTATCGAGAAACCAAAGAATCTTCATTCTTCTTCTCTTTATTCTCCAATTTTTCCATAATAACCAATGTCATTAATAACATCGAAAAGGCATAACCAATATCTTCAACCGGGATAGTTCCTAATCGAAAACCAAGGTTTTCTAGATCATTATAATATACTACTGGTTGCTCAATAAAGCTTCCTGTTAAAATTCCATTAACTAATGCAAAAGGGATTAAGATGATTAAGAACGTGATGAAAAAAGTTTGAAGTATTTTCGGGCTATTGATAACCGTATAAGTTAACAAAATGATTAATAAACTGTAATTTACTGTTGTGTACCACTTACCCCAATTGAGTATTAATATGGGAGAGACTAGTACGATAATTAAAGCATAAATACGAAATACATTTTTGATACTTATTGTTATTTTGGGTAAGAAATAATGAAAGGCAAAATGAATGAACAGACTTGCGTAAGGGATACAAAAAAAGAATAACCACTCCTCTATTGGCAATCCAAAAATCTCAATCCCTGTATGGTATCTTGGATTAAAATGCCATACTCCAATTTTTGTAAAATAAATATCCCAAGAGATAAAAAAAGCTGCAGAAATCAACAAAGAAGGAAAGAATGCTTTCCAACGTTTGCTAAATTGCATTTTTTTTTCGAAACTGTAGAGAAATGGAATAATAAAGGAAGCTATATTTAAAATAAGATATAATGACATTTTTAAAAAATTTATTTAGCGTTAAAATTTTTTATCTTTTAAGCCCGTTACCTGACTATTTAATTTAAAGCGGAGCGGTAAACTTTAAACAAGAAGCTACCTTTTCCAATACATAAAGGGTACGAAAAGCATTCCGAAGCACTCTCCTTCTTCTTTACCCAAATGCTTGTGGTGTATTTTGTGACCCTTTCTTAAACCAATTAAATAAGCATTCTTAGTGTTTTTAAATAATTTAAAACGTTGATGAATTAAAATATCATGAATCATAAAATAACAAAAACCGTAAATCGTAATTCCAAGACCTATAAAAAACAAATAATTAAATCCTGCTTGTTCACCAAAATAAAATAGTACGATAGCTGGAATCGCAAAAATTACAAAGAAAATATCGTTTCGCTCAAATACATTGGCATACTTGGGTTGGTGGTGATCTGCGTGAAAATACCACATAAAACCATGCATTACATATTTATGTGTCAACCAAGTAACACATTCCATGAGTAAAAAAACAACTAGTGTGATAAAAAATGAAATCATTATTTTTAAGTTTTAATTTATCAATAGTTAAACTAATTTTAATTTATAGGATACAAAAGATTTGGCTAGCAATCCCATTTTGGAGTAATTTGACACACGTATTCTAGTGTTTCCTATTTCGTGCGAAGGTGTCTTCTCCAGCTTATGCAGTAATTTTTTGTAATATATATAGGCAGTGTAGACTCCAAATTTAGCTTCGATTGGTAACTTTTTTATTCCTTGATGTGCAATCCTAAAATCTTCCTCAATCTCTGCTATGATGGCTTTTTTACTATTTTCATCGAAAGATTTCAAGTTGACACCTGGAAAATAATTTCGATTTAAAATCAAGTTATCATCCTTCAAATCCCTTAGAAAATTTACCTTTTGAAAAGCAGACCCCAAACGCATGGCTTCCATTTTTAAAGCTTCATATTTATCATTATTTCCTTTTACAAAAACCTTTAAACACATTAAACCAACTACATCTGCAGAACCATAAATGTACTCATTATAGTCTTCTTTATTATCGTAATTTAATTTTATCAAATCCAATTTCATGCTCTTTAAAAAAGACTGAACAAGATCGTCTGAAATATTATTCTCTTTTACAGTATGTTGAAAGGCATTTAAAATAGGGTTGAGACTTATCCCAGCTTTAAAGGCTTTATAATATTCTTTTTCAAAATCATTAATCAGTTCTTCCTTATCGTAGCCATGAAATGAATCTACAATTTCGTCAGCAAAACGGACAAAACCATAAATGCTGTAAATATCATTACGGATGCTCGGTGACAACATATTAACCGCTAATGAAAAGGAGGTACTATAGTTCTTAGTCACTAACTTGCTGCACTTAAACGAAACAGTATCAAATAAATTTTTCATATTTACGACTCTAAAAATTGATTAATAATTAATTCAGAAACTAATTTCCCCGAGATCAATGCTGGAGGAACTCCTGGCCCTGGAACCGTTAACTGTCCTGTGAAATATAAGTTTTGTACTTTTTTGCTCTTTAATTTAGGACGTAAAAAAGCAGTTTGCAATAATGTATTGGCCATCCCGTATGCATTTCCTTTGTACGAATTGTATTCTGACACAAAATCATTTTTACAAAAAGACTTTTTATATACAATATTATCTTTTACTTTTTGTTGTGTAATAGTCTCAAATCGATTGATAATTTTATCAAAATATTGTTCTCTTAACTCCTCAGTATCGATAATCCCAGGTGCTAGTGGAATTAAGAAAAAGGCCGATTCCATCCCTTCTGGAGCTGCAGACTTATCTGTTATAGACGGAAAATTGGCATAAAATAAAGGATCTTGTGGCCATTTGGGCTCATCATAAATATCTTTGGCATGTGCATCAAAATCTACATCAAAAAATAAATCGTGATGCGCCACATTCTTCATTTTTTTATTAAAACCAACATAAAATAAAAGAGAAGAAGGTGCAAAAACCCTTGTTTCCCAATATTTTTCAGAATACACTCTGTGCTTTTTGTCCAATAAAGTTTCGGTATGGTGGTAATCGGCACCACTCAAAACCAAGTCCGAATTAATTCTATGCCCATTCACCACAATAGCTTTAGCAATATTATTTTCTACAATTATTTCTTCAATATTAGATTTTGTTTTAAACACTACTCCTAGTTCTGTTGCTAGACTCTGCATTGCTCTCACAACGTCAAACATACCTGTTTTGGGATGCCACGTTCCAAGTCCAAAGTCAGCATAATTCATAAAACTATAAAAAGAGGGCGTATCTGACGGTTTGGCTCCTAGAAACAAAACTGGAAATTCTAAAATATGTACCAATTTTTGGTTTTTAAATTTCTTGCGAACATCCCTCTTTATAGTGCTAAAAAACGCTCCTATTTTTTTGGTTGTTTCTATAGTTACCAACTCCAAAGGAGAAACTCCTGGTCGATACACTAAATCTTTGATAGCAATATCATAATTGCTTTTGGCCTTGGTGATAAACTCCCTAAGGTATTTACCACTACCCTTCTCTATTGATTCAAAAGTGGTTACGATTGCTTCCAAATTATCTGCTATTGCTATAAAATCCTGTTCTCCATAATATACGTTATATGCAGGAGAAAGTTTTATCAACTCATAGTAGTCGGTAGTTTTTTTTCCAAAATCAGCAAAAAAACGATCAAATACATCGGGCATCCAATACCAGCTTGGTCCCATGTCGAAGGTAAATCCTTCTGCTTTAAATTGTCTAGCTCGTCCGCCAATACTATCATTTTTCTCAAAAACGGTTACTTTATGACCCGCTTTTGCCAAATAACTTGCAGCAGATAAAGCAGAAAATCCTGAACCTATGATGGTAATATTTTTTTTCATTTGTTTACTAACTATTGAATTATCAATAAATACGATTATATTTTTTGGATTAATTGAAACGCCGAATCAAATACAGTAACCTTACTAGATATTTGATCCCTATTAATATTGAGAGTCATTCGCCCAAGCAACCAAATCTCCGAATCATCATCCAATAACTTAGCAGCCATTTCATCAACATACCCATCTAATTCATCTACAACAGGTTGTACTGTAAAGTAACAAACAAAAATTATATTACTAAAATGAATTTTCAAATCTTTTAAACTTTCAATCGGCATACTTTCCCCCAAATAAACAACCTGATATCCTTTATTGGTAATTTCATAGTTAAGGTAAAGCAACCCTAAATCATGAATTTCATTGAGCGGTAGTGATAATACAAATGTACGGTCAAACTGTGTTCTATCTTTTAACTGTGCATCATGAATATTGAGGATGATTTTTTGCCTTATCAAATGACATACAAAATGTTCATGTGCAGGACTAATAGTATCTGTTTGCCACAAATGACCTATTTCTTCCATCAATGGAATAAATACTTCTATAAAGATTTGCCTAAACGTTTTTTCTTGCGTCAACCAATCATATGTTTTTACAAACAACTGATAATCAAAATTCATCATGGCAATCTTAAAAATATTGATTGCATGATTCTTAGAATTTTTTTCTGAAACAATAGTACGAACCATTGCGGGTATTTCCTCATCAGAGTAGGTGGCGATCTTAGAGATCTTATAACCAAATTGATGCAAAAAATTGATATTCAGAAGCTTTTGCAAACTTTTTAAATCATAAATTCGAATATTGGTATCGGTACGAAGTGGTTGAAAAACATCATATCTTTTTTCCCAAATTCGAATCGTGTGCGCTTTTACTCCCGAAAGGTTTTCGAGGTCTTTAATACTGAACGTGGTATTTATTTTGTTTAACATATTTATTTAAATATTAAACAAATATACACTTTATTTAATCTATTCAAAAAAATAAAGGCAAAATGTTCATCAAATATTAAAATAATATAAACAAAAATTATATTTTTAGAATAAACTATTCCTACAGAATATAGAAGCAGGATTACTGTAAAATGCCAACATAACTAGCTATTTTACATAGTTATTGATTCAAATTCATTCAATTTATCCAATTCCAATATTGTTTTGGAATTGTCAAAACTACGAGTATACATTGGAACAAATTTGGCACCATAAACAATTTCACTAAAAACATATGATGTACGAGCAGCTACAGTACTACTAAACATATCATCGAATGTTTTGATATAGACCAATAACTCTCCTTGAATAGTAGCAAAATCTTCTTTTGTAAATTCGTACAAAGGACTTTGTTCATTGATAGGATGTACGAGCGTCCAGCTCAAAATTAGAGAATTGATTTGCACTAATTCTAAATCTAAAGTATAGAATCTATTAACCATTTGGCCGTTTTCTTCGAAACTCATTCCCAAAGTCATCTTAGCTTCGGCATCAGTAAAATTAGTATTCTTAAATGGTACCATTCTAATCATTAATCCAGAAATACCATCATATGGAGCAATCAGAGCATTATGAGAAAATTTCAAAAAGGCCGTTGGTTTGCTAAAGCGTCCAAAAAATAACCCTGTAGCTATAGCAAAACTCAATAATCCTATCAAAGCTTCACCTGCAGAAAGTGCACTTGTCAAAAACCCTTTGGGACTAATATGTCCGTACCCGACCGTAGTAAAAGTTTGTGCGCTAAAAAAATAAGCTTTACCAAATTTTTCCCAATCAGTATCAGAAGGTGCTATACCATCCAAATGTTCTACACCAATACCAAAGTAAATGATAGCAAATACAAAGTTGATACTAATATAAAAAGCAATCACAATACCTATAAACGTCCACATTGGCATATCAATTAAGGTATGATACCAACTGATACGTTGTAGCATATTCATTCCTCTTTTTTCGACATTGGCCACTCCGTTTTTATTTATAAAACGACCTCCATAACTACTGGAATTAGTACCAAAGCCCGTATTTTTATCTGTTTGTGCTTTTAAATTAATATGATCTAACAATGCCATCTTCTCTTTGTTTGGGGTAAAAATAGTCAAAATAACTAGAGTCCTGTAGAAATAGAAAAATTGAGTCTTTGGATTTACCTATAAATATACTTCTACAATCTCCTCCAAAATTGCTACTATAACTCCTCTATTACAAATTAAAATTAAAAAAAACATTCTATCAACCTACAAACTAATTGATTTTCAGTATCTTTATGTTAATTATTTTAACAGTCTGATAATCATCAATTATAACGATGAAATTTATTTTCGAAAGAAAAGAATAAAGTGATTGTTTTTAAAACCTTCTTCTTTTAATAAAAAAGATTGTTTTTCTCCCCCATAGAAAGATTTTAGGCAAAAGCCCAAGCTTTTATTTAAATCCTACCCCATATTTAGGTTTATTTTTTTAATGTAACAAGTACTACTATGGAAAAAATTAAATTAGAAATCCCGTTGCAATTTGTCACACTAAAAGGAAAACTAGTACTCCCTGCTAACGCAACAGGAATTATACTGTTTTGCAGCGTAAGTACTTCTAACACTACAAAATCTGGAACAAAAATTCTCTCTAAGTTGATTCAGAAACGTAAAATGGGAACATTGGTGATACCCCTCTTAACGAAAGAGGAAGAAGATGTTTTGGAAAACAAGTTTGATATAGACTTATTAGTAAGTCGCTTAATAAGTAGCACCGAATGGTTGATGCAAAACAAAAACCTTGTCGATTTACCAATTGGTTACTTGGGAACTAAAATGGGAGCCGCTGCAGCAATGAGAGCTGCTGCTTATTTTGGAAAAGATATAAAAGCCGTAGTATCTAGAAGTGGACGACCCGATAAAGTGCTGGATACACTTTACCAAATTACAGCTCCCACCTTATTGATAGTTGATGGCACAGACGTTCCAATCATTAATCGTAACAAAATTGCATTTGATCAATTACAATCCGAAAAAGAGATGAAAATAATTTCTATATCCTCTAATATATGTACTGACTCTCTCAAATTACAAGAATGTGCAGAAGTCGCCATCTCTTGGTTTCAAAAATATTTAACTATGAAAGAGACAGAACCCCCACTAAAAACAAGCGCTAAAACACCATAATCCAAGTAAATTAAACTACAATAATATTTAACCGCAAACCTATCGTTTGCGGTTATTATCTATTTTGTATTTATATCTTAAACTACAATGAATTAATAAAGGTTAATAATGCTTCACGGTCAGTTTTTGTTAATTTTTTATATTCTGATTTGGCATAATCAGCTTCTCCTCCATGCCATAAAATAGCTTCTTCTACATTTTTGGCCCTACCGTCATGCATTAAAAAAGTATGATTATTTACGGTACTTATCAAACCTATCCCCCATAATGGCTGCGTTCTCCACTCCTTACCTGTGGCTAAAAAATCGGGTGTATTGTCTGCTAGTGCATCCCCCATATCATGTAACAACATATCTGTATAAGGCCTAATGACTTGATTGCGTAAAGCTGTAACAACATGAGTACTTCCTGTCGTCATTTTAGGGATATGACAACTAGTGCAGCCTATTGTTTCAAATGTTTTCTTACCTGCGAGTACTGTGGCATCAGTATAATTTCGACGTGCTGGTACTGCCAATGTACTCGTATAAAAAACTACTTTATCAAAATTAGGATCTGAAATTTCTGGTTTGCCTCCATTTGGAATAGCACTCCCATTTAAGGCAGCTGGAATATTTTCTGTTGGAAACAAAGAAGTTGTGATTCCCATATCGCCAGAAAAAGCAGCAGCAGATTGTTGACGAATATTAGGTTGATTTGCTTTCCACCCAAAACGTCCTAGCTTGGTACTTTTGGTAGCAATGTCATACACATAATTGGCTTTTCCTGAAATACCGTTTTTATTATTTTGATTAATAAAATTTAAAACTGTCGCTTCTGGCACTGCTTCTAACAATCCTAAACCTATTACTTGATTGGCAACTCTAGGCGAAACTTGCACATTGGAAGCCAAAGCTCCAAAACCTAAATTACCAATAGTATAAATCGGTTTCTGCAAAGTAACAGTTGAGCCATCTGCGTAAGTTTCTACGATTGGAGTGTATGTTATAACATAGGTTCCTTTGGTTGTTTGTCCCAAAATAGCGTTATCTTGTAGCTGTCCTCCATAAATAGGATCAGGTAATGCCGCACCATGAGCATCCATACCAGGAATACTCAAACGCAACAATAAACCATGTCCCGTTTCATTGTCGGCATATTGCGGTCTTCCACGTCCATCTTTGAAGTGACAACTTGAACAGGAAATAGCATTAAAAAAAGGTCCCAAACCATCTCTTGCTGTAGTAGAAGAGGGTGCTGTAACCCAGTTTTGCCTAAAAAAAGAATTCCCGATTCCGAAATCGGATTGCTCATCATAAGATAGATTGGGAGCAAAAAAACCAAATGCTTCTCCAGAGGTATTAAACACGGTTACCTCGCCTCCAGAAAATTGTTCCCCATCCTCAGCAGTCAAGGCAACATAATCGGCATCAGTATTGCTACAGCTGAACAACTGAAAACAACAAACAACTAAAACTAGTTTACTAAAATTTCTCATATTAATTAGAACAATAAAAAGTGCTCCTGTTTAGGAAGCACTTTTAAATTTATTACTTATTTAAAACTTAACTATTTACGTAAATGCCAATTTTTGTAGCCCCATCTAAAATATTTTTAGCTAAATTTTTAATTGCCACTACTGCAACTTTTACTTTAGCGCCTTCTACAGAGGTAGCTCCACCAGAAATTGCATAGTCAAATGGAATAGCTATTGCCGCTATAGAAGATGTTGCAAGTCCAATTTGTGTTTGCGTTTCTGTATACGTTGTGCTATTTGCTTGTTGTACCAAATCCTCTAGCGATGCTCCATCAATAGAACTGTATTTACCTTGATACACATTAATTGCTCCTTGCAAATTTAAAGCAATATCTCGGTGCGTATTATCACTAAAACAAGATTGTTCATCTTCTTGGTCTTCATTCCCAAGTGCAACTTCCATACGCTCAGAGGGTAATTCTGCAGATATTAAAGTAGTAACTCCTCTATACATATTCTTGATGGCAACATCTTCATTCAAAGCAAGAAAGGTAGTACGGTAAGGTCCGCCTGGTTTCCATTGATTAGCCACATACTGTAAATGGTCTGTTAATAGATCTGCACACACTTTTAGATAAGTTGCTCTTCTTACTTGGTTCATTGCAGTTCCTCCAACAAGCACATAATCAGTGTAGGGTCTCTGTCCAGGTAATTTTGCCGAAGGAGGTGTTAAATCTTGTCCCCAAAGTAAAAACTCGATCGCATGATATCCTACTGTTACATACTTTTCATTATCATTTTTTCCATTTTCACCTTCCAAAACATCTTTATTAATTATAGGAAAAAGAACAGGCTCATTAATAATTCCAGCATTAGGAGCACCTTGTACGTAATCAATATAATTTTCATCCAAAGGCCATGAATTAATAAAACCCTCTGGTCCATCTGCATTATCTATTGGTCCATCAGCAAAACGAAAAGCTTCCGTTGTACCGTAGCTTTCTCTAGCAGCCTTCCAAGACGTTTTCGCCAATGTAAAATTAGCATCAGTAGGATTTGATGTAAATGTAGTAATCGCAGATTCCAATACTACAGCATCATCATATGCCTTTTGATAATTGGCATAAGCAATGTTTGCGTAATTTTCAATTACTTCTTTTTTTGAAACAGCAGAATTATTTGTGTTATCACTGCTACAAGAAATAAAGAAGGCAAGTGTTCCTAAGATTAAAGTACCTTTTAAAGTTGAAATGTTCATTTTAATGTATTTTTATTATTTAGAATGATTTAACATAGAGCAAAAGTATTGGTTAAAAATTTCTTAAACAAGAATTATTTAGATTTATTTTAAATAAAAATAAACACGAAAAATTATTTATAAATAATCTAAATAAAGTTTGCGTGTCTTAAATTCGATGCTATCTTTGCAGAAAATTATTCTTATTCATTCTAAATAAATTAATATGATCCGTTCGAATTTACTTTTCGCAGCAGTAGCTGTAGCAGCATTATCACTGACATCATGTAGTAATGATGACAATTCTACACCAACTTTTAATTATACTGTCCCAAGTGATTACACATTTGTGAGAAACAATGCAACAACAATAGATTATTCCGGACAAACAAGTCGATTATTGATGTTGGGAGAAATGGGAACTTATATCAGTAACGCTGCAATAAACAATACTGTAGCGGATAACACGGTCTTGTCTAATATGTACACCAATACAAATAATCCGTTTTCTACCACAGATCTTAATGCATCTGGAAAACAATTGAAAAACAAAACTGCAGCTTCACTAGATTATTTTACAAATTTTTTGGGTGGAGGATCCACTACTGAACAAACAGCTGTTCAAGCCTTATTTGAAACTCAATTAACCAATGCTTTTATCGCCAGTAAACTTCCACAAGTACAAGCTTCAGCTGGAGTTTCGGGAGTATTTGTTGATGGAACTAAAACACGTATGTTTGCTGCAAATGGTTTGGAACCACAACAAGTACTAATAAAAGGATTGATGGGTGCTTGTTTTATGGATCAAATTGTAAATAATTATTTGAGTACTTCAACACTTGATGCTGGGACTAATAAGAATGACAATACCAATAAAGTTCTTATAACTGGATCAAATTATACTACCATGGAACACAATTGGGATGAAGCTTACGGCTACATTTATGGTGCTGGCGGGTCACTATATTGGGACAGCTATATTAACCAAGTAAGTGCAGATAGTGATTTCAATACTTTGACTACTGATATCAAAAATGCATTTATCAAAGGTAGAGCTGCTATTGTTGCAAACGATTATGATACCAGAAATGCACAAATAGATATTATTAAAGCTAAATTGGCAATGGTACCTGCAGTTCGTGCTGTCTATTATTTACAAGATGGAAAAGCAAAATTAATTAGCGGAGCTTCTGCTTTTCATTCCTTTTCAGAAGGGTACGGATTTATCATGAGTCTTCGTTATACTAATAAACCAGGTACAAATGCTCCTTATTTCACAAAAGAAGAGGTAGATACTATCCTTAGCAACATAACCAAAGGAACAAATGGTTTATGGGATGTAGATTACTTAAACGCTAATCTTGATACATTTTCAACACAAATTGCAACTAGATTTGGTTTTTCAGTAGCTCAAGCAGCAACAATAAACTAATAGAATAAAAATAAACCAAGAGTGGGCAACTACTCTTGGTTTATGTATTTTTATACAAAATTTGAAAAAAGATTGAACAAATTGCTATTTAGATTATAATACCTCCAAATTATAAGGTTCCTTCTCTTCAAAACTATAAACTCACTACACATGAAAAAAATATTTTTTTTATTCAGCATTTTTGTACTCATCACAGCTTGTTCCTCCTCCGATGGTGAAACAACCACCTCAAATGATGGTTATGACAGAACAGCGCTTTTGACGCATTGGGCCAACAATATCATTGTGCCTGCTTACACCAATTATCAAGTAAAGTTGCAAACCTTAACTACTGATGCAACTACTTTTACCACTACACCTACGGAAGCAAATCTTGTAACTGTACGCGCATCTTGGCTAGAAGCTTACAAAGCTTTTCAATATGTTTCTCTTTATAATTTTGGGAAAGCAGAAGATATTTATTTTAAAGAAAGAAACAATACTTACCCTGCAGATGCAGCTGGAATCAATACCAATATTACTGCTGGTACCTATAATTTTAGTCTCCTATCTCAGTTTAGTAAGCAAGGTTTACCTGCTTTGGATTATGTGTTAAATGGTTTAGGATCTACAGATGCTACAATTGTTTCTTTTTATATTGGAAGTAATGCCACAAATTATAAAAAGTATTTAACCGACTTGGTAGTTTCATTAAAAACTATTAACGATACTGTTTTAAACGATTGGAACGGAGGTTATAAAGCTACTTATATTGCCAATAATGGGAATACTCTAACTAGCTCAGTAAGTGTAACGGTTAATGACTATATAAAAAACTTCGAAAAAGATGTACGTGGGGGAAAACTAGGTATTCCATCAGGAGTATTTTCTAGCGGGACTACTTTTCCAGAGAAAGTAGAAGCCTTTTACAAAAAAGATGTTTCAGGAATCTTATATACCACAGCAATACAAGCTTCTCAAGATTTTTTTAATGGTAAAAGTTTTAACGATAATACTACTGGACCAGGATTAAAAGCATATTTGGATTTCGTAAAATCAGTACGTAGTGGTCAAAATTTGAGCGATATCATTACTGCACAATTCGCAACAATCTATAGCAAAGTAGGTTTATTGAACTCGAATTTTGTAACTCAAATCACCACTGACAATTCAAAAATGATTACTGCATATGATGCTACACAACAAAATGTAATCTACCTAAAATTAGATATGATGCAAGCTTTGAAAATCACGGTTGACTATGTAGATAGTGATGGTGACTAGAAAATCATTTTTCAAATTACCACTTATTAATTATATACTCCATGTTTCAAAATTATTTCAAACAATATACATCAGCCGCATCGCTAGCCTTTTTTAGGCTAGCGTTTGGTTTAATGATGCTTTTGAGTTTAATTCGGTTTGCAAGTTATGGTTGGATAGAAAAATTTTATATAACCCCACAATTTCATTTTACCTATTATGGTTTTGAGTGGGTAAAACCGATTGATGTTTACACCTATATTATTTTTATCATTTGTGCCATTGCTGCTCTATTTGTTTCCATTGGCTATAAATATAAATGGGCTATTACTAGTTTCTTTTTGAGTTTTACTTATATCGAACTCATGGACAAAACGACTTACCTCAACCATTATTATTTTATTACTATCATTAGTTTGGTACTTTGCTTTTTGCCTGCCAATTGTTACTTTTCTGTAGATGCTTATAAAAATGAAAAGATCCGTTTTCAAAATATTCCACGCTGGACTACCGATATTCTAAAAGTATTATTAGCTATCGTTTATATCTATGCTGGTCTGGCTAAGCTCAATTCGGATTGGTTGTTGGAGGCGATGCCTTTGAAGATTTGGTTGCCCGATAACACTAAAATTCCTGTTTTGAGTTACTTCATGAATCAAACTTGGGTTCATTATGCCTTCAGTTATGTGGGTGCAATTTATGACCTAGGAATTGTATTTTTGATGCTGAATAAAAAGACACGCAAATTTGGATTTTTCTTAATCGTAGTCTTCCATTTATTGACTCGAATTTTGTTTCCAATTGGTGTTTTCCCATATGTGATGATTATTAGTTCTTTGATCTTTTTCGAACCTACACTTCACAAAAAAATACTATCGGTTGTTGCCAGACTATTTTCTTCAAACCTTATTTTATTCGAAAATAAAAGAGAAAAAACACAAAGCTTTTCTCCTATCCATCGATTGCAACTTCTTTTTTTAACCCTTTTCATGGCTTTTCAATTGTTGTTCCCTTTTCGTTATTTGTGTTATCCAGATGAATTGTTTTGGACAGAAGAAGGTTTTCGATTTTCTTGGCGGGTCATGCTAATGGAAAAAGCTGGTTATACCGAATTTATGGTATCAGATAAAAAAAACCACAAAGATATAAGAGTCAACAATACTGATTTCTTGACTCCTTTTCAAGAAAAGCAAATGTCTTTTCAGCCCGATTTCATAATAGAATATGCCCATTATTTAAAAGAATATTACCAACAACAAGGTTTTGAAAATCCAGAAGTGCACGTAACTAGTTATGTTGCCCTCAACGGAAGATTAAGCCAACAATTTATAGACCCAACCATCAATTTAGCAAAAGAAAATGAAAGCTTTAAACACAAAACTTGGATTCTCCCTTTTAATGACACCATCAAAGGCTTATAAGGTATTGCTACTTTTATTACTTTCGATAAATAGCTTTGCACAACATAAAATTGCTGGAACTGTCACTGATGAAAAAGGAAGTAAATTGTCTGCTGTAGAAGTTTTCAATAAGACAACGGGCGCAAAAGAATATACAAACGCAAGTGGTCAATTTGAATTTAATTACAAAAATCAGGGGAGTCATGACATTGTATTTTTTAAAAGTGGCTATAGTATTGTCGAGCAAATAAGCATCACTACCGGAAGCGAATTAACTATTGTTTTGTCTAAAATAAATAATTTATCCGAAGTTATTATACGAAAACAAAACGATAAACTACAGTCTATTCGAAAATTAAACGACATAGAAGAAACTGCAATTTATGCTGGTAAAAAGACTGAAGTAATTAATGTCGAAAAATTGACTGCCAATAAATCGACTAATAATGCTAGACAGGTTTTTGCTCAAGTGGTTGGTTTGACAATTAATGAAAGTTCTGATGGTGGTTTGCAATTGAGTATTGGTGGTCGTGGATTGAATCCAAATCGTACAGCCAATTTTAATACGCGTCAAAACGGATATGATATAAGCGCAGATGTATTGGGCTACCCAGAGAGTTATTATGCCACTCCAACAGAAGCATTAGAAGAGATTCAAGTGATTCGTGGGGCTGCGTCTCTACAATACGGAACCCAGTTTGGTGGTTTGATTAACTTTAAAATAAAAACACCCGCACTACAACCTATTGAAGTGGTCACACGTAATACAATTGGATCATATGGTTTATATACCAATTTCACTTCTTTGAGCGGTACCAAAGGTAAATTTAGCTATTATACTTTTTTTAATTATAAAAAAGGAAATGGATACCGTCCCAACTCCAACTTTGAAAGCAAAAACTATTTTGCCAATTTGAATTATAAATTTAATGATAAAACGTCGCTACATTTTGATTATACCTACTATCACTATTTGGCGCAGCAAGCAGGTGGTTTAACAGATGAACAGTTTAATGAAAACCCAAGACAGAGCAATAGAACCCGTAACTGGTTTGGTGTAAATTGGAACCTATATGCCTTACGATTGAAACATAGGTTTGATGAAAACTCAGATTTTTCGTTGCAATTATTTGGTTTGAATGCTAGTCGAAAAGCATTGGGCTTTAGAGATAATCGTATTACTACACCCGACCCAATGGCAGATCGTGATTTAATTATTGGTGATTTTGTTAACTGGGGAGCCGAAGCACGCTACCTAAAAAGATATTATATTGGTGAACAAAAAAGTGCCTTTTTGATCGGTGCAAAATACTACCAATCTAGAAATACCCAGCAGCAAGGTCCTGGAAGTTCTGGAAGTAATGCCGATTTCAATATTGCAATCGACGAATTTCCTAATTATCAAAACCAATCTAGTTTTATTTTTCCAAATTTAAATTTGGCTCTTTTTGGTGAAAACATTTTTAAAATCAATTCTAATTTTACCATCACTCCTGGTTTTAGAATCGAAAAAATTAAAACACAAGCACAAGGAACTTTTCAAAAAATCAACAAAGATTTAGCAGGTAATTTAATTTTGAATGAGACCACAACAGAGAATATTGCAAAAGATAGAAACCTCTTTTTGCTTGGTGTTGGAGTAAGTTATAAACCTAAGAATGGAGTCGAAATTTATGGTAACGTTTCGCAAAACTATCGTTCGGTAACCTTCAGCGATATTTTTACAGTAAATGCAAGTCAAGCTGTTGATCCCAACATTACCGATGAAAAAGGATATACTTCGGATATTGGAATAAGAGGAAATATTGCACACAAATTAAACTTTGACTCAAGCATTTTTGGGCTTTATTACAATGATAAAATTGGTCAATATGATGGTACAAATGCCTTAAATCAAATTGTAAAAATCACAGCCAATACTGGTACAGCATTTACTTATGGATTTGAAACATTATTGGATTGGAATATTGCTAAAACTTATTTTGCTGATAAAGAAAACTTGAGTTGGAACGTATTTACAAACTCTTCTATTACAGGATCTTCTTATTTAAAATCAAATATTCCATCTGTCAAAAAAGGAGACAAAGTAGAATTTGTACCCCTATATAATATTAAAACAGGAACTAGTTTTGGATACAAAAACTTTTTATCTAGCATACAATTTACGTATCTATCTTCACAGCTTTCTAGTGCGAGTAGTAATTCCTCAAACAATGTCTTAACAGGAATTTCTGGAAGCATTCCTTCCTATTATGTAGCCGACATTTCGACTTCCTACAAATGGAAAAATTTTAAATTGGAAGCTGGTATTAATAACTTTACAGACAATAGTTATTTTACCCGTAGAGCAACTGGATATCCTGGCCCAGGAATTATACCCTCAGATAGAAGAACTTTCTATACGACTTTACAATACGCTTTCTAAATTAAAAAATATAAGTATTGAAACCACTTGAAATTGATTAGGTAAGCCTTTATCGGTCAATTTCAGGTGGTTTTTTTACGCATAGCTTTTTTTATTCTCTAAAATAATGTAACTATTCTGTTAAATAATATAAAATAAGCGGTTAGCATTCGATCTATATTTGTTTCAAGCAATACAATAGTCATACTTTAAAAGCACTACTGAAATAGCTTCATATGAAGCTAAGAAAAGTAACATGTAAACATTAACTTAAAAAATTATTATGAAAACAGCAGGAATAATACTCGTAGTAGTGGGTGCAATTATGATGATCTACACTGGATTTAATTACGTTACTAAAGAAAAAGTGGTTGATATTGGACCAATCGAAATTAACAAAGAAAAAAATAATCCTGTGAGTTGGTCACCTATTATCGGTGGAGTAATTTTACTTGGGGGTATCTTTTTGGTTGCCAATGGATCAAAAAAATAAAAAACCTGTGGTAGAATGACGATATTCTACCACAGTTTTTTATGATATATTCAAATATTTTTTAAATTACCTGAAAGATGTGTGAATCATTTGAAAGTATTCAAAAGCTTTTAAGAGTCTGGTTCCATACCAAGAAAACATTTCACCATCAACAACAACAAATTGAGTTGTTGACAAATCAGGTTGTAGTTGATAACCATCTTCTTTTTTAAAGGGATATGGCTCTGATGACAACATGATAATTTCTGGTTTAGCATCTATTAACTGCGGTACAGTCACTTGGGGATAACGGTTTATTGTACCAAAAACATTTTCGAAATGATTGAGTTGCAATAGCTCATCAATATAAGTATCTGATCCTGCCACCATATAAGGATTTTTCCAAATAAAGTAGGCTACTTTTTTTATAGGTTGGTCTTGAATAAAAGATTTAAAGTTACGCAATCCAAAAGCTAATTTATCATTCCATTTTCGTGCCTCGACACGACGATTAAATAGTTGTCCAAAATCGGAAATCATCTGAAAATTATCCTTTATCGTTCTAATATCTGTAACCCAAACTGGACAAATTTCACTTAATTTTTCAACAATCTCTTTGGTGTTTTCTTCCTTATTGCAAATGATAATATCGGGTTCTAACAATCGGATTTTTTCGTAATGCACTTTTTTGGTCCCACCTATTTTGATCTTTGTAGATTGTAAGTGATATGGGTGTACACAAAATTTAGTAATTCCAATAAGCTGCATTTCTAAGCCCAAGTCATGTAGTAATTCTGTTTGCGATGGTACCAATGAAATAATTCGTTGCGGCATTTTCGAAAAAAAATGCACGGTTCCCAATTGGTCTGTAAAAGTAAGTTTCTTCAAAACTATAGTGGTTTATTTTTTCGAAAATTAAAATTTATCAGCCATAATCACTTCCATTTCTTGTTGCATTTTTAAAGCTTCTACTCTTGCTTTTTCGACAAAATCAGTACCTTTTGAAGCATAAATAATCCCTCTTGATGAATTAATCAATAAACCAATTTTATCATTCATTCCGTATTTGCATACTTCAGCCAAACTTCCTCCTTGTGCTCCTACACCTGGAACGAGTAAGAAACTATTGGGAACAATTTTACGAATTTCTGTAAAATATTCTGCTTTGGTCGCTCCTACCACATACATAAGGTTTTCGTTATTTTTCCATGATTTTGAAGTTTCCAACACGTGCTTGTACAATTCTTTACCATCAACCGTTAAAGTTTGAAAATCAAAAGCACCTTCGTTGGAAGTCAAAGCCAACATGATGGTATGTTTATTTTCGAAAGCTAAGAATGGTTCTACCGAATCCTTACCCATGTAAGGAGCAACCGTAACACTATCAAAATTCAAATCTTCAAAAAAAGCTTTGGCATACATAGAAGAGGTATTACCTATATCCCCTCTTTTTGCATCGGCAATTGTAAAAATATCTGGATAATTCTCGTTGATATAATTGATTGTTTTTTGTAGCGACATCCACCCATTTATACCATAAGCTTCAAAAAAAGCGATATTTGGTTTGTAGGAAACACACAAGTCATGGGTAGCATCTATAATGGCTTTATTAAACTCAAAAATGGGGTCTTCAAGGGCTAATAAGTATTCTGGTATCTTATTTAAATCGACATCTAAGCCTACGCATAGAAATGATTTTTTTAGCAGAATTTGATCGAAAAGTTGTTGTGTAGTCATCTGTAGTTTTATTGTACTGCAAATTTACAAAGTTTAATTGTTTTTAATATGTATTCTGTAAATATCTACAAAAATTATATAACGAGCTATAGACCTTATAGATATAAATTTACAATGTTAAACATCAAGATTATGAACGCAATACTACTATTTAACAAACTAGCGATGGGAGGATATAATTTAATGGTATCAACCTTTACAAATGAATTATTGATAAATGCGACACAATCAAATTATTTTGAAATGTTTCTATTATCATTCACAGTAGAGTTAAAAATCATTGTAATTGATAACAATATTTCGATACTAGAGAAATTTGATTTAAAAAAAAACAACTTACTCAAAAATCCATTGAGTCAAATTAAATTTGTTCATTAAATTTAATTTTAAAAACAGTATCATCTGCAATTCCAAAAATTGTATTGTCCTTTGTTGGTGCTATAAAATATTTTCCTGTAAAAGATCCAAAAGCGGGTAAAATCATTTGATTGGGTGTTTGAAAAAAGCAAGCCAGCTTTAGATGCTGTCTACCTATCCCAAAAAGCTTTACGCCTGGGTGAATGTGTCCACAAAAATTAAAATATTTTTTATGTTCTATTGGATGGTGTGTAAATAAAAAATCATCCCATATTAATTGTGGAAGCACTTCGATATTCAAATTAATATAATATTCTTTATCAATAACATCGTGATTCCCTTCGATAAGAATAACTTTTCGCTTTATATATTTTGTCCATTCTTTAAATATCTGCCATTCACTATTTAAGAAACTATGAAATAAATCTCCTAAAAAAACAATAATATCGGGATTGTATGTAGCAATTAAAATATCCAAATTATTATAATTTTCTATATAAACATCTCTAGGTATTGCAATACCGTGTTTTCTAAAATGAGCTACTTTTCCAAAATGCACATCTGAAATTAAAAGTGTTTTTTTTTCGTTCCAATAAATAGCTCCTAAATGGTGTAAAGTAAAATCTTGATTCTTAATATTGATTATCATATTAATTTAAGCTTTAGTATAACTAGCAGTCATTTTTGCGATTCTGGCCGCTAGACTTTCACTAGATAATTTTTCTCTCAACCTGTCCGTAATTATAGGAAAGCTAAAAGGGGTAGGTTTTTCACAATTTTTAAGTACAAAATCCTGATTGTTGATCCGTTCTAGAGCTTGCAATAATCTTCCTTCTTCCAATTGGTGTTCAAATGTTTCTATGTAAGCTTGTTGCAAAAGTAAATTATCTGGTTCATAATCCCTAAATACTTCAAACAGCAACTGGGAACCATTTTGTAAATGTTTCGTTTTAACAAATTTACCTGGCATACCCGTAAATAATAGACCTGAAATTATAGCGATATCTCTAAATTTTCTTCTTGCCATTTCGGTAGCATTTAAACTTTGTTGCAAATCCTCATGCAAGTATTCTGTTGAAAATAAATTATTATCAAAAACTGATTCTAGATTAATTTCTTGGTCCGAGAGCAATTCGAATCCATAATCATTGTATGCTAAAGAAAATGTAATGGGTGAAAGTAAAGAAATTCGATACGATAATACGCTAGCCAATGCCTCATGTACAAATCGTCCTTCAAACGGATAAAATATTGCATGAAATCCTTCTCTTGTTTTAAAAGTTTCTATTAGAAATTGATTTTCATTTGGAATGATACTTTCCTTCCGTTGCCTAGAAAAAACGGGCTCCAAAGCTTTTAATTCTGGGGTAAGAATATCCGAATTGGCAGCGTATAGTTCCGCACGCAACATATCACTCATTTGGGCAGAAAAAGACATTCTTCCTCCCATCCAACTTACTGTTTTTGCTGTTTTTTTTACAGAAGCTTTTCGAACCAATACTTGCATATTTTTTAGAGCATAAAATTCTAGTTTTTTACCCCCGAAAACAAATGTATCCCCTTTTTGCAATTTTGAAGCAAACCATTCCTCTATAAAGCCAATATAACCACCACTTACAAATTTAATATTTAAAACGGCATCACTCACTATTGTTCCAATTTGCATGCGATGTTGCATGGCTGTTCTGCGGCTATTTATTTTATACAACCCAGATTCTTCAATTTCAACTTTTTTGAATTCATCATATCTTTCGAGACTTTGACTTCCGTTGGTAATAAAATTTAGAATCCATCTCCAATTGTCTTCTGTAATGTTTTGAAAGCAAAAAGTTTGTTGAATTTCTTTAAAAATAGTATTTGGAAAAAATCCTTCTGAAACAGCCAAGGTATTCAGGTATTGAATTAAGACATCATAACTATCCAAATAAGGAATTCTATCTTCTATATTATTATTTTCAGCTGCTTTTTTTAATGCTGAAGCTTCAATAAGTTCCATGGCATGGGTGGCTAAAAAATAAATTACACTCTCTTTGCCTGGTTGATGTCCACTTCTACCAGCACGTTGTAAAAAACGAGCTACTCCTTTGGGACTACCAATTTGAATTATAGTTTCTACAGGGGCAAAATCAACCCCCAAATCAAGACTAGAGGTACATACTACTACTTTTAAATCTTCATTTTTGATAGCACTTTCCACCCAAAACCTAGTTTCCCTAGCTATACTTCCGTGATGCATGGCCATTTCACCAGCAAATTCTGGGTACTTTTCTAGTAAAGCCTGAAACCAAATTTCACATTGTGACCTAGTATTTGTAAAAATTAGAGTTGTTTTACTAGTTCTAATTATTTTAGCAACTTCACTTATTAGATGTAAACCCATATGTCCTCTCCATGGATAGGAATCCATATGTTCTGGAAGTATTGATTTTATAGTGATTTTTTTATTGATATTCGCTTTAATCAATACAGAATTTTCGAGTGCTTCAGATCGATGACCTAATAACACTTTTTGTGCAAGTTCAAGATTTCCTATTGTTGCAGAAATACCCCAAATTCTTATTTTTGGAGCAATCGTTTTTAATCTTGATAATGCCAATTCCATTTGTACTCCTCGTTTAGTCCCAATGAGTTCATGCCATTCGTCTATAATAATTGCGGTGCAGGTCCCAAATATTTTTTCATACCCTTTGGTAGCAATTAATAATTGTAGGCTTTCTGGTGTTGTTATTAATAGATCTGGCATTTTTGTCTTCTGCTTGGATCTTTCACTTGTAGAGGTGTCACCAGTCCGCACACCAACGGTCATCTTTGTTCCCAATCCATCTGCAACTCGTTCTGCAGCTTGTTTTATCTCTGCAGAAAGTGCACGTAGTGGTGTTATCCAGATTGCCTTAAGACCGGGTTGGTGCTTTGTTTTATAATTAGGATTTTCTTTTATATAGTGAAGAACGATAGGTAACCAAAGTGCATAGGTTTTCCCACTTCCTGTTGGAGCATTTAGCAAACCATTTTTCCCTTGCAAGAAGGCATTCCAAGTCTGCTTTTGAAAAGGAAATGGTTTCCAGTTTTGTTTATGAAACCAATCATCAGCAATTTCGATTAATTTTGCTCTATTCATATTCAGTTAAATTATCATGCTTTTCAGATCTTCAATCGTATTAGCCTCCGCTATCTTTTTGTCTTGTCTCCAACGAAGTATTCTAGGGAAACGAGTAGCAACTCCACTTTTATGCCTTTTAGAAAGAGCGATCCCTTCAAAACCAATTTCAAAAACTAGTTGGGGTGTCACGCTACGCACAGGTCCAAATTTTTCTAAAGTATTTTTCTTTATAAAGTCATCCACTTTTCGAAACTCCGCATCTGTTAGACCAGAATAGGCCTTAGCAAAAGTTACTAATTCTTTCTCTCCTACTTCGTTTTCCTGCCATAAAGCAAAAGTATAGTCTGTGAATAAATTACTACGTCTACCGCTTCCTCTCATGGCATAAGTTAAAACAGCATCTATTACAAGTGGTTCCAATTTCCATTTCCACCAATCTCCTTTTTTTCTACCTACTTGATACGTAGAATTAGTACGCTTGATCATTAATCCCTCACTTCTTTTTTCTCTTGCTAGCATTCGTTCTGCTGCTACTTCATCCCAAGAAGTAATAGTATCCCTTTCAGATAAATAAAAAGGTAAATTTTTATCCTTTACATCCTCAACTAATTTTTCTAAAATTTTCCTTCTATATTCGTAGGTTTGATTTCTAATATCTCTTCCTTCCCATTCAAGAATATCGTAAGCTTTTAAAATAACGGGATTGGTCTCTAATAATTTTGCAGAGATTGTCTTGCGACCAATTCGTTTCTGCAAATCATTAAAAGTTCCTATTTCACCATTTGGAAAAGCTAATATTTCAGCATCAATTACGGTACCATTTGGAACAATACCTAATAAAGATTGAAACTCCGGGTATTTGTCTGTTACCAACTCTTCTCCCCTAGACCATACAAAAATTTCGTCTTCTCTAATGATAGTTTGTGAACGGATACCATCCCATTTATGCTCTATTGACCATTCGTCACTATTTCCTAAATTACCTACTTCTCCTTCAATAGGATACGCTAAGTAAAACGGATAAGGTTTTGATAAATAATCACTACTCTTTTCATCCAAAATTAATTCTTGAAAAGTAATTTTATTAGGATCCCAATTCCCCATTAATTTATAAGCCAAAATATCCTCGTCAACATTTTCTGCTTTAGACAAAGCCCTTGTCATTAATTTTTGACTAACACCAACTCTAAAACTACCCGTGATTAATTTTGTGAAAACAAAACGCTCATAATAATTTAGAGCCAACCAATTTAGCTGCAAGTATGCTTTTTTTTCCTCTTCGGTTTTTTTCTTTAAGGCTATTATTTCTTGAAGGAATTCTGTTAAACTTTTATCTGAATATTCTTTTGTGGTAGGAATAATCAATGCTATAGTCTCGGCTAAATCTCCCACTATATGATAACTTTCTTCAAACAACCACATGGGTATATTAGCCAGTTCATTGGCCCAAAGTCTTAGTAAAGTGGTGTTTACTGGCCTCGATGGACGACGATGCGAAAGAATGGCGATAGTCCATACTTTATCCTCTGGAGAAGCTTGTAGAAAATATTGAGTTAAGGCTTCTACTTTAATAGTTGTTTTGTTGGTACTATCTAATGTTTTTATTAAATCTGCAAAATTCCTCATAAGTATACTGTATAAAAAGGGCGTTACTCTTCCGTCTTATCAATTTCAGATAATTCTCCTTCATATTGTGTCTTTTCAGTTCTAGCATCATATCCCAACTCTCTTAAATATTTTGAAAAAATATCGGTATATCCATGTGTACAAATAATTTTTTCTGCACCAGTTGCTTTGATGCTGTCCAATAATGAATACCAATCACAATGATCGCTCAATACAAAACCTTTGTCAACAGCACGCCTTCTTCTTGCCCCTCGAAAAGCCATCCAACCACTCGCCGATGCTGTTACAAATGGCGTCATTTTTCTTATCCAAGTACCACCATGTGCACTTGGTGGTGCCAAAACGATATTACCCACAAAATCCTCTTTTTTTGTATCACGAGTGATCAAAGTAGTGTGGGGAAAGTCAACCAATGGTCGTAATACATTTGTCATATTTTCTATAGCTCCATGAGTATAAATTCGTCCGATCTCAGGATTGAGATATTTTAGTAATCGCTGGGCTTTCCCTAAAGAATACCCAAATAACACTGAGGTTTTGCCTTCTGCTTGATTTTCTAACCACCAATTATTAATATTTTCCATAACCTCAGCTTGGGGTATCCATTTGAATGCGGGTAAACCAAAAGTACATTCGGTGATAAAGGTGTTACATTTCACAACTTCATAAGGGACAGATATGCCGTCATCCTCTGTTTTGTAATCTCCTGTAAATACCCAGACTTCTCCTTTATGTTCTACTCTGACTTGTGAACTTCCTATAATGTGACCTGCAGGATGCAGTGAAAATTTAACATTATTGATGATAAAACTTTCGTTCCATTCTATACCACTTACATTTATATTACCTAGACGGTGCACAATTATTGGCACGTTTGTTTTATGAGTGATATATTTTTTATGACCCCAGCGCGAATGATCTGCGTGACCATGTGTGATGATAGCTTTATCTACCGGTTTCCACGGATCTAAATATACATCTGCAATGGAACAATATATTCCATTTTCATTAAAGGCTAATAATGGCGTTATCATGATATTCTAATTTGATTATCAAAAATAACTTTTTTACAATAAGAGATTTTATAGCTTTATTAAATTATCTTATTGAATTCCAATATTTTAATTATAAAATTTTTATAAGTTATCTTCCTTACTTTTTAATACATTTTCAATGACATAGAAATTTTATAATGATTGAAAATAATTGTATAAATCCTCATCTCTATTACTGTGATATCTTTGTAAAGCAATAAAAAATTAATAATAAAAACATATAATAAAATGGATACTAAATTAGGAATGCCTCAAAAAGAAATGAAAACGATTGTTAAAAATCTTACTGTAGTTTTAGCTAGTGAAATGGTCTTATATGTAAAGACACGAAAATTCCATTGGAATGTTGCTGGAACTAGTTTTATGGAAATGCACAAACTTTTTGAAGGTCAATATAATGAACTAGAATTAATAATTGATGAAGTAGCCGAAAGAATCGGAAAACTTGGTGAAAATGCTATTGGAACCATGGCTGAATTTACAGAACTTTCAATATTAAAAGAATGTGCTGAATATAAAGACAAAGAAGAAATGGTCAAAGAATTATTAGAAGACTATAGAGCCATGATTAGCAAAATTCGTGAATTCATTAAGGAAACTGATGAAACAGACGACTTTGGAACAGCAGATTTTTTAACTGGAATCATTCAAAAACATGAAGCTCAAGCTTGGATTTTGAGACGATACAGCAACAATAAATAACAGAAATAAATTATAAATATAAATATTAGAAATTATGAACAATCAAGAAATCAAAGGAAATTGGAATGAATTAAAAGGTAAATTGAAACAAAAATATGCTGATTTAACAGACGATGATTTGTTATATGCGGAAGGAAAAGAAGATGAAATGCTTGGGAAATTAGAACAGAAACTAGGAAAATCTAAAGAAGAAGTTAAAAAAATGATTTCAGAATTATAGTTCAAATCTTTTCATGCTGAAAAACTAGAAGCCTATTGGTTTTTAATTCCTATTTTAGTGAATTAAAATCAATAGGCTATCTTAACATAAATAACCAATAGAATTATGGAAAGTAAAAATCACCTCTCGCTCAATTTATTAGGAATAGTTCTGATCGTATTCATTGCATCTGTACTTCAAGACTTCATTATTCCATTACTTTTTTCCATCATTTTGAGCGTCTTGATTTTTCCTATTGTAAAGTTTTTCGAAACAAAATTACGCTTCAATCGTATATTATCCATCACCTTGGCCATCACAATATTCACTATCATTATTTTTGCAGTTTTTGTTTTAATCGGAATTCAATTCGAAGAAATAATGAGCAAAAGCAGTAAATATTATGTTCAAATCGAGCAAAAAATAACCCCAATGCTCAAAGATTTAGAAAAAACTATAGGTGTTAGTAGTAAAGACATTGTTGGTAATAGTGAATTGAAAGCCAAAGAAATAGTGAAGCAAAATTCTAGTAAAATCATGCAATTTTTAACTAAATCTGGTGGTGTATTGAGCGATTTTATCTTATCCCCATTGTATATGTTTCTATTTTTGCTCTATAGAAATTTCTTAGTCAGTTTTATTTATAGAATCACAGCTGAGTTTTGCCCGAAAGAAGAAATGCGAAGAATTGTGAAGGAAGTTTACAAAGTACAACAAAATTACCTTCTAGGATTAGTAAGTGTTATGGCAATTGTAGGGGTACTCAATAGCATTGGATTATTAATTTTAGGGATCGAATATCCTATATTCTTCGGATTCCTTTGTGCATTACTACTACTTGTACCCTACATAGGTATAATAATTGGTTCTCTTTTACCAGCATTGATTGCCTTAGCAACAAAAGATTCTTATTGGTATGCCATTGGAGTAATTGGTATTTTTGGTTTTATTCAATTTCTAGAAGGAAATTTCATCACCCCAAAAATTACAGGAACTAAGGTATCACTCAATGCCTTTGTTTCGATTTTATCAATTGTACTCTTTTCTATGTTGTGGGGAATACCAGGAATGATTCTTGCCTTACCAATCACCGCTTCTTTAAAAGTTATTTTTGACCATACAGAACACTTGAAAGGTTTTGGTTTTTTATTAGGGGAAGCAAAAGACAAATATTTCACTAATAAAGTTGTCTATGATGACGATTTAGAAGATAATTAGCCCATAAAAAGCGCAGTAAGCAAATTATTTAATAAACAATAAAACAACCATTATAGTCTTTACTATTTTTTGATTAATTTCGTAAAAAACAAATAAAATGAAGGTTTTTATAAAATTTGATTTTAATCGTATTTGCAATAGAATACTAGAAGAGAAATTGGAAAGCTCTCAACTAAAATATAGAATTTTAGGTTTTGGGGAAGTCGAGTTTTTAAACGTCGTTTCGGAAGATCAATTAACTGATTTTGCAAATGCAATAAATCCATATGGAATTGAAATTGTGGAGAATCAGAAAACAATTTTGGTTCAAAAGATAAAAGATTTAATTATCGAAATGGTTTTTACAGAAGATGTTACCGTAAATGTAAAAAGTTCAGTATATCTAGCTGAAAAACTAAACCATAGTTACGGCTATTTGTCCAATTTATTCTCTGAAATAACTTATACTTCGATCGAGAATTTTATCATTTTACAAAAGATAGAATATACCAAACAATTGATTATTAGTGGACAATTATCATTAACTGAAATTGCTTTCAAACTTAATTACTCTAGTGTTGCACATTTGAGCTCACAGTTCAAAAATACAACAGGAATCACTCCATCTGCTTTTCAAAGAATCATTAAAAAACGTAGAGAAATCAATTCTCAAAATATAAATTAATACTTTATGCAAAACGACTCTATACTTATAACTTTGGCGGATGACGACGAAGATGACAGGTTATTTTTCACAGATGCTTTTGATGAGCTCAAAATAAATACAAAAGTAAATACGGTAAACAATGGAAAAGATCTTTTAACTTACTTAAACCATCCAGACACCATTTTACCCAACATTATTTTTCTGGATTTGAATATGCCCATTCTTAACGGAATAGGATGTTTGGAAGCCATCAAAAAAAATAACGCGTTCAAAGATATTGCCATTGCCATTTACTCAACATCATCTTCTGAGAAAGATATTGAAAACACCTTTGTTCTAGGGGCGAATATTTATATCAAAAAACCGAGTAACTTCAATGACTTGAAAAAAATACTATCAGATGTTGTGGTCATCAATTGGCAATACCATACCAATGGAATGAATAAAGACAATTTTTTACTTCGCTTGTAATTTATGAAAACTAACAGATATAAATCCTCAGTATATCACAAAATTATATTTGCTATAAGCTTGACAGTTCTACTGTTTATAGCTGTTATCTCCGTAAAACATATTAAAAATATTTCAGATTCCTCCAAAATACTTATGCATACTTATGAGGTTAATCTGGAATTGGAACACTTATTTTCCTATATTAAGGACTCTGAAAATAGCATGAGAGGTTATTTGATTTCAAAGGATAGTCTTTATTTAAAGCCTTACCAAATAGCTACAAAAAATGTCAATAATTCTTTTCTATTATTAAAGCAACTTACTACTGATAATCCTATTCAGCAAAGAAAACTAGAGTCTCTATTTGAAATTATTAATAAACGTTATGAATTTATTGACAATTACTCTGATACAAATGCAAATGTAGATAAACGCCAAAATTATTTTTTTAAGCAAAATTTTAAAGAAAGTACTGAATTACTAGCAAAAATTCGAACTAAATTAAATGAGATGATTGCGCTTGAGGAAGTATACTTGAAAAATAGAAATGAACTCTATAAAAGTCAGGTTTTCTTAACTCCTATACTAACTTTGAGTATCATATTTATTACCCTATTAGTCTTGATTTTTGCTTATTACAAAACTAATAAAGATGTTGAAAGGTTGCAAGTGACAAATATCGAATTAAATAAATCACAATTTTTGAGTTACCAAGCGGAAATACTTTCTGAATTCGGTACTTGGGAATGGAATTTAAACACTGGTAAAATAATATTCTCTGATAATTTTTATCGTATTATTGGTGTTGCTCCACAATCATTTGAAGCTAACACAGAAAATTTCAATCAATTTGTACACCCCGAAGATATAGAAATTGCAAATCAAATTGTCAAAAAAATATTAAACACACAAGAACTACCTTATTCTTATTTTAGAATTATACGTCCTGATGGAGAAGTTCGCTTGTTAAGAGCTACGGGGAAATTATTTACTGATAAACTAGAAAATCAATCGATACTTGGGGTTACAGAGGATATTACGGTCGAAGACAACAAAACCAAATTACTCCAGCAAAATTATGATGAGCTTAAAATATTCGAAGAATCTAGTAAACAATCAGAAATACTAGGTAAATATGGTTGTTGGATATTAAACTACGATAGTTTGGATTATTTTTATTCAGACAATCAATTCCGATTATTAGGTTTCGAACCACAGTCTTTTCATCCAACTGCAGAAAAATTTCTAGAATCAGTACATCCAGAAGACAAAAACATCGTTACCAATGCCCACAAAAAGGCACAGGTAGAACAATATTTTCCTACGATAAACTTTCGTGTCATCCGACAAGATGGTAAAATTAGACGCTTTAGAACTAGTGCTACTTCTTTCATCGATTCTACAGGAACGCAAAGCATGATTGGAACAACTCAGGATGTTACCGAAGATTTCAACAAAAGCTTAGAGCTTAAAGATAGAAATAGAGAATTAGAACAAAATATAAAAGAATTAAACGAATTCAACCATGTGGCGAGTCATGATTTACAGGAGCCACTGCGAAAAATTCAGACTTTTATTTCTAGAATAAATGATAAGGAAAAGAGTAATCTATCTGAATTTGGAAAAGAGTACTTATCCCGAATAGAAAGTGCATCCAATAGAATGCGTGTACTTATAAATGACTTACTCCAATATTCAAAAACAAGTAGGTCTGAAACTACACTTGTAAGAACAGACTTAAATGACGTGTTTGCCGATAGTTTATTAGAGCTTTCACAAAATATAGAAGATAAAAAAGCAATAATTTTGAATACTAAATTACCAACCATCCAGGGTGTTGATTTTCAAATGCAACAGTTATTTTCTAATTTATTAAGTAATTCATTAAAATATTCGAAAGAGGACATTGTTCCACAAATTTCATTATCTTATTCTGAAATAATCGCTAAAACTGATATTTTAATTAAAGATAAAAGTAACAAAAGATTCTATAAGTTTGAGTTTAAAGACAATGGTATTGGGTTTGAACAAGAACATGCCGAAAAAATATTTTTACTCTTCAATCGCCTCCACGGAAAAACAGAGTATCAAGGTACAGGAGTTGGCTTGGCTATTTGTAAAAAAATAGTTGAAAATCACCACGGATACATCTATGCGAAAAGTGAAATCAATATTGGAACTACTTTTATTTTTTATATTCCAGTCTGATGCAATTTTATTTCTCAAAATTATTCATTACAATAAGATTAAAATTATAAAATAGTGAAAATGGTAATTATATAAATTACTAAAAAAATCGTGTAAGGTTGCTAAGACTAATCTTCTTTAAATTTGTTTTAAAATTTCAGTCATGAAAAGTAAACTTCGTTCTCTATCAGTACCTATTAGTGTTGTGCTTATTATTATCAGTTCTATAGCAGCTTGTAACAATAAGCAAAAAGAGTATAGTAGTTATAAAACTGAAGAGGTTAGCACGAATCCAAGCAGAAGCTTAGATTTCAACAACCTCACATTCTTGAACCAAACCAATAAAAAAATAATCCGTTTAAGTTCAATCCTTTTTCATCAGAAAAAGTCAGTTCCTCATTTACAATTGATATTAAAAGTAAAGGATGATCATCAACACAATGAACGTGAATTGAAGCAATTGACCAAAAATAATATGATGGTCATTCCTAGACCTTTTTATGAGCTTAATTTAAACAAGGACTCACTCCATAGTAAGAACTCAACAAATTATTTGGTGAGATTATTAGTTAAAGAAATTAAGATTGAAATCAACATACTTGAAACAATACAAAAAACAACAACAGATCCTACTTTTAAATCTTTTGCCCAAAAGGCAACAGTAACATTAAGACAAAATAATGAAGACTTAGGAAATAGTTTTAAATCTTATATTTTATGACTTTTAGTAAACAATATGCTACAGCACTATGGGATGTTATTAAACAAACTATAAATTCTTTTTTGGAGCACAAAGTCATGAAAATGAGTGCTTCATTGGCCTATGTAACGATGTTTTCACTTGGACCGCTACTATTAGTAATACTTTATTTATCTGACTTATTTTGGGGTAGAGAAGCTATTGAAGGAAAAATTTTTAGTCAGATAAAAAGTTTTGTAGGTCCATCAAGCGCAGCACAAATTCAAACCATTATTGAAAATCTTTCCCTATCACAAAGTAGTACTATGGCGGGGATAATAGGTGTTATTACTTTGTTAATAGGTGCTACTTCAGTATTTGCCGAAATTCAAGATTCCATCAATACCATCTGGGGAATCAAACCAAAAAAACAATCCGGCTTCTTACTTTACCTTAAATCCCGTTTATTATCCTTTGGTGTAATTGGTAGTTTTGGTTTTATACTTTTAGTATCTTTGGGTGTATCCGCAATTATGGATGCCCTGAGTACTCATTTTTTTTCTATGTTTTCGGATGCATTTTATTATGTAATCTATAGTATTAATACGTTCATCACTTTTATTATTATCTCTTTATTATTTGGTTCCATCTTTACTATTTTACCAGATGCCGAAATCAAATGGAAACAAGTACGACTCGCTTCTTTTGGAACTGCCATATTATTCATGATTGGAAAATTCTTAATTTCTTTTTATATCTCAAATTCTAACATTCAAGATGTATATGGTACCGCTGGTTCTTTTGTTATTGTAATGACTTGGGTATATTATTCCTCGGTAATTTTATACTTTGGTGCTGAATTTGCAAAAAACTATGCAGTACAATTCTCAACACCAATCATACCATCCAAATTTGCGGATATTATTCACTCGGTCGAAATTGTTTCAAAAGACCAAACACTCCAAGGTGCAAAAAAAGAAAGAGACTCTATGATGTAAATAGCATTGTACACAACTGGTATTCATTTTATGTAAATAACTCCTCTCCATTGAGGAGTTTTTTTTTGTCCTTATTTTCTTAAATGGAAATTCTATAAAACATCACAAATATCATATAACAACAAACCTTGACAACTGTCGCATCTTTGTAATGTAGAAACAAACAAAAAAATCAATCTTATGAAAAACACAATTAAAACAGTAGCAGCTATAGCTTTACTTATCGGACTTGGGTCAACAAAAGCACATGCGCAAATTAACAATGGAAAAGCACAATTTGGAGTAAAAGGAGGGGTGAATTTCTCTAACATGTATTCAGACAATGTCGATGACAATAATGTTTTAACGAGTTTTAATGCCGGTATTTATGCTTTAATTCCAATTACAGAATTTGCAGCCTTTCAACCGGAGGTTTTATATAGTCGTAAAGGATCTGAGTTAACTTATGACAATGCTTTTGCTACAGGTTCAGCCAAATTTAAACTGAATTATATTGAAGTGCCTTTATTAGTAAAAGCTAATTTAACCAAAAACATAAGTGTACATGCAGGACCATACCTTGCTTACCTGATAGACGCTCAAGTAACTAACCAATCTAGTGGTGGTTCATTAAACTTTCAAGAAAATTATAACAATGATGATTTCAAAAAGTTTGATGCTGGTTTATCTGCCGGTCTTGGTCTAGATTTTGAAACTATAGGTTTTGGAGCCCGATACAATTATGGACTGACTACCGTTGGTAAAGAGAGATCTGTTGGAGGCGCAACTTATACTATTCCTGATGGAAAAAACAGTAATATAAGTGTATATATGACTTTAAAACTTTAAAACTAACTAACAATAACCTTTAAATAATAGAAACTATGTCAAATTTATTATATCTAATAGCAGTAATACTTATTATATCATGGGCGCTAGGAGTCTTTGTTTACAGTGCAGGATCATTAATTCATGTATTACTAGTAATCGCTCTAATTGCAATCATTTTAAGAATTATTAAAGGAAAAGGAATTTAACAATTAACTATAAAAAAAAACATTATGAAAACTAATAAATCAATAATCGGAGTTTTAGCAGCAGCAGCAATAGGAACAGCATTAGGATTGTTATTTGCTCCAGATAATGGCAAAAATACTCGCCAAAAGATTGCCAAAAAATCAGCTAAGAAAGCTGACGAACTTAAAGAAAAAATAGATAATTTGAAAGAATCTCTAAACAATAAATATCAAAATGTACTTCATAAAGGAGAACAAATGGTAGAAAATGGTCAAGAGGAAATCAATAATATCAAAAAAATAAATAAGGAAGTTTTGTAATAAGTTAAAGATTCAAAAGAAAACTTATTATACCTTTTTAATAACTCAAAATAATATAATATGAAGAAAATATCTATTGCAGTACTAATTGCATCAACAGCATTATTTTTTACATCTTGTAAAGATGAGAATCAAGAAAATGCAGAAAAGAAAATAGAAGCATACAATATGTATGTAGATTCTGTAAGCAATGTCGCTGAAGAAACAGCTAGTAAAGACTGGGAAGCCATTGATGCTAGATACGAGAAAGTGAAAACTGATGCCGACATGGCTCTGACTATTGCAACGAATAAAGAAAAAATTCAAGCAAATTTGGATAAAGGAACAACCAAATACAATGATTTTAAAATGAAGGTTGTAGCTAGCAAAGAAGCCGTTAAAAATGATTATTACAAATCACTTTTTGGTAGTGGCTATGTAAGCGATGACATGAAGTTTAATTGGGTTAATAAAGACAATATCCTTTCTGTATATCAAAATTTTGTAGATACCGTTCAAAAAAATAAAGATTCCTATTCACGTGAAGACTGGGACGAAATAAAATTAGCTTACGAAGCTTTGGATAGCCGTAAGAATACTGTTGAAAATGAAGGTTTAACAGGACCAGACAATAGAAAAATTGCATTATTAAAATTGAAATTTGCACCAATGTACACGGTAAACCGTATGGGAGCAAAATCGGAAGAGAATGCTGAAGCTAAAAAATAATTTTAGCTTTAGAGCAAAAAAAATGGGACCAATCGGTCCCATTTTTTATTTCTATATTTTTCTTACTTCACAAGAATAATTTCAACTCTACGATTTTCAGCTCTTCCAGTTGCCGTTTTGTTTGATGCAATAGGCTTCACAATACCATAACCTTCAGATGTTAGTCTATCAGCACTAATACCTTTTGCAATCAAATAATTTTTTACTGCTGCTGCTCGTTCTTTCGATAACTGTAAATTCTTAGCTGCTATACCTGTATTATCAGTATAACCTTCTAAAATGAAATTTGTAGCTTTGTACTCATTCATTACTTTTACAATTTCTTCCAATTTAGCATTAGAAACCGTTCTGATACTAGATTTACCTGAATCAAACAATACCGCTTTAGAAAAATTATTTAAACTTTTAATTACTTCCGCAGTAACTTCGGGACAACCTTTGTTTGCTGCTGTTCCTTTTACTTTCGGACATTTATCATCTTTATCTACAACACCATCTCCATCTGTATCTTTCCAAGGACATCCAGCATTTTCACTAGGACCAGCAACTTCTGGACATTTGTCATCTTTGTCAAGGATACCATCTTTATCCTTATCCAACCAAGGACATCCACCGTTTGCTGCAGGACCTGCAACTTCTGGACATTTATCATCAATATTTTGAACTCCATCCCCGTCAGTATCAGAAATAACTTTAGTAACAACTATTTCTTCAACTTCTGTAATCATAATTTCTTTAGCTTTCTTTTGGAAAAATGGAATTTTCAAACCTAAATGAAAATCAATTGCTCTTGAGTTATCAGAAATAATATTTGATATAGCAGATCCAGATCCAATAAAGAAAACACCAGTACGTAAACCTACACCCACTTGAGTTTGCTTGCTATAATCCATGTACGATACAGGAACGTAGAAGCTAAACCATTTTGACTCAAATCGAGGAGTAATGCTTACTCTATTAGCAATACTGTTTTGATTTAAATCATTATTATTAACAACACTTAAATCTCCATTTACATTTAAGTAAAATTTATTGTGAATATTCCAATCCACATCAGCATGTAATGCAGTAGGTAAATAAGATCTCACATTGCTATTTCCAGTTGTTGGAGTAAATTCACCTTTTACAAAAGCGTCAAAATTATCGTAACCATCAAAATTACTTTGAGAAAATACAGCATTCAAATTATAGCCACTTTGAATCCCTTTATCATATTTCATCGATCCCAAATCAGTTACAGAGAAACCAAATCGGATTTTATACTTGTTTACATCTTTTAGATTATTGATATCAGCTCTTGAAGCATCATAATCCGGTCTCCATTCGTAAACCAAACCTAAGTCAACACCAAAACCTCTTGATTTAGTATCGATATCAATTTTGTCGTTTGCTGCAAAATCTTGACTTGAACCATAGACAGCATTACCGCTAGTAATATAAGTATCAGTAACAGGATTTCCTGTCTCGATATATTGAGCTGTAACATTATTACCTTGAAAATGGTAGTTAGCCACCCCTTGCAAATATTTAGCAGTAACCCCACCCTTCAAAAAGTGTTGACCTCTTTGAAATAAGACGGCTGCATAAGAGATACCTAACTCTCCCCAAGAGTTTCCAACTGCGTTTGGACTACCCAAAGAAGCAGAAGGAAAAGTAGCGCTATTATCTTTTGTTAAATCATTAACAACGGTTCCATTAATTTCATGAACATTTACAAAAGCTCTTGCTCTGGTAAAAATAGCCAAAGAATGTTTTGGAGCAATATTAAACATAAAAGATGGCCCCATAATATCTGTATTAATTACAGCATTATTATTAGTGCTAAAAGTTTTTTTTCCTTGTTTATCAAAATCGTAATCTGATTTAATTGCATCAGACAAACTAACTCCGTAAGCATCATTATTTACAGAGGTACTGATAGAAAACAAATTGATATCTGTCTTGAAACGAGAGTCTACAATTGAAGCTGGATTAAACAATACTCCTTGTACTCCCGCATAGTTATCATGAGTATACCCGAGATAAGACTGCGCATTTGCTGAAATAAAACTTGTAAAAACAAGAATTCCTAATAAACTTTTTTTCATTTTAATTCGAATTAGATTCTATTTAATTGATTTTATAAGTCGGCAAAAGTAAGAAATTTTAAAGAAATTTTAACTACATCTTTCCTATTATTTCTAAGTTAATATTAACATAACATCAAAAAAGAATGCCATACTGTACAAACAGTATGGCATTCTCAATATAATTCAAAACTCAAAGTTAAAAAACCTCGCTTGCTTCTTTTAATTTTTCCATGTTATTCACCAATTGTAGTTCCTCAACAATTTTTTGAATATCACCATTCATGATGTTACCCAAATCATACAAAGTTAAACCTACACGGTGATCGGTCACACGCCCTTGTGCATAGTTGTAGGTACGAATCTTAGCCGAACGGTCACCAGAACTTACTTGAGATGTACGTTTTGTAGCATCTTCCGCTTGTTTCTTGGCCAATTCTTGTTCGTACAAACGAGAACGTAATACAATAAACGCCTTGTCTTTATTTTTATGTTGTGATTTTTGATCTTGACATTGTGCTACCAATCCCGTAGGAATGTGTGTCAAACGTACCGCAGACTTAGTTGTATTCACCGATTGTCCACCAGGACCAGACGAACAAAAGAAATCTACACGTACATCATTCATATCAATTTGTACATCAAACTCCTCTGCCTCAGGCAATACCATCACCGTAGCTGCAGATGTATGTACACGACCTTGCGTTTCTGTTTGCGGTACACGTTGTACACGGTGCACACCAGCCTCAAACTTCAACGTCCCGTATACATCTTCACCAGTAACTTCAAAAATCACCTCTTTGAAACCACCTGATGTTCCTTCATTCATATCCACTACAGACGTTCTCCAACCTCTATTCTCACAATATTTAGTGTACATACGGAACAAGTCTCCCGCAAAAATACTTGCTTCGTCCCCACCCGTACCTGCACGAATCTCCACCATGACATTCTTAGCATCTTCAGCATCTTTAGGGATCAACATAAATTTAATCTCTTCCTCCAACTCCGCCAATCTTGTCTTAGATTCATCCAATTGCATTTTGGCCATTTCGGTCATATCTGCATCACTATTATCGACAATTATTTCGTTTGCCTCTTCAATATTAGCCATTAAGAGCACATATTCGTCTCTCTTCTCAGCCAATGCTTTAAGGTCTTTGTATTCTTTATTAAGTTGTACATAACGTTTTTGATCCATGATCACATCCGGCTGAATAATCAAATCCGAAATCTCATCAAAACGCTGCTTTACTATTTGAAGTCTATCTAACATATCCTTAGTCCTTTATTTGGAGTGCAAAAATACAAAAAACTATTCAAGTTTCCACTTTCCTAAATTTAGTTTTTTTCAGGAGCTATTTCCGGCTATTCACTATATCTTTTATTTTGGGGTTCCGCTATTGCTACATCCCAAAATAAAAGGCTGGCCTAGGGAATTGGGATCAAAAATCAATACATTAGTTACAGCAATTAAAATAAGACATATGACGTAAAATTATAGCCAACACAACATATTAGCAAATAAAAAGCTATAGTACTTTGACTTACCTTCTATTTCAAAAGCTAGAAATCCTATTTAATTTAATCACAAAAACCACAGCATTTTCAATAAAGTAACTACATCAAAACATTTCGAGTTGGTTTACACTTAGGATTCCTTCTTAAAAGTAAACTTCCTTACAATTTATTGTTGATTTTGTTAAGAAAAAGCCAACACATTTATTCTTTTCTTGACTTAAAATAGGATTACTACCTTTGTACCACAAAAACAAAAAACAAAAGACAATAATGATTCAATTTGACAATAAATATTCTACAATACAACTAGACCCAAAATGGTTAGCCGATTATTTTGGAATAAATCCTGAAATTGCCAAATTAATAAGCTTACCTATTGTTATTTTGAGCTTAATCATTTTTTGCTTTTTTGCTTGGTATTTGACCAAGAAAATCATTGTAAACACCATCCATAAACTTTTTCTAAAAACGAAGATTACATGGGATGATATCTTAGTCGAGAAAAGAATATTTGATAAACTTGCTTTGGTAGTTCCTGCTTTGATTATCACTTTTGCAGTGCCTTCAATTCTAGGAGAGTTTCCTATTATTTCAAAATATTCGGTTACATTTTCAATGTTAGTCCTTTTACTAGTCGTTATTTGGACAATAAATGCAGTACTTGCTGTTTTTAACGAAATACTTTCCCACTCTCCTATTTTCAAGGACAAACCTATTTCGAGCTATATTCAAGTTTTAAATATCATTGTTTATTTTGTTGGTGGAATTCTTATACTGTCATTATTATTAGGTAAAAGTCCGTTCTACTTCCTAGGGGCCATGGGGGCAATGACTGCGATATTATTATTAATATTTAAAGATACAATACTAGGTTTTGTAGCCAGCATACAAATGTCTGTTTATGATATGGTACGTGTAGGCGATTGGATTGCAATGCCAAAATACGATGCTGATGGTGATGTAATGTCTATTAATTTGAGTACGGTAAAAGTCCAAAATTGGGACAAGACCATCACTACGATTCCGACTTACGCCTTTATCAATGATTCATTTAAAAACTGGCGAGGAATGAGTAATTCTGGTGGCCGTAGAATCAATAGGTCTATATATGTGAAAGTAAGTAGTTTTTGCTTTTGCGATGAACAGATGTTGGAACAGTTCAAAAAATATACGCTTATCAAAGACTATATTCTAGAGAAAGAAGCCGAAATAAAAAAATTAAATGCTGACTTGAGTGATGGAGAATCTAATCCTGTCAATGCAATTAGTCTCACAAACGTAGGTGTTTTTAGAGTCTATGCTGAGAACTACATTTTGGCCAACCCTCATATTAACAAACAAATGACTCATATGGTTCGTCAATTGGAGCCTACTTCAAAAGGATTACCTTTGGAAATTTATTGTTTTACATATGAAAAAGAATGGGTGAAATTTGAACAAGTAAAATCGGATATTTTTGATCACTTACTAACCATTACATCTCAATTTCAACTAGAAGTATTTGAAGAACCTACTGGGAAGGATTTTCAAAAATTATCTGGAAACACAACAGAAAAATCTATGCTTCCTCGCTCCTATTCTCCCTCTTAGTCATTACTCAATATATCTCATAGCACATAATAATGTAATAGTATAAGAAGCTGATTTTAAAATTCTCCTTATTTCTGGTAATGTAATGCAGAAAAACATCTTTATTTGTAAAAGAAACTATTGTATCTGCATATTACTTTCATTTGTAAGTTAAACAGATTACATTTACACATTCAAAATGAATTTTAGCGGCCTATTGTATCATACAAAATAGACTAAAAAAGAAGATTAAATTTGTAGCTATAATCTATAATAACCAATACATTAAATACTCTTTAAATCTGAAAAATGAATAAAATAGTACTCCAATTTTTCCTCTTATTTTCTTTACTATCTATAAGAGCACAAACAGCTACTTCTATAACAAAATTAGAATCACCAACACTAGATGAATCTTCTGGATTACTATTTTACAACAATAAAATAATAACGCATAATGATAGTGGAGGAGCAGCAAAACTGTATGAATTAAGCGCTAGTACAGGTGCGGTTACAAGAACCATTACGGTAAATAATGCAACGAATGGAGATTGGGAAGACTTATCTCAAGACCAGAATTATATCTATATCGGGGATATTGGAAATAATTTTGGAAATAGAAAGGACTTAAAAATATACAAAATCTCAAAAGATGACTATAACGATTCTGATGATAATGTAACTCCCGAAATCATATACTATTCCTATAATGATCAAACTGACTTTACATCAAAATTAAACAACAATAATTGGGATGCAGAAGCACTGATTTCATATGGAGACAAACTACTTATCTTTTCTAAAAATTGGGCAGATAAAAAAGTAAATGTTTATTCAATACCTAAAACAAGCGGTACTTACACTGCTGTATTTGAAAGTAACTACAATACAAACGGACTTATTACTGGTGCCGAAATATCCCCAAATGAAGATGTAATCTACCTAACAGGTTATAGCGAAATGGCAGCACCATTCTTATATACAATACATAATATACCGAATAAAAGTTGTAATGTGTTTTCAGGAACAACTTCTGCAAAAATAACTAATATTGTTCCATTAGGTAATCAAATCGAAGGAGTTGCACTTTTAGAAATTACCCCAACCAAGCATCGTTTATATCTTTCGAATGAAAAATATGTAGCAACTTTTGGATCATTTACTGTTACTTTTCCAGCAAAATTATGGTTACTAGAAATTAATACAGAAACATTAAGCCTACAATCGCAAGATTTCTCTATAGAGAACATTGTAAACCTATATCCCAATCCATTTGATAGAACACTTACTCTAAACAAAGTAGTAGATGAAGTAAGCATTTTTGATGCTTTAGGAAAATTAATCACCAAACAACAGTCTGTTAATAATCTTTCATTAGAAAATCTTGATAACGGAATTTATTTTGCCCACATCAAAACAAACAACACCATAGTTATTAGGAAAATAATAAAAAAATAAACCTTCACCCTTACTAAAGTCTTTATTGAAACGGACAAAATACTATATCCATAAATCAGTAGCCTTTATTTAATCAATACATAAGTATTGCATTTATTACTTGAATCTAAAACTCACAATATCAATGAGTTTCTAAATTTAAAAACAAAATAGATTTTATTTAATGAAATATTGGGATAAACCTGAAATTCTTAAAATGCATCATTACAAGTTCATTTTTAGTAGTACTATCGTAGTTATAAAATGATATACAACAATCAAAACAGTTTAATACCTACAATTGATTTGATAGAATACCTCATAACCTCCTACAATTTTAATAACGTTACAACTTATTTTTTTTATTATTAGTTAGATGTAAAGCTGCACCGAAATGCACCCAATAGTTAAAATATTATTAAGTTTTCACAATTGAATTTCACACAATATAATTGCGCACTATATTTGCACAAGAAAATCATCACAATGAAAGATCAACTACATATTAGCGAACAGGTTTGTTTTCCGGTTTATGTTTTTGCAAAGGAAATAATCAATCAATACCGTCCTTTGCTAGAAGCAATACAACTTACATACCCGCAATATTTAGTAATGATGGTTTTGTGGGAATTCGAAGAACAAACAGTAAATCAAATAGGAGAAAAACTACAACTCGACAGCGGTACTTTAACTCCTTTATTGAAACGAATGGAACACAAAGAGTTTGTGTTAAGAATAAGAAGTACAATTGACGAGCGAATTGTAAATATATCCTTAACTGACAAGGGAAAAGCGCTAAAAGTACAAGCCGCTAGTATTCCAGGAAAATTAATGGAAGCTATGAATTTATCAACTGAAGACTTATTGGTTTTAAAAAATATAATTATTAAAATATCAAAAAAGTAAAAAATGAAAACATTATATACAACACAATCTACTGCTACTGGCGGTAGAAACGGACAAGTAAAAAGTGAAAACGGAATTATTGATTTGGAAGTGAGACATCCAAAAGCGCTGGGTGGTGCAAATGATGATTTTGCAAACCCAGAAATGCTTTTCGCTGCAGGATACTCAGCCTGTTTTGATAGTGCTTTGAACTTGGTTATTAAAAAAGAAGATATCCAAACAGGACCAACCAGTGTTTCGGCAAAAGTAAGTATTGGTCAAACTGAGACTGGAGGTTTTGGTCTTGAAGCAGAATTACATGCCAATATCCCCGGAGTATCTATTGAAGTAGCACAATCATTAATAGAAAAAGCGCATCAAGTCTGTCCTTATTCTAATGCTACAAGAGGAAATATGCCGATTATATTGACTGTTTCAAACAACTAAAACGAATAATTTTTCAAAACATAAATAAACAAAATAATGGCTTTATTAGAAGATTTAAACTGGAGACACGCTGTAAAAGCATACGATGGAACCAAAAAAGTAAGTACCGAAAATATTGATAAAATTGTAGAAGCAGCTCGTTTAGCTCCAACTTCCTCTGGGTTACAACCTTTCAACGTAATTGTTGTAGAAAACCAAGAATTAAAAGAAAAACTTGTCAAAGGTGCCTTAAATCCAGAATGTATGAGAGATTGTTCTCATGTAATTATACTTGCTGGATGGGATCGCTATACTGCAGAACGTATTGACAAAGTCTACAATCATACTACAGATGAACGTGGACTAGAAAGAGGCCGTTTTGGTAGCTACACCGATATGTTGAAAAAAATATACCTAGCACAACCGGCTGAAGAAAACTTCGCACACATCGCAAGACAATCATATATAGCACTAGGTCTAGCACTAGGACAAGCAGCTGAATTAAGAATAGACAGTACTCCTGTTGAAGGTTTTGACAATGCTGTAGTGGATGAAGTATTGGGATTAGAAAAATTAGGATTAAAAAGTATTTCACTTATGTATGTAGGTTATGCTGATACTCCTAACGATTGGATTGCTCCAATGAAAAAAGTAAGAACACCAAAAGAGGAATTTGTAATAGAGTTTAAATAATCTCAACTTACCTCCATTAAATTCTTTTTTAGTTATTTCATGCTGACTTTTATAAAGAAAAGCCTGGATCAAAACCCAGTTTTGATCCAGGCTTTTCTCAATAATAGAAATCGATTTTATTGTAACCGTCATCAGCATTTTAGTTTTATTTAAGTTATCCTTGCGAATATTGTTGGGATATCAACCTTAACTTTATACCTATGAAAACAGAAAATATGAACACTAATTCTATAGCATTTTCGATATTGGATCTTGCGATTGTGACCAAAGGAAGTACAATTAAAGAGACGATTGACAATACCGTTCACCTTTCGCAACAAGCAGAAAAATTTGGCTATACTCGTTACTGGCTAGCAGAGCATCACAATATGCCCGCAGTTGCGAGTACGGCTACAGTAATATTGATCGATCATGTAGCGCAAGCTACAACTACATTAAATGTAGGATCGGGTGGAATTATGCTACCCAACCATTCCTCACTAATTGTAGCAGAACAATTTGGAACTTTGGGAACCATGTACCCAAACCGTATTGATTTGGGATTGGGTCGCGCACCTGGAACAGACCAAGAAACAGCACGTGCTATTCGGTCAGATTTCATGGATGCAGCCCATTCTTTTCCGGAAGAAATTGAAAAAATTCAAACTTACTTCTCCATTAACAATCAGAATGCAAAAGTAAGAGCTCCAATAGCAGAAGGAATTAACGTACCGATATATATATTAGGATCAAGTACAGACAGCGCACATTTGGCAGCTAGAAAAGGACTACCTTATGCTTTTGCAAGTCATTTTGCAACTGCGCAATTATTGCCTGCTTTGGCAATTTATAGAAAAGAGTTTATGCCCTCACCAGAGTTAGCAAAACCCTATGTGATGACAGGAATAAATGCGTTTGTAGCCGACACAGATGAAGAAGCAGAGCGCATGGCGACCTCTTTTATCAAAATGATTATAAGCTTATTGACAGGCGCTAAGCGAGAATCACTTGATGAACCTGCTGAAATGACGGATGATCTGCGTGAAACGATGGAACATCCCGCAGTGAAGCAAATGACATATTATACATTTATTGGTTCGAAAGCGAAAGTAAAAAAAGAAATTGAAGCCTTTATCGAAAAAACTGCTGTGGACGAATTGATAATAACGACCAATTGTCACAACCAAGACGCACGTGTACATTCATACGAGTTGATGGCTGAAATAATGAATGAAATAAATAGTTCTAAATAAATATAAAAATGAAAAACATACTAGTTTTTTCAGTAATCCTACTAAGTTTAGCCGCTTGCAAGGGAAGAATTAATTCTAAAGCGGAACCAAAGAGCGCGCACCAAGTCACGCAAGTTGCGGAATTTAAAGGACAACAAGTAACCGGAATTGCCATAGCAAATTCAGGTCGCATGTTTGTCAATTTTCCAAGATGGAGAGAAGGTGTCGAAAATGCGGTAGTGAAAGTTGACGGCAACAAAAACAAAAGCTACCCCAATCTAGAGTGGAATTCTTGGGAAATTGGCCAGCCAGTAGTTGCTGATAAATTTATTGCTGTGCAGTCAGTTTTAGCGCATGATGACAAACTATATGTGTTAGATACTCGAAACCCACAATTTAAAACCGTGCTTGATGCGCCAAGAGTATTTGTTTTTGATCTAAAAAGTAATACGCTAACGGCAACGTATATACTAGAAAAAAATAGTTTTCATTCTGATTCGTATATCAACGATTTACGTGTAGACGGTGATAAAATTTATTTTACAGATTCTGGTCACGCTGGTTTGGTAGTGTATAATATTGCTACTGGAACATCAAAACGAATTTTGAATGATCACTTTTCAACTTCTGCAGAGGTGCCTTTTTTGACATTTGCTGGGACACAATGGAAGCGATCTGTACATTCAGACGGAATTGAACTTGATGTAAAAAACCAAAGATTATTGTACCACGCTTTGACGGGTTATAGTTTATACTCTATTCCAACCGCAGCTTTTGACCTTGACAACAAGACAGAAATTGAAAAAACGGTTCGACTAGAGTCGAAAACAGCTGCGCCTGATGGGATGATTTTTGACGACAAAGGTTTTCTCTATTATGCAGATTTAGAAAACAATAAAATTGATTACCTAAAACCAGATGGAACCATCCACACTTTGATTCAGGGAGTTGATGTACGATGGGCAGATAGTTTTAGTATTTACAAAGATGATTTATACTATACCAATTCTAGAATAAATGAAGTAACTGGACCAATTGATGAAATGGTTTTTACCGTTAATAAAATAAAATTACCTTTAAATTAGAAACCGTCAACTGGGGACTTTACATTCGATAAAAAACAAAGCCACTATCTTTTTTAAAAACAGATAGTGGCTTTGTTTATTCGATTTGAAATCTACAATCTACTTAATAGTTCTGCTTTTTTATTTTCAAATTCTTCTACTGATAGAATATTTTTATCTTTCAAAGCTGCTAATTTTTCTATTTTTATAAAAATATCTTCTTCAAAAGCAGTTGATACCCCAGCAACTTCAGGCATCTGTACAGCTGCAACCTCTTGTGGAACAGGATTATTCTGAGGAATAATTTGTTCTTGAGGTCTATTTTCACCGCCAGATACAATAGGCAAACTGTTCAAATTTACGGTACCATATTGACTTGTAAAAGTTACAGAATAGTCTCCACCTTGTTGTTGTCCTACACCTCCAATATGATTATCAAGAGTATCAAATACAGTTACTTTTCCGTTTTCTTGAATCGCTAAACGACCAATAGTTGAAAAAACTGCATAATTGGTATTATTTTGACTCCCAGTAGAGTTAGGGACCCCCAAATCACCCCACCAATTCCCTGATTGAGAACCATTTTGGTTAGCACTCTTAGGTAATGGTACGTATTGTATCGCACCTTGATTGATTAAATTTGAAAGATCAATACAAAGACCGTTAACTGTATTTTTAAGTTGATTGTTGAACATATCCCCAACCATAGTCATTCCGCCTTGCATCCATTGTCCTCCACCACCAAGCTCAGGAATATAAAATTGCGCCATTGTTCCGTTGGTTCTAAGGAGAGCATGAGTCAATTCAGAAACCGCATTAGGACTCACGCCATAACGATTGGCAACTACAACCATATTTTGAAAACTTGCATCTGTAAAAATTGCATTCATATTCTTAATTCTTAATTTATCTGAATTGCTATTGTAACAACACTTCTACAAAGGTAGTTCAAACCGAATTCAATAGTACGTATTTTAATTTAAGTTTTTGATTTCCATGTTACTAAAACGTTTTTAACAGAAAGCAACATAAAAATACAGAATTTGACAACCTAATAACAATCCTACAAAGAATCTCTCACTTAAAATATTTTTGAATTTAGATTATATCCATAATTTGATACTCCATTTCATTGAACTGAAAAGATTGTCCTTTTTGTAAACCTCTCATCGCTGCGTATATAGGTGCTCGGGTTGAAATTCCAAAAATCATGTGTCCATCCACTTCTATTTGTTCTATAGAAACACAAATGTATAAAGTAAGTTTATCGGTGACTACAACTGCTCCAGGCTCAACACACACGCATTGTTTTTCGGGTTGCAAGGTTTCTAAAAAATCCATTTCTCGAATCGCAAAATCAAGCTCCTTCCCTACTGCATTAAAAAGTTCTACTTTTCCTCCAATGCGATCTTCTGTCTGGCTAGGCGACTGATTCGCTTCGAGCACATCTGCTTGCATTGAATCGACTCGATTTTGAAAACTCTCTATTAGTTCCGTTTGTTTTTGAATGCAAGCTTGCTGAATATTTATTTTGGAGAACGTCATACAATTTAATTTAATGGTTAGTTACAGTGTTCTTATAAATATAAAGTATTTTACTCAAATAAAGTTGATTTTCACTAACAAACATACCTTTTCAGACTGTGACTTTATAAAGATTTTAACTCAATAATCTTTTTAAAATCAAAAAGACATCACTCTATTATAAAAAATGGAAATAATAAGGAATAACAGGGCAATTTCCATCATCAAATCAAAGTTTACTTTATTGTATTTACATGGTGTTTTCATTGTTAAACAGTCCTAGTTATTTTATAAAACCAAAAAAAAGACCTAACCTTGTATAGAATTACAAGTGATAAAAGGACAAAAATAGAACTTGACCCAAAAGAATCATGTTTAGACATCAAGGAAAAACAAGAACTTTAGAACACAATAAAAAAATTGCTTCTTTACTCTCATTTGTGGCAGGAATTGTAAATGTGGTCGGTTTTTTATCGGTACAGCGCCTTACCACTAATGTAACAGGGCATTTTGCGTTTTTTATAGATGAAGTTTTCAAACTCCATTTTTCAGAAAGTTTTATTTACTTTTTTTACATCTTATTTTTCTTCTTAGGTTCTTTTTGCTCCAGTCTATTGATAGAAATTATGACGCTTAAAAATGAGCGATACATATTTATTATTCCGACCATTATCGAAAGTATAATACTTTTTTGTATTGCCATACTGGGACACTTACTCGTAAAAGAATACTCTAATTACATTGCTTTTAGTTTGCTTTTTGCCATGGGTTTACAAAATTCATTAGTAACCAGAATATCTAATGCAATTGTAAGAACTACACATCTGACTGGTCTTTTTACAGATTTAGGAATTGAGCTTTCACAATTATTTTTTTATAAACAGAAAGAACAACAAGCTAAGTTACTTTCTACTATTAAACTTAGGTTCCGGATTATTACCTTCTTCTTTCTTGGTGGCTTTTTTGGCGGTACTTTTTATTCTTATTTTCATTTTTACCTACTGCTAATTCCTGCATCAATGTTAATTATTGGTCTGTATTATGACCAATTAAGATTTCAACTTCTAAACTGGAAGCATCAGTACGACATGAAAGAAAAATAAGTCTTCAAGCGAGAGTAAAAAAAAGGTTCATTCATCTTTACTATTTTTTTTCTGATGACAAAATAGTGAGAAATTTATATTGTTAAAAACTGCAGATTATCATTTGCTCTTGTTTATTATTTTTTGATAATTATACCAACTTCCCCTAAGAATACAGTTTTTCAGCTACTTTATACACTTTCGTAAATTAGACGGCATCCCTACTTCACTTGTGTCTAAAGCAAAAAAAAACGGGAATACATCCCGTTTTTAATTTTATGCTGTATGATATACTTCTTTAGAATTTAAAGTTCAATCCTGCTGTAAATGTAGTACCGTTGATACCAAATTGACTTACTTCCCAAGGGTATTTAAAACGACCACCTAAATTGGTTACAACATCTCCTTTGGCATCAATTTCATCTGGATAAACATTGAATAAATTGTTTACCATGACGTTTACAGCAATTGTGCTTGTGAATTTATATGAGAAACCAAAATCGGTAATTACTTTTCCAGAGAATTTTTGATCTTTTGTTGGATCAGTAGCATGTTGCCATTTTACACTTCCAAAGTAAGTGTTATTCATGATAACACTCAATTTGTTGATATCATAGTTCATACCAAATAACACTTTTGTATTTGGTCTTGAATTCAAGATTCTTCCTTGTTCTTTTCTATTAAATATGTCATATCCATTTGCTTTCAAGATTGCTGGTGTAGCAATTTGCCCTTGGATTTCGGTTTTCGAAATATTACTAGACAAGTTAAATGTCATTCTACCAGCTCCCAAATCTAGATTTTTATAGCTCAACACAATATCAGCACCTCTTGAAACGGTATTTACTGCATTGATGAAGAATTTCATACTAGTAACATTATTTGCCAATAAAATTTCCTCTACAGGATTTGTAGTTGTATTGTCGGCATCAAACCCAACTTCTCCAGTAAAAAGCACACGGTCTTTAACCTTAATATGGTAGAAATCAAGAGATGTTGAGAAATGTGAACCAGATCTTAATGTAATACCTGTAGAAATATTTTGTGATTTTTCTGCATGTAGTTTAGGCACTCCTAGACCTATTACTGCAGGATCCACATTGTTGAAAGTTCCTTGGTTTGAAATTGTATTTCCTGAAACTAAGGTCTGAACATTACTCAAATAAATTTGGTGCAAAGCAGGAGCTCTAAATCCAGTACTGAAAGACCCTCTTACAGTTATATCTTTGGTTACTTTGTAACGAGAATTTACTTTGTATGAAAAATTATCACCAAAATCAGAATAGTTCTCATAACGTATTGACCCACCAATTAAAAAAGCATCAGAAACATCATAATCCAAAGTAGAATAAATCCCTACGTTTGTTCTATCTTTTTTCAATGCATTTGATGGCTGTAAACCAGGAAACGATTGTGCACCACCATTTATATATGATTCTTCTTGTCCAGCACGCGCTTCATATTGCTCTCTTCTTAATTCAGTACCAAAACCTAAAGTCACTTTATCAAAACTTCTAGAAAAATCAGCATTACCCACTAATTGGCTAAAAGTATATCCACCTGCATTAAATTCAGTCGGGCTATTAGCACCTAAGCTTGGATTCAAAGTGTTTGCAATAGTATAATCTACTTTATTAGAACCAGCAGTTACACTGAAATCAGAACTAAAACCAAGTAGTGTAGATTTGATTCCAACACTTCCTAAGTTATCAAAAACGTCAGTATTAAATGTTGGTTGAAAACCGTTATAGGTTGTTCCAGCAGCATGCAATAAATTAAAAGGATCTGATACATCTGGCCAGTAAGGAACTCTGTACAAAGCAAAACTTGTTCCTTTTCGAATATTTACATCTCCAAAAGCATAAAGAGTCGTTTTTTCAGACAATGGATATTCTGCATTAACAACCAATGCACCCATTTTAGTATCCGGTTGCCCGATATTCATTCCTAATGTTGGATTATTTTTCAAATAATCTCCCCAAGTTGGGTCATCTGCAGCTACACCAAACAAATCATCTTTACCTGGCGATCCTGGTCTATTTGTTTTATTTTGATCTAAATACGAAACGTTGAAATTCACAAAACCTTTGTCAGCAAATTTAAATCCTGAATTCAAATCGGCACCAAAATTAAAACCATCTCCTTGCGAAGTGATTCCTGAAGTCGTACTAACCTCGGTAAAATTCGTTTGCTTTTTAAGAATGATGTTAACTACACCCGCGATGGCATCAGAACCATATTGTGATGATGCACCATCACGCAATACCTCCACTCTTTCGATAGCTGAGAAAGGAATACTTTTCATATCAGTCCCAACCTCTCCTTTTCCTGGAGTATCATTAACATAAACCAAAGCACTTTGATTTTTTCTTTTTCCGTTTACCAATACTAATGTACGGCTCGGTCCTAATCCACGTAAATCTGCTGGGTCAAAATGCGCAGTTGCATCAGAAATTGCTTGTGTACTTGAATTAAATGAAGGGATTTTGTATGCTAACATTTTATCAAAGGTAACTTGTCCGCTAGACTTTAAGTCTTCAGCATAAATCTTGTCAATTGGCACAGCCGAACTTAACACTGTACGTGTTTTAGCTCTGTTACCGGTTACAACTACCTCATCAAGACTATTATTAGGAGCCAAATTCACAATTACAGTAGTAGCATCTGTTGCAACTGTAAAGGTTTTATTTTGATAGCCTACATATTTTGCGATCAAAGTAGCAGGTAATGCTTTTACTTTAATTGCAAATTTTCCGTTGGCATCTGTAGTTACTCCATTTCCAGCCACTTTGTCAATTACATTGGAAAAAGGCACTGGTTGACCATTCTCATCTTCCACAATACCTTTGATGGTTTGAGCGTTCATTGCTGTAGGCATTATTAACGTAAATAATACGCCTAAAATAAATTGTTTCAATTTCATAAATCTAAATGCTATGTTTTTTCTAAATTCCTTAACAAAACTAAAATTATTAGTTAACAAAATAATAACATGTATTACTTTTTACATATATATGTTTTCACATGCTCTTTTTGTTATTTAAATTACGATATCCACAACCAAACAACAATTAGATTACATATAGTCAATTATAAATGAAGTATAAAATTAAAAACATACCCTTTAAAATGTTATAATTATGCTTAAATAGTAACAAAAAACGCTTTAAAAAGTTAAAAAGCAGTGCTACAAGTTAAAAATTACAATAGTCTGTTCTACATTTTAATTGCTGAAAATTCTAGAATCAAACACTTTTTTAAGCTAAATAAATAAAATTTTATAGTTTATTTATACTTTTATAATTAACTATTTTTAACACAAAAAATGATTGTCAGATAAAAATAATTTTGTTTCATAAAAAGTTTAAAAATGATTGGCGCGAAAGTATACATAACGAGTACTACAGATTTTGAGTAAGAATTCTCAAGTCATCAAGCTATTATTTACCTATAGTAAAATAGTAAACGGATTATTATTTTTTGTTTGCGCCTATAGAAAATTTGGAAACAGATCAAGTGAAATCTATTGTTTGCATAAGTTATAGAGGCAATTAGGCGCTATAATCTTTTAATTATCTACTGACGCATTATCCTTGACATATAATTCAGAATATATTTTCGAATCAAATAGTTGAAAAATGAGATAGAAAAGCCTTTCAAAATCCCCTAATAATTCTGAAAATTATAACACGGATAAGTTTGCAGAAGCAAAAGAAATTAAGAACTTTACAGAGAATGAAATAAAGCGATTGAATAATAAATAATGCCTTCTGCCCCTGATGGCAATGGAAAGCCCGGACGGGATTTCCCTATTTTTTCTTGTCATAAAAGAGCGACTGAAAGAAGCTCCTTTTATGACAATAGAAAAAAAGGGGAAGCACGGAGGACTTGAAATGCACAGCAGGATTGGGCACAAATAATAAAGATGAAAAAATTACTATTGATTGGTGGACTACTTTTTCTGGTTTCGTGTAAAGAACCAGAGCGAAATTGTGCGAAATTTAGAACAGGGAAATTTAAGTTTGAAACCAAAATTGATGGCGTATTGAAAACAACCTATTTTGAACGCGATGATAAAATCGAAATTGAAACTTATGAAGGCAAAACTGATACCGCTTCGATAAGATGGGTAAATGATTGCGAATATATTCTGAAAAAATTGCATCCCAAAAATATGGCGGAAGAAAAGTCGATTAGTATGCGTATTTTATATACATCAAAAGATAGCTATACATTTGAATATGGATTGGTAGGAATGCCACAAAAACAAAAAGGTACTGCGGTGAAGCTTTCAGAAAAATAATTAAAATTCAAATGATAATTTTGATTTAGCTGTCAAAGATTATTACTTAGTTTATTGATTCTAACTAAATAAGTTTTTTATCTGCTAAAGAAGTAATATCTACTATTATGAAATTTTTTAAATAATCAACTAAATATAAAAATGGAAGTATTTTTGAATCCAGATGCCTGGATCGCCTTATTGACCTTGACTTTTCTAGAAATTATTTTGGGTATTGACAACATCATCTTTATCTCTATCGCTACAGGAAAGCTACCTGAAGAAAGCAGAAAGAAGGCCACAAAACTAGGAATGTTTTTAGCAATGTTTATGCGTATCGCCCTATTAATGGGAATCAATTTATTGATACAAATGAAAGAACCTTGGTTTACCATTGACTGGAGCTGGTTCAAGGCAGGTGTTACGGGACAAAGTTTAATTTTACTAGCTGGTGGCTTGTTCTTGATTTATAAAAGTACCAATGAAATTAGAGAAAAAGTAGACCATAAAGGAGAAGAAGAACACGATATGGGGAAAGTTGCTACCAAATCTTTTCAATCAGTGATTTTACAAATTATTATGATCGATTTAGTATTCTCTTTTGACAGTATTTTGACTGCAGTAGGAATGACCAATGGTGTTGAAGGCGCTTTGTATATTATGGTTACGGCGGTAGTTATCTCAGTTTTTATAATGATGCAGTTTGCAGTGCCCGTGGGGACTTTTGTAAATAAAAATCCATCGATACAAATTTTGGGATTGGCATTTTTGATTTTAATCGGAATGATGTTATTGACCGAAAGTGCACATTTATCGAATGCATTAATCTTCGGTAGCCACGTTACTCCTATTCCTAAAGGATATTTATACTTTGCAATTTCGTTTTCTCTATTTGTAGAAATGCTGAATATGAAAAGTAGTAGAAAGAAATAATTAACACTTTTACCCTCATTTTCAAAGCCTGTCTTGATAAAGACAGGCTTTTTTATTTCAAGTAACAATCAAAACTAGTTTACAGTTTGGTAACAATCTCTATTTAATTTATCGAACCTAATTACAACACGGTCTATGATTTAACTCAAGTCCAACACATACATGATACTTTTCTTAATAGTAACAAAAGTATAATTGTAAAGAAATTGTTTCTTTATTATATAAAACAGACCATTTGTTAAAATTTTCATAATGTAAAATTCGTTTTCCATTCATACATGAATACTTTCTTTGTGCAAACAAAAAAAAACAAAATGAAAAGAATTATTTTACCAGCACTTTTAGCATTGACAATGGTGTCGTGTAATAAAGATGAAACAGGATCGGATTTTGTAGCCAACTCAGACGTAGTTCTAAAAAATCAATCGGTTACACCAGTATTATTAACCAAAAAAACTGGTTTTGAAAATCTAGAGTTGTTCTCCTTATTGAGTTCTGATGACGTACTTGCAGACAGTCCAAAATATGTTTTTGGAGGTTCTGCGGATGGAAGTGGATTATTAAAAAATCCTGATGGAACTTTTACTTTCTTGGTGAACAACGAAGATAATTTCTCTGTTTCTAGAATTACTTTGGATAAAACATTTAAACCTACAAAAGGAGAATATTTATTGAACTCAAACGGAGGTACATGGAGATTGTGTGGTGCTACTATGGCTACGCCAGAGGAACATGGTTTTGGACCTTATTTTTTAACTTGTGGAGAATCTGGTGAAGAGTCAAGAACACATCGTTTGGATCCTTATGCGAATGTTGCTGGAGCAAACATCTCAAAAGAATTACCTGCCTTTGGAAGATTGAGTGCCGAAAATGCTTTACCTCTTAACAAAAATGCTTTTGCAGGAAAAACAGTTGTAGTTATAGGTGACGATGATTCTGGAACCTACGGAGGACAATTGTTTATGTATGTTTCAGACAAATTGGGTGACCTTGAGAACGGATCTCTTTATATGCTAAAAAGAAATAATGACAACCAAAGAGAGAAAGACATGGTTGCAGGTCAGGATTACGCCGTATCTTTTGTTAAAATAAACAACCATACCACCTTGACTGGTGCCCAAATTAACGCATCTGTAAACACATTAAAAGCAGTGAAATTTGGTCGTATAGAAGATCTTGATTACAGAAAAGGAAGCGCAACCTCAAACAGAGAATTATATTTTAATGTAACAGGGCAAAACAATACCGGTACTAATGCAGATGCCTCAAGAGCTAAATACGGAAGAGTCTATCAATTGAATCTAGACGCAGCAGACCCTTTGAAAGGAACGTTGAAAGTGATTCTTGATGGTGACGACCGCACTGGAATTGCTGGTAAATTTCAGAACCCTGACAATATTTGTGTAACGACAAATTATGTATATGTGCAAGAAGATCCAAACGGATACGGAGATGAAACGCATGATGGCTACATCTACCAATATGATATTGCAAAAAAAACCTTGAAAGTAGTAGTGGAACTAGATCAACGTCGTACTGCTACCGATGCAGCAAAATATAATGTTGGTGGAACTTCAAAAATTGGAGCCTGGGAATATGGCGCATTAATTGATGTTTCAGACAAAATTGGTGTTCAAGATGCTTTTTTACTATGTGTTCAGCCTCATACTTGGACTGGTGCAAAATATAAAGGAGTAGATGGTGGAACTGTTCGTATAAACGAGCAACAAGCCAGCCAAATTGTATTAATTAAAGGATTACCTAGATAGTCCAATTAACAAAATAAGTATATAAACCCACGATTCTTAGGTACCGTGGGTTTTGTATTTCCGTTTTTCAAAGGTTCCATTTATTATGAGAAAATATTTCTTTCTACTCCTATCTCTAGTTTTTATTTCTTGCGATACAAAACCCAAACATGCTCAAGTGAAACAATTGTTTCAAGATAACGTCAAGCAATTAATCGCTAATACCAAACTCTTACATGATGCTGTCGTAACGCAAAAAAGTGAAGCTATCATCCAAACCCAATTCAATACCGCCCATCAATCCTATAAAAATATTGAAGCGTTAAGCGAATACTACTTTCCTGAAGTATCCAAATCAATCAATGGTCCTGCCTTAGCCGAATTTGAAGAAAACGATAATAAAATCATCGATCCGCAAGGCTTTCAAGTCATCGAAGAAATGCTGTATCCTAAATACGACCTTACAACCCAAAAAGAACTGTTACAACAAATAGCAATACTGTCTGGTAATTTAATCCGTTTAGAAAAAATCGCTAGTACCAACGAACTAACTGATGCTCATCTATTTGACGCCCTTCGACTAGAGATGTTTCGAATAATTACCATGGGCATCACCGGATTTGACTCTCCCATTGCCCAACAATCAATTCCTGAAGCTACAGCATCACTTCAAAGTATTGCCAACTATTACCAAACATACACTCAAGACACAAATGATGAAACCGCACTATTGATTGAAAAAACAATTGCGTACACACAATCCCATTCCAATTACATTACTTTTGACCGTGCTACTTTTATAAAAAAATACGCAAATCCAATCTGCAAAGCTTTGTATCAAAAACAACTGGAATTAAAAATCCCACTTTTTGATGAAATTCGTGGTCTCAAAACTACTACTGTCACCCTATTTGACAAGGAAGCTTTTGATCCCGATGGTTTTTCAGGTTTCCCCGATTACGAAACAACTCCTGAGAAAATCGCTTTGGGAAAAATGCTCTTTAACGATCCAATTCTCTCAGGCGATAATACCCGTTCCTGTGCGTCTTGTCACTATGAAAACAAAGCCTTCACCGATGGACTAGAAACAGCCACCACTATGGATGGAAAATCTACATTAACTAGAAATACACCCACATTAAAAAATATTGCCTTCCAACGCAACTATTTTTCAGATTCACGAGTGAGCTATCTCGAAGATCAAGCGGTAGCCGTTATTACAAATGACGACGAAATGCACGGCGACTTAGATGATGCAGTCCTAGCAATCACGAAAAACAAAAAATACAGCAAAGCCTTTTCCAAAGCTTTTCCAAACAAAAACATTAATGCCTTTGGTATTAAAAATGCTTTAGCTTCTTACATCCGTTCCCTAAGTAATTACAATTCAAAATTTGACCGCTATATGAGAAACGAAACCCCTTTTACAGCCCAAGAAAAACAAGGATTTAACCTTTTTGCAGGCAAAGCAAAATGCGCCAGTTGCCATTTCATCCCATTGACCAATGGAACAGTACCTCCCAAATTTGACAAGTCAGAAAGTGAAGTACTCGGCGTTCCTAACACGTCAGGCAAGCTAGATTCCGATTTAGGAAAGTACAATTTGACCCAAGCCATCATTCATCGCAATTCCTTCAAAACACCCACCTTGCGCAACATTGTACAAACGGCACCTTATATGCACAACGGCGTTTTTAAAACTTTAGAAGAGGTAGTTGATTTCTATAATAAAGGTGGAGGCATAGGTCTCGGATTAGCAGTACCCAACCAAACCTTACCTTCAGATGAATTGAACCTAACAGAAACAGAGAAAAAAGCTCTAATTGCCTTCATGAAAACTCTAAACGATATTTAGCAGTTCTATTTGGGGCAAGCTACCATTGCAGCAAAAGGGCTCATTACATTAAAATCAAAAAGACAAGTAAGTATCATCTTTAATGAATAAAGTATAAAAACAAAACAAAGCTGCAGAATTATCGTCCCGCTAGATACTTTTAATGATGTTGACAGATACATAAATCAGCTTTGTTTTTATTCCTTAAAGTCTCAATAAGAACTTAAACACTACTCTTTTAATTTAGAGGTTGCATAATATGAGCAAAAACACTTGTAATTTTTTGTTTTCATTACTAAAACCAAGAAGATATGAATATAAGTATTAAATTGGGTTAGATATTGCCAGCAAAAAAATTGATATTTATATAACTATAATTAATGAATCTTAAAAAGTTCATCATTTGTGATTACTGTAAAAGGCTTTAACGCAGTGAAGCATTGAATCATTAAGCATCATAATGAAAAAGAATTATACTTAGTTCGTTCTGTATGGAGGCTACTGTAGTTTATCATGAGAATTGTGCGCTATATTTTTATGAGAAAGGTTATTAAACTTCTATAATTTTATACAATAAAGCCAAAAATTATTTAATTTCGTTAGGTCTTAATTCCAACAAGGATAGTATTTAGACCAAATATTTATCAAAATGGGTTTTGAACACTGTTTAGAATTTTGAGAACCGATGGGTAAATATTTTTATACATTACGACAATATACACGTCAATATCAAAATTCACAAAAAAAAGGCGGTGTCTAATAATCAGCTTCAACCTTTAGAGTATTCAGTGTTTAAAATTAAAAAGAAAATAAAACGACAAGAAAACAGCATTAAGTTATTTAATAAATAAAAGAGCTTGAAAAATTAATCAAAATTTTAATTGAATCAAATCGGTTAATAAAACAAAAAGTAACTAATATTTGTAAAATAATAAGAATTGTATTGCTTATAGTAGCAATGATTTCAGCAAAAAAAAAGGTTTTGAATTATTCAAAACTATAAGCAATTAGTGTCTTATGCCAGATTTGATTTTGTTAAGAGGGAATCATAAACTAGCATTGGAAAGACATAAACATCAATCAAAGGTAATAGACACATCTGGAGATCATGATTTATGCCCCCTTTTGTCGCTGTAAATTATAATAAAAAACCAGCAGTTGGTTTTTCTAATCGTAAACTTGAAAAACACAGTATTAAAAAGTTACGTTACTGTTCAAAAAAAAAAAATAGTATTAATTTACCATGTTTTATTTGAAAAAAAATTGAAGAATATAACCTGAATAATAGAGAAAAAAACATATAGCCATAATGACAAAGTAACAACAATGCTAACCCCATAATATAGACATAAAATAACCTCAATCAAGTTGATGGTTACAGCAGATAAACAAATCGTTTTTGAAAATGAAAGGTTTTCTATAGTTTGACAAAACTATAAAAAATAAGTAAAAATGAAACTAGGATTTCAAGATAGTACCTTTCCTCATTATCTTTTGGTTTGACAAAAAACCTACAAACGTTCGCCATTTTTTTTCTGAAAAATATCTATTTTCGATTTTTGACTTTCGGTTACTACTTTATTTTGAAGAAAGTAATAAGACGCACGAGCGATCAAAAATTGAGAATGTCCTAATAACTGTATCGCATTCTCAATTGCAAGGGAAGAAAGTGGTTTTTGCTTGTCCAATATTCGAAACAACAATTGCAACTCCTGAAAAGAATCTACAGTCACTAATTGATTTGTAGCCCATTCAAAATAGGCAGCCGAATCTGGTTTTACAAATTGCAATAACGAACTCAAAAAAATCACTCGATACGACTTGTCCGAGCTAACATATAATTTTTTTAACGCATCAAAATAAACATCCGAAGGGGCTTTTTCGATATAATCCATCAAAAGTCTAGACAACGATGGTACATTTCCTATCTCTTGCAAAACCACTGCAACTGAAGTTGGATCATACACTTTTCTAGTTATCAACTCATTAATTATAAAACGGCGGTATTTTTCATCCTCCTGATGTAAGGATTGCACCAAGGCATCCGTAGATAATTCTTTGGCGGTTTCTTTTCTAATTACCTCAAAAATTTCTCCATTAGCCCAATGCCAAAGCGTACAACTCGTCCAAGCCGCTCCTTTTACTATTGAGTTTTCATCAATACCCGAAGTCGCTCCTGTGGCGCCATCAAGCTCAATTAAGCCTTCACTTCCGTGAGACGCAAGGTGTCTTTGATTTTGATAATATTCTTTTAAACTCGAATCTCGATCTCCTAAAATATTATCTAGTTTTTTATAGTCGGCTGCATTAAACGAAATCCCATCTGTTTTTTCCAATACAATACCTTTGGCCATTTCATATCGATTGTAAAATCCTAATTTATCCCAAAACAAGCGTACTTGGACTATTTTACATTTATGATCCAAACAGATCACCGATTCGACATCCATATAATACTGAAAAGCCAAACCATTTGCGTCTTGCAGTTCGATTAACTTGCCTTTTTGTTTTTCGGTAAAACTCAGCCCTTCGTGAATAATCGCAATATCGTGTACGATTTCCTTATACGTTGGCGCAGGATTTTGAGCGTTTGTCACCAATCCAGTTAAAACAAAAAGGATTACTGTAAATGATTTTAGCGCACTAAATTTATTTTTATGAAACATATATTTCTTAGTTTTTATATTTACCAACTTCTTTTATCTAAAAAAAGAATAGAAACCAGTGGTTGCGGTATCTTTTACCACGCCATTATCATCATTGTAAATAAAATAGGCTTCTAACTTCTTTCTTTTCGAAACAAATTGAAAAGCTTTTTTCAATCCCATAGCCATTAATGCATTATCATAACCGTCGGCAGTTATGGCATCTGGAGCAAAAACAGTCACACTTATCAAATCATTTTGAACCGGATAACCCGTATTTGGATTCATCAAATGAGCGATTTTTTTTCCTTTGCTTTCATAGAATTTCTGATAGTTGCCCGAAGTTGTAATTGCTCCTTCGGGAATGCTCACAATTTTTTGATAGGATTTTGGCAGATGCTCCTGATGGGTTGGCGATTCGATTCCGATTTTCATCAACTCACCACTGGGTTGTCGTTTTCCTTTTATTCGAATCTCACCTCCTATTTCGACCAAATAATTGACAATTTTCTTTTGTTTCAAAAAATCAGCGACTACATCTACCGAATAGCCTTGCGCAATGCCGTTGACATCAATTCTTACTTTCGGATTCTTTTTCAAAAGAAAATTGCCTTTTATTTGCAAAAGTTTACTACCAATATTTCTCTTAACTTCTTTTAGCAATTCTGAATTTGGCTCTGTTGGAACAATTCCCTTCTTACCAAAACCCCATGCTTCCATCAATGGCAAAACCGTGATATCAAACAATCCATCGGTATCCTGATAAATTTCATGAGAACGCTGGATTACATTTTTGAAATGCAAATCCATAAGTACTCCCTCACTAGAATCATTGAATTGGCTTATCAACGATTTCTCATCATAAATAGAAAGCGAGGCATCTATTTGACCAAAAATACTATCCAATTGACTTTCGCTCACTATCCGCTGCTGCGCATAATAGGTAACCGAAAAAGTTGTGCCTTGCGTAAAACCATTAATCTGGTATTTGTTCCAGACTTCTTGCGAGCTTGGAGGAAACAAAAGAGCGATTATGAGGTTTATAAAAATCATGTTTTTAATTATTTGGACTATAGATTAACATAATAGTTTAAGATGAAATTTTTTGTAACTGTAAAGCGGTACTATCATATTTTACAATTAATTGCCTCCAGCTTTAGCTGGGGGTAAAATTGGAACTATCTATTTTAGGCTTTAGCCAAAAAACAGCTGATTTAGGCTAAAGCCTTTTTTATATCCCTCAGAATAACTCCAGCTAAAGCTGGAAGCAATTGAAAAACAATAACCAACTAAATTGATCCTAAATATATTGTCAAACACAGATTTCACAGATAACTTCGTGCTATTTATTTTTGGAACTTAAAAAAAAATAATTGCCTCAAGCTTTAGCTGGGGTAAAATTGGAATTATCTATCTCAGGCTTTAGCCAAAAACAAATGATTTAGGCTAAAGCCTTTTTTAAATCCTTGAGAATAACTCCAGTTGAAGCTGGAGACAATTGAAAAACAATGCAACTTAATTTTTTGTTTCTTCATAAACATAGATTCTACCTTATTTTCTAGAGCTTTTTCATTTTAACACAAATTAGATATATTATAGTAATTTAATCGAAATAAAAATCAATTTAAGTCCTTTTAATCTGTGGCTAAATAAACTAAGCATAGCAACGAACTTCAAACAACTTCACGCTTTTCTTCCCATAAGTTTCTTTCAGTTTTAATCGAATAGCAGTTGTTTTCACACTATCAAATTTAAACTTAATCAATCGCCTTTTATTATTATCCAAAGTTCCCAATTTAATCCAAGAACCGTTCACTCTTGCTTCCAAATCAACTGCTTTCAGCATTTCTTCGGGAACAGTATTGCTGTAAATTTTATCGTGACGTTGGTCTTTTCGCATCATAATATTGCGTTTCACATTGGTATCACACTTAATTTCAACCGTGGATAAATCAATCGGATTATCCCACTCCATTTGCAGTTCGGCATCAAGTCCCTCTGATTCCCAATGATGAATTTTATCATTAATATCACGAGACCAACCATCATTCATCAATTTTGCATCACCCGAAATTGTAGAAGAAGCAAATATTAAACTCGCTTTTTTTGCCAAATCCAAAGGATCATTAGCAGGACGCATCGGAATAAAGGCATCATCTCGCAACAATTGCTCTTGCAACTCATTTATAAATTTATTTGAAATATCACGCGGACTTACGTTTTTCTTTACGCAAATAGTAGCAGCTGTTCCCACCGCTTGTCCCATCAAAGCGCAAGTTGCCATAATACGGGAGGACGAAAGTGCAATATGCGTTTGACTCACATTACGACCTGCGAAAAGCAAATTGTCAATATTTTTGGAATATAATGAGCGAAAAGGCACTTCATAAATCTCGGTAAAATCTTCGTGAAAATAACTTGGCGGCTCCGATGGATTTTCTATTCCACCCGGATTGTGCTCGTCTAGCGACCAACCTCCAAAAGCAATGGCATCTTCAAAATGTTTGTGTCCTGTCATATCTGTTTCCGACATAATATAATCACCTATAAAACGACGAGACTCTCTACGACCAGGCAAATTCCCGACCCAATCCAACGCATAATTTGCTGCTTCGGGATGATTTCCGGAGTTTTTAATATAATCCCAAACACCGTGTAAATAACCCATTAATTTATGGCGATTAATTTCTTGGTCGGCAATAATATCGTGTTCGCTTCCTACTTCGACCCACCAAATGCCTTCAGAAAAACCTTTGATGTATCTTTTTTTATGCGCAATTTCGGCTTTGTATCGAATGGCGTATGACGGTGCAGCGTATGGCATCGGTTTCCCCATATCCTTGGATGACATCAAAATTGACGCTCCCATCTGCCAACCATCGGCAACTTTTGGAGCATATTTCTCCCCAAATTCAGACGCTGCTTCACGACCAGTACGGTATTCTGCACCAGCAGTTGCAGCCAACAAACCATCACCAGAACAATCAATAAAAATGGGTGCTTTGATGGTAATCTCCGTTTCGGTATTGGATTGCCAACAACGGGCACTTTTTATCTTATTTCCAGACATTTTTGCCTCTACCGCTTGGGTGTTGAGCATCAATTCTAAATTGGGTTCTCGTACCACAAAATCATACATTACATGATCAAAAACAGGAAACGAAGCTTGCGCATTATCAAAACGATTGAGTAATAACAATTCTTCTATAATTCCGGTTTCACGTTCGGGTAACCCACCCTTAAGATGATTTACACCGTTTAAATGCACACGAATCTCACTAGAAGCATTCCCTCCCAAAACCGAACGGTCTTGCACCAAAACCGTTTTTGCTCCGTTTCGAGCGGCAGCCACCGCCGCACAAATACCGGCAGCACCACCGCCTAGAACGGCAACATCAAATTCTTTAGTGATTTTACGTTGGGGTTTTATTTTTTTTCCACTTGCTACTTCTAGCCAATTGTCTTTTTTTCTATCGCCTAAATCATCTACTTGCAATGGGGCTTCAGTTGGAGTAGCACTAACTCCAAGCGGAATTAATGCCGCAGCCGCAATAGCACCTTGTGTTCCTTTGGTTAAAAAATCTCTTCTTTTCATAATCGTAGTGTGGTTAATTTATTTTGCTTGGTTTCCTTTCCAGCCTTTTTCAAATTGTTTCAAAAGTTGGTTTACTTCTTTAGGATTTGCAGTAGCAATGTTGATTGTTTCTGTTGGATCTTTTCTATGGTCGTACAATTCTACATACAAGGGTTTTTCTTTGGGATGTTTCGTGTCTTTCCAAACAATTAGTCGGTAGCGTTGGGTTCTCATGGTATATCCCATTAAATCATTTTCGAATAAATCTCTATTCCATTTTTCTTTTTGCTGGTCAATTATTCTTTGTTCTACTTTTTCTATTAAAGGCTCAAAAAAAGTTTCTCGCATTCCGTCACGCAAAGGATAGGCGCCCCATTCGCGTAAAGCGGGATCGGGAAACTGACTAAAAGCAGCCGCTTTCCATTTTTTATTCGGTTTTTTCAACAAGGGAACAAAACTTTGTCCCTCTACATGTTTGGGTGTATCAATTCCAGCCAATTCACATAAAGTAGGATACATGTCTACTAATTCAACCAAAGCTTCGGAGGTTTTCCCTCTGCTTCCTTTCGGCATATCTGGCGTCCAAATCATAAGCGGTACTCTAGTGGCAATTTCATAATCGGTTGCTTTTCCCCAAATACCCATTTCGCCCAAATGCCAACCATGGTCACTCCAGACAATGATAATGGTGTTATCACGAACACCAGCATCTTCTAATGCACCAATCATCTTTCCGATTTGCGCATCGACATAACTCACACAGGCTAGGTAAGCATGTTTTAATTTGATAGCTTGTTCCGGACTTATATCTCCTTCTTTCGGAATATCATAACGGGTTCTTAGTTCAAAAGAAGCATGCAAACCCATTGCAGCACCATCTTTTGGTCCGTTAACTTGCGTACTTAAATGAATGTTTTTTTCATCATACAAATCCCAGTATTTCTTTGGCGCTGTCCAATTCAAATGCGGTTTATGAAATCCCAATCCCAAAAAGAAAGGTTTGTCTTTGTTCTTAACTAATTCTTTTAGCTGCTCAATGGCTAGGTTGGTATTGAATCCATCGATGTAACCTTCATCTGGAACATCGGCAAACTCATAAGACGGGCCACTTGCCAAACCATATTTTGCCTGCTCTCCATATTTTGCAGTCATGTCTTTTAGATTTTGTTTGCTCAAAGCTTGGTTTTCTACCAATGCATAACCCGATGGTTCCTTTACTTTGGTCGGTTGAATGCTCCAAGACATTTTATCATCATAATCGCCATGATGGAATATTTTACCAAAATAAACAGTTTCGTATCCATTGTTCTTAAATTGCTGTGGAAGCGTAATCACATCGGGATTCGCTTGTCTAAATTTGATATAATTATGAAAAACACCACTCGTTTCAGGTCGATAACCTGTTAATAGACTTGCTCGAGAAGGCCCACAAATAGCTTGTTGACAATAAGCTTTATTAAACAATAAACCTTGAGATGCTAAATGATCTAAATTTGGACTAATGGCCTCATCAGATCCATAACAACCTAACTCTGGTCGCAGGTCATCTATACCTATAAATAAGATATTAGGTTTTTGCTGCGCTTTAACTGAAAGAAAGGAGCAACTTAAAAAAGAAAATACTAAAACAGCTAATTTCATTTTGATTCTATTTAAAGGTTGTTAATGCATTACAAATCTACAGCTAACCCTTCTATATTTTACAAAAAACAGCTTACAAAAACTTAACATCCACCATTTTTACTTTAAAAAAAAATTAACTTATTACTTATTTTGTACTTTCGCTAGAAAACCAACAAAACATTATATATGAAGACCTTAAGTAGGATTAAAAACCAACCTGTTTTTCTTTTTATTACTTTACTGACTGTTTTTACAAACCTTACAAGGGTAAATGCACAACAATTTAAAAGTTATACTTCAGAAGGGCTAATTACTTATCAATCGGATCCTCAAATAGTAATTGAATTATTAAAAAAGAAAAAGAAAGAAGCAATTTTACAAAAAGACACTATTCAAATTATAAAAACATTAATATCCTTGAGTGCGGCTGATCGTGCAGGTTTAGCCTACAGGGATTCATTTATCAATTCTGGAGAAGCGTTGTTTATTGCTCAGGAATTCAAAAACCCTTTATTAATTGCCAAAGCTCATGAAGAGTTTGGTACCCTTCACTTTCTGTTCAAACAAGATGAAGAAGCTGGTGAACACTTTAAAAAAGCCCATAACTATTATTCCAGAATTAATTTGAAAGATTCGGCTAGTTATGCTCAATTGTATCGATCTCATTACAATTTGGCAATGTATTACCAGCGAATAAAAAATGTATCAGAACTAAAAAAACAAGTTGTCGTTTGTGAATCACTAGCTAAGAAATTTAAAATTGATCCGATTTATAAATTGTACTTGGATGAAAAATTAGTTTCCGAATTGGAATTTAATTCGCAATTTAAAGAAGCTTTAGATTTGCTATTGAATATCTGTAACCGCATGGAAAATTTGAAAGCCAACGGAAACCTAAGCGTTACAGACAATAGCTTTTTTATGATTTTGTATTGTAGAACGGCAATTGATTATGAGCGCCAAAATAACTATTCGGCGGCAAAAAATTACTACGAAAAAGCATTACAGATTAAAGATAGCAATGGTGAGAACACCTTTTACCGTTCTTTTGTCTTTTTGCGTTATGCTGATTTGTTATCTAAAATCAACGATTATAAAAATGCTTATCTTAATTTACAAGAGTCAAAATTGATTAATGACACTTATCTAAACCCTAGAAATGAAGACACTCAAGGTTTTTTGACTATTAAAAACAGGTATAAAGATCAGTTACAAAATAAAAATAACCAACTGCGCGACCAAAGTTTAAAAATTGAAAAACAAAATCAGGCTTTGTTTCGTTTCCGATTTTTCTTTTTTGGAATTGTTTTAATTGCTATCATTTTAGGATTGATCTTTCGTAGCAAAATGAAAACTATAAAACACCAAAAAGAGGAGGAAATCACCAAAAAGCAAATAGAGCTAAAAAACAAGGAACTGACTGCTAATATGCTTAAATTAATTGAAAAGGAAGAAATCATTCAGACATTGAAATCGCACCTTGAAAACGCAAACACTGACCACAACACAAAAAAAGTAATTCAGCAGCTCGAAAAAAAATCGGTGAGTTTGTGGGATTCTTTCAATAATCAGTTCATGGAACTAAACGAACATTTCTACGATCGGCTTCAAGAAAAATCGCCAGATTTAAGCGCTGCAGACTTAAAAGTATGCGCTTTAATCAAACTAAACTTTTCGGGCAAAGAGATGGCACATTTATTAGGTATTTCTCTAGGTAGTGTACATGTTGCTCGCCACCGATTACGCAAAAAAATGAACTTGGAGCGGGATATTAATTTGACTAATTTCATTAATTCCATTTAGGTTTTTTTATCGCAAAGATGTAAAGAAGAAAGATTTTGAAATATAATACAAAAGACTTATATATAGTCCAAATTTCATATATAATTATATAACAATATTCATACACAATCAATACCTCCTTCTCGATTGTATTTTTTACATTATCGTAATAAATTTTTCAATCTCCTCTAATGATTTGTAAAATTTATTAATAAACTGTTGTTTGTATTTTGCCGCATTTTCAGCGAGATTAAGCTCTGGACTATATGTTGGCAAATTATAACAATGTTTTTAGAATCTTAGATTCAATTAATAAATACAAGAATTTTCATTGACTAAACCACTATGGACTTAAAGTCTATAGATTTGGTTGTCAGACTTAAAGTTTGCATGTTGCTAGTCTTCAATTATGAAGATATCATTGTTACTTTCATTCGGGCTTCGATGAAGTTCCAAATATTAATTTACCATTTAATCTGTAATATTACCTGCACTCCAACACCCAAAACCAATTGCCAAAAAATGACGACCCAATATCTTTTTTTAAGTTCTGGAAATTCTATTTGTAGTTTTCTTGAAGAACGACCTTTCATTAATTTAACCAGAGTGCTAACATCTTGAGAGGGTCGATATTCAATATGCATATGATCTTTTGACACAACCCCTTTTAATATTTGCACTCCTTCCCCTTCACAAATTTGTATCAAAATAGTTCTACAGCGAATTTTTATGTCTCCCTGCAAAACTGCATATCTATATTTTGTAGCCCAAACTATATGAACCGTTAATCTTGATACAGTATGTCCATTTACTCTTTAAAAATCAATATCTCAAAAGTACATTTTTAGAAGCTAAAAGCGAAATACATTAAAGTCCATAGTTTTAACTATTTTCGGGACCAATAAATTTGTAATTTCAAGAGAAATTTTTAGAAATTCAAATTAAAGAAATATAGTTTTCGAAGGCGTAAAAAAGACAAGAAAACACACTCTACTATTGAGATTACAGCATTTGTAATTTCCTCAGTAAAAGAAAATTTCAGTCCTGGACAAATAGTCGCACATTGCAAAGTAAAAAACTTGAAATGTGTTTATTCTGAAAGAATATATGTAATTTTAAAATAGGAATTTATCAATGATATTTCTAATCTAGATTAAAAAATCATGAAAAGGATCATAAAAGAATAGATTAAAATATACAACTAATTACAACCATATTTTAATTATATGCTAACATCAAATTAAATGCACTTAATGGAATGAAATTAAAAAGACAAAATATAAAAGACAAAAACACTTGCAAAAATGTTTTGCATGTGTTTTGTCTTTTTCGCTATAAATTTGTATCGTCTAGTTAAGAGAAGATAATTTAGTAATTGTTCTGTAATAATATACCGTTTGATAAAGTAATCTCAGAGTATGGAAGAGGCATCAATTCATGTATTCCCGTTATAAAACCAAGAGGGCCCATAATAGCTGTAGCTCTATTTGTTCTTATTAGGTCATGGTATCTAAAACCTTCACCAGCCAACTCTACTCTTCTTTCATGATAAATAGCATTTAATAAAGGTGTACCCATTAGCGTTGCCGGTAGATCAGGTAAGATAGCAGTATTTGTTCCTCTTGCTCTTGCTCTAACTAGGTTAACGTATTTAATTGCATCACCAGGACTAGTATTGTAAACAGCCTCT
>NZ_JAOQMX010000010.1 GCF_025960985.1 Flavobacterium psychraerolatum | reverse complement strand
CTATGGCGGAGAATAAAATATCAATGGTTAGATTTTGATGCTTATAAATCATTCGAAAACCTCAAAGAAAAATTAAATTTTGTCCTGACTAATTTCGGAACAAAATACGACATTAAATTTTGACCATTACTTACATCTTGCCTCTAGTAGAAAAGTGTTTTTCTCAAAAAAAACTTTCTTGTTTTTAAAAATAAAAAAAAGGATATCTCTTATGAGATATCCTTTTTAAATTCAAAATAATCAGAATTCTTATCCTCTGATCAGTTTTTTATATTTCAATCGTTTTGGAGTTAAATCACCACCTAAACGTTTTTTCTTATTTTCTTCATATTCAGAGAAACCACCTTCAAAATAATACACTTCAGATTCTCCTTCAAAAGCTAGGATATGAGTACAAACTCTATCCAAAAACCATCTGTCGTGGGAGATTACTACTGCACAACCAGCAAACTGCTCCAGACCTTCTTCAAGTGCTCTAAGCGTATTTACGTCCAAGTCATTCGTAGGCTCATCCAGTAATAGTACGTTTCCTTCTTCTTTCAAAGTCATCGCAAGATGCAAACGGTTACGTTCCCCTCCTGAGAGCGTTGCTACTTTTTTATTTTGATCACTTCCACCAAAGTTAAAACGGCTTAAGTAAGCACGTGAATTCACTTGGCGTCCGCCCATCATAATCAATTCTTGACCATCACAAAAATTTTCCCAAATTGTTTTATTTGGATCAATATCAGAATGTGCTTGATCGACATAAGCAATCTTCACCGTATCTCCAACTGAGAATTCACCGCTATCAGTTTCTTGCTCTCCCATAATCATTCTAAAAATAGTAGATTTACCAGCACCATTTGGTCCGATAATTCCAACAATTCCAGCTTGTGGCAGAGTGAAGTTCAAGTTGTCATATAATAATTTATCTCCAAAAGCCTTCGCAACATTCTTAGCTTCAATTACATTCGTCCCTAAACGTGGGCCGTTCGGAATGTAAATCTCTAATTTTTCGTCAAGCTCTTTTTGATCTTCGTTCAATAATTTATCGTAGTTCTGCAAACGGGCTTTTTGTTTCGTTTGACGTCCTTTCGCACCTTGACGAACCCAGTCCAACTCACGCTCCAAGTTTTTACGACGTTTCGAAGCTACTTTTTCTTCCAATGCCATACGGCTTGATTTTTGATCCAACCAAGAAGAATAATTCCCTTTCCATGGAATACCTTCTCCTCTATCCAATTCCAAAATCCAACCTGCAACATTATCCAAGAAGTATCTATCGTGCGTTACAGCGATTACTGTTCCTTCATATTGTGCTAAATGTTGCTCCAACCATAATACAGACTCTGCATCCAAGTGATTGGTAGGCTCATCCAATAACAATACATCTGGTTGTTTCAACAACAAACGACATAAAGCGACACGACGACGCTCACCACCCGAAAGGTTTTTGATTGGCGTATCACCATCTGGTGTACGCAAGGCGTCCATTGCAATTTCAAGTTTGGTATCGATTTCCCAAGCTCCAAGTGCATCTATTTTATCTTGCAGTGCCGCTTGACGGTCCATCAACTTGTCCATTTTGTCTGCATCAGAATAGTTTTCCTCAAGACCAAACAAGTCATTTATTTTATTATATTCTTCCAAAACTTCCATCGTCTCGGCTACCCCTTCACGAACAATTTCGATAACCGTTTTGCTATCATCCAATTCTGGTTCTTGTTCCAAATACCCAACCGTGTATCCTGGTGCAAAAACAATATCACCTTGGTAATTTTTATCCACTCCAGCAATAATCTTCAATAAAGAAGATTTACCAGAACCGTTTAAACCAAGAATACCAATTTTGGCACCATAGAAGAAACTTAAATAAATATTTTTAAGAACAGGTTTGTCTGCTCCAGTGTAGGTCTTACTCAATTTTGACATCGAGAAAATTACTTTCTTATCGTCTGACATTTTATATATTTATTAATTTAATTCACAATTTTATTACACTCCATTACCAACATTTTTTCTCACCTCCAAGTACATCATTAAGTAAAATAAATCTACTTACATCAAATACTTATCCTAAGACCGGTCAACCTATATTCTTCCTTTCAAAGAATTAAATACCCATGATATAGCAAAAAAACCAACACCAACAGCGGCAAAACCCCAACCTGCAACATCATCATATCGAAAAGCTCCTAGGCCGATCAATAAGAAGCCCATCACAAGCATAATGAAAGTGGCCCAACCCAAGACGGTATTTTTATTCATTGCCATAATTATGTACCAGATTTTATAGACGACAAATATCGTCAATTTTTCGCCCTAATTAAAAATCTTATACAGCATTTCTTTTAATAAATCTCCATTTGGGAGTGCATTTGCGCCAACACCCTTACTTTTTACGTCTATTTCTCGTAATGAAGCTATAATCTGACTCACCTTTCGCATCGGATAATTCTTAATCGCCACATCATATTCTTTCATAAAATAAGGGTTTACTCCTATTACAGAGGCTACTGTTTTTGGATTTTTATCCTTTGTTCCATGGTATTTTAGCAATTGAATAAAAAATCCAAATACCAATCCCGTAGTCATCACCATCGGATTATCTTTTGGATTTTGAGCAAAATTGGCTGCAATCTTATACGCCTTCAATTGGTTGCGTTCTCCAATAGCTTTACGCAATTCGAATACATTAAAATCTTTACTAAAACCTATATTCTCCTCAATATCATGCGCTGTAATTGTACTCCCTTTTGGCAAAATTACTTTTAGTTTCTCTAGTTCATTATTAATTTTACTCAAGTCTGTACCTAGAAACTCTACAAGCATTGCCACCGCCTTGGGCTCGATACTGTACTTTTTACTTGCCAAGACACGTTTGATCCAGTCCCCAACCTGATTTTCATACAATTTTTTACTTTCGAACACCAAACCATTTTTGGCCAACGTCTTAGTTACCTTTTTACGTTTATCCAGCGTTTTATATTTATAGGCAAATACCAAAACAGTTGTTTGCATCGGATTCTCTGCATAAGCTTCTATTTTATCAATTGTACGACTCAATTCCTGTGCTTCCTTCACAATTACTACCTGTCTGTCTGCCATCATTGGGTAACGCTTTGCAGTCGAAACGATATCTTCAATTGATACGTCACGACCGTACAAAACCGTTTGATTAAAACCTTTTTCCTCCTCGGTCAAAATAGTATCCTCAATATAATCCGATAATTTATCAATATAATAAGCCTCTTCGCCCATCAAAAAATAAATCGGTTTTATATTTCCAGCCTTGATATCATTAACAATTTTTATTACTTCGTCCATTTACGTATTTTCAATTTCAAAAATTCATTCCAATAAACAATTTCTATTTGGGCGTGACACCAGTAAAAAAAGGGGCTTCCAGTAGTTTGCACTTACAAAGCCCCTTTCCTTACTGCTGTCGGGCTATCCATGCTACTTCGGTAGCTTATTCCTATCCCTCACGCAGGCAGTAAGGTAAATAGGCCAATTTCGATCAAAAAACCAACAACGAGTAAAAAATACACATTGAAAATTACTCAAATATTTGAACCTACAATTATGTCCTTCCTATCCCAAAAAAATCATTATTTTTGCGCCATGCAAAAGCTACAATTCCCTACTTATACATTTCGATTCAAAAATAGCGAAAATAAAGTGTCTATCTTTGATGAAATCAGGAAAAAATTCATCATTCTCACCCCCGAAGAATGGGTTCGTCAGCACGTAGTCCGTTTTTTATTAGAAGAAAAACAAATTCCAAAATCCTTAATTAACGTCGAAAAAGTAGTAAAGGTCAATGGTTTAAAAAAAAGATACGATGCGGTAGTTTATAATTCTGATGGTTCTATTTATATTTTAGTAGAATGCAAAGCACCCGAAGTCAAAATTACCCAAAGTGTTTTTGACCAAATCGCGCGCTACAACTTGGCAATGGATTCCGAATATTTAATGGTTACCAACGGATTGAATCACTACTTTTGCCAAATGGATTATGAAAAAGAGAAATATGATTTTCTACCCGATTTACCACAATACAAGAATTAAAAAATGAAAATAGCAGTCGTTATCCTCAATTGGAACGGAGTTGCATTACTCCAACAATTTTTACCATCGGTGGTTCAATATTCCCAAGAAGCTACACTATATGTAGCGGACAATGCGTCTACAGATGAGTCAATCACCTTTGTTCAAAAGAATTTCCCATCGATTAAAATCATACAAAACAAAGATAATTATGGTTTTGCACAAGGGTACAATGAAGCCTTGCAACACATCGAGGCAGATGTTTACGCTTTAATTAATTCAGATATCGAAGTAACCGAAAACTGGCTAAAGCCCATTATTAACACTTTCGAAAAAGAACCAAATACAGCTGTCGTACAGCCAAAAATTCTTGATTACAAAAATAAGCAATATTTTGAGTACGCAGGTGCTGCAGGAGGCTATATTGATAAATATGGTTATCCATACTGTCGAGGACGCATTTTTGAAACTATCGAAAAAGACAATGGTCAATATAATGATGAAAAAGAAATTTTTTGGGCATCAGGAGCTTGTTTTTTTATTCGTTCCAAAGTATACCATGAATTAAAGGGGTTTGACGACGATTTTTTTGCACATCAAGAAGAAATTGATTTGTGTTGGCGCATCATCAACAAAGGATTTACTATCAAATACAATCCAAAATCGGCGGTCTATCACGTAGGGGGAGCGACATTAGAATTAGGAAATCCAAAAAAAACCTATCTCAATTTTAGAAATTCCTTGTTCATGTTGGTAAAAAACTTACCCACATCATCCTTACTCCCTATTCTTTTTTCAAGAATGATTTTGGATGGAATAGCAGGATTAAAATTTATTTCTCAAGGAAAGTGGAAGCTTTTTTTGGCAATACTACATGCCCATTTTAGTTTTTACGGCTCATTCATAAGGAATTACAAAAAGAGAACCAACTCACAACATACAAATTACTTTAAAGCGAAATCTATTGTTTACAACTATTACGTCAATCACGGCAAGATATTTGTTAACTAATATTAACACTGTATTATAAGTATCTTATGAAGATTAAGAACTAAATTTGTACACAAACCTAATTAATCAATTTTATGAAAAAAATCGTAGTCGCATTATCAGTATTAGCACTTTTAACCTCGTGCGTTTCCAAGAAGAAGTATACTGCATTGGAAGCTAAAAACAAAGAAACTCAAGATTTATTAAATAGTTGTACCGTTAAATTAAACAGCTGTCTTGAAGATAAAGCAGGACTTACAGCTAGAGTTGAAGGATTGAAAGATCACAACGAAACTTTAATGACTACTTCTAAGAACTTAACCATGTTAACTTCTAAAGGAGCTGAAAACTTAGAAAAATCTCTTGAAAGTTTAAAAGAAAAAGATTTAAGAATTACAAGATTGCAAGATGCAATGACAAGAAAAGACAGTGTAACCCTTGCCTTGGTATCTAGCTTGAAAAGCTCGGTTGGAATTTCTGATCCAGATATTGAAATCAATGTTGAAAAAGGAGTTGTTTTCATCTCTATCGCAGATAAATTATTATTCAAAAGCGGTAGCTATGAAGTAAGCGATAAAGCAAAAGGAGTTTTAGCCAAAGTGGCTAAAGTAGTAAATGACAAACCAGACTTTGAATGTATGGTAGAAGGTCACACAGATAGCGTACCTTATGTAGGTAGTGGAGTGTTACTTGACAACTGGGATTTAAGTGTGAAGCGTTCTACTTCAATTATCCGTGTGTTAACAAATCAATTAGGAGTTAAACCAGAGCAATTAATTGCTGCAGGTAGAAGTTCTTACATTCCTTTGGTACCAAACGATACTGCTGAAAACAGAGCTCGTAACCGTAGAACTCGTATTGTTATTTTACCAAAAATCGACCAATTCTATGATATGATCGAAAAAGAAATGAAAAAACAACAAGGTAAATAAATCTTAATTGACCTAAAATATAGTTCACCTATTTTATAGAAACGTCCCAATAATTTGGGACGTTTTTTTTTGTATTTATCGGAACTTATCTATTCACATTTTACAATAAGGCACAAAAAAAGGACTCGCTTGCGAGTCCTTTGTACTTCAAATCAATTTAAAATTAAAGTGATTGTTGTTTCTTTGCTTTCTTTTCTTTGTATAATTCATATAAAGCACCGCCAATCCAATATTGAACGATACCTACAAGAAAGAACATTAACCAAAAACCTATAGTTAATACGGTTAAGAAAAGTAAAAAGCCTAAATACTGTGAAAATTCAAACATGTTTTCCGGAATTTTTGAATGTAGCCACAAATATAGGTTTAATATCTTTTGTTGACAATAAAAAAGGAATGAAATTACATAAGAAAAATACAATTTTGTACTTTTATAAAAGATACTAAGAAATACAGTCAAACTTAATCATAGAAACTATGAAATTTAGAATAGAAAAAGATACACTAGGCGAAGTTGCAGTTCCCATAGATAAATATTGGGGTGCTCAAACTGAAAGATCAAAGTCAAATTTCAAGATCGGTCCTCCTGCATCTATGCCAAACGAAATAATTATGGGTTTTGCCTACCTCAAAAAAGCAGCTGCTTACACCAATTGTGAATTAGGCGTTTTATCGTTAGAAAAAAGAGATGCTATTGCTAGAGTTTGTGACGAAATTTTAAATGGGGAATTGAATGAACATTTTCCACTCGTGATATGGCAAACTGGATCGGGAACCCAAAGCAATATGAATGTAAACGAAGTTATTGCCAATCGCGCTCAAATAATAAATAACTTGCAAATCGGAGAAAACGAACCTTTTATAAAAGCCAATGATGATGTCAACAAATCACAATCATCCAATGACACCTTCCCTACCGCTATGCATATTGCAGGCTACAAAATGCTAACTGAGATTACAATTCCAGCCTTAGAAAAACTTCGAGACACATTGATAGTAAAGGCGATTGATTTTAAAGACATAATCAAAATTGGCCGCACGCACCTTATGGATGCTACACCGCTTACACTAGGTCAAGAAATCTCAGGTTATGTAGCACAACTCAATCATGGCCTTAAAGCTTTAAAAAATACGTTACCCCATTTAGCTGAAATTGCATTAGGAGGAACTGCTGTAGGCACGGGCTTGAATACTCCAAAGGGATACGACGTTTTGGTAGCCAAATACATTTCTGAATTCACTGGACATGCATTTAGGACCGCCGAAAATAAATTTGAAGCTTTGGCTGCTCATGATGCTATTGTAGAAAGCCATGGTGCACTAAAACAGTTGGCTGTTTCATTGAATAAAATAGCACACGATATTAGAATGTTAGCCTCTGGGCCTCGCTCAGGTATTGGAGAACTTTTATTACCCGAAAACGAACCAGGATCTTCTATCATGCCCGGAAAAGTAAACCCAACGCAATGCGAAGCATTAACCATGGTTTGTGCACAAGTTATGGGGAATGATGTAGCCATCACTATAGGTGGTATGCAAGGCCATTTTGAACTGAATGTCTTCAAGCCAATGATTGCCTATAACTTTTTGCAATCTGCACAATTACTAGGCAACGCTTGCTCCTCATTTGACGAGCACTGTGCAAAAGGAATTGAACCCAATTACAAACGAATATCAGAGTTATTAAGCAATTCACTTATGCTTGTAACCGCTTTGAACACCAAAATAGGGTATTACAAAGCAGCCGAAATTGCACAAACAGCACACAAAAACGGAACTACATTAAAAGAAGAAGCCGTTAAAATAGGATATGTAACGGCTGAAGAATTTGATGAATGGGTGAAACCTGCAGATATGATTTAGAATATAATACACGGATAAATATTATTTATCCGTGTATTGTTTCTCCTTTTCCGTAATTCGCAATCACAGACTCTTCAAAAGCCAACCACTCTCTCCAACGTTTTTCAACATCAACTCCTTTTCCATATTTTCGAGCATAAGTGATAAAGGTGGTATAATGTCCCGCTTCGCTTTCCATTAAATCTCTATAGAAAACGGATAATTCTTCGTCTTTTATATTTTCTGACAAAACTTTAAATCGCTCACAACTTCTAGCCTCAATCATTGCCGAAAATAGTAATCGCTCTACTAATGCTGAAATTCTGCTCCCATCAATTGATTTTTTCATATACAGGTATAGCTCGTTTACATAATCATCTTTACGCTCGCGACCTAACCTCATTCCACGTTTAATAATAATGTTGTGTACTTGCTCAAAATGATCAATTTCTTCTTTGGCCAATGCCAATAGATCTTGTACCAAATCTTGGTGCTCAGAGTTTTGAGTGATGATCGTAATTGCATTGGTTGCTGCTTTTTGTTCACACCAAGCGTGATCGGTCAAAATCTCTTCTATATTTTTTTCTACAATATTCACCCATCTTGGATCTGTAGGTAATTGTAATCGTAATACGCCCATATTTTAAAGTTTAGAAATGGTTTAAGGTAATTTTGTTTTAAGCTTCATTCGATAAAAAGAAAAAAAGTTTAAAGTTTAAATTCTCTGCAATGATTTTATATTCACGCAAATATTCAAACTTTAAACTTTTAAATTATCCGTTAAACATTTAAACTGTTGACCAATTTAAATACTTTAGCTTTTAAAAATTTAGAATACGAAAATAGCTCTTTCGCTCATCATTTCGTTTACTTCATCAGCCACAGCTTCGATAACGGCTTCATCAGTATGATTTGTCAAAACTCTATCCATCAAAGCAACAATAGTTTCCATGTCAGATTCAACCAAACCACGAGTTGTAATAGCTGCTGTACCTACACGGATACCAGAAGTTACAAATGGAGATTTGTCATCAAAAGGAACCATATTTTTGTTTACTGTGATTTCTGCTTTTACCAATGCATTTTCAGCATCTTTACCAGAAATTCCTTTGTTTCTAAGATCAATCAACATCATGTGATTGTCTGTACCACCAGAGATGATATCATATCCTCTTTTTACAAAAGCATCAGCCATTGCATTAGCATTCTTTTGCAATTGACGTGCATAAGTAAAGAACTCATCTTGCAAAGCTTCTCCAAAAGCAACTGCTTTTGCAGCAATAATATGCATTAATGGTCCACCTTGATTTCCAGGGAAAACTGCTAAGTCCAATAATGAAGACATCATTCTAATATCCCCTTTTGGAGTTTTCAATCCCCATGGGTTTTCAAAATCTTTACCCATTAAGATCAAACCACCTCTAGGTCCACGTAACGTTTTGTGTGTAGTTGTAGTAACAATATGACAGTGAGGAATTGGATCATTCATCAAACCTTTTGCAATTAATCCTGCTGGGTGAGAGATATCAGCCATCAAAATAGCTCCAACACTATCTGCAATTACTCTAAAACGTTCAAAATCCATATCACGAGAATAAGCTGAAGCTCCCGCGATGATTAATTTTGGTTGTTCTTTAGTAGCAATTTCTTGAATTTTATCGTAGTTTAAACGACCTGTTTCTTTTTCAACACCATAAAAAACTGGGTTGTAAACACGTCCAGAAAAGTTAACAGGAGAACCGTGAGTAAGATGACCACCGTGAGATAAGTCAAAACCTAATATTTTGTCACCTGGTTGCAAACAAGCGTGAAATACAGAAGCATTTGCTTGAGAACCTGAGTGAGGTTGTACGTTTGCATATACAGCTCCAAATAATTCTTTGGCTCTATCAATAGCAATTTGCTCCACAATATCAACTACTTCGCAACCACCATAATATCTTTTACCTGGATATCCTTCGGCATATTTATTTGTCAAAGCAGAACCTGCTGCTTCCATTACTTCATCACTAACAAAGTTTTCAGAGGCTATCAATTCTAATCCGTGTACTTGTCTATCTTGTTCTTCAAGAATAAGGTCAAAAATTTGTTTGTCGCGTTGCATTTCTATCAATTTAGTTAATTTCAGGCAAAAATACAAAAAAACGTTTGTTCAATAGCTAGATTATGATATATTTGATATAATATTTTTCAACAAAAACCAATACTATATGCCTATATCTGCTAACGATACAAAAAGAAAATCCTGGTTGACAGTTGCTGAAAACAGCGATTTTCCTATTCAAAACATCCCTTTTGGTGTTTTCCTAACCAAAGAGAACGTAGTCACGGTGGGAACCCGAATAGGAGATTACGCCATTGATTTGGGGGCTTTACAACAAATGAATTATTTTTCAGGCATTGAACTGACTGATGATATGTTTATGCAGGATACCTTAAATGATTTTATTTCTGATGGAAAAAAAACTTGGAGGTTAGTTCGAAATAGAATTGGTGACATTTTTGATGAAAACAATTCAAGTTTAAGAGATAATGACAAACATAAAGACATTGTTATTTTCAATATTTCGGATGTAGAAATGCAACTACCCGTTTTAATTGGTGATTATACTGATTTTTATTCTAGTAAAGAGCACGCTACGAACTTAGGAAAAATGGTTCGTGAAGAAGAAAATGCATTGTTACCAAACTGGTCACATATACCAATAGGATATCATGGCAGAAGCTCTACTATCATTCCGTCTGGAATCCCTGTTCATAGACCTCTAGGTCAAACCCTACCTGTTGGAGAAAGTACTCCTGTACTCGGACCTTCTCGTTCAATTGATTTTGAATTGGAAACTGCTTTTATTACAACAGATGCAAATATCATGGGTGAAATGATTCCTATTAATGAAGCAGAAGACTATATTTTTGGAATGGTAATGTTGAATGATTGGACTTCTAGAGATATTCTAAAATGGGAATATTTACCATTAGGCCCATTTTTATCAAAGAATTTTGCAACTTCTATTTCTCCTTGGATTGTAACAATGGATGCTTTAGAGCCTTTTAAAGTCCATGGACCAAAACAAATCCCAAGTCCACTTCCATACTTACAGCAAAAAGGAAAAAATTCCTTTGATATTCAATTGGATGTTGCAATACAGCCTGAAAACGGAACAGCAAATATAGTGAGTAAAACCAATTTAAAACACCTTTATTGGACTATGAATCAACAACTGACGCATCATGCTTCTAGTGGATGTCGAATAAATTCTGGTGATATGATGGGATCAGGAGCAATTTCTGGACCGAATAAAGAAAACTATGCCTCAATGCTGGAATTGACTTGGGGAGGTAAAAATCCAATCAAATTAAATGATGGTACAGAACGAAAGTTTATTAATGATTATGATACAGTAATCATGACAGGATTTTGCAAAAACAGCCAAGTGAGAATTGGTTTTGGAGAAATTTCTTCCCAATTACTACCTCCATTTGTTCGAAAGTAAAAATAACTTAGTAAATAAATATATGAGTATAAGTTTGTATAAATGAAAAATAAAAAGTCTATTAAAACTTAGTTTTAATAGACTTTTTATTTACGAATACAATAAGTCATATCTATAGTATCTGTACGCCACGATAATAATTCTCATTAACATAATACTAAATCTCAAAAAACCATTTTTCACTAGACGCTCCTGCATTATTCCCTTCACTAGTAATAATTTCTTAAAAATTATTGACCTAAATATTTCAAGTTCCTAAAAAATATCGAAGAAACTACTTTCTACCTAAATTTTAAGAATAAAACAAATTAAAGTTCTAACGATAATCCGCTCCTATTTGTATGCGTAATAAAGGCTTGGTACATAAATTCCATTATATTTGTTGATGTTAAACAATTTTTAGATATGGAAGAGTGTATTTCGGTTTTTGATATGTTAAAGATTGGTGTTGGACCTTCAAGTTCGCATACATTGGGACCTTGGAGAGCTGCAGAACGTTTTTTAGTAGCGCTGCAAGAACAAAATTTCGGGACTATTTCTAGAATTAAAGTCGATTTATATGGTTCTTTATCATTGACTGGAAAAGGACATGCTACCGATCTCGCAGTTATGCTTGGACTAAGCGGTCAAGATCCTGAAATGATTCCCATCGCAAACATTGACAAAATTATTAAGTCGATTCGAGCGACACAACAACTTGAATTAGGAAGTCACTACCCTATCTCTTTTCATATAGCTGAAGATATTATTTTTAATAAAGATTTTTTACCTTTTCATCCAAATGGATTGACATTTAAGGCCATTTATACCAATGGAACTGTTTTTTCGGAAACCTATTATTCCATAGGAGGCGGATTTGTAGTCAAAGAAGAACGTACCAATGCTAAGGAAAAAATAAAAATAAAATGCGCTTTTCCATTTATGATAGATAATGCAGTCGAACTGTTAGCGTATTGTAAAAAGGAAAACAAAACTATCTCTGAAATAGTTTACGAAAATGAAAAATCTATGCGCACGGAGAAAGTGATAGACCACGAATTGATGCGTATTTGGAATACCATGCTGGAGTGCATGTATATAGGTTGTCATTCAGAAGGAGTGTTACCTGGGGGGCTCAATGTGCGCAGAAGGGCTTTTGATATGCATCAAGGTTTGATAGGGCTGGCTAACTATACTGATTCTCAGAGCTGGTTAATAGAGATTCGCAAGACGGAAGTTAAATTCCGTCAAATTCTTAAATGGGTAAGTTGTTTTGCACTTGCAGTCAATGAAGTAAATGCAGCGTTGGGCCGCATCGTAACTGCTCCTACTAACGGAAGCGCAGGCGTAATTCCATCAGTATTAATGTACTATTTGGTAATCGAAAACCATCAAGCTGGACCGGAAGAAATTAAAAAATTTTTACTTGTAGCTGGTGAAATTGGGAGCATTTTTAAAAAAGGTTCAACCATATCTGCTGCTATGGGAGGTTGCCAAGCAGAAATTGGAGTTTCTTCGGCAATGGCTGCCGCAGCACTTTGTGAACTATTAGGAGGATCTGTAGAACAAGTCTTGATGGCTGCTGAGATTGCAATGGAACACCACCTTGGATTGACCTGTGATCCTATTGGTGGATTAGTACAAATACCCTGTATTGAGCGCAACACAATGGGAGCGTTAAAAGCAATCAACGCTGCAGAATTGGCTTTATCAACAGATGCTAAGAATGCAAAAGTACCTTTAGATAAAGTAATTAGTACTATGTGGGAAACTGCCAAAGACATGAATAATAAATACAAAGAAACCTCTGAGGGTGGTCTAGCAATTACAGTAAATATGGCCGATTGTTAATTGTACGGCACCAGTAAAGTTTTTTTTGTAAATTATTAAATTACCTCTATCAAAGTTACAAATACGATACTTTGTACGGATTATAATCATCCTAATATTTTCATATTATATAGAAATTTAAACTGTGGTTTAAATTGATTATGAATTTGTTTGTTGTTATTTATTATTATTTTTTTTGAATTCTAAAGGCTTACATTTTATATTATACACAAAATAAGCAGACATTTATTCAATTTTCTATACAATTGTAAAGTCTTCATTGTTATATTAAAAAAAATAGTAGTTTTTAAATTCATAATAATTCATTGCTTTTAAATCAATTTTCGAGTTAAAATTCATCAAAAACAAAAAACAGCAAAGTATAATTCAGCTTTAAGCAGAATTATATAACAAATCAATAGTTAACCAACGGTAGTTTTAAGGTATATTTGCCTTTTTAAGTAAATAAAAATCTCCATTGAAAACAAATAATACCCAAACCAAATTAATTCTTGGATTACAGCACGTATTAGCCATGTTTGGCGCCACTGTCTTAGTACCATTTTTAACAGGCCTTAACCCATCGATTGCATTATTATCTGCAGGAATCGGTACACTCATTTTTCATTATTGTACAAAAAAAATAGTTCCTGTTTTCTTGGGGTCTTCCTTTGCATTTATAGGTGCTTTGACATTGATTCTAAAAGAAGAAGGAATTGCTAACGTAAAAGGTGGTGTTATTGCTGCAGGTGTAGTCTATGTTTTAATGAGTGGGATGGTTCGTTATTTTGGGGTAGAGAAAATAAAATCCTTCTTTCCTCCTATTGTTGTTGGTCCTATTATCATGGTAATTGGATTACGCCTTAGCCCTGTTGCACTTTCAATGTCGGGTTATAAAGATGGAAATTTTGACCCTAAAAGTTTGATTGTGGCCTTGGTTGTTATTGCAACTATGATTACGGTATCTATTTTGGAAAAGTCTTTTTTTAGATTAGTTCCAATTCTGATATCTGTAGTATTAGGTTATATTACTGCAGTGGCTTTGGGAATGGTAAATTTTACTAGTTTGGAAGAAGCTAGTTGGTTTGGGTTTTCCGATTTGGCCAAAAAAGATTTATTGACTATCCCAGTATTTTCAATGACAGCTGTTTTTGGTATTGCACCTATTGCTTTGGTTGTATTCATTGAACATATAGGAGACATCGCAACAAATGGTGCTGTTGTAGGCAAAGATTTCTTTAAAAACCCAGGAATAACGCGTACTTTACTAGGAGATGGTTTGGCGACTATTGTTGCGGGTTTTATTGGTGGCCCAGCAGTTACTACTTATGGAGAAAATACCGGAGTATTGGCTGTGACTAAAGTATATGATCCTGCTATTTTACGAATTGCAGCTGTTTATGCCATCCTACTAGGTATCGTTGGTAAATTTGGAGCTGTATTACAAACGATCCCCACGCCCGTTATGGGAGGCGTATCCATCATATTATTCGGAATGATTGCTGCCGTTGGCGTTAGGACTGTTGTTTCTGCCGAAATTGACTTTTCACATTCTAGAAACTTAATCATCGCTTCGTTAATATTTGTTTTAGGAATTGCAATTGGAGAAGTAAACATTCCAGGAAGTATTACACTGTCGGGATTGACTATTGCTGCATTTATTGGTGTTTTTCTAAATAAAATTTTACCTGCAGATCAATTAGATCCTGACCCTGAAGGACTATAATAATATTTCCAACTCCATACTTACAAAACCACTTTGAATGAAAACCAAAATTACCTTCCTTTTCAGTTTATTTACACTCTGTACCTCAGCACAAGAAGTACAACTACATTATGACTTTTCTAAAACAAGAAATTATCTAACAGGTACTTTTGAAGTATTTAAGCCTGATAGTGCGGGTAGTACTTTTTTCTTTACTGATTTTAATTTCGGACGCCAAGATGGAGCTAACTTGGCCTATTTTGAAATTGCTCGAAAATTTAATATTAAAAATGAAATTATCAACGGACTAAATCTACATATCGAATACAACGACGGTTTTGTAATGACCGATGATAAAAGTACTAGCCCATCATCACCAATTGGTTTTCCTATTAATCGCGCTTATTTAGCAGGTTTTGGTTTTCCAATAAAAATTGGAAATTTCACGCTTCACACCTCTTATTTGTATAAAAACATAAAAGGGTCATCTGGAATTGATGGGCAATTTACAGCTGTGTTTTTTCAGAATCTTTTTAAAAATAAAGTAACCATTAGAGGTTTCTTTGATTTCTGGAGCCAAGAAATTGTTTTAAATAGTCCAGATTCGAATAAAAAGCACATGATTCTTTTAACCGAACCACAAATCATGTACAATTTCACTACAAAATTTTCTGTAGGTTCAGAGATCGAAATTAGCAATAACTTTGTTCCAAATAAAGCTTTTAAAATTTATCCAACCCTCTTTGCCAAATACACCCTTTAATTCAAATACACACAATATGTTAGAAAAAATATTTAACCTCAAAGAACGCCATTCTAGTATAAAACAAGAAGCTATTGGTGGAATGGTCACCTTTTTGACAATGGCCTACATTATATTTGTAAATCCAAATATTCTGTCGACTACCGGAATGGACAAAAATGCACTGATTAGTATTACTTGTTTGGCTGCTGTAATTGGATCCTTGTTAGTTGGATTTTGGGCAAATGTTCCTTTTGCAATGGCACCCGGAATGGGGCTGAATGCTATGTTTGCTTTTACCTTAGTTTTAAAAGATGGTGCCACTTGGCAGCAAGCACTTGGAGTTGTTTTCTTGTCGGGAGTTGTTTTTATAATCATTTCTATCCTCGGACTTCGACATAAAATAATCGATGCCATACCCGAATCACTCCGTGTCGCGATTGGTTCAGGAATTGGTCTTTTTATTGCTTTTATTGGTTTTAAACAAATGGGATTGATTGTCGCAAACGATGCTACTTTGGTCGGATTGGGACATTTTACGCCTGCTTTGGTTATTGGTCTTATTGCCTTTTTTGTCACCGTTATGTTAGAACATTATAAAGTAAAAGGTTCCATTTTGGTGGGGATATTATTGGCTACTATTTTAGGCTTTATTTTCGATCCAAACATTTCTTTCCCTACAGAATTTGTAAGTAGTCCTCCATCGATTATGCCTATATTTGGAAAAATGGAAGTTCTTTCTGTGCTAAAAATTTCTTTCATAGCTCCGATATTTTCTTTCCTATTTGTCAATTTATTTGATTCAATTGGTACGGCAATGGCTTGTTCTATGGAAGCTGGTTTAGTCGATGAAGACGGCAAAATGCCCCATGTAAAAAAAGTGTTAGAAGCCGATGCGGTTGCTACAATGTTAAGTGGTTTTTTGGGTACAAGTAGCACCGTAACCTATATCGAATCGGCTGCAGGAATTGCTAATGGTGCGAGAACTGGGTTGAGCTCTGTGTTTACTGCTTTCTTCTTTTTACTGGCTATGTTTTTTGCTCCACTTATTGGGACGGTACCAGCCTACGCCACTGCACCTGCTCTAATTTTGGTCGGAATATACATGGCTAAGCATTTGGTTCGAATAGATTTTAGCGAATTATATTTAGGGGTTCCTGTGTTTTTAACCTTGTTGTTAATGCCCCTTACTTACAGCATTAGTTCTGGAATTGCTTATGGTTTTTCTAGTTATGTTTTGCTTTGCATTTTTACTAAAAACACAGATAAAATTCACCCTTATATGTGGGGAATTGGTTTTTTCTCGATGTTAGAAATTGTTCTTTCACAGATGTAAAAAAAAACTATATTTACCATTAAATAAGCGAAATAAGATTTACCTCTTATTCCGCTTTTTTGTTTTAAAATTGAAACTGATATCGAACTAAATGCTTCAAACGATTCATCTATTGAATTCGTTTTTTACTTTACGAATACTACTGATATAAACTAATAATTCCTTCTAGCCCCGATAGGAACGGTATCCTGTTGTGTTGCGGTAGCAAAAATAACAGATATAGTGGATAGCGGGAACTTTATTTCCTAAAATGCCTAGTTGCCTTGCTCCAAAAAACAATTAAAAAATAAAGTTTGATTAGGTCCAAAAAAAAAACTCCAAATCTCTCTGAAGTTTTATATAATTGAAAATAAGGAAACCTTATTTTATCATTTCGATTTTTTGTGACTCTTCTTCATTAATACTGTCGAAAAATCCTTGTTCGTTCATCCAGTCGTCACTAAATACTTTACTCATGTAACGTGAGCCATGATCTGGAAAAATAGCGATTACATTGCTGTTGCAATCAAATTCTCCTTCCTCTGCATATTGTTTGATTGCTTGCAAGACAGCACCTGATGTATAGCCTACAAACATGCCTTCTTTTCTAGTGATTTCTCTTGCGGAGTGTGCACTTTCTTCGTCGGTAACTTTCATGAATTTGTCAATTACATCAAAGTCTGTTGCGGTTGGAATTAAATTTTTACCCAATCCTTCAATTCGGTATGGATAAATTTCATCATTATCAAATTCTTTTGTTTCGTGGTATTTTTTCAATACTGAACCAAAAGCATCTACTCCTAAAATTTTAATATTTGGATTTTGTTCTTTTAAATATTTGGCTGTTCCAGAAATTGTACCTCCGGTACCACTGCAGGCTACAAGATGGGTAATCAGACCATTAGTTTGTTTCCAGATTTCGGGACCAGTTGATTTGTAATGTGCGTCAATATTCAGTTGATTAAAATATTGATTGATGTAAACCGAACCTTTTGTCTCTTCATGCAACCTTTTGGCTACACTATAATAAGAGCGTTCGTCATCTGCAGCTACATGTGCTGGACAAACATATACTTTTGCTCCCAAACAACGAAGCATGTCAATCTTGTCTTTGGATGACTTTGAGCTGACAGCAAGAATACAATTATAACCTTTGATTATGCTTACCATTGCTAAACTGAAACCGGTATTACCAGAAGTAGTTTCTATAATGGTATCGCCTGGAGATAATATTCCTTTTTTTTCTGCTTCTTCAATAATGTATAACGCGATTCTATCCTTTGAAGAATGGCCTGGATTAAAAGCTTCTACCTTTGCAAAGAAATTTCCTTCTAGGTTTTCGGTGACTTTATTTAGTTTAATAAGTGGTGTATTACCTATTAACTCTAAAACATTATTGTAAGCATTTATTTCTTTTTTCATAAAAAAATAGTTAATCAACGTTAATATTATTTAACAATGATACATTGCAAATTTAACAAAAAAATTTGATTAGTGTTTAATATTTTCTAATTCTAGTAAAAAACTGAATTCTTTTGCTAATTCTTTAAGGGCTTCAAATCTTCCTGAAGCTCCTCCATGACCTGCATCCATGTTGGTGTCAAGGTACAAAACGGTATCATCTTTCTTGGCTACTCGTAATTTGGCTACCCATTTTGCAGGTTCCCAATATTGTACTTGAGAGTCATGCAAGCCCGTTGATACATACATATTGGGATAGGCTTGTTCCTTGATATTGTCATAAGGCGAATACGAACGCATGTAATTGTAATATTTTTTGATGTTTGGATTTCCCCATTCATCATATTCTCCTGTAGTTAACGGAATACTATCATCTAGCATGGTGGTCATAACGTCTACAAAGGGTACTTGAGCTATCACTCCATGGTATAGTTCTGGTGCTTGATTGATGATGGCTCCCATTAATAATCCTCCTGCCGAACCTCCTTCAGCATACAAATGCTCTGGACTCGTATAGTGTTGATTTATAACATATTTAGAACAATCGATAAAATCGGAAAAGGTATTTTTTTTGTGTAACAATTTCCCATCTTCGTACCATTGTCTTCCTAAATCTTCTCCTCCACGTATGTGCGCGATGGCATAAATGAAGCCTCTATCTAACAAAGATAATCTAGTGGACGAAAAATGTGCATCCATAGAATATCCATAAGAACCATAAGCGTATAATAATAACGGATTTCGACCGTCCTTTTTTAAATCTTTCTTATAAACCATTGAGATCGGAACTTTGGTACCATCTTCGGCTGTTGCCCAAACGCGTTCTTCAGTATAATTATCTTTATCGAATTTTCCGCCTAGCACTTGTTGTTCTTTTTGAACTACTTTTTCTTGCGTTCGCATGTTGAAATCAATAATAGAAGAAGGTGTTGCCAAAGATTGGTAACTATAACGCAAAATTTCGGTTTCAAAATCAACATTGGTTGATGTAGAAGCGGTATATGTTTCACTCCCAAAAGGCAAATAATATTCTTTTTTTCCATCCCATGACATGATTCTGATTTTATTCAATCCTCCTGTACGTTCTTCTAAAACAAGGTAATTGGCAAAAATCTCAATATCTTCTAGTAGAACATCTTCACGGTGCCCGATGATTTCAACCCAATTTTCCACTGTAGTTGCATCTTCATGAGTTTTCATTAATTTAAAATTTTCGGCATCGTCTCTATTTGTCATGATATAAAAACTGTCTTTATAGTGACTTATACTATACTCAACACCTCTTTTTCTTTTCTGAAACATTTTGAATTTTCCGTCTGGTGTGTCGGCATTCAAAATTCTATATTCGGTTGTCATCGTACTGCCCGATTCTATAGAAAGATACTTTCGTGACTTAGATTTCGATATATCCACACTAAATGTATCATCTTTTTCAAAATAAACCATAACATCCTCTTCTTGAGTGGTGGCTAGTTTATGTTTAAAAATTTTGTCTGAGCGTAAAGTAACCTCATCTTGTGAAGAATAAAAAATAGTTTTATTATCGTTTGCCCAAACGGCAGAACCTGTAACTTTTTCGATTTTATCTGATAAAACTTCGTTGGTAACCAAGTTTTTAACCTCTAGGGTATAAATTCTCCTCCCGACAACATCTGTACTAAAGAGTGCCATAGTATTATCAGGGCTAATACTCATGCCACCCAATTTAAAATAAGGTTGCCCTTCGGCTAATGCATTGCAGTCAAATAAAATTTCCTCTCTTGCAGTAAGGCTTCCTTTTTTACGTGCGTAAATAGGATATCCTTTTCCAGTTTCAAAACGAGTAATGTAGTAATACCCATTGTATAAATAAGGAACCGATTCATCATCTTCTTTTATTCGGCTTTTCATCTCCTCATACAATTCTTTTTGAAAATCTTGAGTATCTGCTGTCATTTCTTGATAGTACTCATTTTCCTTGTTGAGGTAATCAATCACTTCTGGATTTTCTCTATCGTTTAACCAAAAATAGTTATCGATACGAATGTCATTAAATTTTTCTAATGACGTAGGGATATTTTTTGCAACAGGTGCAACTATACTTTTTAACATGGGTATGATTTCGATTTTTTATAAGGTCGAATGCAAAAATAACACAAGCAAGTCTAATCAAGCGCTGTTTTAACCTAATTTAACATTGTGAATTGATCTGAATATGTTAATTTCGCTCTAATAACCGCAAAAAAAACAAAAATGGACTTAATGGGAATGATGGGTAAATTGAAAGAAACCCAAAATAAAATAGAAGAGACAAAAAAACGTTTGGATACTGTTCTTGTTGATGAACAAAGTACTGATGGTTTATTTAAAGTTACCTTAACTGCCAACAGAAAAGTTACTGCGGTAACTATTGCTGATGAATTATTGGAAGATAAAGAACAATTGGAAGATTACATCATCATGGTACTTAACAAAGCAATTGAAAATGCAACCAAAGTAAACGAAGCTGAATTGGATGCCGTTGCAAAAATGGATATGCCAATGATTCCAGGTATGGACAATTTATTCAAATAGTCTAATTGTATAGAATTAAAAAAGCATGGATTTCACTTAATCCATGCTTTTTTTTATGTCCTTAAATTACAAGTTTCTCTAGGGCTTCCAATACATAATTATGCATCACCTCGCGATAATCCAAATGGGTCACCATTCGAAGTTTACCTTGCCCCATGGAGCTAATGGAAATATTTTTTTGTTTTAACTTCTCCATTACCAACTTCTCTGTGTACTGTGATTTAATGGTAAAGATTACAATATTAGTTTCTACTGGTGCTATATGATCTACCCAATGGGTTTTTCTTAGTGATCGAGCCAATTCGGTAGCCCTGCGGTGATCTTCAACCAATTTTGATATGTTATTTTCTAAAGCGTATAAACCCGCTGCCGCCAAATATCCCGATTGACGCATACCACCCCCTAGCATTTTGCGAACACGCATAGCTCTATGAATAGTAGCCTTGTCGCCCAAAAGTACCGATCCAATAGGAGCACCCAATCCCTTGGATAAACAAACAGAGATTGTATCAAACAATTGGCCAAATGCTTTTGGATTTTGTTTTTTGGCCATTAAAGCATTCCATATACGAGCTCCATCTAAGTGAAATTTTAGGTTATTGGCATCACATACAGCTTTTATTTTTTGCAGTTCGGCTAGTTCATAGCAGGCTCCTCCTCCTTTGTTGGTTGTGTTTTCGATACAAACCAAACTAGTTAAAGCACTGTGATAAAATTCAGGATCATTGATATGCTGTGCTACTTGCTCTGCAGTAATCATTCCGCGATTGCCATCAATCAAGGAAAAAGAAACACCACTATTAAAAGAAGCTCCTCCACCCTCGTACAAATAAACATGTGAGGTTTTGTCGGCTATAATTTGTTCACCTGGATTGGTATGCAACTTAATCGCCGTTTGGTTAGCCATTGTTCCCGACGGAAAAAATAATGCAGCCTCCATCCCAAATATTTGTGCAACAGTGGCTTCTAGTTCATTTACAGTAGGATCTTGCTTGTACACATCATCCCCCACTTGAGCATTAAACATACGTTCTAGCATTTCGAAATTGGGTTTGGTAACCGTGTCACTAACCAGATTTATATCCATATTTTTATATTATATTCAAATACCCACAAGCCATGACTTGTGTCTTTGCTAAATTTTTCTATTTTTGTGCCACAAAATTACAAATTTTATGACAACTACCGAACAAATTAAAGGTATTGTAGAGCGCCTTGGTGCGTTGAGGAGGTATCTTTGACGTTGATGCTAAATTAATCGAAATTGCCAACGAAGAAGAGAAGACTTTTGCACCCGACTTTTGGAACAACGCCAAAGAAGCAGAACTTATTGTTAAGAACCTGACATCCAAAAAGAAATGGATTGAAGATTACAACAAAGCCATCGAATATACTGATGAATTGCAGATAGCTTATGAGTTTTATCGAGAAGGTGAATACACTCCTGAAGAACTCGACGAGCAGTATTTAAAAACAGCCAATCATATTGAATCGATCGAATTCAAGAATATGCTCTCTGATGAAGGTGATTCATTGAGTGCTGTGATTCAAATTACCGCTGGTGCTGGTGGAACTGAAAGTTGCGACTGGGCAGAGATGCTCATGCGTATGTACATGATGTGGGCCGAAAAAAGCGGTTACAAAATAAAAGAACTTAACTTTCAAAAAGGAGATGCTGCTGGAATCAAAACAGTAACACTCGAAATTGAAGGTGATTATTCTTTTGGATATTTAAAAGGTGAAAATGGTGTACACCGTTTGGTACGTATCTCTCCATTTGACAGTAATGCCAAAAGACATACCTCATTTGTTTCAGTATATGTATACCCTTTGGTGGATGACACGATCGAAATCGAAATTAATCCTGCTGATATTGAAATCACAACAGCACGCTCTAGTGGTGCGGGTGGTCAAAATGTGAATAAAGTAGAAACTAAGGTTCAATTGGTACATAAACCATCCGGAATTCAAATTCAATGTTCAGAAACACGTTCACAACATGATAACCGTAGTAGAGCCATGCAAATGTTGCGCTCACAGCTGTACGAAATTGAATTAAAAAAACAACTTGAGCAGCGAAATGATATCGAAGCGGGTAAAATGAAAATCGAATGGGGTTCTCAAATTCGAAATTATGTTATGCAACCCTACAAATTAGTTAAAGATGTCCGTACTGGATATGAATCAAGTAATGTAGATGCCGTAATGAATGGAGAGATTGATGAATTCTTAAAAGCCTATTTAATGATGATGGGACAAAAAGACGAAGAATAATTTCTTTTTTTTCGAAATATAAAACCTTTCAAAGCATGGTTAATTCCTTATTTTGAAAGTTTTTTTATTTCAAAAAATTAACATAATACTCAATATTTATTCATTAAAAACTATTTCAATGTTAATTTTTTAGTTGAAAGTAAACAATTATTAGGAATACCAACGACAAATCACTTTATTTGATACCTATAACCAACAAACTATGAAATCGTATTCTATTCTAGAAATCAATGAAGTACTCAAAGGAGAAATTCTTGGAGAAACAAACCAAAACATAACAGCACCAGAACAACTGGAAGTAGCAACTAATACCGAAATTTCTTTTATTGGAAATATGAAGTATGAAAAACTATGGGCAGCATCTAATGCTTGCGTTGCGGTGGTAAACGAAGACATCTCTATTGAACCTGGAGAGAATAGAGCTTTTATAAAGGTTAAAAATGCCGATTTGGCTATGTCACAAGTATTAGAGCTTTTTGCATCTCCTATGCCAGCTTTTGAAGTTGCCATTCACCCCACTGCGGTGGTAAACAAAACAGCTACGATCGCCAATGGTGCAAAAGTGGGTGCAGGTTGCTATATAGGACCAAATGTAGCTATTGGAGAAAATACCGTTATTTATCCTAATGTTACTATCTTGGACGATTCTACCATAGGTACAAACAGTATAATTTGGTCTGGAACAGTAATTAGAGAACGTTCTCATATAGGTAATGACTGCATCATTCATCCCAACGCAACCATTGGAGCAGATGGTTTTGGATTTAGACCTTGTCCTGAAAGAGGCTTAGTGAAAATTCCACAAATCGGAAATGTTATCATCGGAAATAATGTCGAAATCGGAGCCAATACATGTGTCGATAGAGGTAAATTTAGTTCTACCGTACTTGGTGATGGTTGTAAAATAGACAATTTAGTTCAAATTGGTCACAATAGTAAACTAGGACGTTTTTGCATCATGGCAGGAAATAGTGGTCTTGCTGGCTCTGTAACCTTAGGAAATGGTGTTATTATTGGAGGTAGTGCTTCTATAAAAGATCATACTACAATTGGTGACGGCGCAATTGTTGGTGCTGGTTCTGGAGTTACCTGTGATATTCCTGCTGGCAAAACAATGCTTGGCTATCCCGCAGTAGAAGCTCGTGATGCACTTAAACAGTGGGCAATATTAAAAAGATTGGTAAATGACTCCAAACGTAAATAATAAATAGTTTCTACGTTTCTTTATACATAAAAAAAACCTGATTCAGTTTTAATATACTGAATCAGGTTTTTTATTGACCTCTAATTATCTAGAAATAGTCTTTACAACTTACTAATGTAGCTGCCGTAAATATCCTTAAATTGATAACCAGTTGCAATACGATCTTTACTTAATTTTTTATATTCTACCATAGCCCACAAAATGAACTCCTTCATAAACAAATGGTCTGCTTCGGGTAGTTGTGGCTGGTATTTCTTAATAAGAATTTCAAGTGGTACAATAGTATTTAAGATGTTTTTGTAATCACCATCAGTTGTGTCGTCTAATAATTCAAAACCACTTTCGGCAAAAAACCATTCGATTAAATCGGTATAGGCTGTTTTTTCATTTGGCTTCTCTAGTTTCTCGATTTTAGGAAAATACAAAGTAAACAAATTACTTATAGCGGCTCCAAGTAAATGTTGCGCTACAAAAGCTGCTCCTTCTTGCTCTCCTTCATAAACCAACTCTACTTTACCAGTAATAGCAGGAATCACACCCATAAAATCAGACAAGCGTACCGTTGTTTGTTCCTCATTATTCAGCAACGCTCTGCGTTCTGCCGTACTCAATAAGTTCTCATAGGCGGTGATACTCATTCGGGCACTTACCCCACTTTTATAATCTACATATTCGCTATCTCTAGCTTCAAAACCAATTTGCTCCAATAAGTCTTTTGCCAAAGAAGGTACTTGTACTCTACTCGTTTGAGTGGCATCCAATTTTGCTTCTTGCTCTGTAATTGTTCTTGCAATAGCAATAGATTCTGGATAATGTGTTAAAATCTGAGAACCAATACGGTCTTTCAAAGGAGTAACAATGCTTCCACGATTGGTGTAATCCTCTGGGTTGGCTGTAAAGATAAATTGAATATCTAGTGGCATACGCAATTTAAATCCCCGAATCTGAATATCACCCTCTTGTAAGATGTTAAACAAAGCTACTTGAATACGCGCCTGTAAATCGGGTAATTCGTTAATCACAAAAATACAACGGTTGGCTCTTGGTATCATTCCAAAATGAATTACTCTATCATCTGCATAAGACAATTTTAGATTTGCTGCTTTTATAGGATCTACATCTCCAATCAAATCGGCAACAGTAACATCTGGCGTCGCTAGTTTTTCAGAAAAACGATCCGAACGGTGCAACCAAGAAATTGGTGTATCATCTCCCTTTGTAGCAATTAAATCTTGTGAAAATCGAGAGATGGGTTGCAAAGGATCATCATTAATTTCTGAACCCGATACAAACGGAATATATTCATCCAATAATTCAACCATCTTACGTGCTAACCTTGTTTTAGCTTGACCACGCAACCCCAAGAAATTGATATTGTGACGTGACAAAATAGCACGCTCCAATTCTGGTATTACCGTATTTTCAAAACCATGAACTCCTACAAAAGTAGGTTGTCCCGATTTCATCTTTAGTATTAAATTAGAACGTAATTCGTCTTTAACTGACTTCGTTTGATAACCCGCAGCCTTTAACTCTCCTAATGTTTTTATATTTTCTATATTCATGTTTTTTTTGTGTAGTTACTAACTTACTTAAACCCTAAGTTGCTAAGTTTTTTTATTGATTTTTGAAATTGAAATTTGATTTTTGAATACTATTTCACCCGTTTCTTCCTATTTGTCTCATAATCCTCAAAAATCATTTCACCCAATCCTTTTAATCCAGTATAAAATGCTTTACCTTGATTAGCCTCGGTAAATTTATTCACGAATTTTTGTAAATAAGGATCGCTTGCAATCATAAAGGTAGTGATTGGAATATGCAATTTACGCGCTTGCTGTGCCTGTGTATAGCACTTATCCACGATGTAATCGTCCAAACCGTTACTGTTCATATAATACGAACCATCACGTTCCTTAACACAACTTGGTTTACCGTCTGTAATCATAAAAATTTGTTTGTTGGTATTTCTTTTTCTACGCAGCATATCCATAGCCAATTGTAAACCAGCAACTGTATTAGTATGAAACGGACCCACTTTTAAATACGGTAAATCTTTAATCGCTATCGGCCATGCATCATTTCCAAATACCAAAATCTCCAAGGTGTCTTTAGGGTAACGTGTCGTAATCAACTCTGCCAAAGCCATTGCAACTTTTTTGGCGGGAGTAATTCGGTCTTCCCCGTACAAAATCATACTGTGACTTATATCGATCATTAATACGGTACTCATCTGTGATTTATGCTGAGAATCTTCTACGACCAAATCATTTTCAGTAAGCATGAAATCACCAATCCCATTATTAATTTGAGCATTTCGCAAACTTTCTGTCAGCGAAATTTTCTCCAAACCATCCCCAAAATGAAACTCACGCAATTCCCCAGTATGCTCGTCACCCGTACCAGAATGTTTTGTTTTGTGATTTCCAGAACCAGAACGTTTCAAATTTCCAAAAATCTGGTCCAAAGCCTGTTGTCGTATCGCTCTTTCGGTCTTGGCTGTTATGCCTATTCCGCCAGTTCCATCCTCTTTTACTTCGTCCTTAATAAATCCCTTCTTCTTTAAATCCTCGATAAAATCATCTATTGTATAATTTTCATCGGTCAATTTGTACTCAATATCTAATTCACGCAACCAACTAATAGCTTCATCAAAATCTCCCGACGTATGCGTTATCAACTCTTTGAAAATACCAAAAAGTTTATCAAACGGAGACTGCTCTGCAGCCGTATATTGCTTAAAATAAAACCCTTTTTTTAACTCGTTTTTCATAATCTTAAAATTACATCATTTTAAAGAATAGGAAGTCCGAACGGTTATTAATTTTTAGTTAAATTAGAATATTCAGGCTGTCCGGGAAGGTTATATACTACAAGTCCGCAGGAACAAGACCATAAAACTGGAGTAAAAATGAGCTTCCTTCGGTCGCTATTTTTATTTCAGTTTTACAAAAAAGGTCTTCTTCCTTTGCGGGCTTTCCGTTACTATCCTTGACAGAAAACCAAACTTCACTACAACCCTTTTTTTTCTTCCAAAAATTAAAACGTTGAAATGAATTTTGTTTTGTATTTTTGGAAACAAATTAAGTATTGACAAATGAATAGTTATTTTTTACATAACGGGACCGATAGCACCGGTCCATTTACAATTGAAGAATTAAAAATAAAAAACATCAAAGCAACAACTCCTGTTTGGTGTCAAGGCATGCCTGATTGGCAAACTGCTGCCGAAGTACCCGAACTAAAAAACTTGTTTATTGTTACTCCACCTCCTATAAAAACTACAGTCATTACACCTGATCCAAAGTCGGAAGCGTTGTTTGTACCTGTAATAGAAGCAAAACCCATTAAAAAAAATCAAGACCATAAACCGAAAAAAGGCCTCTTTGGATTAAGTACTAGTGTAGTTATTTTTATATCCTTCTTTGGAGTGCTCATACTAGGAAGTTACATTTTAAGTAAATATCAGGATGGTCGTCGAGAAGCATTAGAACTCAAAAATCAACAGACAGAAAAAAACAACACTCAATACCGTTTGCAACAAAAGGAGATAGAGGAACAGAAAATTCAAATGGCGATCCAAGAAAAAATTGATGCAGAACGTCAATTGAAAGAGAAAAAAGAGTTATTAAATAGTAAAATAATAGCTAACAACCAACTTCTCAATACGGCAAATAATAATTTTGAAATCGCTAAAAAGAAATTAACAGAGGCAGCAAATTTTCAATTCTTTCGTTCATCTGAAGAAAGAGAACAAGAAATTGCATTAGAGCAACAACAAGTTAGTTATTGGAAAACAGAAGTAGAAAAAATCACCAATGAAACAGACCGTTTCAAATTGGAATTAGAAAATCTACATTAATAACAAAGGGGTTAGATAGCAGTATCTAACCCCCTTTGTTATTATACAGCACTTTTATTACAAAAAAAGCCCATCAACATAAAACCAATTTCCATCCTCTTTTTTAAAAGTTGAAAATTCGTGATGAACATATTTTTCACCCGCTGTATCTTGATAATGCGCTTTAAATTCCACTCTTGTCTCAGAAGCATTTAAGACTTCCAATTGTAGCCATTTATTTGACACTGACCATTCCATTATATCATCGCTATTATGGTTCTTTCTAGTAGAAAAATGGGTGGTTCTCATTAGGTAATCAGCATGCTGCGTAGCAAAAGCCGAATACCTTGACCGCATTAATTCTTCAGCCGTTGACGCACCTATTATTCCACATAATAAAAGATTGCAACAGTCTTCAAACAACTTTCCTGAGCAACAGTAACAATTAACGTTATGCATTATAGATTCCTTTTGGATTAATCTTCAACCGTAGGATTGATTTTCAAAAATAATTGATTCAATAACACTTGATATTTACTTACTTCAATTAAATCTTCATCTTCTTCTGCAAAATCAAGCAACTCATCTAGTTTTTCACTTATGACTATTAATTTATTCCCTGCTTCTATGGTATTATTACTAGCCATCAAATCAATGACTTCTTGCACACTAAATTTTATTTCGGCAAATTTATTATTTTCCATATCTATTTAATATACTACTCTTTAGCAGCTTTACTTTCATTATATTTTTTGGTGATCTCTTTTAACTGTTCTTTACGATCAATTACAGCTTTCTTCGCTTTATCCTGTGCTTTGTGTAATTTATCATTGTGTTTTTTAATATTCCTATCGTTATTCCTTCCCATAATCATTTTTTATAATTGTTCAAATATAACTTAAAATTAAAGTAATCTCAAATTCTAAAACAATTTCTGAAAAATTTTTATAATCAAATCCAGCATATATAATTGTCCTTTACTCTTTTAAAATATAGATAAAAATGTATATTTGTCAGTAATAATTTTCAATAGAAATCAATTTAAAAGTCTTAACCAGCAAATATCGAATATTGAAGAATAATATTAATTTAACAAATAAAGTAGTATCATATATAAATCGCTTTAATAAACCGAGATCCATCGGTTTATTAGTTTTTTTATGCCTCAGCATACTACTTTCCTATATAGTAACTCAACAATATTTTATTTCAGAAAAAGAAAAAAAAGATGAAATGAATAACGATTTGAAAGTTATTCAACAAGATATAGAAAAAACTCTAAAAAATAGTTACATAACTGCCTTGACCCTTGCATTAACAATTAATGACCAAGGTTTTCCCATAAATTTCAATGCCATATCGAAAAAATTAGTTGAATCTAACCCAAATATTAGCTGCGTACAACTAGTACCAAATGGTGTTATAACTTATGTTTATCCATATACACCAAACAAAGCAGCTATTGGTTTTGATATTTTAAACTCAAAAATGCATCAAAAAGAAGCTTTAAAATCTATTGAAACTCAAAAAATGTATTTTGCAGGCCCTTTTGATTTATTACAAGGTGGAAAAGGAATTGTAGGGCGGTTACCTGTTTACAACAATAATAAATTCTGGGGTTTTTCAGCTGTCACAATTAGACTTGAAAAATTGGTGAGCTTTTTCGAAAAACACACAATAGCAGATTCAAGATTTTACCTCCAACTTTCAAAGAAGGACCCTAACACTAACCTTGAAATTTTTTTTTTGAATGGCTCTTTTAATTTCTCAAATTTAAATTATGTCTCTACTACAATTACAGATGGAGATTGGACACTGTATCTTATTAACAAAGACCCTATAATAAATATTGATTCCAAAATTATAATTATAGCTACCTTTGGTTTTATTTTATCAGTACTCATTGGGATTGGTACAACTTCCGTTCTAAAAAAACCTGCCGAGCTACGAGTAATATTAGAAGAACAAGCAAATAATCTACTTAATAGTGAATTAAAATTCAAATCTTTTTTTGATCAAGCTGCTGTAGGAATAGCAAATATCAATAAATTGAACGGAAAGTTCATCGCTATTAATGGGAAGTTTTGCAAATTACTAGGGTACTCCCCTACGGAAATGAAAACGAAAAGTTTCATGGAAATAACTCATCCTGAAGACTTGGAAAACGATTTACAGTATCTCCGAAAACTAAAAGATGGAATTATAAATAAATACTCTATTGAAAAGAGGTATTTCAAAAAAAACGGAAAAGTTATTTGGGTAAAATTGACTGTATCTCATTTAATAACTATTTCTGGGAAAAGTTCAAGTTATATTTCTATCATAGAAAATATAACCAAAAGAAAGACCGCAGAACAAAATTCAAAAGAATACCAAAAAAAGATTGAGTCACTGATCAATACAATTGATGGTATTGTTTGGGAATGCGATGCTAAAACATTTGTTTTTAGTTTTATAAGCAAAAAAGTTGAAGCAATTCTAGGCTATACTTCACGTGAATGGTTATCTACCCCCAATTTCTGGCAGGACCATATACACCCTGATGATTTATCAAGAACCATCAACTACTGTAATGAAAAGATAAAAAAATATGAAGATCATGATTTTGAATATCGAATGATTGCAAAAGATGGATCTATAGTATGGCTGAGAGATATTATAAATATAATACGTAAAAACGATGAAGCTATTTCTCTTCGCGGAATTATGATTAATATTACTAAAACAAAAGAAATTCAAACTGAATTAAATAACTCTTTTGAATTAGTAACGGAACAAAATAAAAGATTGCTGAATTTTTCTTATATTGTCTCACATAATTTAAGATCTCATACAAGCAACATAACATCTTTAACCGATTTAATAGAGACTTCTGATAGTGAAGAAGAAACACAAGAATATGTTCAATTGCTTAAAAATGTATCAAATGCATTAAACGAAACCTTAGAAAATCTAAATGAAGTTGTTAATATACAATCCAATTTAGGTTTAGTCGTTGAAAACATTAATCTAAGCGAGTATATTAATAACACTCTTGTGATACTTTCAGACAAAATTAAATCAAAAAAAGCAATTATAATTACGACAGTAGCAAACGATATAGAATTAATTTATAATCCGGCATATTTTGAAAGCATTTTGTACAATTTAATTTCTAATGCAATACGTTACAGTCACCCCGAAAGAGTACCTGAAATATCAATTTCAATAACTACAGAGAATAATTTTAAAATATTAACTATTACAGATAATGGAATAGGTATTGATTTAGTAAAACACGGTGATAAAATTTTTGGTATGTATAAAACATTTAGCAATAACCCTGAATCCAAAGGAATTGGGTTATTTATTACCAAAAACCAAATAGAAGCAATGGGTGGAAAGATTAGTATTGAAAGTAAACCCAATGTTGGGACAACATTTAAAATTTATATTTCATGAAGAAAAAATCTATATGGGTAGTTGATGATGATCCAATTTATCAAATAATTATGAAAAAAATAATTGATAAATCAGATCTATTCTCAACAATAGTCCCTTTTACAAATGGAAAACAAGCCATCGATGCGCTCAAAAAAGCATTAAAGCTAAATAATAATATTCCAGAAATTATACTCCTAGATATAGAAATGCCTGTTATGGATGGTTGGTCTTTTATGGAAGAATTAAAGCAAATTAATAATTCTCAAAAAAATGCTATTTTAATTTATATTTCAAGTTCCTCCATCGCAGTAGAGGATAAAGAAAAAGCAAAAGACAATAAAAGCATTCTAGGCTATATGTCAAAACCCATCAAAATGAAAGATTTAATTTTCATAGCTAATAGTTAGTACAATCTATCTATTTTAATAATTCACTTTTTATTTGTTCCAATGATTTATTAGAATATACCAATGGCTCAATTATTTGTTTGCGCAAAATATCCAAATCATCACAATCAAAGTATTTAGCCCAAGAGGTAAGCTGCTGTAGGTTGCGAATTTGCTTAATTTTTTTGGTAGTTTCAAAACTGGTCCTCAAAATGGCTTGACCATCATAAGTAGGGCTATATTTGTGCTGATAATTAACCGTATTACTCCCATAGTCTACTTCAATAAAATACAACTCCTCTACTGCATTATCAGGATAAAAACACTCCCAAAGAGCAAAACCTAATTTCTTTTTATTATCGGTAACTAATTCATTAGCAACAAGTCTCCACTTACTATTTGCCAATCTTCCCCAATGATTAGAATATCGATACATCCCTTTATTGGTGTAATAATAAGTACTCCCCGCTTTACTTTCAAATTGTATTTTCAAGCCTTCAAGTACTTTAATATCCATTTCATTAAAGATGCAAAAAGTATTTTTGAATGAATTGGGACTAGGTCTAATGTTTTTTTCCATGTACAAATATAATAAGATTGAACAAAAGACAGTCGTGCTTCCTGTGATCTACACTTAATTTAAAGCAAATTCAAAAAACTAAATGCTATTACTTCTTAATATTAACTATCTTTGCACACAATTTTATTTTAGATTAAAAAACAAAAGAAAGAAAAAATGCTACAAAAAGGAGTTTATACAGGTGTAATTGAAAAAGACGAAAATAACAATTTTTTTTGTGGTGATTACCTCTTAGATTACCAAATGGTAGTTGCGAAACACGTTGTGGGTGATATGGTTACTATCAAAACGATCATAGAAAACCCAAGTGACATCAGCCACAACAAATATCCAAAAAAGTCTAAAAACTTTGATAAGGCTAATAATAAACCAGAAAATAAATAAGCAGCTATAACTATTAAATGTAAAACTCTTTTTAATATTTTTTAGAACACATCTAATTAGTGAAAAAAAAGTGTACCTTTGCAAAAAATTGTTGATTTAGAAAATATAATGAAAACAATTACATATTAAAAGACAAGCAGTTACCATAATTTATGAAAAAAATAGTTGAATTCCGCAAACTACTAAGTGTAGATAAGACAGTACAATTAAAAGAACTTAAAACCATTTATCGTAATGCGATGAAAGATTCTCATCCTGATAAATTTCAAGGTGATGATGCTGGTCTTAAAGATGCTGAAGAAAATAGTAAAAAAATCATTGAAGCTTACCACTTTTTAGTAAGTATCAATCCTGAAACTATCAAAGCTAATTTACCTGAATATACAGAAACAATTACAACTGCAACGATAACAGATTATAAATTTACAGAAAGTAGATTAATAATCAATTTTTCAAACGGTAGCGTTTATGAGTACATTAGTGTACCTAAAGCTACTTATGTAAAAATGGTTAACGCTGAATCTCCAGGTCGTTTTGCAAAAAGACACATCTTTAATGCTTTTCCTTATAGAAAAACTATTAATCAAGACTAGTATACCAAATTTTATTTATACAAAAAAGCTGTCTATTTAGACAGCTTTTTTTATCTCTACTATTTCACAATTACGATATAAAAAAACGACCTACACTGAAACAGAGTAGATCGTCAAACTAACCAATGAATATTTATCTTAAAAATGTAATTTAAAAAATTAAAATAAACTGTATACGACTACAACTTTAAATATTGGATTTCAAACTATTAAAATTATTTTTAATACATTTTCTATTTAGAATAAAGAAAGTTCAATTGGTTTAATGTATATTTTTATTTTAACAAATTATTAAGGTAAAAAACTTTTAAAATACAAATAAAAATATTTTTAATGATAAAGGCTAATAATTTTAAGATAATTTTAATATTAGGTTTACTTACAGCATTGGGTCCCTTCTCAATAGACATGTATTTACCAGGTTTTTCTGGGATTGCCACCGATTTAAACACTACTGTAGCAAAGGTTGCAATGACTCTATCAAGTTATTTTATAGGAATTTCTGCAGGGCAATTACTGTACGGACCATTACTCGATCGATATGGCAGAAAAATTCCCTTATTTACTGGTTTACTTGTTTATATCTTCGCTTCCTTAGGTTGTGTTTTTGTAAAAGATATTGATAACTTTATCGGTTTACGTTTCATACAAGCTATAGGAAGCTGTGCTGCAACTGTTGCCTCTGTATCGATGGTAAGAGATTTATTTCCAGTTAAAGAGATCCCTAAAGTTTTTTCAATGTTGATGCTTGTTGTTGGCCTATCTCCTATGCTAGCCCCAACTGTTGGTGGATATGTTACTGCTAACTTTGGTTGGCAAATGGTATTTGTTATCTTAATGTGTTTGGGAATTATCATACTCCTTGCCTCTCATTTCGGACTACCAACTACCTACACTCCAGACGCAACTATTTCGCTAAAACCAAAACCAATCATAAAGAATTTTTGGTCAGTATTAAAAGAGCCTCAGTTTTATACTTATGCTTTCACAGGTGCTATTTCCTTCTCTGGATTATTTACGTATGTAGCAGCATCTCCTATCTTATTTATGGATATATTTCAAGTAGATGCAAAAACGTATGGATGGATTTTTGCTTTTATGTCTTGCAGTTTTATAGGCGCAAGCCAGTTAAATTCGGTCTTACTACGAAAATATACAAGTGAACAAATGATCTTCAGTGCATTAATTACGCAGTCTGTCATTATCCTTATTTTTTTAATCACTGCCCTTAACAACTTACTTGGACTATATGAAACTATTGGCTTATTATTCCTGTACTTGGGGTGCTTAGGGATCTCAAATCCGAATACAGCCGGACTAACGTTGGCTCCTTTTACAAAAAATACCGGAAGCGCTTCTGCCTTAATGGGTGCAATTCAATTGGGGCTAGGAGCTGTTGCTTCTTTTGCCGTAGGTACATTTGTTATTAATTCTATGATCCCAATGATTTTAATAATGACAACCACAACAATTACTGCTTTATTTATACTTCAAATTGGAAAACGAACCATCAAAGTAAAACACTAGAACAACTGTAACACCTATAATACCTTACTAATTCAATACAAAAAACTCGCAAATAGCTATTTGCGAGTTTTTTAATTATTGTATTTAAATGTGTGTATGTTTGTAGTTCAATCTTACAAAATATTCAAACTACCTTTTCCTTCTCTAAGTACAATGGGGTCATCCTCGGACAAATCTATAATTGTAGAACCTACATTATCGCCATAACCACCATCAACTACTATATCGACAAGATTTTGCCATTTTTCAAAAATTAATTCAGGATCGGTAGTGTACTCTATTACATCATCTTCATCACGAATAGAGGTCGTCACAATTGGATTCCCTAGTAATCGAACAATTTCGAGAACAATATTATTATCTGGAATACGAATACCTACTGTGGTTTTCTTCTTAAACTCCTTTGGCAAATTATTATTCCCAGGTAAAATAAAGGTATATGGCCCCGGCAAGGCTCTTTTCAAAATCTTGAAAGTTGTGGTATCTATTTGACGAACATAGTCTGATAAGTTGCTTAAATCATGACAGATAAATGAAAAATTCGCTTTATCTAGTTTTACACCCTTAATTCTTGCAATTTTTTCAAGTGCTTTACTATTGGTAATATCACAACCCAAACCATAAACGGTATCTGTTGGGTAAATCACCAATCCTCCTGCTTGCAATACCTTAACTACTTTGGCTAATGCCGCTTCGCTAGGTTTGTCTTCGTATATTTTTATGAATTCTGCCATAATTTATTTTATTTTAGTTTTCGATTATAAAAGTGAAAACACTATTCTTTTTTCTTCTTTTTAGTTTTAACATGACCTCTATTTCCAAAATCAATTGCTAATTCAATCCATCGTTTCAATTGCGTTTCGCTTGCAAATCCTTCGGGCTCAATAAAAAGAAAGCTGTTACTACTTTTACCTGTAAAATTCATTGGTTTCACATGATTTTCTTCGAGTAAGGACTCTGAAAACTCCTCCATCACCCGCAGCATTATTTCATCCTTCATTACTCCAATACACATTTTATCAGCAATCATAAAGGAGATACCTCCAAACATTTTCTTTTCGATAAAATCAATTTGCATTTCGAATAAATATTTTTCAATTCGCAACGCTAGCAATTCATTGTAAGCCATAATTGTATTATATTATATACTATACTAATCCTATTATAATCATAATTAAAAGACTAGAACTACCCAATAATATCCAACTTTGCAAAACGGAGCAATAGTTTTTTTATTCCACCAACTTCAAATTTAATTTCAGCTTTTTTATCAGCAGCTACACCTTCTAAATTAACTACCTGCCCTCTACCAAAACGTTCATGCATCACTACGTTTCCAATTGTTAACTGATTATCAAACAAGTTTGCTTGACCTGGAGCACTGGTTCTTGAAACTGGTTTTAATTTACGAACATTCATTTCTGACTTAGGGTCATTAGGAGAAACCTTTTTAGGAGGCACACCACTGGTAGGTTTCGATAATCTAAATTTTGATTTATCTACATCATCAAAAATATCTTTATCAATTGTAGGTTGGTAACGGTAACTACTTTCTGGTGGTGTTAAATATTCTAAGTATTGACTATCAATTTCTTCTATAAATCGAGACGGTTCGCAATCGGTTAGTTTTCCCCAACGGTAACGGGATTGCGCATAGGTTAAGTACGCTTGGTGCTCTGCACGAGTCAAAGCCACATAAAACAACCTACGCTCCTCTTCCAATTCACTACGTGTACTCATACTCATAGCAGAGGGGAATAGATCTTCTTCCATACCGACTACAAATACATGCGGAAATTCTAATCCTTTAGCCAAGTGGATAGTCATTAAACCTACACGGTCTTGATCAGTTGTATCGTTATCCAAATCGGTAGCTAGTGCTACATCTTCCATAAATTCTTCTAGCGAACCTCTTGCACCATCAACCTCTTTTTGTCCTTCGGTAAAATCTTTGATACCGTTGAGCAACTCTTCTATATTTTGAATACGCAACATTCCTTCTGGAGTTGCATCTTTTTTTAATTCTTGAACTAATCCCGATTTTTTGGCCACATGATCAGTTAAGTAAAAAGCATCTTGATTTTCGTTAATTACTTGAAAGCTGCGAATCATTAAAACAAAATCTTTTAATTTTTGTTTGGTTCCGTTGTTTAATTTCAAGTCAATTTTATCAATATTTTGCATCACTTCAAAAATCGAACGCTTATAATGATTGGCTGCAACTGTCAATTTTTCGACTGTTGTATCTCCAATTCCACGTGCAGGATAATTGATTACACGTACCAAAGCTTCTTCATCTTTTGGATTAATAACCAATCGTAAATAACAAAGTACATCTTTAATTTCTTTTCTTTGATAGAAAGACAAGCCACCATAAATACGATATGGAATATCTCTTTTACGCAACGCATCCTCCATTGCACGGGATTGTGCATTGGTTCGATATAAAATTGCAAACGAACCATTACTCAGTTGGTTCTGCATTTTTTGTTCAAAAATAGTACTCGCCACAAAACGCCCTTCTTCAGCATCCGTCATGCTTCGATGAATTTTTATCTTAGGTCCAAAATCGTTGGCAGTCCAAACGATTTTATCCAGTTTTACTGTATTTTTATCAATAATAGTATTGGCTGCTTCTACAATATTCTTGGTCGAGCGGTAATTTTGCTCCAGACGATAGGTCTGTACACCTTCATAATCTTTTTGAAAATTCAAAATATTATTAATGTTCGCACCTCGAAATGCATAAATACTTTGCGCATCATCCCCAACCACACATATATTTTGAAATTTGTCTGATAAAGCTCTTACAATCAAATATTGAGAATGATTCGTATCTTGATACTCATCTACCATGATGTAACGAAAACGGTTTTGATACTTTGCCAAAACCTCGGGGAAACGGGTTAAAAGTTCATTAGTCTTCAATAATAAATCATCAAAATCCATAGCCCCAGACTTAAAACAACGGTCTACATAATTTCTATATATTTCGCCCATACGTGGCTTTTTGGCCATCGCATCAGCTTCTTGTAAATCAGGATCATTATAATAGGCTTTTACAGTAACCAAACTATTTTTAAAACTCGAAATTCGGCTCAAAATTTGTTTCGACTTATAAATATCTTTATCCAACTGCATTTCCTTTATAATTCCAGAAATAGCGCGAAGAGAATCTTGAGAGTCATAAATGGTAAAATTGGAAGGATATCCTAATTTATCTGCCTCTGCACGTAGTATTTTTGCAAATATGGAGTGAAATGTTCCCATCCAAAGATTTTTGGCTTCACTTGAACCAACAATAGACGAAATACGTTCTTTCATCTCACGAGCGGCTTTGTTGGTAAAAGTAAGAGACAAGATATTAAACGCATCTACACCTTGATGCATCAAATAAGCAATTCGGATTGTCAAAACACGTGTTTTACCCGAACCAGCTCCAGCAATGATAATCATTGGACCTTCTTTTTGTAAAACAGGTAATTGCTGTGCTTCGTTTAATTGAGAAATATATTGTTGCATGAAAAAATCGATTTATGCAAAAATAAGAATTTCAGAGTTAAGAAAAGGAATGTTTCGAAAGTTTTAAAAGCAAAAGACAGGATACAATTTAAGAGGAATAACATCTATTTACCCTATATATCCACAAGCTTTTTATGTATAAAAATTTAAGAATAGTTATTAAATCGTCTTACTAATAGTCGAATTTAGCTTATTAACAACCAAGTAGTAAGGTACTTTACCATCATTGGTAATTTTATACATGATTTCTGAAGTTACTTTTTTTACAATTTTGTTATCATAAATAGAATAAAGGCAACTTTCAATTAAATATTCTTCTTTTTTTTGTAACGTTCCGTTTTTTATCGAAATATAAAATTCGATACCCTTTCTCTCCACTTGCGCCACACCTACCACAAGCATTGTGATTTGAACTACTTTCAAAGTAAAAAATTACTCTATTCTGCATTTTATCTTGAATTATAGAGTAAAAGGAATTACCACCGTAATCTGAAAACAATTTTAATAAATTAATTTCTTTTGAATTTGGAAGTTTGTACATTTCCCATTCCTGCAAAATATTAATGTTTTCTGTACTTAATACTATTTCTGATTCCTTTTTTGGCATTTTAAATTCACCTTTCCGAGAAATAGATTTACCTTCTGTTTTTTGACATCTATTAAAAATCAATGCTTCTTGAAACTTAGAGTTGGAGTATAAACTATCAACACTTCAATTTGTTGCTTGCTTTTTGATGGTATTTTCTATTTCTAATTGCTCATTACCAAAAGCAAACAACTTCATGTTACAGTTTTGAACAAAACCGCTGAGAGGAATTTTAATCTTATATTTATCGTAATAATACCAACCTTCTATAAAAGTATCGTATCGATCACATTCGATGATTTCTTTGTTTTCTAAAAACAGAGTCACAGGAACATTTTGTATAACACCTTTGAAAATTCTAGAATTCTCTGTTTTAGCTATTACTTCATTTTGACCAAAACTACAAAAACAAAAAATAAAAAATAAATAATAAAAACGTAATATTCTTTCTCATTCCAACTATCCATTTTTAATTAGTTCGAAATTAGCTAAATTGTTCAAATTCAAATTTCCAACCCAATTCAGATTTATACCATAGTTTACCTTTTTCTACCGTCAAAGGAGATTCAAAATTATTAGTATAAAGTGCTCCAGTACCCAAACCTTGAGGCATCGAATTGTTCAATAAATACGTCCATTGCGCTATAGCATTTAAACCAATATTACTCTCTAAAGCTGAAGTAATCCACCATCCAATATTGTATTTTTCTGCTAACAAAATCCACTCGATCGTTCCTTTGAATCCACCTATAAAACTTGGTTTCAAAATAATAAATTGTGGCTTTATCTTTTGCAATAACACATCTTTATCCTCCTGCTTAAACACTCCTATAAGCTCCTCGTCTAACGCTATTGGAAAAGGTGTCACTTTACACAAGTCTGCCATACTGTCAGTGTTATTTTTTTTAATCGGTTGTTCTATGCTATGTAGTTTAAATTCAGATAATTGATTTAATATATCTAAAGCTTCATTTGAACTAAAAGAACCATTAGCGTCGACCCTTATTTCCATTTGTTCTGAACTAAAATTCGTACGAATAAAACGCAATAATTTCAATTCTTTATCAAAATCAATAGCCCCAATTTTTAGTTTTATACAATTAAAACCTTGCTCTATTTTTTCTTGAATTTGTTCCATCATAAAGTCCTCATTCCCCATCCAAACAAGACCGTTTATGGGAATCGATTTTTCTTGATTTGTAAAAGCGGATGGAAACAGTAAGAAAGGATTTTCACTAACTAAAGACAGGAAGGCCGTCTCAACACCAAACTGAATTGAAGGAAAAGCAATTAACTCTTCCCAAAGCTTGTTTTTACCCAAATGAATGTTCTCACAAGTCCATTGCAATTTAGCTTCGTAATCCGGTCGATCGTCTGCACTAAGTCCGCGCAAAATACCACACTCTCCAATACCTTTAACTCCCTCTTGTTCCAAAACGATAAACCAAGTTTCTTTTTGAGTCATTATACCTCTAGATGTTCCAGAAGGACGTTTGAAGTCAAGAATATATTTATAATAAGTAGCCGTCATTGATTTTTGATTAACGATTGAATATTTTTTGATTATAACTGTGGAGAAGTTTGAAAAACTTCTGAATTAGTCTATTAATTTGAACCTTGTACTCTGTATTGAAATTAACCTCACAAGTACTATTTGAAATTATTATTGATAAAGCCTCAGGATCCGTTCATAATCAGAAGATTGAATTCCGCTCTTTTGAAACTTAGTAAAGTCTGCTATTGTTTTTTGTACCCAACTGAGACTGTCATTTACATTTTGAGACTGGTATTCTTTATAAATTGATTTAGCCTTGGAATAATCTCCATTTAAGAGCAATGCATGTGCTAAGTGAAGCTTTATAAGCAATTCGGTTGTATCGTATTGCTCACCCGCTTCTAATGTTTTCAATGCTTTTGAATATTGTTTCGTAATCACATAATAATAACCCAAGTTTGCATAATCCAAAGCGGTAGCCTGACCATCATTAACAATCATGCTCAAATGCGTGATTGCAGCTCCGTAATTATTATTTTTTGATTCTAAGGAGGCTTTGTTTCGTAAATCGGCATAAATAACCTTAGAAACGCTAGTCTCATTGTAACAAGATGCCCCAAAATCTTTATAAATTTTAGCTTGCTCCATGATTAAAAGTTTCTGGAACTCATCAAAACGGAATTGCTTTTGTATTTTTTCTTCGATACAAATACAAAAATCATCTGAACTGGTCATTTTTTGAGCCAAAGCAGATGTTTTACACTGATTAATGATGAATTTTCTATTTTCTATTGACCACCCACGACTGAGTTTTAGATCTACCCACGGTACAATTTCTAGCACTATCTTTTGTTTCATAATCCAATTGGTACTCTCAAAACCAAAAAACAGATTACTTTTATTACTTTTCAAACAAGGTGATTTTTCTATCGAAAACCTTTTAGCATCTTTACTCAAGGGAGTCTCTTGTAGAAAACAAGCATCGGTTGTTTTTCCTGATTTTTGATACTCTACTGCACTTTCATCAGACGTAAATACAGCATACCTACATTTATCATCACCAGAAATTTTGGACATTAAAAAAACCGCCCCGGCAGAACCTTGACTAATTCCCGTGGGGTCTGGAATGGCTTTGAGTACCGAAACCAAACTACCCGCCATTTGCTGGTTGTTATCTAAAAGTGTTATTCGGAAAATCAATTCGGTTGTACCTGCAGGAAAATCATCTGTTTTCACTACAATCCGGTCACGTGCAGACACTTCTATTTCTTTATTCATGGAGCGTTCTTTATCCCAATATCCTTCTTTTTGCGCCTGAATTGATTGAAAACAAATGCTAATGAATAGCAATAAATATACTTTTCTCACTTAGATAGAATTAATTACGGAATCTCTGCCCAAATAGAAGTAAAAATCCTTTTTTGGGCTTTACTGACTCAAAAAAGGATTTTTATTTCTATTTTCATTTTTTATAGGAGTTCAATGTATTTCGTTTGTAACGAATAACAGGAAACAGCTCCTAAATATTATAATTCGATGCTCTCGCCAATTGCTAATAACATTAAATCTTTATCATTATCAAAAAATTTCTGAATTGCTTCTTTATGATTGATTTCGATATACCCAAAAGTATCATAATGATACCCCAAAACCTTATCACATTGCACAAAGTTCGAGGCTATTATTGCGTCTTCTACATCCATGGTAAAATTGTCACCGATTGGCAGAATAGCTAAATCCAGTTTAGTACGCATCGGAATTAATTTCATATCCATCATCAAAGCAGTGTCGCCGGCAATATAGATATTCTTATGCTCTCCTTCGATTACAAATCCACCTGGATTCCCACCGTAAGTCCCATTTGGAAAAGAACTAGAATGGATTGCATTAACATATTTTACTTTTCCAAATTCAAATTCCCAGCTTCCGCCATGGTTCATGGGGTGCGAAGTAAAACCTTTAGCTGCATAATAACTCGCAATTTCAGCATTAGAAACAATCACTGCATTGGTACGCTTAGCAATTGCCTCCACATCCAAAACATGATCTCCATGTGCATGAGTCAATAAAATATAATCGGCATCGAGTGTATCAATATCAATATGAGCCGCTGCAGGATTAGCAGAAATATAGGGATCTACAATGATATTTTTTCCCCCTACTTGAATGCCTAATGAGGCGTGTCCGTAAAATGTAATTTTCATGTTTTATGGCTTTTAGCTATTAGTGTAACAGTTCAGATTAATATTGAATTTTGAATTTAAAAAATTTATCTCCCTCCCATAAACAGATTCACTAAGATATCCGAGAAAAAGAAAATCATACATAATGATAACAAAACCGAAAGCACAAAAGTACTTAATGCAACTTTTTTTAACTCTGGGTCCAACTCCTTAGGGTTCTTATTCTTAGAGACAGTATTTAAATGTTTAATTAAAGGTAAATAAGCAATTAAAAAAATATATTGATCAAAATTATACTCTTCTAATACAGCAAAAAGCACTACTAAAACCATTGCTGAAATGATTAAAAAGTAATGATACTTTTTGGCTTTTGCTCCTCCAATTTTAACCACAATGGTGTTTTTATTTGACTTCCTATCCGACTCCTCATCGCGCATATTATTTAGATTTAAAACCCCAACACTAAGCAAACCGATAGCAATTGCCGGCAGAAAAAGTAAAACATTAATTTCTTTGGAATACAGAAAATTCACTCCCAATGTACTCACCAATCCAAAGAACACAAAGACAAACAAATCTCCATACCCACGATACCCATACGCCGTATTACCAACTGTATAACGAATTGCAGAAATAATAGCTAAAAGACCTAATATTAAAAAGAATAAAGAGTACAAAATATTGCTTTGACCAAACGCATAATAAATCAATAAAATAGCAGATAACAACGTTAGCGCCGAAGTGATAATAATAGCACGTTTCATATCTGGAGCGGTAATCACACCACTCTGAATCGCACGTTTTGGCCCAACTCGATCTTTATTATCAGTACCTTTTACACCATCGCCATAATCGTTGGCAAAATTGGACAAGACTTGCAGTCCCAAAGTGGTAAGTATCGCAAAACCGAATATCTTCCAATCAAAAGCATCTGACGGAGTTAACTCTATAGCTGTTGGATGTGATAAGGCATACATACTTCCTACTATAATTCCAGATACAGATAATGGTAGCGTGCGCAATCGTGCGGCTTCAATCCAATGTTTCATATTTTTATTTATTTGCCAAGAAGGCTCTAAGACTTTAAGTTTTTACTTGTAATTTCTCACCTCTAAGTATTCAATTTGAAACCTAAAGCTTATTTATGGTAGCCACTTCTTTTCGAAATTAGGTTTTCTTTTTTCTAAAAAAGCATTTCTACCTTCTTTAGCTTCTTCGGTCATGTACGCCAAACGAGTAGCTTCACCAGCAAACACTTGTTGCCCCACCATTCCGTCATCGGTAAGGTTCATAGCAAATTTTAGCATTTTTATAGCCATTGGGGATTTTCCTAAAATTTCCTGAGCCCATTCATAGGCTGTATCTTCCAACTCATCATGCGGAATTACAGCATTTACCATTCCCATTTCAAAAGCTTCTTGGGCAGAATAATTACGACCTAGAAAGAAAATCTCTCTCGCTTTCTTTTGTCCCACCATTTTAGCCAAATAAGCAGAGCCATAACCACCATCAAAACTAGTGACATCAGCATCTGTTTGTTTAAAAATAGCATGTTCTTTACTCGCAAGACTCATATCACACACTACATGCAAACTGTGCCCACCACCAACTGCCCATCCAGGAACAACAGCAATTACAACTTTGGGCATAAATCGAATTAAACGTTGCACCTCTAAGATATTCAATCGGTGTTGTCCATCTTCCCCAACATAACCTTGATGTCCACGTACATTTTGATCACCGCCACTACAAAATGAATAAACTCCATCTTTGGTAGAGGGACCTTCGGCGGATAACAATACTACTCCAATTGAAGTATCTTCTTGTGCATTATAAAAAGCATCGTATAATTCAGATGTTGTTTTCGGACGAAAAGCATTGCGAACATTTGGACGGTTAAAAGCTATTCTAGCTACTCCATTGCATTTTTTATATGTGATATCTTCGTATTCTTTGGCAGTAATCCAATCCATTCTAATGGGTTTAAGTTATTATAGTGTAAAAATAAATCATTTTCTTTGCATTTTACCTATTCAATCCTTTATTTACGCTTAAAAAATAACAAAGAATTAAAAAATGCTTTTATAAATCCCCATTTTAAGCAAGTATTAATTATATTTACAATGCCCCCTACTAATTACAAAAAAAAACCTATGAAAATATGGCGTAACTACAAGTCTATAGTAAGAAACAACCTACTTTTATATTCTAACACAAATAAAGATTTACAATATTGGCGAAATGACATGTTTGCTAATACCTTAATTTATATTATCCCACTAAGCATTATAGCACTCATCCCTTCCGTACTTTGGGCTTTAGAACTAAAACTCTATCTGTTAATCACCGTTGACATAACAGCAGTTTCATTAACCACTTTTATTAGCTTAAAAAAAGGAATTGATATAAAGAAACGTAAATTACTTTTTGTAAGCACACTATATATATTAAGCTTCTTTTTAGTTTATTATACAGGACTTAATAGTACCCTATACTTACTTGCAACCTGTTTTTTATCCACATTCATCTATTCTTTTAAAAATCAATATACACCAGCAATATTAAATATTTATATTTCCATCATTTACACTATATTCTATTACACACATCTTATCCCATTACTCTTTGCTCATTTTCAAACATCCGTATTAATCGCTGTCTTTGCTAACCTTATTTTTCTCAGCTTCTTAATTTGCTCGCTAGTTCCTAAACTATTTAATGGTCTAGATGAGAATTTTAAAAAAAACATTGAGCATAATAACAAAATTGAAAAACGAAATGAACTTTTAAAAGAAATTACATGGATCCAGTCGCACGTCGTTAGAGCTCCATTATCGAGATTAATGGCAATTACAGCTATTCTAAAAGACAATGATGTCACAGAAGATGAAAGAACCTTCTTTATTGATAATATCATTATATCGAGTACTGAGCTTGATACAATAATCAAAGAAATTGTTACAAAATCAGAAAGTATTCGGTCAACTTAAACAAGAGTAATCTAAACTATCTTTTATATTTTAATTTAAAAGCTCAATAAACAAGAATCCAGTAATCCTTCTCCCGTTAATCTGTATAAATTGTTAAAGTTTAAAAAATAATTAAATAAATGTATTGCGCAACCTTTTTTTATGAGTACCTTAGACATAGTTAGTTACAGTGTTGGTCAAATAATTACAATAGCAACTAGCGTACAATATAATCTCACTGAATTATTAACCTAAAGAAAGAATATTTGAAAAACACATCACACTTTATCACTCTTTTTTGTACGGTACTAAATATAAAATTCGGAATGAAAGAGCCCCAATGGGAAACACTAAAATTGATTCCAATTAACACCGGTAACACCAAAGGTTAAACAGTTGGATTACTATACTTGATTGAAGCAATCATTAAAATGAAGAAGTAAAATCCAAAGACGTCAAAAATACCAACGGCTATATTGTAAACGGGGATTGAAACAATTTTGGAAGTTTAAAAAGATAAAGAAAAATTTACACGAAGGAAACAACAGTAGTATTCGTTTCCATTTATTAAAAATTACAGCGTTTCAAGAATACGAAATGCTAAAAATAAGAGAAAGACTAATCACAATCGATTAGTCTTTCTTTTTTTATACTATAAAGGCGCTTCAACCAAGTAAATACCGTCCTCTTTTATTTCGATCAACTTCTCTCTATACAAAGCACCAATCGCTTTCTTGAAAATCTTTTTACTCATTTTAAGCACAGTTTTAATATCCTCAGGATGTGATTTGTCATTCAAGCGTAAAAATCCACGGCTTGCGCGCAATTCATTCAAAATCAAATCTGCATTTGGCTCAATGCTCGCATACCCTTGCTCTTGCAATGCCACATCAATTTTATTATCAGGGCGAATGTTTTTAATAAAGCCTCGCATACGATCACCCGTACGAATGGCATCGTCATATACTTCATCTTTATACAACAAACCTTTATGTTGCTCATTGATAATTACATTGATACCAATTTCGGTAATATGCGATACGATCAAATCAACTTCTTCACCTTTTTCAACAGTTAACTCCTCGTTTTTCAAAAACTGATTTGTTTTACTCGAAGCAACCAAGCGATTTGTTTTTTCATCCATATATAAATACACCAAGTAGCGCTTTCCTTTTTCCATCGGACGTGCTTGCTCTTTGAACGGAACTAAGATATCTTTCTCCATTCCCCAATCCATAAAAGCCCCCACTTGATTGGTATAATTCACACGCAAAAGCGCAAATTCATTCAACAAAATATAAGGTTCCAGTGTCGTTGCAACAGGACGTTGTTCGTGATCCAAGTACACAAAAACAATCAACTCTTCCCCAATTTCAAAAATATTGGGTACATATTTATTAGGCAAAAGCACATCATGAACACCTTCTGGATCTTTCTCGGGATCACCCAAAAATAAACCCACTTGAGTATCACGTAAAATCTTCAGCGCATTGTATTTTCCTATTTTAATCATTTCTTCTAATTTTCTAAGGCGCAAAGGTACGAAGTTTGAAAATAGGAAGCCCCTACTTCTGGCACCCTTTTTAGCTTTAGGAGCCCAACAATCTATTTTATTTCGTGATTCCTCCAGCTTTCGGCTCAATCTCTTGCACCCTAAGGTCGGGAGCAAGAGGATACCACCTCTATCAGGGTAACTGATGACTCTTTATTTTCATCATAAAATTTAGATAAAAATAACGACACAAAACACACGAATTAACATTAATACATTTATGCCTATTTATATACTTTCTTTAAAAACGCTACCCTTTTATCATCGACATAAAATCAGTTTCAGAGATAATAGGTATATTTAATTTAGTAGCCTTATCTAATTTCGCTGGTCCCATATTGTCACCAGCTACTACATAATGAGTCTTAGTCGAAATCGAACTACCCACTTTTCCGCCATTGTCTTCAATCGCTTTCCTTAAATCATCACGTGAAAACTGGGTAAAAACTCCAGAAACCACAAAAACTTTTCCCAACAGAATTTCGGTAGCATTTAAGTTTACTTTTTCGACAACCTCAAATTGAACACCTTTTTCTTTCAATCGTTCGATAATCAATCTATTTTCTGATTTTTCGAAAAAATCAATGACACTTTGAGCAATTCGTTCTCCAATTTCATCTACCAAAATTAAATCCATTAAAGTAGCTTGAGCTAGAGCGTCGATAGTTTTATAATGTTTGGCTAATTTTTTAGCGACCGTTTCACCTACAAATCGAATTCCCAATGCATACAAAACACGTTCAAACGGAATATTTTTCGATTCCGCAACACCATTTACCAAATTCTCAGCCGATTTTTGCGCCATTCGCTCCAAAGGAATAATTTGATCCACAGTCAATTCATATAAATCTGCATAATTTCGAACTAAATCATTATTAAACAACAAAGCCACCGTCTCACCACCAAGCCCTTCAATATCCATGGCTTTTCTCGAAATATAATGTTGAATTCGTCCAATAATCTGCGGCGGACAACCATAAAAATTGGGACAATAATGATTGGCTTCTCCTTCTGATCTAACCAATTCAGTTTGACATTCTGGGCAATGAGTAATGTATTTTGTGATTTCTGAGTTTAATGGTCGCTGTGTTAAATCTACCGCAATAATCTTGGGAATGATTTCGCCTCCTTTTTCGACAAAAACAGTATCTCCAACTCGGATATCCAATTTTTGGATCTGATCAGCATTGTGTAAAGAAGCACGTTTTACAATCGTTCCTGCCAATTGTACGGGTTTCAAATTGGCAACTGGAGTAATAGCGCCCGTACGTCCTACTTGATAAGAAATCGAATTTAAAACGGTAGAAACTTGTTCCGATTTGAATTTATAAGCCATTGCCCATCTTGGTGATTTTGCAGTATAGCCCAATTCTTCTTGATACTGACGACTATTTACCTTCACCACTACTCCGTCAGTTTCATACGGTAAGTCATGACGATGTATATCCCAATAGTCAATAAATTCAAAAACCTCATCGAGATTGGTTGCCAATTTTGAAGCCGAAGGAACTTTAAAACCCCAGTTTCTAGCCGTTTCCAATCCTTCATATTGCGTGTCAAAAGGCAAATTATCACCCACAATAGAATACAATAAACAATCCAAAGGGCGCTTGGCTACCTCTGTACTGTCTTGTAATTTCAAACTACCCGAAGCGGTATTTCTTGGATTTGAATAAGGAGTTTCGCCAATTTCGATTAAATCCTGGTTCATTTTTTCAAAGCCTTTAAAAGGCAATATAATTTCGCCACGAATATCAAATTTAGGCGGATAATTTCCTTTTAATTTCAAAGGAATAGAGCGAATAGTTTTAATATTGTTGGTCACATCATCTCCTTGTAAACCATCACCACGAGTCACAGCGCGTATTAAACGACCATTTTCATAGGTGATACTCATGGATGCACCATCGTACTTTAATTCACAAGTGTATTCTAATGGGATTTCACCTAATTGTTTCTGAGTACGTTTTTCCCAGTCTGATAAATCCTCTTTGGAATACGAATTGTCCAACGAATACATGCGCTGCTCATGTGCGACCGTTATAAAGTTTTTGGTAATTGTACCACCTACCCTTTGTGACGGTGAATTAATATCAAAAAATTGCGGATTCTTTTGTTCTAATTCTTGTAGTTCCTTTAATTTGGAATCAAAGTCAAAATCGGAAATTGTTGGAGTATCCAACACGTAATAATTGTGATTGTGCTGACTAAGTTCTTCCCTTAACAAAAGTATTTGTGGTAGCATGTCCATAAAAAAAATCGGCTATTTTAGTATTTATTTTTGTGTACTAAAATAACCAATTTAAAAGAAAAAACAATCTAATTACGACTCAATAATCGTATTTATTTGTTTGTATAATTGTCCATCACTTAAAAATGCACCTTGTTGAATTAGTGCGAATAACGAAACATTACGTTCATCTGAAAATTCTTTCTTCCCTACTTTCATTTCGATAGTATCTGTGAACATATTGTCACTCAACCATTGTAAACCTTCATTAGTTAAAAAATCTACTTCAGGAACTAATGATTTCAATACAATCGAATTGATATATGTATCAAATGTTTGAAAAAGGAAAATATGATTTTTGGAAAAATGTTCCAAATATTCTGCTTTATTCAATACACCCTCCCATATTAAATCGGAAAAAACATCCAATTCTTGTTCGGCTACTTCTGGTTTATTTACTTTGATACTATCCCACTCTCCTTTGTCAATTGACTGAGAAGCTAGAAAATTAGTAAATTCTTGCGTTAACTCTTCAAATTGCTCTTTTGTTAATCTTGCGTATTTCATGTCATTACGAGGAACGAAGCAATCTCATTCCAAATTGTTAAAAGTTAATATGATGTTATTGTTTTATAATTAGTAATAACAACAAACAAAAAAAATCCCGATTTTCATCGGGATTCTATATCAATTGCGAATAAACAATTATTCTGCAATAATTTCATAAGGTAAATCTACAATTACATCTCTGTGTAAACGAACGCTTGCGTTATATTTACCAGTACGTTTAACGATACCGCTAGTGATGAATTTTCTATCAATTTCTTGACCTCCTTTTGCTAATGCAGCAGCGATATCAATATTCGTGATTGAACCGAATAATTTTTCACCACCTGCTTTTGCAGAAATTTTAATTTCGATAGCTTTTAAAGCTTCTGCTACTGCTTTCGCATCAGCAACTACTTTAGCTTCTTTGTGAGCTCTTTGTTTTAGGTTTTCAGCTAATACTTTTTTCGCAGAAGAAGTTGCTAAATGAGCAAATCCTTGAGGAATTAAGAAATTACGACCGTATCCGTTTTTCACGTTTACTACATCGTCTTTAAATCCTAAATTTTGAACGTCTTGTCTTAAAATAAGTTCCATGTTGTTGTCCTTTATTATAGAAGTTAGTCCCGATAGCTATCGGGACAACAACTTATATTATTAATATTATTTAAGTAAATCGGCCACGTATGGCATTAAAGCTAAGTGACGTGCACGCTTAACAGCTACAGACACTTTTCTTTGGTATTTCAATGAAGTACCAGTTAAACGACGAGGAAGAATTTTTCCTTGCTCATTTACAAATTTCAATAAGAAATCAGCATCTTTATAATCGATATACTTGATACCAGATTTTTTGAAACGACAGTATTTCTTTTGTTTGTTAGTTTCTATGTTTAAAGGAGTAAGATATCTGATATCTCCGTCTTTTTTTCCTGAAGCAGATTGTTGTAATGTTGCCATAATAATTAAGCTTTTTGAGATTTAAGTTTTGCTCTTCTTCTTTCAGCCCAAGAGATAGCATGTTTGTCAAGACTTACAGTCAAGAAACGCATAATTCTTTCGTCACGTCTAAATTCAGTTTCAAAAGCGATTAAAACTTCTGGTGTAACGTTGAATTCAAACAAATGGTAAAAACCACTTTTCTTGTTTTGAATTTCGTAAGCCATCTTTTTAAGACCCCAGTCTTCTTTAGATACAAAAGTAGCCCCTCTAGTAGTAAGAAAATCTTCAAATTTGCTTACTGTTTCCTTTACCTGAACATCAGATAAAACGGGATTTAAAATGAAAACAGTTTCATAATGATTCATATAATATATGTTTTTATTAATTTGGATGCAAAAGTAGTTATTTATTTTTATCTCGCAAGAATAAAAGCAACTAATTCGTCAAAATACAGACTAATACTGTTTAAAGCCAAATTTAATCCGTAGAAATTTATTTTATCCAAAAAAACATTCTATTTTTACAAAACCAAATCCTAAACTTATAATAACATGAAATTAAATTGTGTAGTTGTTGACGATAGCTCTATACAGCGAATGATAATTGCTAAATTAGTGAATAATCACCCAAATTTACACTTGGTTGGTGATTTTTCGAATGCAATTGAAGCTAAAAGCTGTATGTCTATATATAATGTAGATTTGATATTCTTGGATATTGAAATGCCCGTTATTAGTGGTTTTGACTTTTTGGATGGATTAAAAACCAAACCACAAATCATTTTTGTGACCTCAAAAGCTGAATACGCAATGAAAGCTTTCGATTATGATGCTACCGATTATTTACAAAAACCCATTGCGATTGAACGTTTTAATGCTTCTGTCAAAAGAGCAATAGATCAATATCTTTATAAAAATGACTCTAAAGATGACGAAGGGGAACATATTTTTATAAAAAGTAATTTAAAAAAATTAAAAATCTTCACTTCAAAGATCAAATGGATTGAAGCTTTTGGAGATTACGTACGTGTAGTTACCGAAGAAGATAGCCATTTAGTACTTTCAACAATGAAATCATTCGAGGCTGACCTACCTGGAAATCGTTTTGTAAGAGTCCATAAATCCTATATTATTAACATAGACAAAGTAGAACGCTTCAATAGTAAATTTGCTGAAATTGGACCAACAAAAATACCTTTAAGTAGAAACAAAAAAGATGATCTTATAAAAGCACTAAATGTTGATTAATAAAAATCAACATTTATAGTCACTCGTATTGCTTTGTATTGAGGAACAGCATCAAAACTATTCAATATTTTTTGAATAGTTTTTTTTGTACCATTAATAGAGGTGTCTTGAGGAATTTTTATCAAAATGGTTCTGATATACTCATTTCTGATTCGGTTAATAGCAGGCTCTTCTGGTCCTAGAATAGAAATATTTAGATTCTGAGTCAACACTTTGTACAACCACATAGCTCCTTCATTCAATTTATTATACTCTCTTTGTTTTAAAGTCAATTTTATGATCCTATAATAAGGAGGATAATAATATATTTTTCGATCATAGAGTTGCTCCTTATACATGCCCATATAATCGTTTCGAGTCACTTGTTGAATGGTATTGTGATTTGGATTATAGGTTTGAATAATCACTTTTCCTTGCTTAGCAGAACGTCCTGCACGCCCAGCCACCTGGGTCATCATTTGGAAACTTCTTTCAAAAGCTCTGAAATCGGGATGAAACAACATATTATCAGCATTCATGATCCCTACTAAGCTCACATTATCAAAATCCAACCCTTTGGCCAACATTTGAGTTCCCACCAAAATATCTATTTCCTGATTTTTAAAACTATCAATTATTTTTTCGAAGCCAAATTTACCGCGTGTCGTATCTTGATCCATACGGCCTATCTTTGCATTTGGAAAAAGTTGTACCAACTCTTGCTGAATTTGTTCAGTTCCAAATCCTTTAGTCGTCAAATCAATACTAGAACAGTTGTGACAATTTGTAGGTTTTGCAATTGAATATCCACAGTAATGACAACGCAACTGGTTTTTATGCTTATGATAGGTTAAGCTCACCGCACACTGCTCGCACTGTGGTACGTGACCACACGTCATGCATTCAAGCAAAGGTGAATACCCTCTCCTATTTTGAAACAAAATAACTTGCTCTCCTAGCGAAATGGCATTTGTTATCTTTTCGACCAAAACATGGCTAAAATGTCCCGTCATTTGTTTTCGAAAATACTTATCCTTAATATCTACCAATTCTATTTCTGGCATCATGACTTTCCCAAAACGCTCTGTAATGGTTGCCAAGCCATATTTATTAGTTTGAGTATTAAAATAAGTTTCCAAACTTGGTGTTGCAGATCCCAATAATACTTTAGCCTTATATAGATGTGCTAACACGATCGCAGCATCACGCGCATGATATCGTGGTGCAGGATCCATTTGTTTGAACGTTTGTTCGTGCTCCTCATCAATTACTACCAATCCCAAATCTTGAAATGGCAAAAATAACGAGGAACGGGAACCTATCACAATTTGTGCCTTTTCTGCACGTTGCAGTACTTGTTTCCATACTTCTACGCGTTCATTATTGTTGTATTTTGAATTAAAAACGGCTACTTTATTCCCAAAATAGGTACGCAAACGACCCACCAATTGTGTTGTCAAGGCAATTTCTGGCAATAAATATAATACTTGTTTACCCGTTGCTAGATATTCTTCGATAAGTCTAATGTAAATTTCTGTTTTTCCGCTTGAAGTTACGCCGTGTAAAAGACAAACTTCTTTTGTTTCAAAATTAGTTCGAATAGTTTCAAATGCATTTTGCTGTGCCTCGCTCAATACAATAGCATCTTCAGAGGATTTTCCTTTAAACTGTACCCTGTCTTCTTGAATAAAATATTCTTCAAAAACTTCTTTTTCGAGCAAAGCTTTAATAATAGTTGTACTTATGTTGGCTTTTTCCGTTAAGTGTTTTACTGCTATTGGTTTCTTCTCAATGGCACTTAACTGAAAATAAGCGAGTACAATTTCCTTTTGTTTGGCAGCATTTTTCAACATCTCCAACAACATACTCAGTCCTTCATTGGAATCGTATTTGGAATGCAAACGAATGTAACGCACCAATTTTGGCTTATAACTCTCTTGAATTTCCTCTTCAATAATCAATATGTTTTTGTCAATCATTTTTTGAATGACTGGAAAAACAGTTTTTTTATTCAAAATAGCACTGATCTCCTGAATTTTCAAGGACGACTGTAATTGCAATGCTTGGTAAATTAAATACTCTTCGTCTGTAAGTTCCGCTTCATCTACAAATACATCTGGTTTTTGGAGAATTAAAGTTTCACTCTCTAGTAAAAAAGCAGAAGGCATTGCTGCGCGATATACATCGCCAATGGCGCACATATAATAGGTCGCAATCCATTGCCAGTGGGCAATTTGTTTTTCGGTAACGATAGGTTTTTCATCCAGAATTTGATGAATCTCTTTGGCATCGTATAAACTAGGTTTATTTTGATGTGTATCAATTACCAAAGCGGTATATATTTTATTTTTTCCAAACGGAACTGCCAATCTCATTCCTTTTTTGATATAATGATACTCAGCTTCCGAAATACGATATGTAAAAGTTTTGGCTAAGGAAAGTGGCATTATAACTTCAACAAAAAACAGCATTTATTTTATTTATTAGGTTCTTGAAAATCTATTCTATAGCAATGAACAAAACCTTTATTTAACTCTGTACCAATATTGGGTTCTTCCAAATAATGAAATACCAATATAACCACGTACTTTTAATTTATCTTTTTCTTTCAATTCAATCAAGCATCGGTATAATTTACCATTTGTAGGATCTAATATTTCACCAGAATTATATTCTTTGCCGTCTTTTTTAAGTCCTTTAATAATTGTTAAACCCAAGATCGGTTTGTTAGCGTCATCACCGCTACAATCTTGACATATTGATTTTGCTCGTTTTGCATCTAGAATTTCAGTTACTTTCCCGTAAATTTTTCCTGAGCGCTCATAGATTTCTACAATTGATTTTGCTTCGCCCGTTTCATCGTCAATTGTTTTCCACTTCCCAATAATACTTTGCGAATAGAAAATAGAGGTTACAAATAATAAAACTAGGGTTAATACAGACTTTTTCATGGTTGATTGTTTTTTAAAATTAGTTTAAAATAATGGTATTTTCGCCTCCCATCAATGCGTTTATTTTGTGAGTTCTTCACTTTCGTTTTGTTCTCTCTTTTTATAAATAGTCGCATTCAACTCAAATCCTAAAAGTAAAATCATACAGTTGATCCAAATATAAAACATCACAATCAACAAGGTTCCAATTGAACCGTATAGTTCATTATATTTCGAAAAATGAATTACCCAAATTCCAAAAAAATAGGAAGTCAAAATAGTCAACATAGTACTAAAAATGGATGCTTTAGATATAAATGCTCCTTTGTATTTATCCTTAGTTCCAAACTTAAAAAGAATTGATGTAGTAATCAATATCATCAAGACCAAGAATACATAACGTCCTAAAATAATCAGTGGAATACTATCACTCAATATATCCTGAATGGCTTGTAACTGAATCACAACTTCAAAAACTACAATTACAGCGACCGTCAATATCAATAAAAATGATAAAAAAAGAGACATTCCTACAGCTACTAAATACTGTTGTAAAAAACTCCTTTTCAACAACACATGTTCCGATTTTTGAAATCCTCCCAAAATTGCATTCAAACCATTTGCCATTAAGAATATAGACAGTAAAAAACCTGTAGAAATTAAGCCCGTATGACTATTATTCAAAATATCATCAATAATACTCGAAATTGCTTGATAGGTATTTGGAGGTACACCATCAGCCACAAAATCCAAAAAATCTTGCTGAAACCCCTCGATAGGAATATACGGAATCAAGTTCAAAATAAATAGTGCAAAAGGAAACAATGCCATAAAAAAACTAAAAGCTATAGAACCTGCTCTATTAGAAAAAGCCCCTTCAGTGATCCCTAATCCATACAATTCTAATAGATCGTATAGACTAAGACCATCCATCCAAGGAAGTGGAATTTTTTTCAACCCTTCAACCACCTTTTTAATTATCGGAAAACGATTGGTAATTGCTTCTATTTCTGCAGACATTTATAGTGTTTTTTAGTGCTAGAATAAATTCTAAATCGCTTTTAAACTCAAATCCATATTGTAAATCGAATGCGTCAAAGCTCCCGAAGAAATGTAATTTACGCCACATTCTGCATATTGCCTAATAGTTTCCTCATTAATATTCCCTGATGATTCAGTCAAACATTCGTTTCCAATTAAAGCAACAGCTTCTCGAGTCATTTTGTAATCAAAATTATCTAGTAAAATCCTAAAAACTCCTTTGGCAGCCAAAATCTCTTTCACTTCTTGAATATTTCTAGCTTCCACAATAATTTTCAAATTTCGATTTTCAGCTTTCAAATAGTCTTTTGTTTTAGCTATTGCCAATCCAATTCCACCTGCAAAATCAATGTGATTGTCTTTCAACATCACCATGTCATAGAGTGCAAAACGATGATTCTCACCACCACCAATTTTCACAGCCCATTTCTCAGCCACTCGAAAGCTTGGTGTAGTTTTTCTAGTATCGAGTATTTTAGTATTCGTTCCTGCCAACAATCGGACATAACTATTGGTTTTGGTCGCAATAGCCGACATTCTTTGCATAGAATTCAATACTAATCGTTCTGCCTTCAAAATCGATTGTGAGCTTCCTGCAACATGAAAAACGATGTCGCCATATTTCACTGCAGCTCCATCTTCAATAAAAGTTTCTACTTGTAAATTTGGATCTACATACTCAAAAATCATTTTTGCAAAAGAAACGCCAGCAATAATACCGTCATCTTTCACCAAAAGTTTTGCTTTTCCCTGCGCTGACTCTGGAATACAAGCCAAGGAACTATGATCGCCATCGCCAACATCTTCGCGAATAGCATTTGCAATTAATATTTGTAATTCATCCTGGAATTGAGCTTCAGTAATCATTTGATATCGTTATTTATTTAGGCTAAAATAAGACATTTTTGGCGAAATGAAAATTAGTTCCATAGTCTTTATCATTTTTTATCAACTACAAACATTAAGTAAATTAGCCTGAAAATTATCTGGGCGTGCCAGTAGCAAGCAAAGGGGCTTCTTTCACTTTTTTATTAGTAAGCCCCTTTACTCGCTACTGTCGGGCTATCCGCACCGCTTCGGCGGATTGCTCCTATCCCTCACGCAAAAAAAAACAGTCCGATAAGCACTTTTTATTCAAAATAATGTTTGATTTCCTTTTTTTACGTTATAAATGTAGCAGGAGTTTTCCCTGTATTTTTCTTAAACATATGTATAAAAGCACTCGTGTTTTCATATCCTAAGTCCAAAGCTATTTCCTTCACAGATTGCTTTTCTCCCAACATTTTTATAGCCTCCAATACTTTTAATCGAATACACCAATCACTAAAATTCATTCCCAACTCCTTAATAAAAATTCGAGATAGCGTTCTACTACTCACGCAAGCTAGTGCTGCATAATATTCAATACCCTGTTTACTAGCCATATTTTGTATCAATAAATTCAAAATTTTATTCAGGATGACATGATTACTCATTGGTAAAAAAGTTTCACTCGGTACAATCAATGATAATTCATCTAAAAAAACAGCTACTACCTTTTCTTGATTGAGTGCAAAAATATTTTCTCTTTCGAATAAAATAATTTTAAACAGCAATTCCTTTAATAATATAGAAATATCAAAAGCACAACTTTTTTTTGGCAATCTGCTTGCGCACGATGGATCAATAAAAGCACTATACAAACCCACATTCATTTGAAAATAAACTTGATGCTCTGCTCCTCCTGGAATCCAGATTGCTTGCAACGGATTTACAAACCAAATTTGATTATTGACAATTACCTTCATTACACCTGTTGTTGCATATAATAATTGCCCTCGAGGATGAGAGTGAGTTAAGCAAACAGCTTCCGAAATATCTTCACTATACCCAATTACAGGCAACAACGGATTTATTTGAAATCCATAATCCAAAACTGTATATGTCTGATAATCGTTATTCATTGTTCAAATATAGTAATTTGGACAATTCTTTTTAGCCGAACTTTGCAAAATAAAAAATTAAAATAGTAATGCAAACTGTAACTCCACATAATAAGAATACTAATGAGTCACCCGAACTCGTTCAAAAAACCCTTTACTCTATTCTATTCACCATTAGTTTTGCCCATTTTATTAATGATTTACTGCAAGCCATTATTCCTTCAGTATATCCTTTATTCAAAGAAAAATTTCAACTTAGTTTTGCTCAAATTGGTATGATTACCTTTACCTATCAATTGACAGCTTCGATTTTACAACCCTTTGTAGGTATGTATACCGATAAAAAATCAAAACCTTTTTCCTTAATAATCGGAATGACATTTACTTTGGTAGGTCTGTTTTTTGTTTCGGTAGCAAATAGTTTCACATATTTATTAATTTCCGTAAGCTTAATTGGCATTGGATCCTCCATTTTTCATCCAGAATCTTCGAGAGTAGCCCATTTAGCCTCTGGTGGAAAAAAAGGATTGGCTCAATCTATTTTTCAATTGGGTGGTAATGCTGGTAGTGCCATCGGACCGCTTTTGGCCGCTTTAATTATTATGCCAAACGGACAATACTACATAATATATTTTTGCTTAATTGCCTTAATTGGGATTTTTGTTTTGTACAAAATTGGGATTTGGTATCGACAACATCTGGAGTCAAAACGCGTTAATAAAACAGTTGAAACAATTATCAATCATCATTTATCTCGTAAAAAAGTAGTTTCATCACTGATTGTATTGCTAATTTTAATATTTTCAAAATATTTTTACTTAACGAGCATTACCAGTTATTATACTTTTTTCCTAATTGAAAAATTTCATGTCTCCATTCAAGAATCCCAACTGTATTTATTTGCCTTTTTAGGGGCTGTAGCAATAGGAACTGTAATTGGAGGTCCGTTGGGTGATACATTTGGACGTAAATACGTAATTTGGGTATCAATTCTTGGAGTTGCCCCTTTTACCTTACTTCTACCTTATGTACCTTTGTTTTGGGTAGGAATACTGTCAGTGATTATAGGATTAATTCTTTCTTCAGCTTTTTCTGCAATCTTGGTTTATGCAACCGAATTATTACCCGGAAAAGTAGGATTAGTGGCGGGGCTTTTCTTTGGATTCGCTTTTGGAATGGCTGGAGTTGGATCTGCAATTTTAGGAAAGCTTGCCGACATAACGTCTATTGAATATGTTTTTCAAGTCTGTGCGTTTTTACCTTTAATCGGAATCATAACAGGTTTCTTACCCAACATCGAAAACAGAAAAAAAAATTAAACTTCAAAAAAAATATAGAATGCAAAAGTTAACACATTTGGATATCCTTTTACGCAATCAAGTTGCCAAAAAAGATTTTATTGACACCATTCTCAAAAGCAAAGCAGAGGGGGAATTACTGTTCTTTAATTCCAAAAAAGGGATTCTTTTCTCCGATTTAGCCATCGAAAAATTTATCGAAAAAGAATACCAATACGATTCAGTTGAAGCGGCACCTGATACACACCGCCAACTGCGCACCTTCTCCTCTGGTGAACGCAAAAAAGCGTTTTTAAAATACTGTATTAGCCAAAATCCTGATTTTATAATTCTTGATAATCCAATGGACCACTTGGATCATAATTCTAGAAAAGAGCTAGTACTCCAATTAGAACAACTGGCACAAGAGATTGTTTTAATCCAAATTGTGAATCGTACCGAAGACCAACTTGCTTTTATACCAACCAAACGCCAAATTATAGACAATTCATTTGCGTTACAAGCTTTAGAAACTATATCGACAGCACCACTTGTACCGCTAAATAAAGTACCAAATCCTATTGAAATTGTAGATTGCCCCGACCCTATTTTGATCCAAATGAACAATTTGAAGGTTAGTTATAATGAAAAACCCATTCTTAACGGTATAAATTGGACCATCAAAAAAGGAGAATTTTGGCAATTAATAGGTCCTAATGGATCCGGAAAAAGCACTATTTTATCTTTGATAACCGGTGATAACCCAAAAGGCTATGGCCAAGATTTGTATCTTTTTGGTAAAAAGAAAGGCAGCGGCGAAAGCATTTGGGATATTAAGAAAAATATCGGGCAATTTTCATCAGCCATGATGGATTTATATCAAAAGAAACATACTACTGAACAAATGATTCTCTCTGGATTTTTTGATTCTATTGGTCTGTACATTCAACCAAGTAACTTACAAGTTAAAATTGCATTGGAATGGCTATCATTCCTAAATATGGAAGCATTACGCAAAACTCCCTTCATCAACTTATCTGTTGGGCAACAACGGGTGATTATGATTATCCGAGCAGTAGTAAAACATCCTCCTTTATTAATTCTAGATGAACCCACAGAGGGATTGGACGATGAAAACGTGGCATTGGTAACGCAACTCATATCACATTTAGCGCGTGAAACCAATATTGCTATTATATTTGTATCACATCGAATAGAAAAATTATTGGCACCGAATTCTATTTTGGAATTGACACCAAAACCAACAGGATCTGAAGGAAAAATCAAAATTCAAAAGTAGAAATATGAGCGAAAAAGATAATTTGAAAACAGTTGCAGAATATTTTAATGCACAACCTGAAAGAACAAAAAAAATGCTACTTGAATTAAAAAAACGTATTTTACAAGGAGCTCCAAATGCAATAGAATTATTCAATTACAATATACCTTCTTATTCACTAATAGAAGGAGGAAAAAGAGAGCATCAAATTATGATTGCTGGATATAAAAATCATGTTGGATTTTATCCACATCCTACAACTATAGAAAAATTTGAGACCGATTTAACTGAATTCAAGAAAGGAAAAGGCTCTGTACAGTTCCCATTAGACAAACCGCTACCAACAGAATTAATCATTAAAATGGTAGTATATCGAAAAGAACAAATAAATCAGCAAAATACATGAATATCAAACTACTTGCAATAGGCAAAACTGACAATAAAGCACTTCAAACCCTGATTGATGATTACACCAAGCGTTTGTCTTTTTATATCAAATTTGATTTGGAAGTGATTCCAGATATAAAAAATGTAAAAAACTTGTCTGAAAGTCAACAAAAAGAAAAAGAAGGCGAATTGATTTTATCGAAAATCACACCCACTGACCAATTAATTTTGTTGGACGAAAACGGAAAAACATTCTCAAGTGTCGCTTTTTCGGAAGATTTGCAGAAAAAAATGAACTCGGGTGTCAAAACGCTTGTGTTTGTGATTGGTGGTCCTTATGGTTTCTCAGATACGGTTTATGCTAAAGCAAAAGGTAAAATTTCACTTTCGCTAATGACGTTTTCCCATCAAATGGTACGCTTGTTTTTTATCGAACAATTATATCGCGGTTTTACTATTTTGAAGAACGAACCTTATCATCATCAATAAAAAAAAGTTTAAAGTTTTTTTTGTTTAAGATTTCAAGTTTAAAAACCGAAACTCTCAAGCGACCCTTTTTCAGTTTTAGTGATCATTGTTTTCTGGAAATATAATTTCTTTAAAATCAATAGAATCGGTCTTTAGACCGATTGAACTGTTGCAAAAAATAAAGGCTTTAGCCGAAAACATGATCGTTTTCGGATAAAGCCTTCTTAATAATCATTTATTATCATCCAGCTAAAACTTGACGCAATTAAAAATTCAGCTTAAAAAATATATTCTTCATTTGTACCTTTAAAGTCCTCTATTAGAATTTTATTTTGAAGATATTCAGCATAGGACATATTCTTGTCGAACTGCAAAACAACATCAGGCATAACTTCAAATTTAATTTTACCAAATTCTGTTATCAAATCTGTTTTCTTAACTTCAACACCATTTAAAATAATAAAATCGTTTCCTTTTCGAAAATGAAAAACTAATTTGTTTTTATCCGGTTTCCCAATTTTATAAAAAACCTTCGTAAACGGAATGAAAGCCATATTTTTTCCGATGGTATCAGCGTAGGCATAAAAATTCTCTGCTTTCTCATTTTTATGGGCTTTCTCTTGTCGCTTCTTTTCCTGCAATTTCATCACTTCCGGAATAACCAATTTCAATGGTAAGCGTGCATCGATATTCAAAATCCAATTGGTAGTTATAATGCTATTTTTTCGATTTACTTCTGCCAACGTATCTTTTTCTTTCGATCTAAAAAAAATATAAATTGGCGAGTGATCTTGCACATCGCTTACAATAGTTTTAGCCGCTTTGGGCAATTGTATATTTTCCTCTTTTCCGCATGAAAAAAGCAGTACTACTAGTGCTGTAGATAGGTATTTCATCATTTATTTCTTTAACTTATTCCATAATTTTACTGTTTCAGCGGCTTCTTTCACATCATGCACCCGCAAGATATTGGCTCCTTTTGATAACGAAATCGTATTCAAAACGGTCGTACCATTTAATGCTTCTTCGGGGCTGGTTTCGAGTGTTTTGTACACCATTGATTTTCTAGAAATACCCGCCAACAATGGTAAATCAAGCATTTGAAAGTCTTCTAATTTTCGAATCACTTCAAAATTTTGATCTAATGTCTTTGCAAAGCCAAATCCAGGGTCGATTATTATATCTGATATTCCGTGACGACGTGCTTCAAAAACTCTTTCTGAAAAGTACAAAATCATTTCTTTTACAATATTATCGTAATCTGTCAATGTTTGCATCGTCTGCGGATTCCCCTTCATGTGCATCATGATGTAAGGTACTCGTGCTTTTGCGACGGTTTCCATCATTTTTTCGTCTAATTTTCCTGCGGAAATATCATTGATTATGGCAGCACCACTTTCGATACAAATCCTAGCTACTTCACTCCTAAACGTATCTATAGAAAGAATAACTTCTGGTAATTGCTTCATTAGTAGTGCTACAACCGGCAGGATTCGATTTATTTCTTCTTGAACTGAAACAAATTCGGCGTTTGGTTTGCTTGAATAGGCACCGATATCAATGAAGGTTGCACCATCAACAAGCATTTTATTTACTTTAGAAAGAATGTCAGCTTCATTTTTATACGTTCCACCGTCAAAAAAAGAATTGGGTGTTATGTTCAAAATTCCCATTACTTTGGGTGCATTCAAATCTATTAATTGTCCGTTACAGTTTATGGTCATTTTGATTTATTGATTAAAAGTTTAAAGATTTTAAAATGTTTAAAATTGTCTCAATCGGAAACGACCTCAAACTTTAAACATTTTAAACTTTAAACGACCTTTGACTTTTAAATTTAATCCTTATTTTTGAGAAAATTTTAGACAAATATACATCAATAATGAACAATACTTCTCAGGAATACGATCAAGTTATGGCAATTTGCCGTGAGTTATTCACCAAAAAAATGAAAGATTATGGGAGTGCATGGCGCATCTTGAGGCTACCCTCGCTTACAGATCAAATCTACATCAAGGCACAGCGCATCCGTAGCTTACAAGAAAATGAGGTTCGAAAAGTGGACGAAGATGAAACTGGAGAATTCATCGGAATCATTAATTATTCGATCATGGCCTTGATTCAATTGGAGCTGGGTGTTGTTGATCAACCTGATTTGGCATTAGAAAAAGCTACCGAATTATACGATACTAAAGCGCTGCTAACCAAACAATTGATGGAAGCCAAAAATCATGATTACGGTGAAGCATGGCGCGAAATGCGTGTGAGTTCATTGACCGATTTGATCTTGCAAAAACTCTTGCGTGTGAAACAAATTGAAGACAATAAGGGGAAGACATTGGTTTCTGAAGGGATCGATGCCAACTACCAAGACATGCTTAACTATTCCGTTTTTGCGTTAATATTAATGGGATTCAAAAAATAATACCTCTTTAGAATGAAAAATATACTTACCCAATTTTCGAGAATTTTTGTCGGCGTTCTTTTTATCATCTCGGGATTAATTAAACTGAATGACCCACTGGGTTTTTCTTATAAACTTGGCGAATATTTTGGTGAACACGTGTTCAATATGCCTTTTTTGATTCCGTATACCCTTGCTTTAGCACTATTTATTGTTATCCTTGAAGTGGTTTTAGGTGTTTTTTTATTGATTGGTTACCAAGCAAAATGGACCATTTGGATTTTGCTGATTATGATCATTAAATTTTCGTTCTTAACGTTCTATTCTGCCTATTTTGATGTAGTCAAAGATTGCGGTTGCTTTGGTGATGCGCTTCATTTAACGCCATGGGAATCGTTTACAAAGGATATTGTTTTGTTGTTTTTTATCTTGATTTTGACTTTTAATCGAAAGTTAATTAAGCCATTATTTGGTAATAAAATACAAACTGTTTTGGCGTTTGCTAGTTTTGCTCTTGCGGCGATGTTTGGTTATCATGTCTTGAATCACTTACCTCTGATTGACTTTAGACCCTATCAAGTAGGTACCAACATTCAAAAAGGAATGGAAGTTCCAACAGACGCGCCTAAATCGGTTGTAGAAATGGTTTTTATTTATAAAGTAAATGGTGTCCTTACCGAATTTACAGAGAAAGACCTAATGAATATTCCCGAAGGAGCTACGTTTGTAGATCGTAAGGATAAAGTTATTACAGAAGGCTACGTACCTCCTATTCATGATTTCACAATGGTAAAAGAAGGTTCTGATTATAAAGAGGAGTTCTTGTACGTACCCAAGGTGATGATATTTGTGGCATATGATTTGCCTAATGCATCTCCAGAAGGAATGACGGCACTAAAATCATTAACGACAGAGGCTAAGGCTAAGGGCTACACTGTAATTGCTATGACTGCTTCTACCCCAGAACAAATTGCTGCGACTCAAAAAAAATATAAATTTGATTTTGAATTTTATTTCTGTGATGGAACTACTTTGAAAACAATCGAAAGAGCCAATCCAAGCATAGTGATCCTTAATCAAGGAACAATTACTCAAAAAGTACATTACAATGACATTTCGACTTTAAAATTATAGATTTCAAATGAAAAATCATTTTCTTATGATAAATGTTTAATAGAAAAACAAACTATTACGTTTTCACAATCATATCGACAGAATTTTATTGATTTTACGATAAAAAAATATGAAAATAAAGAATTTAGACCACATTTAATAGTGCACTCTTTATACTTTAATTAACTTAGCAAAAATTAAATTATTTTGAAAAAAATAACCTCCATTTTCATCATACTCTTCTCTTTTTTGGCGTGTTCAGGAAGTCATACCGAAAAAACAAGTTTTTCGCCCGAAGCATTAAAGGAAACTTTATTGACTCGCGAAGGCAATCAAGTCACGTTCGAATCCATATTAAAAGCGAACGAAGGTAAAACTACAGTGATCGAAATTTGGGCTTCTTGGTGCGGTGATTGTATTGGAGCAATGCCGAAGTTAAAAGAATTACAAGCAAAACACCCAGATGTAAATTACGTTTTTATCTCTATGGACAAATCAGATGGAGCTTGGCAAAACGGAATAAAAACACACAAAATAAAAGGAGCGCACTATATGGCAAACGATCAAATGAAAGGGAAGTTTGCAAAAGCAGTAGATGTAGATTGGATTCCGAGATATATTATTATTGATAAAACGGGTAAGATAGTACTTTACCGCGCCATTGAAACGGACTTTGACCTTATAGACAAAACAATAACTGAACTAAAATAAAAATTAAAATTTAACAAAACAGAATTAAGATGAGAAAGAAAATTGTAGCTGGAAACTGGAAAATGCATAAAAATGCCACTCAAACTGCTGAATTATTGAATGAATTGGTTGCTAAATTACCTGCTGATACTACTGCTCAAGTAATTGTAGCACCAACGTTTGTAAACTTGGCAGCAGCTGTAACGCAATTGGAAGGAAAAGCGATTACTGTAGCGGCACAAAATGTACACCAAGCTGAAGGTGGAGCATTCACAGGAGAAATTACTGCAGACATGTTGACTAACATTGGCGTAAACACGGTAATTTTAGGTCACTCTGAGCGTAGAGCAATTTTTAATGAAACAGATGCTATCATTGCTGAGAAAGTAAATTCAGCTTTGAAACATGACATGACCGTTATTTTCTGTTTTGGTGAAGAGTTGAAAGACCGTCAAGACAAACAACACTTCAACATTGTTGAGAACCAATTGCGTGATGGATTATTCCAAATCGAAAAAGCATCTTGGTCGAAAATTGTCTTGGCTTATGAACCAGTCTGGGCTATCGGTACAGGTGAAACAGCTTCTCCAGAACAAGCGCAAGAAATGCACGAATTCATTAGAGAAACTGTTCTTAAATCTTTTGGAGCAGATGTTGCAGAAGAAGTTTCTATCCTTTACGGTGGAAGTGTAAAACCAGAAAATGCAGTTGAAATTTTCTCTAAACCAGATGTAGACGGTGGTCTAATTGGTGGAGCAGCCTTGAAAGCAGATGATTTCTTAGCGATCGTAAAAGCAGCAGTATAATCTATTTGATTATAAAATACTTGAAAGCGGTAAACTTTGTTTTACCGCTTTTTTTTATACATGAAAATTATTCAATCTAAGAACTTATCTACCCTCTTGTTTAAATTATTAAAATTGAAGTAGTAAAGAGAATAATAATAAATATGACTAAGCATCTATCAGTCTTAAAACTACTAATGAATTAGGAAAAACTGGTCACTTTAAGATTTTATTTGAGTTGTAATATAATTGAGTTGTACTTGTGGGATATTTCATTGCTTTTTGGTTAGTGTATACTTCTTAAAATTATAACTCATAAAAAAGGCTAATCTACATGATTAGCCTTTTTTATATTATTTATATATTAAAATTATTTTCTCCAATAAGCAGACCATTCTTTTGTTTTCGCTTTTCCTAGTATTCCACTAATTTTAGGATAAGTTGCTTTTGCTAATTCTCTCATTTTAGTCTTTTGGTCTTCTTTATTTAGCTTCATTGCTACGATTTCCTTTGCCTTAACATTTCTTTCTGTGTTAACTTCTTGAAGTTTACTTACCGTTTCTTTTGGAAGATTTAGTGTTTTTACTGCGTCATCAAAACTTTTTTTCTGTTGTGCATTGACGCTTAAAGATAAAAATAGGACAAATAAAAGGGTTACAATTTTTTTCATTTAACTTTTTTTTGGGTTACTAACATTTCAAATTTAACAAAAAACAACATTAAATCCAACCAAAAACGATATTTAATCTCCTTTTAGTTCCTAAAAAAGAAAAAAAATCAATATTTTAAGAAAAAAACATATTTATGGAATCATTCTTTCTTATTGTAATTAAGTGATATAATAATGGCAAAATAAATTAATAATTCTATGGTTATCAATCATAAAGTAGTATCAAAAATTAAATACTTTTTTATGCTTTATACAAAAACCGTAATACAGAAATGCTACCTTTGCAAAAAAAATTAAGAAATGTCAAATATTTATATTGGATACCATTTTACTGTTGAACCTAAGGAATTAGGATCTGAAATTCTAATTGCAGAACTAGGAGAAGCTGCTTTTGAAAGTTTTACAGAAACAGAAACTGGAATATCTGCCTTTGTACAAAAAGATTTGTGGGACGAAGCTATATTGGAAAACATCCAAATTCTAAATTCGGAAGAGTTCAAAATAGAATATACTTTTGAAGAAATCGATCAAGTAAACTGGAATGAAGAATGGGAAAAAAACTTTGAGCCTATTGATGTAGATGGAAACTGCCATGTACGCGCTCCCTTTCACCCAAAAACAGATGCTGAGTTTGATATTCTAATTGAGCCAAAAATGAGTTTTGGTACGGGTCACCATGAAACTACGCACATGATGATTCAACATTTACTAGAAACTGATGTTACAGGATTAAAAACCTTAGACATGGGTTGTGGAACAGCAATTTTGGCAATTTTGGCCGAAATGAAAGGTGCTCAACCTATTGACGCTATTGATATTGACAATTGGTGCTACTTAAATTCGATCGAAAATGCAGAACGTAACAATTGCAAGCACATTACTGTTTATGAAGGAGAGGCTTCTTTATTGAAAGGTAAAAAGTATGACTTCATTATTGCGAACATTAACCGTAATATCTTGTTGAATGATATGCAAGCTTATATAGATTGCTTAAACCCTAAAGGAACGTTGTTATTAAGTGGTTTTTATACAGAAGACATTCCGTTTATTGATGCTTCTTGTACAGAGAAAGGATTAACGTATGTTAAAAAATTCGAAAGAAACAACTGGGTATCATTAAAATACGTAAATTAGAGTTCGCTATTTATTCATCACCAGTACAAAAAAAAAATCAAAATGAGTACTAAAGAAAAAATAAGAGAAAAAGTAAGTCTGAAAGAAGTACCTACTTTAAACAACGAGATTGTTGTCTACAATGACGACGTAAATACATTTGACCACGTTATTGATACCTTGATTAGAGTTTGTGAACATACTCCCGAACAAGCCGAGCAATGTTCTCTTATTGTACACTACAATGGAAAGTGTACTGTAAAAACGGGTCCTTTGAAGAAATTGAAACCACAATGCTTACAATTATTGGAAGCTGGAATTAGTGCTGAAATAGTATAATACTAATACTTATATAAAATAATTCGAATAACGGCGAGAAGTACACATTAATGTTCGACAACGCTCGATTTGACAGATTTTTTTGGTCTATATTATAAAGGTTATTTAGAATCCTATTTTGAACTAAAGTAAAAAAAAGCATTCTCGTTCGAGAATGCTTTTTTTTTGGCTATTGGGTTTTGCGTGAGAGATAGAAGTGTAAAGCCCGCAAACAAGTGCAGCGATAGCGGAACTGGTTGAGAACTTGCAACGTATAGCTCGACCCGCAGTTTTTACGGAGGGGCACGCCCAAGCTCTACCAATTTTACTTATTTTATTTGCATTAATGGGGTAACTTATTTTTGATTAGTCCGTATAGAAAAGTACCTATCATGGCGCCAATTAATACGATTGCAATCGTATAAAACCCTGCTCCTAGTAGAATAAAAATTGGCCCTGGACAAGAACCAACCAATCCCCAACCCATTCCAAAAATTATTCCTCCAATCCAGTAACGGTAGTTTCCAGCTTCTTTATTTGGGATTTCGATGTGTAATCCATCAATGTCTTTGATGTCTTTGCGTTTGATTATTTGGAGGCCGATGCTACCTGTAAGTATAGCTACAGATATGATACCATACATATGAAAGGACTGAAATTGAAACATTTCGTAAATTCGGTACCAAGAAACAGCTTCAGATTTTGTTAAAACGATTCCGAATATAAAACCAACAATTATATATTTGACTACTTTCATAATTTAAAAAATTAAGGGAAATAAAAGGTGTACCATAATAAGGCCACCGATAAAGAAACCGATTACGGCTTTTAGAGAGGGTAGTTGTAAATTACTCAAACCAGAGATAGCATGACCCGAGGTACAACCACCAGCATAACGAGCACCAAAACCAACTAGAATGCCACCAATAAGCAAAATTGCGCTATTTTTTGGGTCTTGAAAAGTTTGGTTACCAAAGAGTACTGTTGGGACTAGCTGTCCGTTTGGAGCATCAATTCCTAATTGTGCTAAGGTATCGATTGTTTTGGTATTTATACTTACATTGGTGGGGTCACTCATAAAGTGGACTCCGACGAAACCCCCAAGCATGGCTCCTAGGACAACCAATAAATTCCAACGTTGGGATTTCCAGTCGAAGTCAAAAAACGGAACTCTATTTCCAGCTCCAACCATAGCACACATTGAGCGTAGGTTGGATGACATACCAAAGGATTTACCAAAATACACTAAACTTAGCATTATCATTCCGATGATGAAACCCGAAATATACCAAGGCCAAGTTTGAAAAAAAATATTCATAGTTACTTATTTTAGATTGCAAAGATAGTTTGCTTTTACAAACCATAATGTGAGATATGTCACAATTGGACAATTTTAATAAATCCTCTAATTTTATAATCAGTAGTACTTCTACAAATAAAGTTCTCATTATCTTTGTATTCAAAATAGACTACACCTTAATATGGGTTGCTCTACCTTACGCTATCAAATATGAAAAAATGTCTCTTTTCGCTATTAAGTTTAACCATTATCTCTTGTGTTAGTACTAAATCTACCTTAAAAAACGTAGATGACAATGCTCCTTCACCTAGATTAAGTACCTATAATAGATTTGTTCTCGAGAACTATAGCCATGACAAAAGATATGGGTATGACAATGACTTTCCTGTAAATGTTTTTTATATCAATACCAACAATGATACTATCAATGCGGTGCGATACCTTAATGCATTGGCGGGACCAAAAGGAGAAAAAATAAGCTATTCAAAAGTTGAAAGCTGCTGCCCCTTCCCTACTAAAAGGAGTGGAATGGGAGCTGGTTTTTTGGATGTATATGAATTGAAATGGGAAGGACTGAAAAAACCAATTCAGTTGTATTTGAATATTTATGAAAAAGGGTATTTGATGGTTCCTGTGGGACTTTCAATAAAAAAGTAGTAACCCAATGTACTTTGTACAAGTTTCTACCTTATATTTTAAAATTACAAAACCTGTCGATTCGATACTGAAAATAGATTCTGACAAAGTACATGATTCTGTAAAAATAACTAGCCAATCACGCATTAAATAAACGTTAATTCCTAAAGAGTAAAACGGAAATCCAATTACCTTTGCACTTTATAATAAATCATACCTTATGAACATCAAACAAATCGCTCAAATCAAACATACTGAAAGTGGAAACTTCTTTTTATTGGCTGGTCCTTGTGCCATCGAAGGAGAAGAAATGGCATTGAGAATTGCAGAAAAACTAATTGGTATTACCGATAAATTAGAAATTCCTTTTGTTTTTAAAGGATCTTTTAAAAAGGCAAACCGTTCTAGAATTGATAGCTTCTCTGGTATTGGAGATGAAAAAGCATTGAAAATTCTAAGAAAAATATCAGAGACTTTTCATGTCCCTACAGTGACAGATATCCACACTAATGAAGATGCAGATTTGGCTGCGCAATATGTTGACATTTTGCAAATTCCAGCTTTCTTGGTTCGTCAAACTGACTTGGTCGTTGCGGCTGCCAATACAGGAAGAACAGTAAACCTGAAGAAAGGACAATTTATGAGTCCGGAGAGCATGAAACATGCAGTGCAAAAAGTACTAGATTGTAATAACCAAAATGTTATGGTTACCGATAGAGGAACGATGTTTGGGTATCAAGACATGATTGTAGATTATAGAGGGATTCCAACCATGCAACAATACGCTACGACAGTTCTAGACGTTACACACTCCTTGCAACAACCCAACCAAACAGCTGGTGTAACAGGAGGAAGACCCGATATGATCGAAACAGTAGCCAAAGCAGGTATAGCAGTTGGTGTTGACGGAATTTTTATTGAAACTCATTTTGACCCTGCGAATGCAAAAAGTGATGGTGCTAATATGTTGCACCTTGATTATTTTGAAGCTTTGATGACAAAGCTTGTTGCTATTAGAAAAACCATAAATTCATTTTAATTACATTACATTGAAAAAAATTACCGCTTATCTTGGCTTAGTCGGCCTTATGTTTGTGAACACATTAAGTGCTCAAGAAATTAAATTACAAGAAAAATATACGGCACACAATAAAGGAAAATTCTTTGTGTCATGGGGAGGAAATAGAGAAAGTTATACCAAGTCGGATATAACTTTTAAAGGAGCTGATTATAATTTTACCTTATATGATGTGCAAGCAAACGACAAACCAAAAGGGTGGCATGTGGATTACATCAACCCAGGAAGAATGACGATTCCGCAAACCAATTTCAGGATGGGTTACTTTATTAGTGATCATTACAGTATTGCACTAGGACTTGACCACATGAAATATGTAATGGCTCAAGATCGTGTTGCTGATATTAATGGATATTATCCTAACAAAGGAACCTATGGTGAAACAGTAATTGGAAATCCAAATCAAGTATTGCTAACAGAAAAATTCTTGAAATACGAGCATACCGATGGCTTAAACTATATAAACACAGAGTTTTCACGTCACGATGATATTTCAAAATTATTTAGAATAGGAAATACAGATAAAATTCAAATTAACCTTACCGAAGGAGTTGGCGTTGGTGTTCTGTACCCAAAAACAAATACAACTTTATTAGGTAAAGACCGTCATGATGATTTTCATGTTTCTGGTTACGGAACCTCGCTTAAGGCAGGACTAAATGTTACTTTTTTCAAACATTTTTACATCCAAGGTGAGCTCAAAGGAGGTTATATCAACATGCAAGACATACGCACAACTGTAAGTGCAGCCGATAGAGCTTCACAAGATTTTTTCTTTTTTCAAAGAATCATTGCTATTGGTGGAATTTTTAAAGTTTAACGACTTAAATTTTCATTATACTCAGAAGATTTTGTGAATTTTACATTATTTGTAAAAACTTTAATACCTTATAAAAAAAACAGTACTCCTGCTATTTTATAAGGTATTTTGGTATAATTTAGCAGTATCATATTACTATGCAATAAGTTGACTCGCTAGAAAATTATATCCGTAATAGTACCTACCTGCTTAAGGATACTTTTCTATTACTCAATTTATCCGTGTCGTTATATTGTGATGAATACATTACAGTTCATTTTTTTTTATCAGATTAAGTTAAACATTTGTTACTTAAAAAAATTTCATAGCGGATGAGAGTGAGAAAAATGATGACTAGTGTTTCTACTAAAACATCAAAAACAAATTTTGAGACCAAAGCTACCTTTGAGGATTTTTTCAATCTGTCTCCAGATTTACTATGTATTTCTGGTTTTGATGGCTACTTTAAAAAAATAAATCCCGCAGTTTGTAACTTATTAGAATATACCGAAGAAGAATTGAAGGCCAAGCCCATTAATCATTTTGTTTACCAAGATGATCTCAATACAACTTTAATGGTGCGAAAATCTATTAAAGATCAAAATCATTTAATCAACTATGAAAATAGATACGTAACCAAAAGTGGACGAATTGTATGGTTACTATGGACCTCTATTCCTGTTCAAAATCAAGAACATATTTTTGCCATTGCCAAAAATATTACCTATAAAAAACAACTCGAAGAAGAGCGTGATATTCATTTGATCAAATTAAATCAAATAGTTAACGACTATAAACAATTAACTTACGCTGCCGCACATGATTTAAGATCTCCAGTGAACAATATGATTAGCATTTTTGAATTGTTAGATATTAAAAAGATAAATGATCCAGAATCAATAAAATATTTAAAAATAACTAAGGAAACAGTAACAGGGTTAAAAGAGACTTTGAATGATTACATAACTGTCCTTAATAACAAAATAAAAGATAGTTCTCTTGTAGAAAATATCTCTTTCCAGGATAGCTTGAATGAAGTAACTTTTTCTATCAGCTCATTTATTTATAATTCAAAAACAACACTTAATGTAGATTTTTCAACACTCCATGAAATCACATTCAGTAAAACACACCTCAAAAGTATCTTTTTGAATCTTATAACCAATTCCATTAAATACTCAAAACCTGATGTATTTCCGGTAATTTCTATTTATACTCAAATAAATGATGGTAGAAAACAACTTATAATTTCTGATAACGGAATTGGCTTTGATATGGAAAAAGTTGGAGAGAAGATTTTTGGTTTACACCAAAAATTCAACAATAATTCTGATAGTAATGGTATAGGATTATATTTAGTATACAATCATATAACCGACTTAGGAGGTAAAATTAAATTAGAGAGTACTATTAACGGAGGAGCAAAATTTACAATTACGTTTAGGGATTAGAAGCTTACTTTTTACTCATTTGTATTTTCAACTAAGTATTTCATCATGAACTGAGAGTTCAAAAAATATAATCTTCAAAAACAAAACAACCTTAATTTTGTTAAAACATTTGCATAAATGCTAATTGAATATCTGTTTTATATTAATTATTTCCTACTTTAGTAAAATAAAGAATTTTTGTTCTTTGTCGATTTGAAAGCTTTTCGTCATTTTATTTTACAAACTAGAGACTACCAATTACATAAAAAATTTCAAAATGAAAATAGCACTTTTTACAAATGAATTCCCACCCAACATTTACGGTGGTGCTGGTGTACACATCGATTTTCTAAGCCAAGAACTTATAAAACTAGGACAAGTAGAAGTTCGATGTTTCGGAGACCAAAAAGTAGTCGAAGAAAATCTTCACGTTCAAGGAATCGATTCGTGTCTCACCAATCCAAAAGACGAAAAAAATTCACATATCAAGATGTTTCACAATTTGAGTAGAAACGTTGAGATGTCACAAGCTACACCAGAGGCCGATATTATTCATTGTCATACTTGGTACACGCACCTGGCAGGAATTATGACGCGCGAGCTGCTACAAGTACCCTTGATTTTGACTACCCACAGTCTAGAAACGCACCGCCCTTGGAAAGTGGAACAACTAGGAAATGGTTATTTCTTGTCTCGTTGGATCGAAAATAATGCCTACAACACCGCCGACGGAATTATTGCGGTAAGTGAACAAATGAAAGAAGATGTGGTCGAAGCTTACGGCGTAGATCCAAATAAAGTTACTGTAATCCATAACGGAATCGATCCTGAATTTTATAAACCAACCACAGACAATGACTTGTTGAGAGAACTCGGAATTGATCCAAACATTCCGTTTGTGCTATTTGTGGGGCGTATTACGCGTCAAAAAGGAATCTCACAATTGATTTCGGCGGCCAAATATTTCAATAAAGAGTGTCAAATCGTATTGTGTGCAGGAGCACCTGATACACCCGAAATCGCTGCCGAAACTGAGCAATTAATTACCGAGCTAAAAGCAACCCGCGATGGAGTAATTCTAATTTCAGAAATGCTACCACGTGAAAAAATAAAAATTCTATACAGCCAAGCACGTGTATTTGCGTGCCCGTCCTTGTACGAGCCGTTTGGAATTATAAATCTGGAAGCTATGTCTTGTGAAACTCCCGTAGTAGGAAGTCACGTAGGCGGAATTCCGGAGATTATTGTGGAAGGCGAAACCGGTTATTTGATTCCGTTAGAAAGTAAATCGAGAACCGACTTCAACCCTACTCATCCAGAAGAATTCCAGAAAGCATTTGCTCAAAAAATTAATGTATTGTTAGACGACGAAGCACTAGCCACCAAAATGGGGAAAGCAGGAAGAGAACGTGTTTTGAAAATCTTTAGTTGGGAATCGATAGCAAAAACGACCTTTGACTATTACCAAGAAGTCATTAATAATTTCGAAAAAGAAAAAGCATAATCAAAGCTTCATTTTTATATTCGAAAGGGATGCTGTTACTGCAACAGCATCCCTTTTTTAATTTACGAACAGTTGAATTCAGACTTTTTCCGATTCTTCTAAAGCTGCACCACCTCCTAAACCACTTTGTAGAAATTGTAAAAAATGATGTGATAAGAGTCCGTTCTATTTAGTACTTTTACAAAAAAAATCCATGCTAGCGTATTTCCTCGACCAATCTTTCCAAGACTTAATCTACACTACTGAGGAAGTTAATTTTAAGGAGTTTGAGGCCTGTGTTTTTACCAATTGTAATTTTACGGCTTGCAGTTTTACCGCTGTGACGTTTATTGACTGTACTTTTAAAAACTGTAACTTCAACAAAACCAAGATCAATCACGTAGCGCTACGTACCGTAACTTTTGACAATTGCAAAATCAACGAGGTTAACTTTGCTATGTGTGACAAGCTTATTTTCGAAATCCATTTTAAGAATACAATACTGGACTTTTCTAAGTTTTATACTTTAAAAATGAAAGGCACCACTTTCAACAACTGCAGCTTGGTAGCTGTCGACTTCATGCAAACGGATCTCACCGAAGTTCTTTTCGAAAAATGTGATCTCTACCGTGCCGAATTCGATCAAGCCGTTGCCAACAAAGCTAATTTTGCAACCAGCAAAAACTACACGATTGACCCTAAGAGAACCAAACTCAAAAAAGCCGTCTTCTCAATGGAATACCTGAAAGGCTTGCTGTTTACACATGACATTATTGTGGAATAAACCTTTATGTATTTATGGTACGCGGATGAAACTGATTCGCTATCGCGAAAACACAGATTTATACAGATTTTTATAATTTAACTAGAGCTATACTCCTGTGCGCAAAAGGACGCAAATGAAACTGAGTCGCTATCGCGAAAACACAGATTTACACAGATTTACACAGATTTACACAGATTTTTTAAATTAATTCGTGAGCATTCGTGTAATTCGTGTCATTCGTGGCTAAAACTATACGTATACATTTTCTAAATTAATTCGTGAGCATTCGTGTCATTCGTGTCATTTGTGGCTAAAACTATACGCACAGATTTTTTAATTAAATTCGTGAGCCTTCGTTCTCCCGAAGTCTCGGGACGTGGCTAAAAAATTTAACCGCAAGCCACATGAAAAATCCGTTTTTATCCGCGACTTCGCGATAGCGAATCCGTTTCATCCGTGGACTATTTCACCGAAAGCAAACGCTCCATCACATAATCCTCCATCAAGTAGCCGTTACCGATTTCAATATCGACTTCCTCAATAATCTTGAAACCTAGTTTTTCATAAAAGCCTAAAGCTTTATTAAAACGGTTTACATGCAGCAGCAGCGTTTCAAATTGCTTCTCAATAGCTCTAGTCCCAATGTAATCCACAAGTAATTTACCAACACCTTTACCTTGCGATTCGGGGAGCAAATATATTTTGTGAATCTTCGTTCTTTCAAGCACATCAAAATGCTCAAAACCTGCAAAGCCCAAAACAGCATCCCCTTCTTTAGCCAAAATAAAATGGCAGCCTTTGTCGTAATTATCGCTTAAAGTTGCTATCGAATAAAAAGACTCTAACATATACACCATCTGTTCTTTAGACAAAATTTCGCCGTACGCCACGGGCCAAACCTGATACGCAATTTTCTGAATCAAATTAAGATCCTTCTTCCCAGCCACTTCAATTGTAATCATAATTTTTTATTCTAAATCAGTCGTTATAAATTCTATTTTCTTGTTCGCTCACACGAATAAAAGTCGTTCTTTTTGTCAATTCCTTCAAGCGTGATGCGCCTACATATGTACAGGTACTACGCAACCCACCCAAGATATCCATCAGGGTATGAATCACTTTTCCTTTAAACGGAATCGAGACCGTCTTGCCCTCACTAGCGCGGTATTCGGCCACGCCACCCACATGTTTGTTCATCGCAGTAGTCGAACTCATTCCGTAAAATTGTTTGAAGCTACTGCCGTCAATTTCTACCAATTCGCCCCCGCTCTCCTCGTGACCCGCAAGCATTCCGCCCAGCATCACAAAATCGGCACCAGCGCCAAAAGCCTTTGCAACATCACCAGGAGTCACGCAACCACCATCGCTTATAATGTGACCACCCAAACCATGCGCGGCATCGGCACACTCGATTATCGCCGAAAGCTGCGGATACCCCACACCCGTTTTCACACGTGTCGTACAAACCGATCCTGGACCAATACCCACCTTAATAATGTCGGCACCCGCCAAGAGCAGTTCCTCCACCATTTCGCCCGTCACCACGTTACCCGCAACAATCACCTTGGCTGGGTATTGCAAACGCGTTTGCTTCAAAAATTCCACAAAATGCTCTGAGTAACCGTTGGCCACGTCAATACAAATAAATTGCAAAGCAGGATTCAGCGTCAAAATATCATTCAGTTTTTTGGCATCATTCTTACCCGTTCCCGTGCTCACCGCTATGTACGGAAGGTATTCAGGAGCCAAAGCCGACAAAAACGCTTGCCACTCGTCTACCGAATAATGTTTGTGTACCGCGGTAAAAATCTGCTCTTTTGATAGTACCAAAGCCATCTCAAAAGTTCCTACCGTATCCATATTGGCGGCAAAAATAGGCACACCAGACCAACTTGCCCCAGAGTGCATAAATTTGAAATTTCGTTCCAGCGAGACCTGCGCTCTACTCTTCAAGGTCGAGCGTTTTGGTCGAATCATTACATCTTTAAATCCTAATTTAAGGTCGGTTTCTATTCTCATCTTCAAAAATTTCGTTACAACCAAATATACGTATTTACACCAAAAACACCGCAACGGCAGTAAACAATTTCCGATTTATAGTTTCAGGAGTTGTTCCTGCAGAACGCGACACGCTTGTTTGTATTCTTATTTTTTTAAAAGGCCAAAAAGGAGCTTTCTCGACGTTTTGGGATCCGCTCTTTTTGACCAAGAAAAAATGCAAGCCTGTTTTATATGGAGTTTTGCTGTGGTCAGGGCTTGGGAATTTTGGGAAGGAATTAAGGTTTATTATTTCAAAAAATATATATTTGCATTGAATGACAATTCTTATCTATGTAAAAAAAATAATTTTTCTTTCTAAATAGCTTTTAAAAAGCAGTATTTTTGTTATTATTTTACATGTTAACAAAAAAAAGAGATTTATAATTCATTTTCACATGTTAATATTACACATATTCAAAGTTATAAAGCGAGACACTTAAGATATCTCCGAATTACAAAATTATGAAGGTTAGAAAACCAAGGTTAAAGGCTGTAGATTTTTTCTGTGGCGGTGGTGGTATGAGTTACGGAATGTTAGAAGCAGGTATAAATGTTCTAGCAGGAATTGACTATGAACCCAATTGTAAACAAACTTATGAACACAACATTACTGGTGCACAATTTATCAAAGCTGATGTATTTGAATTACAAGAACAAGAATTAGAAGACAAATTAAACTTAACCAAAAATGATGATAATTTAATCTTAATTGGTTGTAGTCCTTGCCAGTTTTGGAGTATTATCAATACAGATAAAACCAAATCAACTAAATCAGCAAATCTTCTAATAGAGTTTACCCGTTTTGTAAAGCATTTCAATCCAGGTTATGTAGTTGTAGAAAACGTTCCCGGGGTTTTAAGACAGAAAAAAGAAAGTGGACTCGAAGATTTTATAATTTGGCTCAAAGAAAATGATTATAAAGTTCATTTTGAAGTACATAATGTAGCAGAATATGGTGTTCCTCAAAGCCGAAAAAGATTTACTTTAATCGCAAATCGAGTAACTGATGAAAGCATTGATTTAATAAAAAGCGTAGAGAGAAAAGTTACTGTTAGAGATGTCTTAGGGCAAGTAAATGGTTTTCCCGAAATTAAAGACGGTCACAAAGACAAAACAGATTTTTTACATACTGTAGCTTCAATATCGGAAGTGAATAAAAAAAGACTAAAGAAAGTGGCAAAAGATGGCGGAGACCGACTAGGTTTTGCTAATGATACAGAATTACAATTGGCTTGTTTTGAAGGAAAGGACAATTCTTTTAAAGATACTTTTGGTCGTTTGTGGTGGGATAAGCCATCACCAACAATCACAACAAAGTTTTTTAGTATTTCAAATGGTCGTTTTGTTCATCCCGATGAAGATCGCGCATTATCATTACGTGAGGGAGCAACTTTACAATCTTTTCCTAAAGAATATAAATTTTACGGAACCAGTACTTCTGCTATCGCTAGATTAATAGGAAACGCAGTTCCACCTCAGTATGCAAAATGTATTGGAGAGGCAATAATAAATAATCATCTAAATGCAGTTTAGAACTAAAGCTAGAGCAGTCGATTTATTAGGTAAAGGACAAATTGCCGATTTACCAACAGCTATTACTGAGTTGTGGAAAAACGGTTACGATGCCTATGCTGATAACTTAACTGCTGAAATATATTTACCAGGATATAAAGGTTTAAACAATCCTTTGTTTGTAATGACAGATGATGGAAAAGGAATGTCTAGAAATGATATTTTCGAGAAATGGTTAGTGCTTGGTACGGATTCTAAAAGTCGAGCCACTCTTGAAGAAAAGGAAAGCGAAGAAACACTTTGGAAAAAACCTAGAATTAAAGCTGGAGAAAAAGGGATAGGAAGATTATCCGTGGCATTTTTAGGAAATCCTATGCTGATGTTAACTAAAAAACAAGGACATCCATTACAAGCTTTATTTTTCGATTGGAGACTTTTAGAAAACTATAATTTATTTCTTGACGATGTAGATATTCCAGTTGAAAACATTGATTCAAAAAATGATTTTGCCGAAGTATTTAAAAAACTTAAAAAATCTTTTCTTAAAAATTTCGAAAAAGAAAATGACCTTAATGGAAATCTGATTTGGGAAGAAGGAAATCAATTAAAACTAAAGAAAAATATTGAAATATCAGTTAGTAATTCTTTTTTACCTGATTTTTTACAAGAAAAAGTTATCAATGATATAATAGATCTAAAAAATAAAAATGGTACAAAATTTATCATTTTTGAACCAATTGACCAAATTGTTGATTTAACAATAAATGATGATGATAATTTAGAAGACAGAAATTTTGTTATTTCAAGCTTGTCTGGATTTACAAATGATTTTATTAATGATAATAAAATTATTAATACTTCAATACCAATATTTAATAGTAGTGAACAAGAATATGATTTTCTAACTACTCAGGGAAATTTTTTCACATCAACTGATTATGATTTTGCGGACGTACTAATAGATGGCGAATTTGATGGAAAAGGGTCTTTTAATGGAAAAATAAAAATTTATGATGAAGAAATTGATTATACATTTATTAATCCACGAAAAAAAGACATTAGAAATGAATATGGCAAATTCCCAATAAAATTAGGTTATTCACAAGGAAATGAAAGTGAATCAAAATTAGATTCAAATGTTTGGAATAAAATAAATGCAAAAGTATCGGATTATGGGGGCTTATATATATACCGAGATAATTTTAGAGTATTACCGTATGGAAGGACTGATTTTGATTTTTTAGGTTTTGAAAAAAGACGAGCAAAACGAATAGGGTCATTTTATTTTTCTCATAGAAGAATGTTTGGTTTTTTGGCAATAACTAGAAATGAAAATAAAAATTTAAATGATAAATCTAGTAGGGAAGGTTTAATAAATAATGCACCTTATAGAAATTTTAAAAATGATTTAGAAGCTTTTTTTATAGAATTAGCACAAGAATTTTTTGGAGACAAAGCGAGACAGTCTATCTTTTTGGATAAGAAGTTACAACTAAAAGAACAGTCAGAATCTTTGAAAGCCGATAAAAAAAGAGAAATAGCTGAAAAAGTTGCGTTCACAAAATCCTTAAATACATATTCAGATAGATTACAAGCGTACCAAAATGAGTATCAAGATTTATTAAGTCAATTAGAAGAAAAAACGAATGCTAGTAATGTTCTTTATTCAGATATAGAAAATATTTTAGACAGACTTCATACATTAGATATTGAATATAAAAATCTTTTGCCCAAAATACCTAAAAGATACAAACCAACAGATACTCAATTAGATCGATTAGATAAATTTGAGAACAAATTAATTTCATTCAATGATACTATCAAAAAGAATAGTATTCCATTAATGGTCAAGGTTCAAGAAAAGCTAGAAGTAAAAGAATTAAAAATGGAGTTTACTAAAAACTTCCAGAAATTTAATGGTACTCTTGAAAGGCTAATTTCGGATAATAAAGATGTTTTAAAAACTAAATTTGAATTTTTGTTAAAAGACTACTCTGGAAGATCAAAAAGAATATTAGAAGATTTTAATAGTAATAAAGAAAACATTGTTAGTTCGATTGATTCAAAAGAAAGTGTGAAACTGCAATCAGAAAATATCAGTAATAAATTTGAATATTTAAGAGAACAAATAGTCAAAGAACTACTTCCTTTGATTGAACACCTTAATAAATTAAGTTTTGATATTGACGAAGAATTAGTTCAAGGTGCTTATAAAGCAGAATACGACAATATCAAATACCAATGGGAACAGACGAGAGAAACTGCACAACTAGGTGTTGCGGTAGAGATAATTGATCATGAGTTTAATCAGTTGTATGCAAAAATCAATCATTCTATTGAAAAATTAAGCAATGATAATTTATTTACAGATGTTGAACAATTTAGTTTTCTAAAACAAAATTTCAAGCAATTAGAAGATAAATATGATTTGCTTTCTCCGCTATACCGAATTTCAGGTGTAGTTTCGAAAGATATCAAGTGCAATAATATTTTTGAGTATTTAAAAAAATTCTTTGATTCGAAAATTACTAATAACAATATAGAGTTTGAACAAACAACTGCTTTTAAAAATCATATTATTACAATAAAAGAGCCAGTAATTCATACTGTCTTTATTAATGTTATCAACAATGCATTGTATTGGTTAAGAAACTCAAATACAAAACATATAAAATTCGATTATTATAATGAAACAGATGAAATTTTAATTATAAACTCTGGTCCCAAAATAGAAGAGCATAGAAGGGAAAAGATATTCCAATTATTCTATTCAAATAGACCAAATGGAAGAGGAATTGGATTATATCTTTCTAAACAAAGTTTGAATGAATCCTACTTTGATATTTATGCCACAAACGATAAAAACTACAACACTTTAAATGGTGCTTGTTTTGTAATTAAGCCTTTAAAATAGTGTTTATGAGTTACGAAGAAAGAGCAAAACTAATTTTGCAAGATGCAATTAAATCAGCGATTTATATAGATGAAAAAGCAAGATCTTTTTACCAAGTTGAATCTAAAACTCCTGAAATTGAAGAAGTTTTATCTGAAAATTTATACAATAATTTTAAGCAAAACGGTATTTCTCTAGATGTTTTTAAATATACAAAAGGAGATGAAAACGACGATGATAAACTTAAATTTATTACCGAAAACAGAGATTTTGTAATATTAGATTGGAAATTAGATGGCAAAGAAGGAGAGGAAGAGTCTTTGAAGATTCTTAGTGAGATAGTTAAGACGAATCATATTCATTTTAGCACAATTTATACTTCAGAAGACAATTTAGATGATGTTCTTTTTAACATACTATCTTATTTTTCAGGTAAAAACAAAGAATATTATGTCGAAATAAAGGAATTATTAGAATTAGAGGGGTTTGAACCTGAATTGTTAACGCTTTTAAATCAAATCAATGTTAACAGAAGTAATAAGTCTGTAGTCAAAGAAATAAGGAAAGAAATTTATACTAAGCATAAAGCTGTCCCAAATAAACTTATGGAAATTACTGGGACATCAGATATGACCTGTGCGATGATAAAAAGTTCAATAGCTTTATCTAATAAAGTCACCTCTAATGCTGACCTCCAGTGTCCTACTTATGTTGATAGTGAAAAGAAAATAGTCGTAATTAATAATACAATTATAACAATTTTAAATAAAGCAGATAATAAAGCAGATGTCTTATTAGAAAATTTCAAAAATCATATTATTGATGACGTTGATAGTTTTAATCAGCTTTTAGGAATTGAACTTTATAACCATTTATATAGAGCTAGTGCAATTACAAATGATTTAGCTATATCATTTCCTAAAGATGCATTAATTCATCATCGAAAAAAATTAAATGCCGAAAACATAGGTTATTTTTTCAATTCATTTATGGATGAAGTTTTAATGGAAAAAATCTCTATGTCACTAAGAAATAGAAAGTCTTTACTACTTGATGATGTCTTATTAGATGAATTTGAATTAGGGCTTGATGATAATTATTCGGATATACCTTCATTGCATAAAATGAATGTTTTTTATAATTCTTATTACTTTGATAAAAAAGATCAAATTCTTAATTTTGGAGATGTCTTTTTAATTGAGTATAATGAAAATCACAAAGAAAGTCCAAAATATCTAATTTGTTTAACAGCGCTATGTGACTGTTTGAGACCTCATGATAAAATTAAAAGTAATTTTTATTTTGCCGAAGGTAGTAACATAAAAGATACTGATGCTCTCGAATTAGGGGATACAGCCTTTATTAGCTTTCTTCCTAATAACACAACTATTAAGTGGACTGAGATAACCCAAGATCCCTTAAGAAATACTTATGGTCCCCTGTATATAAAACCATTACAATATAAAGTATTTGAAAATGAAAATGTCATTGATGAAAATAATCAGATAAAAGTACATTATTTAGACAAAGTGGGACAAATTAAAAGTGAGACATTAACATATATAGGTACCATCCGTCCAAATTACGCTCAAAGAATTGCAAATCATGCGTTTTCATACCCTGTGAGAGTCGGTGTTGATTTTGTGAAAAAGTAATAGATGGCAACCCGTAACCTCTGGACAAAAGAAGAGCTAATCCTTGCCTTTAATTTGTACTTAAAAATTCCTTTTGGAAAAATGCATAGTACGAATAAAGACATAATTCATCTTGCGAAGTTGATTGGTCGGACTCCTAGTTCAATAGCGTTGCGATTGGTAAATTTTGCAAGTGTAGATCCAGCTTTAAAAGCAAGAGGAATTAAAGGTATGAGTGGCGGGACAAATATAGTCCAACCTATTTGGGACGAGTATTTTCATAACCAAGAAGAATTAATCTTTCAAAGTGAAATTTTATTGGCTCAAAAAGAGAATATCGCTATTGAAGATAAATATGTTGACCTATTTCCTGAATTAAAGGATATCAAGGGCGAAACAAAAATACGAGAAGTTAAAACAAGAGTTAATCAGTCTGTTTTTAGACAAATGATATTAGCAAATTATGCTACAAAATGTGCTATAACAGGAATTGATATTCCTGAACTTTTGTTGGCAAGTCATATCGTTCCTTGGTCAAAAAATGAAGAACATCGGTTGAATCCTGAAAATGGAATTTGTCTATCGGCCTTATACGACAAAGCATTTGACAAAGGAATAATTGGTGTAGATAAAAATTATCAAGTTGTTCTTTCAACTTCTCTGAAAAAGAAAAAGAATACTGATTTCTATCAAATTCACTTTGCGCCTATCGATAATTTAAAAATTACTAGTCCAATTAAATATTTACCAAAAATTGAATTCTTGGAATATCATATGGATACTATTTTTCAAAAATAATTCCTTTCACCATAATCCTAACCATTGACCACTCAAAACAACCCAAACCAAATAAACTGGTCATTCATAGAGCAATACTACCCAAATTACTACTCTTCGGATGAAATATTGTTGAGTGATATTTTGTCTCGAAAAATAGAAGGGCAAGAAATCGACCCAAAAGACGAAGAAATGATTTTAGGTTGGAATGTAAAAGAAGTACTTACCTTGCTTGACCAAAAAATTTACAATAAAGCGATGAATAATTATCTTCAAATTCCAAAATAAATAATAGAATTGTAACAGTAGATTCACCAGTTCAGATTCAATATTCTAAACTCAAAAATTTAATCCCTTCTGGTTTTAACCGCAAATTGCACAAATTTCCGCAAATTAATCTGTGGGAATTTGTGCAATTTACGGTTTGATCCTTTTGTACTATCTGAAATTAAATAACTTATAAAATCCCCTCATTATCCAACTGTCACGCGAGTGCAATGTTTTTAAGTTTAGGCTAAAAACATCCAGTTTTGTCATTCCACGAAGGAGGAATCGCACTAGCTGCTTATGTTATATGATTTCTCCTTTGTTGAAATGACACAAAATACACTCAACTTAACGATATTTTGCGTGAGTGATAGCAGCGAAAATCCATTTGTGGGGCTTTTTCTGCCCCAAAAAAGATTGTAGCATCCCGAAGCGTCGGGACTACGACCCGCTTTTTTCAGCGGGGCACGCCCAAATGATTTTCCGTTAGATTAACTCATTATACTATTTCTGCCGTAATTTTTTCAGCGTGCTGAGAGCTATCGGTAGCCCAAACCACAACACTCCTCTACCCCAACCAACCGTCGCGGTCTAAGCTTCGGTACTGAATGGCTTCGGATATGTGCATGGATTCGACTTTTGGCGATGCTTCGAGATCGGCGATGGTGCGGGCCACTTTTAGGATTCGGTCGTAGGCACGTGCAGAAAGGTTGAGGCGCTCCATGGCGGTTTTGAGCAATTGCTTGGAAGGATCGTCTAGGGCGCAGTACTCCCGAATTAATTTGGTGTTCATTTGGGCGTTGTAGTGCACGTTTTCCATTTCGGCAAAACGCAGGGACTGAAACTCGCGTGCTGCTGTAACGCGCTTACGGATATCGACGCTGGCTTCGGCTTTGCGATCGTCTGAAAGTTTCTCAAAAGGCACGGGCGTGACTTCGATATGAATGTCGATTCGGTCCAACAAGGGTCCTGATATTTTGCTCATGTAGCGTTGCATTTCGTGTGGTGAGGATGTTTGCGGTGCATCGGGATCGTTAAAAAATCCACTCGGACTCGGGTTCATACTCGCAACCAACATAAACGACGACGGATAGGTCACGGTAAATTTAGCTCTCGAAATGGTTACTTCGCGGTCCTCGAGCGGCTGACGCATGACCTCGAGCACGTCACGCTTGAACTCGGGTAACTCGTCTAGGAACAAAACGCCGTTGTGCGCCATGGAGATTTCGCCCGGTTGTGGGTAACTCCCGCCACCGACAAGGGCGACATTCGAAATCGTGTGATGCGGACTGCGGAAGGGACGCTGGTTCATCAATCCGGCTTCCTTCAGTTTCCCAGCTACCGAATGGATTTTGGTGGTTTCTAGTGCTTCTCTTAACGTCATGGGCGGTAAAATACTAGGCAATCGTTTGGCCAACATAGTTTTTCCGGCACCAGGAGGACCGATCAAAATGATGTTGTGACCACCAGCGGCTGCAATTTCCATACAGCGCTTAATGGACTCTTGCCCTTTGACATCACTGAAATCAAATTCTGGAAAATCAAGGTCTTTGTAAAATTCGGCTCTGGTGTCTATGGTGGTGGGTTCTAAGGTGCCTTTGCCTTCGAAAAAATCGATGACTTGGAGCACATTTTCGATTCCGTATACGTCGAGACCTGCTACGATGGCGGCTTCTTTGACGTTTTGCATGGGTAGAAAAAAGCCTTTGAACCCTTCTTCTTTGGCTTTGATCGCTATCGGTAAGGCGCCTTTGATGGGTTGCAGGCTTCCGTCAAGGGACAACTCCCCCATGATGATGTATTTGTTGACTTCGTCGGATTTGATTTGGTCTGAGGCTGCTAGGATTCCGATTGCCAAGGTCAAATCATAAGCAGATCCTTCTTTGCGCAAATCGGCAGGCGCCATGTTGATGGTTATTTTTTTGCCCGGCAAATTGTAGCCGTTGTTTTTGAGTGCGGCGGCAATGCGGTAACTGCTCTCTTTGATGGCGTTGTCTGGCAAACCTACTAAGTGGTAGCCGATTCCTTTGTCGATATTAACTTCTACGGTGATGGTGGTCGCTTCGACACCAAAAACGGCACTTCCAAAAACTTTAACGAGCATAGCAGATATTTTTTCTAAAAATAGACATTTTACATTATAATAACCTGCAATTTTCTTATAAAAATTTTAAGGGTTGTACTTTGCAAATGAAGGGGTTAGAAATGGAAAACGGATTGTCATTCGAAAACTAAATAAACTGCTTTTATGGGTTTCGAAAAATAATCTATTCGAATACAAACAAGGTCAAAAATAGGTCGATTCTTAATTCAGCCCTAAGACTTACCTATTGCGTTTTGAGCGGTTTTTGGATAAAAAAACGTACCTTTGCCAGAAATTAAACGGTTTTCAGGGCTAAAAGCTGAATTTAATGCAATAATTCAGTTTTACCATTCTACGATTTCAATGCAACGAAATCAAACTGAAACGCCTTCATAATGTGTAGTTGACTGCACTCATTGCCTTCGGAAGAATTTCGAGTACAGGCTTATAAATAATCAAAAATACCGAAAAATGCACGTACTAGATTATATAATCTTTGTCGTATACATGCTTGCGATGCTTGGCGTAGGTTATTATTTTTTTAAGAAAAACAAAACTGCAGAAGATTTTTACGTCAGCGGACGCAATATGAGCAGTTGGCACATTGGGCTATCGGTCGTGGCTACAGATGTAGGTGGTGGTTTCTCGATTGGTCTTGGTGGACTGGGTTTCACGATGGGATTGTCGGGCTCTTGGATGCTTTTTACAGGATTGCTTGGTGCTTGGTTGAGTGCCGTTTTCTTGATTCCGAAAGTGAGCGAACTGGGTCACAAACATAAATTTTTTACGTTTCCGCAGTTGTTTGAACATTATTATTCGGCCAGAGTAGCCTTGTTGGCAGGAATCATTTCTGCTATTGGATATATTGGTTTTACGAGTTCGCAGGTACTCGCGGGAGCCAAACTAGCCTCAGCCACTATCGAAGGTTTAAATTTGCAAACCGCTCTGATTGTCATGGGGTTAATTGCCGTTATCTACACCGCTATTGGAGGTCTAAAAGCTGTGATCTATACCGATACTATTCAATGGACCATCCTGATTTTGGGTTTGGTTTTCATCGGGATTCCGATGGCGTACCATGCAGTGGGTGGTTACGATGCGATCAAAAGTTCACTTGCTCCAGAATACCTCTCTTTAACGAATATAACAGGTTACCAAATTTTCAATTGGGCGATTACTATTATTCCGATTTGGTTTGTGGGGATGACTTTGTACCAACGCATCTATGCGAGCAAGGGCGAAAAAGAAGCTAAAAAAGCATGGCTAATTGCTGGTGTTTTTGAATGGCCTATCATGGCTTTTATGGGTGTGAGTCTTGGACTGTTGGCAAAAGTAGCCGCCAACCAAGGTATGTTTGCCGGAATCACCGACGCCAACGGAATGGATAGCGAAATGGGATTGCCAATTTTACTCGCTACCATACTACCTATCGGATTAATGGGATTGATGCTTTCCTCCTATTTCTCTGCCATACTTTCTACCGCAGATAGTTGTTTGATGGCAGCATCTGGAAATATAGTGACCGATATACTTGCGAAATTTTCGAAAAAAGAGATGACACATAAAAAGGAATTACAACTGTCGCAGCTAGTTACTTTGATTGTGGGCGTTTTTGCCATTTTACTGGCTTCGCAAATGCAAAATGTGCTCGAACTCATGCTGTACTCCTACGCTTTTATGGTTTCTGGCTTGTTTGTTCCCGTGATTGGAGCGCTGTTCTGGAAAAAGAGTCATCCTATTGCCGCTTTTTGGAGCATGCTATCTGGAGGAACTACCACAATTTTTTTAATATTGACCAAAAATCAACTACCTTTAGGAATACAATTACCACAACACCTAGACGCCAACGCCTACGGGATTACAGTGTCTTTGCTTGTGTTTGTCATACTATCAATTTATCATTCTAATAAAATAAAATTACAACATGGAATTTAAAATCATCAATAGCGCCACAGGAGCCGATACTACGATTACCGATACAATCATTGCCAACTTTTTGTTCACTCACCTTGAAGAATATGGTGATAAAGTAGATGATATCTTAAAATGCATTGCTTATGCCATGAATCCTGACAAAGGAGGATCAATCGTGGTTGGAATGGACGAAGGAAAGATTGTTGGAATCACCATCTTGAACAAAACGGGAATGAATGGCTTTATCCCCGAAAATATCTTGGTTTACATTGCTGTTGACAATAGCCAACGTGGCAAAGGATACGGAAAACAACTGATGCAAAAAGCAATTGACAGCACCGAGGGCGATATTGCCTTGCACGTGGAACCTAACAATCCGGCCAAAAAATTGTACGAGAAACTAGGATTTACAAACAAATACCTGGAGATGCGTTTGATTAAATAGGACGCATTTATTCGAAAAATAAAACATTGAACCTATCTGTAATACCGCAAGTACCATCAAATATTGCGGACAGGTAGACGGGAAATTTTCCTGAAAAATGGTTATCCTAGCTTTGTTTTATTTCGAATAAAAAAATCAATTACAGCGTTTATTTCATTAAAAATATAGCGCTCAAAACAGTACCAAATGGAGAATTCAAATTTAAATATAGCAGAGCTTATTGCTTTACGCAAAGATTTACATAAACATCCTGAACTAGCACTGAAAGAACACAATACAGCTAATAGAATTTGTTCTTTTCTTGAAAAATATCCGCCTGACGAACTCATTACGGAGGTTGGAGAAACAGGGATTCTAGCGATCTACAACGGAAGCAAACCAGGGAAAACCGTGGTGTTTAGAGCCGAGTTGGATGCCTTGCCTATTCAAGAAATTAACAACTTTGAGCACCAGTCTATATACGAGGGCGTGTCACACAAATGTGGGCATGATGGACACATGACGATCTTGTGCGGACTCGCCATGCAACTGCACGCTGCGAGACCTGAAACAGGGAAAGTCGTTTTGCTTTTTCAACCCGCTGAAGAAGATGGTCAAGGTGCTGTAAAAATTGCACCCGATCCAAGGTTTCAAGCCTTGGCTCCCGATTTTATCTTTGCATTGCACAATTTACCTAGCTATCCCAAAAATCAAATTTTGGTTAAGAGCGGAACGTTTACTTGTGCCGTAAACAGCATTGTCATTAAACTAGAAGGTAAAACATCGCATGCGGGTGAACCTGAGAAAGGAATCAATCCTGCGTTGGCCCTTGCCGAAATTACCGCTGCTTTTTTGGGGCAAATGCAAACGGATATCGCCAAAGGCAACTTTTGCTTGATCACTCCTATTTATTCCAAAATGGGTTCGAAAGCCTACGGGGTTTCCGCAGGAAGTGGTCAAACACATTTCACGGTGCGCTCTGACAGCAACGACCAAATGAAAATCATTGAAACCCAGCTTGAAGATACCGCAATTGCAATTGCCAAAAAATATCAGTTGGAAATCAAAATCAGCTGGACGCAAAGCTTTCACGCCAACGAAAACAATACCGAAGCCGTAGACCACGTGCGTCAATCGGCACAAATGAATGGTTTTGACCTGGCCGAAAAAGAATTCCCATTTACTTGGGGCGAGGATTTCGGGATTTTCACGAAACTCTACTCGGGTGCCATGTTCGGATTGGGATCTGGAGAACAAACTCCTGCCCTGCACAATCCAGATTATGATTTTCCGGATGATATTATAAGTACCGGTGTCGGTATATTTTACCAAATTGCCAAACAAATTACCAATGCATACTAATTCAACTATTGAACTAAGCCGAGAGGCTTTGAAAAATAATATTGCCTTTCTGCGAAAAACATTCGATAAAAAAACTATCCTTTCCTCTGTAGTCAAAGGAAATGCGTATGGGCATGGCTTATCGGAATTTGTGCAAATGGCAAACGATTGTGGCATCACACACTTCTCTGTTTTTGATGTCGAAGAGGCCAAAATCGTTTACAACACATTACAAGATAAGGTTACTGTTATGGTGCTTGGTCTTGTATCTGACGAAGATATGGACTGGGTAGTGAATCATAACATTGAGTTTTTTGTTTTCGATAAAAACCGACTGAACAAAGCCATTAAAGTGGCAAAAAGCAGCAATACAAAAGCTAAAATTCATATCGAAATTGAAACCGGTATGAACCGCACGGGTTTTGACAAAAAAGAGTTACCAAGCGTAGTCTCTATATTGAAGAAAGAAGGCGAACATTTGGTTCTAAAAGGATTGTGCACGCATTATGCAGGCGCAGAAAGCATTGCCAACTATTACCGCATTGATAAGCAAATCAAACGATTTGACGAAGCCTACCAATACATGTGCGCCAATGACTTGAAACCCGAAATCAAACATTCGGCTTGTTCTGCGGCCTCAATGATGTTCCCAGAGACTAGAATGGATTTGGTTCGTATCGGGATTATGCAATATGGTTTGTGGCCCAGCCCCGAAGTATTTGTTAATTATCTTAATTCGAAAAAAAGCAAAATTGACCCGTTACAACGCGTTATCAGTTGGAAAAGTAAAATAATGAACATCAAAACCGTCCAAGCAGGCGAATTCATAGGCTACGGAACCAGTTTTTTGGCCGAAAGGAAAATGATTATAGCAGTTATTCCCATCGGTTATTCGCATGGATACAGCCGTTCCCTAAGCAATCAAGGCCGTGTGATCATTAATGGTACGCGCTGCGTGGTGGTAGGATCTGTAAACATGAACATGATGACGGTAGACATCACAGATGTAGGACCCGTAAAAAAAGAAGACGAAGTCATATTAATAGGAAAACAAGGTGATACAGCCGTTTCTGTAGCCTCATTTAGTGATTTGAGCAATCAATTGAACTACGAGCTACTGACTCGAATATCCAAAACTATCCCAAGAAAAACTAAGCAATAAAAATGGCTTTTATAAAATTATACCGCAAAAAACTCCAAGAAAACTATGCTTTCCTGGACAACATCTTCAGCTCTCGCAACATCGATTGGGGCGTGGTGACCAAATTATTGTGTGGCAACACAATTTATATCCAAGAAATAATCGCCTTGGGTGTGACCGAAATGCACGACTCGCGCGTGAGTAATTTGAAGAAAATCAAAAAACTCAATCCCAACATTCAAACCGTATACATCAAGCCGCCTGCAAAACGCAGTATCGAGCGCATTGTACGCTATGCCGATGTGAGTTTTAATACCGAGAAGTACACGATTCAGCTCCTATCTGAAGAAGCTCAACGCCAGAACAAAATCCATAAAATCATTATCATGATCGAAATGGGTGATTTACGTGAGGGCGTTATGGGTGAAGAATTAGTGCAGTTTTACGGCGATATTTTAAAATTACCCAATATCGAAATAAGAGGAATCGGCACCAACCTCAATTGCTTGAGTGGTGTAATGCCTACGCAAGACAAATTGATTCAGTTAAGCTTATACAAACAATTAATAGAAGCCAAATTTGATATTAGTATTCCGTGGGTTTCCGGCGGAACTTCTGTTGCTGTGCCTTTAATATTGAAAAACGCACGACCAATGGCTGTTAATCATTTTCGAATAGGCGAAGCGCTCTTTTTCGGAAAAGATTTATTTACCGGTCTAACCATGGAAGGCATGCACAATGACGTGTTCAAACTTTTTGCCGAAATTATCGAAATCACCGAAAAACCAGATACCCCAACCGGCGAACTAGGCGAAAACGTAGCCGGACATGCTTTTACAGTAGCTGATGATGTCGATTTTAGCACTACTTCTTTACGAGCCATACTTGACATCGGATTACTCGACATGCAACCGCAATACCTGCAGGCAGATGACGAAAAAATTACCATTGTTGACGCAAGCTCAGACATGCTGGTTATCGACATATCAAATTCAGATACCAACTACAAAATTGGCGATTTAGTAAGCTTCAAAATTCAGTATATGGGAGCACTTTATTTATTGAATTCGGATTATATAGAAAAATCAATTGGCTAGTTTAAAAAACACAGAACCAATCCTCTAAGAAACTAAATAGTATTGACTGCGAACTTCCTAGACATTCTTCTTGTTATTTCCATAAAGAATAAATCACCTTAAGCACATTCCTTATTTGATTTCTCTTCCTTCAAACTAAACCACTATGGACTTAAAGTCCATAGATTTGGTTGTCAGACTTAAAGTCTGCATGTTGCTAGTCTTCAATTGTGAAGTTATCATTATTACTTTCATTCGGGCTTCGATGATATTCCAAATATTGATTTACCATTTCATCTGTAATATTACCTGTACTCCAACACCCAAAACCAATTGCCCAAAAATGACGACCCCAATATCTTTTTT
>NZ_JAOQMX010000009.1 GCF_025960985.1 Flavobacterium psychraerolatum | reverse complement strand
TTCTTTTAGTGTTACATATCTCATAATGAGATAAATATATTAAATTTTTTACATATCCACAATAAAATACGACATTATTTTATTCTTATTACTTATTACTTACTATTTTTCTTTTATATTAATACGTTATCAAAACTATTCTTCATATTTCAGCACATAAAAAAGGGACTGTTCCGAAGAACAATCCCTTTTCAAACAACTAACTAAAACCAACTATTTAATAATTATTTTGAAGTAAAACACCTTGTGATAATTGTACCTGAGAATAAGGAATTGGCATAATTTCATTTTTATTTTCTACAAAACCAAGAGGACCTAAGACAGCCTTGGCTCTACCAGTGCGAATCAAATCTTGAAAACGTAAGCCTTCACCTGCTAGTTCTACTCTTCTTTCGTGATAGATTGCATCGCGCAAGGCATCACCATTCAGTGTTGGTATTAAATCTGGAACTACTGTAATAGGCTGCGTTCCTCTTGCTCTTTTTCTTACCTTGTTTACATAAATTACAGCTGTTGGAGCATCGTCTTTGTAAATGGCTTCGGCATACATCAAATATGCATCTGCTAATCGAATCAATCGAATATTATTGGCGCTGTTTCCATTACCTCCAGTTGTAGGTTTTGAATAATTGCTATAGGGAGCCCATGAATATTTCTTGTTATACCATTCAGTTCCATAACCACCAGCAACATTATAGAAAGAGGCTGTAATTCTAGGGTCATTTATTTCAAATTCGCTTCTCAAATTAGGTTGAATTTGTCCAAAACCTATTCCTCCTTTAGTTCTAGGCGTCATCATACTAGATATCCATGTTCCTAAAAAATTAGAATTCGAAGACATATTAATTTCCAAAACAGAACCTGAATTCCACTCTCCCTCTTGTCTAAAAATAGTAGCATAATCAGTCAAAACATAAGGTAAAGCAAACAATTGGTCTCCATATGTTTTCACTTGATCCATTTTATTTTGATATAATGAAACACGCATCATCAACCCCAATGCAGCGCCTTTGTCTGCATGACCTAAATAGGTTGCGGGTTTTGTAAAACGAGAAGGTAAATCCAAAATCGCTGCCTTCAAATCACTCTCTATAAAAGTATAAATAGTCTCTTTTGTAGCACGAGGAATATTATAGTCTCCTTCTTTTAAAACGGTATCAATTAACGGAACTCCACCAAAGGTGGTTACCAAATAGTAATAATAATATGCTCTTAGAAAATGAGCTTCAGCTAAAATTTCTTTCTTCCTAACTGCATCTGTAAAAACAATATCAGGTACTTTATTCAACACCAAATTGGTATAAAAAACACCTTTGAAATTTACTTTCCAAATGGCTTCGCAAGCTTGATTAGAAGTTGTAAGACTGTAATTTTCTTTTTCAAATAATTGAGGTCCATCGTTGGTTCTAGCCCCACCTTTTAATAAATCATCAGTTCCTATATCTCCAAATAATAAATTGCAGGCAGTTGATGCTAAAAAATTTTCTCTACCAAACTGTTCTCTCATTGGAGAATATGCCCCTGTAATTCCTTGCTCTGCATCAACTGCTGTCTTATAAAAATTAGCTACTTCGGGAGTACCATATACACCCACATCTAAATAATCTTTATCACAAGATGCCGAAACAAGAATTAGTATTACTGAACTTAATTTTACATTCCTTTTAAATATATTGTATAATTTCATCGTTGTTTCTTTTTAAAAATTAATATCTAATCCTAAGGAAATAGTTCTTGTAGATGGGTATCTTCCTCTGTCAATCCCCATATCCAATGGATTATTGAAATTGTTATCTGTACCTACTTCAGGGTCTAAACCATCATACTTCGTAAAGGTTAAAACATTTTGAGCTGCCACATAAATACGAAGATTATCAACGGCTACTTTCTCAACAATTGATTTTGGTACTGTATATCCCAATTGAATATTTTTCAGTCTCAAATAAGAACCGTCTTTAACAAATCTGCTTGATTGTTGCGAATTAATACCGTTATTATCAAATGTAGCTCTAGGCATTGAATTTGACGTTCCTTCTCCTGTCCATCTATTCAACATATTCGTATTCAAATTTGTACCTAAGTCACTTTCTAAATAATATAAACTTGCATTAAAAATTTTATTCCCTTGGCTACCTTGAAAAAAGGCTGATAAATCAAACTGCTTATAATTTAAATCTATGTTGAAACCATAAGTAAATTTAGGAAATGGAGAACCTATAAAAGTTTTATCTTTATCATCCAAAACACCATCTTGATTAATATCTCTATATTTTACATCTCCTGGCTTAGTGTTTGCAAAAACTGTACTTTTATCTATTTCGTTTTGATTTTGAAAAATTCCAATCATTTCGTATCCATAAAACGAAGCTAAAGGTTGCCCTACTTCAGTTCTACCAATATTACTAAATCCTTGTGCTGGTCCAGATTGTATTATACTTCCTTGTCCTGTTAGTGCAGTAACCTTGTTCTTAATAAAAGAAATATTACCTCCAACGTTAAAAGAAAAATCTTTGATTACTTTTCTGTAGTTTGCAGTAAGTTCTAACCCCTTATTCTCTATATTTCCTGCATTAGTAAAGGGATCATTTTGATATCCTGCTGTAAGTAAAATTGGTGCAGCAATTAACATATCAGAAGTGTTTTTGATAAAATAATCAGCCGTAAGAGTAATCGAGTTATTCAGTAACCCTACATCTAGACCTAAGTTTTTGGTCACTGTCGTTTCCCATTTCAAATTGGTATTTCCTGGAATTAAAGGTACTACTCCTGTAGATGTTGCTTCATCAGTACCATATAGATAATTGGTTCCAATGTTAAGTGTATTGTAGGTAGCTGAATTTGGAATATTTTGATTACCTGTCTCTCCCCACCCTAAACGAAACTTTAACTGACTTATTTGTTTAACGTGAAAGAAGTTTTCTTTATGGATATTCCATGCTCCTGCTACAGATGGAAACTTCGCCCATCTATTTTGGGCTCCAAAACGTGAAGAACCATCAACTCTATACGTTCCTGTCAATAAATAACGATCATCATAATTATAGTTTAGTCTTCCAAAAAATGACAGTAATTTGGAGTTATTAATATCTCCATCGTTTTTGGATGTTGAAACATCTCCTGAGCCCAATGTAGGATTTGCTACACTCTGTGGAATACCTGTTCTTTGGGTATTCACATTATTAGAGTTCAAATCTTGTATTTCTTGTCCCAACAAAGCATTAATGCTATGTTTTTTGCCAATCATTTTATTATAGTTTAATGTATTAGATAATATCAATACTCTATTCTCAGAACGATTCAAAGTATAAGTGCTTGTTGTTGCATTATAATTAGGCCCTACATTGAATAGAGGAACAAAATTATCAACTTTTGTATTGTTTATTTGAAGTCCAAAATTTGACTTAAAAGTAAGTCCTTTCAAAAGGTTGGCCTCTACAAAAACATTACCTAAAAAGCTTTCTTTAACCTGAGGAGTTTTTCCAAATTTAACAGAACCTTTAGGGTTAGTAGCAGATGAATACATTGGTACTCCATAAGTTCCGTCAGCATTAAAAATGGGAGTTACGGGATCAATTAAATACCCCACAAATGCAGATCTGAACCATGGATTTTGCCCGTATTCTGGAACAGATATTGTTTTGGCATTTGAATATTGTATGTTGTGACCCAATTTAATTTTAGAAGTTAATTGATACGTATTATTTACTCTAAAATTAGTTCTTTTATAGGATGACTCCTCAACGATACCTTTTTGATCGATATAACCAAAAGAGACATAATACGTAGACTTATCACTACCACCAGAGGCAGATAATTGATGACTTTGCATAATTCCTGTTTGGTAAACAGCATCTTTCCAATTATAAGACGTTAATGCTTCTGGGTTTAATAATGCTGGATCGACCGGTTTTCCGTCATTAGTTTTCCCTTCATTATATATAGTTGCCCATTGTGCTGCATTTAGCACATCCAAATTATCAATACGCTTTTGAATACCAGTGTAGGTTTTATATGAAATTGTAGTTTTATTTTTTGAGCCTCCGTTTGTAGTAATTAAAACCACTCCATTTGCTCCTCTAGACCCATAGATAGCAGTTGCCGAGGCATCTTTTAATACCTCCACTGATTTTGCATCAGCCATGTTAATACTTGAAATATCATTAATTGGCACACCATCTACAACATATAGAGGATCTGCATTATTCACAGTACCCGTTCCTCTTATACGTACAGTAGGAGTTGCTCCCGGTGTCCCAGATCCTTTAGATACGGTAACACCAGCGGCTCTACCTTGGATTGCTTGAGCAATAGATGTATTTTGTGTTTTATTTATATCTTCAGTACTTACAGATGATAATGAACCTGTTACGTCTGATTTTCGTATTGTTCCGTAACCAATTACAACAACCTCATCCAAGACTGCAGCATCACTTTTTAAGGATACATTGACTACTTTTTTTCCATTTATTGTAACCTCCGTTGTTTGCATTCCTAAATAGGAGAAAACTAAAATTTTATCCGTTGGAGTAATGGCTAATATATAATTTCCGTCTAAATCTGTTGTTGTACCATTTGTAGTCCCCTTTACCATAACGTTGACACCGGGTATTGGCATTCCATCTGTATCTTTGACGGTTCCTTTAATTTTATTTTGTTGTAATGCTTTAGTAGTAACCTCTGTTTGGTTGAAATTTTTACCTTTTTCAGAATAACTAGTAGCACTTTTGGCAACTACTGTTCCCATGCAAAAAATAGCAGTCAATTTGCATGTAAACTTCAATCTTGAAGATAGAAACGTAGTGGTTCTAAAACGAGTGGTTTGTTTCATAAATATTATATTTTTCAGGTTGTTTTTTGATAATCATTAGTGGTTTTAAATGTAGTGGCTCGATTGTTTTATTACTTCATTGGCATTGTATTTATTAAGTTATTTGTTCGATAAATGAATTTTATCCACGCAGTATAAAAACTAAACTGCCTTCTCACTATTATAATTAATTATTAAATTTAAATTTCTCTACTTTAACCTTGGATAAACGAACAACAAGGACCCTATTGATGCTGACTATTTTAAACATTGTTCTTACTTGAATTTTCATCAGTCATAGTGTGCATTGTGTATTACAAAACTAGATTCTTTCCATTCTTTTGCTTTACACATATGTTTTTTTGTCTAACACAGATGTACAAAATCTGTGGTTAAGTCTAAGTTTTTAAAAAAAGATGACGTAAAAAAAAAGGGACTGTTCCGAAGAACAATCCCTTTTAAAATAACCAAATTTTAACTAATCAATCACTAATAATTATTTTGAAGCAAGACCCCTTTTGATAAGGTTACTTGTGAATATGGTATTGGCATTACTTCATTTTTGCCAACAATAAAACCACGTGGTACGAGAATAGATTGAATCCTTCCTGTACGAATTAAATCGTGATAACGGTATCCTTCTCCTGCCAACTCTACTCTTCGTTCGTGATAAATAGCGTCACGCAGTGCAGTTCCGTTTAAGGTAAGGGGTAGATCTGGAACAACGGTAGCAGCAGCAGTACCTCTTGCACGTTTTCTAACCTTGTTTACATATGTTACAGCTGTTAGTGGATCTGTTAGGTAAACAGCTTCGGCATACATTAAATAAGCATCAGACAAGCGTAAAACTCGGATATTGTTGGCGCTATTATTTGTTCCACCAATTGTAGGGCTCGGGTAATTACTGAATGGTGCCCATGAATATTTTCGAATGTACCAACCAGTTCCATAAGCAGTAGGTTCATTCATTTTATAAAAGGAAGCCGCTTTTCTAGGATCATTCGCTTCAAATTCATTTAAAAGATCATCTGTTGCTTGCATAAATCCTCCTCCTCTTTTTGAACGAGGTGCAATGCGTTGTGTAATTCCTGTACCTAGTATACTTGCATTGGTTGCGAAGTTAATCTCATAAATAGACTCAGGACTCCACTCCCCTTCTTGTTGAAAAATGGTAGCATAATTTTGTAAAACATAAGGAATAGCAAATAACTGGTCTCCATAGGTTTTCACTTGATCCATTTTGTTTTGGTACAATGAAACACGCATCATCAATCCTAGAGCAGCACCAAGATCTGCATGGCCATAATAGGTTGTAGCATACGTAAAACGAGAAGGCAAATCAGCAATGGCTGCTTTCAAATCACTTTCGATAAATGTATAAGTATCCGCTTCGGTTGCACGAGGAATATTATATTCATCAGGTGCTTGCAATTTATCAATTAATGGCACACCTCCAAACGAGTTGACTAAATCAAAATAGTAATACGCTCTTAAAAAATGAGCTTCGGCTAAAATTGCTTTTTTACGATTGGCATCAGTAAAAGCAATATCAGATACTTTGTTCAAAATCAAATTTGCATATAGGATTCCTTTATAATTAGTCTCCCAAGTTTGCTCTATAGCAACATTATTTGTAGAAAGCGCATAACTTTCCTTTTCAAATAAAGGTAAATTATCATTCAATCTATTTCCTCCTTTGATAAAATCATCCGTACCTATATCACCTTGAATAATATCTGTACCCATTACTGCCCAGAAATTTTCTTTTCCATAAACTTCTCTCATTGGAGAATAAGCTGCGTTCAGAGCCTGTTCTGCATCTGCTGGTGTTTTATAAAAATTTTCTACTACAGGTGTTCCATATGATGGAATATCTAAGTAGTCTTTACTACACGAGACTGTCAATCCAGCCAGCGCAAGGGCAGAAAATGTTATGCTTTTTTTAATTATATTGTATGTATACATTGCTTTTACTTATTAAAAATTAATATCTAAACCTAAAGAAAATGATCGTACTGTAGGGTATCTACCTCTATCAATCCCAATATCCAATGGACTATTTTGAGAAGCATCAACTCCTAATTCTGGGTCAACACCATCGTATTTTGTAAAAGTCAAAAGGTTTTGGGCAGCAACATAAATTCGTAGGTTTTGTAACGAAATAGCATCTAGAACACTTTTTGTAAAAGTGTATCCCAGTTGTACATTCTTCAATCTCAAATAAGATCCATCTTTAACAAAACGACTAGATTGTAAATTATTATTACCTGCATTGGTAAAGGTAGCTCTAGGCACTGTGTTTGATGTTCCCTCACCAGTCCATCTTCCTAATACTGATGTACTCGAATTGGAAGCATAGTCACCTTCTAACCAGTAATCTGTTGTGTTAAATATTTTATTCCCTTGACTTCCTTGAAAGAAAGCTGTAAAATCAAACTGCTTGTAGGCTAAATCCAAATTAAGTCCATATGTAAATTTTGGAAATGGAGATCCGATATATGTACGGTCGTTATCTGTTATTTGTCCATCACCATCAACATCTTTGTATTTTACATCACCTGGTTTTGTATTTAATAATGATGGGCTATTATTAATTTCATTTTGGTTTTGAAAAATACCAAGCATTTGATATCCATAAAACGAAGCTAATGGATGTCCTACTTCAGTTCTTGAAATATTATAAAAATTGTTTCCATCACCAGTTTGAATAATACTTCCTTGAGAAGCTAAAGCAGTTACTTTATTACGAATAAATGAGATGTTCCCTCCTACGTTAAAAGAGAAGTTTTTGATTGTTTTTTTGTAATTTGCTGTTAATTCCAAACCTTTGTTCTGGATATTACCTGCATTTGTGTACGGGCTATTAGCATATCCCGAAGAAAATAAAATTGGGGTCGCCATTAACATATCTGAAGTATTTTTGATAAAATAATCAGCAGTAAATGTAATCGAGTTGTTTAAGAATCCCATATCAAGACCAACATTTGTAGTAATAGTAGTCTCCCATTTTAGGTTTGCATTTCCTGGTGTTAAAGGTGCAACCCCAAGTGCAGTCGATTCATCTGTTCCTACAATCGAATTTGTCCCAACATTTAAAGTATTATAAATTGCTGCATTAGGGATGTTTTGATTCCCTGTTTCTCCCCATCCTGCACGTACTTTAAACTGACTGATAGCATCTACTTTAAAAAAGTTTTCTTTGTGTACGTTCCAAGCACCTGCCAAAGATGGAAACTTTGCCCATCTGTTGTTTGCACCAAAACGAGATGAAGCATCCATTCTATAGGTCCCTGTAAGCAAGTACCTGTCAGCATAGTTGTAATTAAATCTTCCGAAGAAAGAAAGCAATTTCGACTGAGAAATAGATCCTCCATTGGTAGAAGAAGCAACATCTCCAGCACTTATGGTAGGTTGACCTACACTCGCCGGTATTGAATTTCTACTAGCATTAACATTGTTCTGATTGGCATTTTGAATTTCTTGCCCCAATAATGCAGTTATATAATGCTTTTTGGCAATTGTTTTATTATAATTTAAAGTATTTGATAATATAATAGAGCGATTATCGGTACGGCTCAAATTATAAGTACTTACAGGTGAGCTGAAAAGCGGCGAAACATAATATGGTGGTTTGAAATTATCAACTGAAGTATTATTAATCTGCAATCCAAAATTAGATCTGAAAGTAAGGTCTTTAATAATTTCTGCATCAACAAAAACACTTCCTAAAAAATTTTCTTTTTTCTCTGGTGTAACACCATATTGTGTTAAGCCAAGAGGATTAATAGGCTGTGCAGCATATTTAGGAATAGAATAACTTCCATCTGCATTATAAAAAGGGGTTACGGGATCTATAAAGAAACCACTAAAAGCTGCTTTTGCATTTGAGTTATTTCCATAAGAAGGAATAGATTGTGTATTTGAAACAGCATATTGAATGTTGTTTCCTATCTTGATCTTAGGAGTTATTTGATACGTATTGTTTATTCTAAAATTAGTCCTTTTGTAACTAGACTGATCGATAACACCTTTTTGATTGATGTATCCAAATCCAATATAGAAAGTTGTTTTTTCAGTACCACCAGAAGCAGATACTTGATGACTTTGAATACCTCCACCTCTATATGCAGCATTTTTCCAGTCGTAATTTGGTAATGTAGCAGGATTGGCTAGATTAGGATCAGCAGGATTTCCATCGTTTGCATTTGCTTCATTGTATAAAGTACCCCATTGCTGAGCATTTAATACATCTAGATTATCAACACGTTTGTCAAAACTAGTATACGTTTTATAACTAATTACTGTTTTTCCTTTTTTACCACCATTTGTTGTAATCAATACAACTCCATTGGCACCACGAGAACCATAGATTGCCGTTGCAGAAGCATCTTTTAAAACTTCAACCGATTTGGCGTCAGCCATGTTAACACTAGAAATATCGCTGATTGGCACACCATCAACTACATACAATGGATCGGCATTATTCACCGTACCTACACCCCTAATACGTACAGTTGGTGTTGCACCTGGTCCACCCGAACCTTTGGAAACTGTAACCCCAGCTGCACGACCTTGAATGGCTTGAGCAATAGATGTATTTTGAGTTTTGTTCATTTCATCTGTACTTACAGAAGACAAAGCCCCCGTCACATCTGATTTTCTTACTGTTCCATATCCTACTACTACCACTTCTTCTAACGCAGATGCATCACTTTTTAAAGATGCATTTACAACTGATTTTCCATTAATGGCTACTTCAGAAGATTTTAATCCTAAATAGGAGAAAACTAAAATTTTTGCGGTACTTGGAGCAGATATCACATATTTTCCATCAATATCTGTAGTGGTCCCAATTGTGGTTCCTTTTACCAGTACATTAACACCCGGTATTGGCATTCCATCTTCATCTTTTACTGTTCCTTTGATTGGATTTTGTTGCAAGGAATTGTTGGCAACTTCCGTTTGACTAAAATTGTCCACATTTGGAATGTAATTAGTTGCACTCTTGGCAACTACGGTCCCCATACAAAATATGGCTGTTAATTTCCAAGTCATTTTCAATCCTGTAGAAAGATATGAAGTGGTTCTAAAACGAGTAAATTGTTTCATAAAAAATTTTTTAGTTGTTTTTTTTTAGTTGGTTTATTATTCTTGGTTTTAACTATTTTCTAATTCATATTCTTTTTTTTAAGAGTTATTTAATTTTTATTTTATAGTTTATTCATTAAAAAATCATAAAAATAGCTATTGCTACTTTTTGTAAACAATAACCAAATAACATCGTTATCAAATCAATACTTAACATCCTCTATTCACTATATCAAAACCTAATTTTAAAAGAATGATAGAATGGTTTTATTAGTACATTCTTTTCGATTTCTACTCCTAATAGTGGTATTCCATTTGTCCTTTTACGATGGTATAATTTCAACTAGAAATTGAAAGTAACATTCGATTTTGCCAAAAAAGTATTAGACAAATTTATTTAAATACGACAGTTAGAATGTCGCTGTAGGTTATTTTAATGTATCCTATGGTTTTTTTCCTATATACAAAGCATAAAACAATGCTATTAATGAGATTTTTAGATTCAAAAAAAAACAAAATGACTAATTATAATAAGTATTTTATCAAAATTTAATCTTAAAAACTTTATTATACTAGTAGAACTAAGATTTGCTACTTCTATACCTACCCATAAAACGATATAGTAACAATAATTTAACGGTGTTTTTTTGGTATACAAATACAAACTAAAAAAAATATAACAGCAATTTACTTACAATTATTACTGTATTTATTTCCAATCAGAATTACTACCTGGCTATAAAATTAAAAATCACAAAAAAAACAAAGATCATAGATGATAAAAAAGGGACTGTCCCGAAGAACAATCCCTATCAAAATAACCAATTTTGAAATTATATCATTTTACCAATTAGGATTGGTATTCAATTCATTTTGAGGAATTGGAAAATAATCTTTAGAACTATCATAAAATTCTTTACCAACTTTATCACTGTTGGTCATTTCTTGCTGTAGTAATCCCCATCTTTTTAAATCATAAAAACGTTGACCTTCTCTAAAAAATTCGACCATTCTTTGATGTCTGATTTCACTCATCATATCATCCTTTGTTTTTCCTATAGTCAGAGGTACCAAGTTAGCCCTACTTCTAATTCTATTAATAAAAGGGTATGCTTCAGTGACCTTATTTTGCATCGTTAATGCCTCTGCTTGCAACAATAAAATGTCCGCAAAACGTAATGCTTTTTCATTAATTTCAGAAATTTTAATTCCTTCATTTTTATCTTTCCAATTTTGATATTTCTTTATCATTGAATTAAATCCAAATTGTAATGTAAATCCTGAAAAAGGTTTGGTATAAAATACTGCCCCTGGATAATTCCAAACAATAGAAGCATACATTCTTGGATCAAAATCATTTGTAATTGTTTTTTCTTTTTGAAACTCATCAAACATTTTATTTGTTGGAAAACCTTCAAACCAGCCCCCTACTTCAGCTGGTGCAAAAAACTGTCCTGAAACAGAACCTTGTGACTCCGTTGCATTTTCAGTCGGATTAAGATTCGTACCTCCAACATTTTGAAATTGAATTTCAAACAATGACTCCTTATTATTATCATACTCTTTCTCAAAATTCTGACTATAATTTACCAACAAGTCATATGCATAGGGAGCTATAGCATTTCCATTAGCATCAATAAGATTCGAAAACTCAGCTTGTGCTAACTCCCATTTTTTTTCATAAATATAGGCTTTACCCAAAAATCCTATTGCAGCCCCTTTGGTAGCTCTACCCACCCATTTTGAAGCATACGTTACAGGTAAACCATCTTTGGCATCTTTTAAATCATTTTCTATTTGAATCCAAACATCAGCCTGTGGGCTTTGTTTTATAAAATAGTCCTCTTTAGTTTTTGGCACAGAAGTTACAATTGCTACATCTCCAAAATTAATCACTAAATAAAAATAATTTAAGGCTCTTAAAAACTTTGCCTCTGCAATATAAGCCGCTTTACTTCCATCGTCTAAACCTTCAACACCTGGTACATTTTCAATAATTTGATTAGCTCTAAAGATTCCTTGATAAGCTCCTTGAAAAATATCGGTTACCTTACCATTTGTTGAAGCATTTACAAACGTAGAAAGCCTATACAAATCTGCAACATCATTCCTAATATAAAAATCGTCACCTCTTCCGTTTACTACTGGAATCCCTCCAGAATTCCAATAACCCGTGTTTTTACTTTTTAAAGTTTTATAGGTTGCTGCCAATCCTAATAGCACATCATTTTCCGTTTTCCAAAAATTCTCTTGCGTGATTACGTTTGGATTAATTTGCTCTAATTCATTTGTACAAGCTCCCAAAAGCATGACAAAGATTACTATAAATATATAATTTTTCATCTAGTACGTTTTTTAATTAAAATGACAATTGAACTCCTGTTAATAATGTTCGAGATAATGGATAAGCCAAAGGCCCAAAATCAACTCCTCTATCTAATACAGAACTACTACCTCCTAGATCGGGATTAAATCCTTTGTAATTTGTGAGTGTAAAAATATTATCTGCACTTACATATATTCTCAAATTGTTTAATCCTAATCGTTTTATAACAGATTCAGAAAAACTATATCCAAGTTGTAATGTTTTAAATCTTAAGTAAGATCCATCTTCTAAAAACCTACTTGAAGTTTGATCGTTTCTATTTGGATCATTTATAACCGCTCTAGGCATACTAGTATTGGTATTTGTAGGTGTCCAAGCATTTAGGGTTGATGATGCATAATTATATTCAGCATCCATCCCTTCTAAATCTTGTCTTAAACCATTGTAAATTTTATTTCCATGAGTTCCTTGAAAATACAATTTCATATCAAAACCTCTCCAAGCAAAATTACTTCCAAAACCAAATGAATAATCGGGAGTTGGACTTCCAGAGTATTGTATATCATTTTGATCTATTTTACCGTCATTATTATAATCTTGAAATTTAACATCCCCTGGTCTTGCATTTGGTTGAATTAGATTTCCATTTTTTGTATAATCATTAATTTCCTGCTGTGTTTGAAACAATCCTGCATCTTTAATTAAATAAAAAGCACCTACAGGCCCACCAGCTTGTGTTATTGTCGTTAAAGCATCGTGTATTGTTGCAGTACCACCAAAAATTTGTTGCGTTCCCGTACCTAGATTATCTACTCTATTTTTAATAAAACTAATCGATCCATTAAATTCATAACTAAATTCATTTATTTGATTTGCGTAAGATGCTGAAATTTCAAGCCCCTTGTTGGTAATATTACCTGCATTTACATATGGACTACTGGTACTAGCTCCAGTAGACAGTGGAATAGGTACTCTAAGAATGATATCCGAATTTTTCTTAATAAAATAATCGGCTACCACTTTTAATTTGTTATTAAAGAAACCAAGGTCTGTCCCAAAGTTCAAAGTCTTAGAGACCTCCCATTTGATATCAGGCGTAGCAAAAGCTGTTTGAATTGCTCCAGGCCACAATTGCTGATTTTGCCCCATTACATAATTGGCATTCAAATTAATAACGGGACTATAGGAGTAATTCGCAAAATTTTGACTTCCCAATACACCATAACTCACTCTAAACTTAGCACTATTTACAATACCTTTTTTATCAAAGAAATCTTCATTTGAAATATTCCATGCTCCTGATAAAGAAGGAAAGTATCCGTACCTATTATTTTCTCCAAATCTTGAAGATCCATCTCTACGCATAATACCCGTTAAAACATATTTATCGTCATAATTATACATTAATCTTCCAAAATATGAAATCAATACATTTTCATTTGCATTACTACCCGATTGTATATTAGTTGTTCCTGCATCGAGTACGTCAACTCCTAATGGCATTCCACTTTTACTCCCTAACAAACTTCTATAGTTCGTTTTTTGAAACGTGTATCCTAGCAAACCTTTGAAACTGCTTTTTCCTATTTTAGTCTGATAGTCCAAGGTGTGTTCTAATAATATAGTATTGCTTTCTGTTCTGGTTTCAGATAAATCGGCATCCAGATTAGTAAAGAAGGTACCAATCTCATAAGGAGGCACATAACTATAATTATAATTACTCTCACTGGTGTAACCTGCATTAAATTTATATGTCAATCCTTTAACAATTGAAGCTTCGACATAGGCATTAATAACTGTTCTTTTTTCAGTATCTTCTGGTTTTATTAAATTAGATTGCGCAACAGGATTGATAACAGTAACCACTGGTCCTACTGCACCAGCGTATCCTCCCACTGCATTTGCATCATATACTCCAAAGGCAGGAATCATTTTTGCTGCAGAACCAGCTGAATTACCTCCTTGTCCTTGTCCCCAACCACTTAGTTGTCCTGTAGTTTTTCCACTTGATAATAAAACCGTTTCACCAAATTTAAACCTTCCTTTTGTAACCTCTGATTTAAATCTTAGGTTAGCTCTATTGTAATCGGTATTAATTACAATCCCTTTTTGAGTTAAATAGCTCCCTGACAAACTGTAGGTACTATTTTCGCCACCACCACTAACATTTAAATTATAATTTTGAGTTGGAGCAATTCTATAAATTTCATTTTGCCAATCTGTTCCACTTCCTAAACTAGAAGGGTTCTGTGCTAAATCCAATCGAGCCAAACCCGCATTATCATGCGCTGCATTACTTACATTTGCCCATTGTTCAGCATTTAAGACGCTTACTCTATTGGCTACTTTCTGAACTCCTGTATAAGCGCTCAAACTAATTTTAGCCTCTCCTTTTTTACCCGATTTTGTAATTACAATAACAACTCCATTTGCGGCACGAGAACCATAGATTGCGGCAGCTGAAGCATCCTTTAAAATATTCATCGATTCAATATCTGAAGGTGAAATATTATTTATATCTGATACTTGTACCCCATCAACGATATATAAGGGATCATTATTCCCTAGAGAACCTGTTCCTCTAATTAAAATTCTCATTCCTGCTCCTGGGTTTCCTCCCGCAGATTCTACTTGAACACCAGCAACTTTACCCTGTAATGATCTCGTAATTGTATTTGTTCCCTGTGTTACAAGGTTATCTGCTTTGATGCTTGTAACAGCACCCGTAACTTCATTTCTACTCTCCTTACTATATCCTACTACTATAACTTCACTCAATGTTGCAGCATTACTTTCTAAGGAGATATTTACTACCTTTTTGCCATTAATTGCAATTTCCGTAGTTTTTAAACCTAAGTAAGAGAAAACTAAAATTTTAGCAGTATCAGGAACAGCTAATACATAATTCCCATCAATATCTGTCGTGGTTCCAATCGTTGTTCCTTTTACCAATACGTTGGCTCCTGGAATTGGTATTCCGTCTGAATCTTTTACAGTCCCTTTAATTTGATTTTTTTGATTTGAAACGCTAGTAGCTTCAGAATCGATAGCTATTTTATCCCCTTTTAAAATAATTTGCTTGTTCTTTACTTTAAAAGAAACATTGGAATCTAAAAAAATCTTTTCTAAGACAGACTTGAGTTCAATATTATCGGCTTTTACAGATACTAAACGTTCTGTATTTACTTCTTCGTTGTTAAATAAAAATTTATATTGGGTTTCCTTTTCAATTTTTTCTAAAATGGAAGTAATCTTCACATTATTGAAATCATAGGATACTTTTACATTTTGAGAATAACTTGTTGCACTTTTACAAATGATGCTTCCCATGCAAAAAAGAGCAGTTATTTTCCATGTTAACTTCATTTTAGAAGAAAAAAATGAAGGGGTACTTAAACGAGTGGTTTGTTTCATAAATTATATTTTTAATTTGTATTTTTCTGGTTAGTTTAATGTTAGCAATATTCTATTTCTTCATAGGCAGTATATTTTAAGGTGTATTGATTGTTATTATATTTTGTTTCCTTTCAAAATGGAAAGGCTTATTTTCAGCAAATGAATTCAAAGCTTCTTCAACTGTTTCTACATCAAAAGTTGCAGTAAACAATTCTGTATTGAGCTCTTTATAGTTGTTATTAATTTTTACATTATAATGACGCTCCAATTTTTTAATAATGTTTACAAATCGTTGGTTTTTGAAAACTATTCGTCCCTCAATCCAGCTGGTATATATATCCGTATCTACTTTAAACAATCTAGAGTTTTCGGTTTTGGAATTCCAGCTGGCAAGGTCCCCTGGTTGCAGTCGTATTTTATTTCGTTTCTTATTTCCTGGGGAATTAGAACTTAATTCTACACTACCTTCTACCAATACTACAGTCGCCCATGTATCTTCGGGATAAGCTGACACGTTGAATTTGGTTCCAAGCACAGTCACATTTACAGGAACAGTATTTACAACAAAAGGGTGTTTTTTATCTTTAAAAACTTCAAAAAAACCTTCACCCTCCAAAAAGACTTCCCTGGATCTATCTTTAATAAAGTTAATAGGAAAACGAAAGGTAGAACCCGAATTAAGATAGACTAGTGTACCATCAGATAACGTAATCTCAAACTTTTTACCATAAGGAACTTTTAAGGTATTATAAATCAATTTACCTACATATTTCACTCCTCTAAAATCCAATTTACTACCACTTTTAGCCCCTAAAACATGTCCTTGAGCATCTTTAATACCATAAATCATATCGGAAGATAGAACTTGAATAGTTCCGTTTTCTGACTCTAAAGTAACTTCGTTTTTCGGTACAATAATGGTGGTAGATTTAAAAACATAATTATTAATTAAATAACCTACGGACAATGCAATTATAAAAATTGCAGCATATTTAAAAGTATGTTTAATAAAAGTTTGAGCTGCATTCTTTTTTGAAATCTTATTGTATTTTGACATTACTTTTAGCCATGCCAAATTTGGATTTACGTCATTAAAAGGGTTTTCTTCCGACTCTTGATTTTTCAAGACTTCTAATTCTTTGTAGAAAATAGCATTCTGTGAAGATTCTTCGATCCATGCAGCAAAAAAACGTTCTTCTTTTTTAGAGAGAAGAATATTATGTAATTTCTTTATAATCAAATCTATTATGTCCATAATCGAAAAAATATAATAATTAGTTTGTGCTATTTATAGTAAGACCCCATAAAGTGAAATCGGGTAGTCTTAAAATAAAAAAAACTCAAAAAAATGAGTTTTTACTACAATCTAAAAATCAAATCTAATTTCGTCTAGATTATTTTCTGTAAATTTTCAATAAGAATAAAAATACAACTGAAAATTCTACCATTTCACCCCTAATTTTTTTATACGCTGATTTTATATGATATTTTACTGTATTGATAGATATTCCTAACGCATCTGCTACCTCTTGGTATTTTTCACCATCAACAACACATCGTAGAAAAATTTTTTGCGCAGGTTGTGGTAATTTTTCAATTATTTTTAATAATTGCCCCGTTTGTTCCTCCAATGAAGGTTTATTGTCCTCAAGATTACTAGCGTTAGTATCAACTTCTGTTTCTGATAAAGTGGTAAATTTCTGTTGTGTCTTAATTTTTTTCAAACAACTATTTTTAATAGCTACAACGATATATGCTTTAAGATTTAAGATTTCATCTTGTTTTTTTTTTAAAAGTATTTTAGCACATACATCTTGTACTATCTCCTCTGCCTCTTCTTTGTCATTGAGATAAGAATACGATAATAAACACCAATCTTTATAGTGCATTAAAAAAAGCGATTCTAGTTGTAAATGTATAGTTTCAGACAATCGTGAATATTTATATATTAAAAAATTTTATACAAATTTATCTCCTTAATATTGATTCAATGTTCTCATACTTTTTTTAAATGTATATAGTAGTCATTAAAAGGATACAGCACTATTATTAAAATTATCTAAAGGTACACATGTTTACTCACTATTCTAATGGAATTAGCCCATTAATATTGACATTAGCCAATAAAAAAAATTACAAGACAACAATTTTATTTATTTTTAGATTTATTTATTTTTTCAATGTTTAGAACATTAATCTCAAGAATTTAGCGCAAAAACAAACACTTTTATATGTAATAAAAAAAGTGTTTGTTCAAAAAATTTCCTTTCAAAAAAAACCATATTTATTTCTAATATCCTAAGTGTTTTAGCATTTATTTTATACATTATAGCACTTTTCTAATTTGCTAGTATACCATTGACCTTTGTCAGGAATTTTGGAGGTAACATATTTAATTTCAGGAAAATATTGTTATTATTATAAATTTTTAAGTTTGGAATTACAGCTAATGGAGATGTTGATTTATTTTTCGTTTTTATTACTACCTCCCAAAAAAGGTGTTTATTGGAATAATTACTTTATTCGAAAACAATATGCCATCCTTACTTTTTGCAGTAATGATAACCCAACCCGTTTTATCGGTGGCTTAAATTGCTAGTAGACATTGCCCAAATACCGTAGGAACCATTTTTGGCTTAAAATTTGTCATTTTGGGCCTGTCTCCCTTGCTCTTGCCTATAATTTAAATCATGCCAAATTTAAAAATGATTTGGTCATTATTATTATAATGTATAGCACTACTCTATTTCCTACCGATAGGGTTTGTTACAAATCAACTTGTAACTGCTTACTTTTGCGGGCACGAGCGAGATGCTCGCACTAGCGTTTGCGGTCAATTACTCTTGCGCCAGCTGGGGCACGTATGCGATGATGTGAAGGAAAATACAATGAAACCAGCCTAATTTACGGCTCAAAAAAAAGAGGACGCTTTGTCCTCTTAAATCACCTAAACTTGTTTATCGATATCCCCATAGTGACGGAAGTAGAGCGGTGAGCCTGTCCTGAGCGATAGCCGAAGGGTTCAACCGCGGTTTCATTAGTACGTCCGTTCACTATAGCTCGGGTGTTGGCTTTTCAAGCCCAACGAAATCTTTGCTGTTGGGCGACGGCAGATTTACCAGGTCTATTTTTCGTTAGCAAGTTTCAGCGCATTTTCAATAAAACTATCACTTAACCATACGTTTTTTGTTCTTAATTCAAAAAGCAAAGGTTTTAGTTCTGATATATATCCGAGTTGTTTAGCTTTTAGAAGAATTCCAATTGTTCCAGTAACTTTTATTCCAGTATGTTTAGCGTGAAATCTACCTAAAGATTCATCAAGAATAATTAAGTCAGCTTCTCTTTCAGTAGCCAAAACAATAGCTTCAGCTTCTCCTTTATCTAAATCTAAAAAGTATGACAAAGACTTTTCATTACTTATTTTGTCGATTTTAATCCATTCAATTTTGGACAAATCAGTATAATATTCTTTGTTTTTCCCTGCTTCAATTTCATTAAACACTTCTTGAGGAATAATAATTTCGCCATACAAGTCTTTAAAAATTTGGAGTTTACCAATTTTTAAAAGGGAAATAATAGGTGTGGTATTTGAAACAACTTTAAGCATTTTGAAAATCTTCATTTAAATCTTCAACATTCAAAAATCCAACACTATATTTTGCTAATAACTCCAAAAACTCAATTCTCGACATTTGTAAAACTTTTGAGGCAGTTCCAGATGAAATTTTCCCCAATTCGAAAAGCTTTACAAGACCAGAAATTTTAATTTCTCTTCCAAATTCGCTTTTACTCATTCTCATTGAGTTTGCTAAAGAGTCAGGATATTCTATAGTTATGATTTGTGCCATCTTTTTTTAATTTAATATTCCAAATTTACTGAATTTTTCTGTTGATTTAGCTTTATGGTTGTGAATTCTAAGATTTTCGGACTGCTGTCGCCTATGTCAGTCTGTGAAAAAACCTCCGTTTAGTTCTCCCAAATATAAGTAAATAATTGAAATACTCGACAGAAAAGTTGTATGTTTAAGTATGCAACATATCACATGAATACCGCGCAATCAGCTGTTTTCCTCTAGTTTGGAGGAAACTATTTTACCTAATAATCCCTAAACTTGTTTATCGAGATCCCCATAGTGGCGGAAGTATAGCGGTGAGCTTCTCCTGAGCGATAGCCGAAGGGTTCAACCGCGGTTTCATTAGTACGTCCGTTCGCTATCGCTCGGGTGTTGGCTTTTCAGGCCCAACGAAATCTTTGCTGTTATGACTCGTTATTTTATTTAATAATTTCAGTTAAAAGTTTTGGAATTTCATCGTAGCCTGTATACCAAATGATTGAAACACCTAGCTCTCTCATTATTTCTTCATTCAAATTATGATGTCTATCTAAAAATTTTTTAGCTCCATCTATATTATCAATTACTTTTTTGCCTTCTTTACTTGTAAAACTATCAATTGTCAATCTTTTCATAAAAGCAAAATGTCTTGTTTTATCACTATTTCGTGAAGAAATATCTAATAATCTTCTTAAGTTTGGATCAGTCATTGAAAGACCAACCATAAGACAATTATTATCTCTCAAGTTAGAAAGTTGGACAAGATTTGACCAGTGATAAGAGTCTGAATACATTAAGTGGTATCCTTCTTCAGAAAAAACCAAAGTAGATTTATCTAGAGATTCATATGCTTTAACATCTTCGGGTAAAAATCCATGGACATGATAAATTGGAAGTTCGTCGGGATCAATAAATTCATTATCAGTATAAATGCTATGATGTCTGATCGATTGTTTTTCGAGTTGTCTTTCTATTAGATCGTCAAAATTATATGTAATGACTGATTTTATTTTTGCTCCAGTTCGAAGTGGCATACACATTTCAGTAATTGATAGTATTAAATCCGAATCTATCTTTTTTGAAACATCTCTTAATTTGTATAAATTTTCCGTAATAGTTTTGTTAAATATTTCTGATTCGGATACACTATTATCTAATCCTTTTCTTAAATATCTTGCAGCCATCAATGCTGAAGGTTCGTCCATTTCATTAAGTCTTTCAACTATTTGATTTATATCAGTGTCTAATATTTTAGTTTCGTTATCGAATTCATTCGTCAAATAGGTTACAAATAAAGAATTAAGAAGTGTATTCCAATCAGGCATTCCTGCACTACTTGATACTCCAGCACCTAAAAAAAATGAAAATTGTCCTTTTTTGTATAAAAGCTTTAATATTTCAATTTTCTCGGTCCTTTCTTTTTCCCAATCTTTTGAAACTTGAACAACAGCAGATTCAATCCGAAGAGAAAATAAATTATTAGCAATATCATTTGCTTCTTTTTTATTTTTTGAAACAATTTTATTTATTTCTTCGGAACCCCATAGAACAACTTTAAAATGTATGTTTTGATCTAACATTCTTTTTTCAAACATTTCTCTAAATCTTGGAGAAATAGGAGTTGAAGTAATAAAAAGAATATTTTCAAATGGTTCTATTTCTGGATTTCTTTGCAGTATTCTTAATACTTGTTCCATTAACATTCTTGGTGGTAATCTCTCTATGTTGATTTTAATTTCAATTTGAGTTCCTCCACTAATGTTTTCAATTCCTTCAGGTGCATAAGCATCAAAACCTATTCTTCTTGGTTGGGATAAAAAAGGTTTGTTATTTTTATCTTGATGAACTTTTAATAAATTTAATACAAAAGTCTCAAATGTATAATATCCTCTGTTAGAGTCTTTAAAGTCTATTTTTTTTAAAAGGTCGTCTATTAGCATTTCTGTTTTTTATAATGAGGCATAACTTGTATATATGCGAAACAAACCTTAGCCTATCCACTCCTATTTAGGTGCAAAATCGAAGGTTGGTTTCGCTTTAATTTCTTTTTCAAATATATAAAATATTCCTACAAATCGTAAATTAAAATACCAACTTATCCAATTTTAGTCCAGAACTTTTCAGAAGGATCGAATTATTTAAGTATCCGTTTTTAAAATGTCTTTGTCGGTCATGTACATTTGTATAATAATAAACTTGTGAAATAGCGTCAAAGTTGGTTTGCGTGAGGGGTAGTTCCGAAGCTTCGGGATTACGAAGGGGCACGCCCAAAGGATTATATTTGTAAATTATAAACTCCTTCTCTGGTCTCAATTAATCAATGCGAGCAATTGTTTTTTGAGCTCCATTTTAATTTTGGAAAATTTTGGGTCATTTGCCAAATTATCCCATTCGTTTGGATCCTTATCGTTATGGTATAATTCTTCTTTTCCGTTAACGTATAAAATATAGCGATACTCTTTGGACCTTACGGCATAACTTTGCTTCTTTTTATCTTTACTCTTAAAGTCACCTCTTACTACTGTCAATGCTACCTCTGGTCCTTTCCAACCTTTGCCTGTAGCACTTTCGATAAAAGGATTAAGACTAAAACCGCTTAATGGGGCTCCATTTGAATTTTTCATATTAGCTTCCTTAATATTACATAAATCCATTATGGTAGGATAAATATCAACCAAAGAAACAGGGTTATTGACTTTCACACCACCTTTTGCAACCGTTTTTGGAGTTCGAATCAAGAGAGGTACTCTTGTGCTTTTTTCCCATAAATTATTTTTATACAGGAAATCTTTTTCACCATGATTATAGCCGTGATCACTAACCAAAATGACTATCGTATTATCATTAAATTTACTTTTTTTCAAAGCATCTATCACTTTTCCCACTTGATCATCAGCGAAGGTTACACAAGCCAAATAGGCTTGCAAGTATTTTTTTAATCCCTCATCTTCCCCTTTGTAAGAGTCTTTTAAAGCGGTATAATAGGTTGCCCATGGTGGTATAAAACGATCAAAAGTCGATAAGTAGTAACAATCGTCCTTGTCTTTCTTTTTTATCTCTGGAATTTTGAGAGTCTCTAATGGATACATATCAAAATACTTTTGCGGAGCAACCAAAGGAGTATGTGGTTTTACAAAACCAACTGCCAAGAAGAAAGGTTTTGCATCATTGGCTTTTTCTAATGATCCGATTTTTTCTACTGCCCAGTTTGCACTCAATTCATCGTTCATCAAATCCCTGTCGTCATCATTGACGTATTTGAAAAGTTTTTTGTTTCTAACATCTCTCCAACCTTTGTAACCTGGCGCATCAGAGGTAGGTAGTATTTCTGGAACGTCTGCCAATGAAGTGAATAAACCATCATTTTTACCCAACTCTCTAAATTTTTCTGGAACGGATGGATGACCAACCGTCTTTTTCCCGTCAAATGGATAGGGTCCAAAATCATTTGGAATTCCAAATTGACCCCACATACTTTCTACTTCATCGTGCATTAATTTTCCTGTTCCAAAAGTTTGGTATCCGCTCAATCCCATAATCTCGGGCAGACTTTTACAATTTTTCAAAATAGGATTTTCAAACCATTTGTCAAACCAAAAATTACCAGAAACATGAGGATAAATCCCTGTCAAAAGACTTGACCGTGAAGGACCGCAAATTGGAGCATTGGCGTGAGCGTTGTAAAAAACAGCGCTTTGTTGCGCTAACTCATCCATATTTGGTGTTTTTACTTGTGGATGCCCTTTCAAAAAACCTGTATTGTCATTCAAATCATCTAACATGATTAAAACAACGTTGGGTGCATTGCTCTTTTGCCCTTTGGAATTTGAAACTACAAAGAGAAAAAACACTAAGAATGGAAGAAATAAATATTTTTTCATGTACATAAATAGAAATTAAAAAATTAGTCTAGCCACTGTAGTTTACCTTCTTATAAATTGATTTCATCTCGAACCTTCTTTTTTTAAAGTTTTTCTTTTAACTCAATATCCAGAAACATAAACAACCCACAAGGTACTGTGATGGTTGCTTTTTCGGCTGTGAATTTCACCTCTTCATTGGTTAACAAATTAACGATTTTTTTCACTTTTGCAGTATGAAAATTAACCGTCACCATGCGGTCATCTGGATTTACATAACCACCATCAACCAAGGTCAATCGCAAATGAGTGGGTGCTGTTTGCGCCGCTACCCATGCCACACGACCTTCTACAGTTAGAGGCATTATTTTTGTCCCTTCTTCTATCGCTTTTTTTACTGTTGTGTAATACTCATCTGCTCTATATTTTTTTGTTTTATTAGCATCCGAATAATAATTTCTACCGTCTGTAAAAAATTCTTTTACATTATTTTTATAAATAGGGTTTAAGTGATTCTCCAACAATCCTCTTTTAGAATTTTTATCTGTCGGAGGCGTTGTCAAGACCATTCCATTGCTATAGGTCGGTAAAAATTCTAACCTGCGTTCCTTGGCACCTGATGCGTAGCTAGAAAAATCCCAATCTGTTACAGGAGCACCTGCAAACACGCCCGTGGTACGACCTATAACCATAGGATTTTCATTTTCGAAATTTTCATCATAAATGGTTATATCTTTTACGTGATTCCCTTCTAAATACAAAGAATCAGGATCTATAATACTTAAATGAACGGGGTTAATACTCACGATTTCTTCACGAGTAGGAACGTACAAAATTCCTTTTGCAATCATATCCCACAATACTTTTTGATAGTCTTCATTTACAGACGTATTGTGAACCACGGTAGCACCACTAGCAATTTGGTGTACAAACATTCTTAACGCATGATTTGGTACTTTTTGATAAGACAATTGCCTCAATCGATCATAACAAGCATTGTCTCTTGTAAATCGGCTTCCCCATTGATTCATCGAACCCGCAGCCCATAAACCCATTCTACCCGAAATACTCATGTCCATTGTTTTGCTATTGGATTCCTCCATAGACGACACAAATACATTGGCAAACTCCCCAGAAACCAAACGTTTCCAAGCCGGTGTATAAACCGATGATTGCCAAAATAAATTTTTATTTCTAATTGAAAAAAAACTGTTTGTTCCCTGTAAGTGACTTGCTAATGGATAGATGAAATTTTCTGTCGTCCACTCAATATCTTTGTCGTGTTGCTCCAATTCTGCAAAAACTGGAATCACTATTTTTGCTCCCGCATAATCAATTACCTTTTTTACAGTTGATAAGGAATAGAAATAAACATCTCTACCGTGTCCTTGCCAATACTGAATTCCTGATTTAGAATCATCTAAACCCTTTTTGAATAAACTAAATGCTTCCGTACTAGTCAAATCGGCTTTCTTACGATCATCCCTTGTTTCTCTTGAAACTTTATTATCCAAAATAGAACGATCCCAATTTTCGACATGTGGGTATAATTTCTTAACCTCCTCTATAATTACTGGATTTTTACCATTTATTCTAGCCAAAGCATCTATTTCTTCTCTATTCAATCCAGAAGATAAAACCTTTACGGCGACTTTTTGGTTTTCCCAATTTGGTGCTTTAAATTTTCTTAGTTTTAGACTAAAATCTTTTGTGTTTTCAAGAATTTTGGCGATTTTTCCTGGAGGATTTAATTTTTCGAAATCCTTTTTCCAGTTATTATTGGTGTAATCAATCACATGAATACAACTACCTCCACTTTGTGCACTTCCTAAAATTAATTTTTTGGTAGACGCATCTTTACACATATCATTAAAAGCATAATTACTTTCGATAATCTCTATTTTCTCTCCATTTTTATCAGGAGAAACTAAAAACATTCTATTTCCAAACAGCACATAATATTTGAAACTATTTGCATCTGGAATGGCCTCTGCAGATGCCAAACGGTAACCTACTGCTCCTAAATCTGATTTTTCTTTTAGTTTTAAATCTAATTTAGCATTGGTTAATTTTTCAACAGAAGCTATAGAAACTCCCAATTGATTCAATCCGTTTCCTCCTAAAATTATTTCTGTGTTAGCTGGAAACAAATCATTTACCGCAAAGGTTCCTGGACATGAACCTCCTTTACCTTTACCATTCATCTTGTCAGAAGCATAAGGTTTGTTCTCTAAAGGATTAAAATAATACAAAACTCCTTGATCGTAATTGGTATTGAAAGCACTTAAAGCCACCAAAATATCTTTTCCTTTTTGTTGAATCGTTCTCAGGTAATTGATGGCATGATCTTTAAACTTATTTTCGACACTATAGGAAGCTGATGGAATGGATTTTAATAATTTTCCATCCGCTGTTAAATAATGAATATTCTTATCGTAACCGCCACAAACAACATAGTTTATTTTATCCTTAGCAACCATAGTCGCTGACAAAATAGGTGCCGAATTCTTTTTAAATTTCCACAATAACTTTCCATCATCATCAAGGCAATATAAGTTTCCGTCTGCATTTGGAGCCAAGACCTCATCTTTACCATCATTGTCAATATCGGCACAGTAAATATCATTGTTCATAAAACCAGAAAGCTCGTTCTTCCACTGCAACTTTCCATCATAATCATAACAAACGACTGTTCCCTCGTAACTGGAACCTATAATTTTTGTTGTGTTTTTATACTTCGTCACCCTCACTTTCATGATGGTATAATCGGTTTCAATACTTTTAATTCCGTCTGCAGCTAGAACGCTTTGGATACTCAAAAAAATCACTAATAAGCTTATTATTTTTTTCATATATATTTCACTACTAATCACGATCGTTATAACTATTCACCAAATACATTCAAATAAAAAAAGGGACTAATCCGTAGAAAAATCCCTTTCATTATACTTTAATCGAAATAAATGACAAACCTTCTAAATTCTCAGGATTTGGCTTATTAGATTAAAAAAAATTATGGAGTGGACATCATTAAAACAAACTAAAATGCATTATTTTGTAATGTAAGGTTTACTCATTTTCAAACCAGGCTCATCATATTTTACTAGCTGTTTGAACAATTCTGTTTGCATCTTTTGAGCAATCGCTTTATAATTTTTATCATTGTAGAAATTGGTCAACTCGTCTGGATCTTTTGTTAAGTCAAATAAATAAGGACGCTCATTTTTATCAATTATCAATTTATAGCCATCATTGACTGCTGCTACCCACCATCCACCAGATTTAGCAAAATAGGTTATTCTATCACTATCAATTACTTTTTTATCGTTTAAAAAATCATCCGAACTGTCTAAACCATCAAACTTAGCTTTAGTTTTTATTCCCATAATACTCAAGATTGTTGGTGCAAAATCAACATTGGTGTAAGCCGTATTAATCACTTTACCCGCTGGAATTTTATCTGGATAACGGATTACAAATGGAATACGAGCAGAGGCTTCGTAAGGGACTCCTTTGTTTACACGATTATGTTCAAAAAACATATCACCATGGTCTGAAGTAAAGACAACAATTGTATTTTCGGTTAAATTATTATCCTCCAAAAATTTAAGAATTCGACCTACACTATCATCGATATGGCTTACCATACCGAAATACTGTTTTAAAGCGTCTTTGTCTTTGGCAAAAGATTTTTTTCCACTTGCTTCATTAGTATCTCCTTTATCTTCGCCGTCCTTAGCCCATGATGGTTTGATGGCAGTATATTCTGCTGCCATTGTCTTAGGCGCTTTAATGTTTAAATTTTCATACATGGTATGATACGGAGGTTTTGCGTAATCAGGAGTATGTGGATCTGGAATAGACACCATTAAGGCAAAAGGTTTCTTCTTGTCACGCTCCAAAATATCCAGCGCTTTGTCTGTGAAAAAATCGGTTACATGAATTAGTTCTTCCTTAGGGAATTTATTAATTTGGTTTTGATTGACAGCAGATACCTTATCACCTTCTAAATGAAAATAAGGAGCATGCCCGCCGTCCATCATATAGCGATTATCTTGAAAACCTGCATTATATTCAATTCCAAAAGCGTATGTTCCATTTCCTGCCAAATGCCATTTCCCTACATAGGAAGTCGCATAACCATTGTCTTTTAAAATAGAGGCAAAAGTTGGTATTCCTTTCTTCAAATGAAGTCCGTTTTTGGGTGCACCTGTCGCTTGCGGATACAAACCGGTCACCAAAGACGCTCTAGATGGCGTACATACTGGCGAGGATGCGTAATAACTGGTACAAATTGCACCGCCGTCTGCCAATTTATCAATGTTGGGAGTTTTGGAATTATTGCCTTTTCCCCAAACAAAAGCTTGATCTTCTGAAAGTAATTTTTGGTAACAACTTAGCGTTCGAAAATTATGCTCATCGGTATGAATAATAATTAGATTCGGTAGTTTTTGGTTAGCTCCTTTACTTTTTACCAAGCTATCTTCTATTGCCACTGGTTTTGCCGCAAAACAGGACATCAGAAAAAAGGAAGCTAACGTAAGTGTCAGTGTTGTTTTCAAATTCATTTTTGTTTTTTTTAGTTATAGTTATTACATTAGACCGTGAATAGCTAAAAAGGTTTAGTTTGCACCTTTAAATAAAAACACTAATTGCTTTTATTAATTGAATCTAAGCTTTAAAACAAACCCGTTGGGTGAAATTAATAGTATCCATCAAATTCACATGAAATAGGTCAAACTGCGCTTGTCAAAGTGTAATCAGAATAGTCTCCCCTTCGAAGAAAGCTCTAGACAGGCTAAGCTCAGACGGACAAATAGGTAGTAATTAGATTTAGTAGTCTAACTAAAAACTGCTTTAATAACCAATTTTGATAATTTCACCCAAAGGGTTAAAAAAAATTACAATTTAGTGCTCTACTGTTTTAGTCACAAGTAACAAACCAAATGAATAAAGCGCTCAATGGACAATCATCCTTTTCTAGGCCGATATCTTATTAGAGATACTATTTTTTACTTCACAGCTCTGTTTTGAGAAGCTTTCAACCACGCTTCCATTTCTTTTACAACCTCTTTGTATTCTGGTTTCATGACTACATTTTCGTTCTCATCTGGGTCACTGAGGTGGTCGAAAAGCATGACTTCTTCTCCATGTTTTTTACCTGAATAATGGGTATAAGCATAACGATCATTGATAACGGTATCTCCATCTAAAAATCTACTATAGGCATATTCTCTAAATGGTTCCTCTTTTTTAGAAAGAAGCTCAGTGAAACTTTTCCCTTGAATTTGTTTTGGTGGAATAATTCCTGCCAGAGAACACAAGGTTGGGAAGATATCGGCACTTTCGACAATTGCAGATGTTTTATTAACGTTTTTATTAGTTGGTACTTTTATAATCAGAGGCACTTTCAAGGCTAATTTCATCATATTGTGTTTTCCCCAAAAGGTATGTTCTCCTAGATTCCACCCATGATCTCCCCATAGAACCACAATGGTATTTTCATCTAAATTCAGATTTTTAAGTTCTTGTAATACATCACCAATTAATTTATCGGTATAACTAACGCTGGCATAATAACCATGTTTCATCATTTTACGAAATTCTTCCGATTTTGGGTTTAAATTATCTAAATAATAGTTTCTAAATTCACCACTTCCGTTAAGACTTGCAGGCGCATTTTTTGGGCGGAAATTATTATTTGCTTCAGTAATGGAATCTCTATTGTATAAATCCCAATATTTTTTTGGGGCATAAAATGGTAAATGAGGACGAACAAAACCGCAAGCAATAAAAAAGGGTTGTTTGTTTTTTTTCTGATTTCTCAGCTGTTCAATAGTTTTCAAGGCAGTCTGTCCGTCGTTATAGGCATCATCCTTCACATCTGGCATTTCATATATTCTTCCTCTATTAGCCTTGCTTAATGTTAAGGCTGATATAGGATCTTTCGATAGCATAAAATCATATTTCTCTCCTTGATTCAACCAAGCAGGTTCACTCCAACTCCTATCATTAGCATCATCTGGATGATGAAAAACTTTTCCAATAGAAAAGGTCTGGTATCCTGCTTCTTTAAAAACCTGAGGTAATGTTTTTGCATCTGGGACATCTTTTGATGCATAAGCATCAAATTGAACAAAACGTTCTTTTGTTGGAAGAATACCCGTTAATAGACTCGCTCTGGAAGCACCGCAAACAGGAATGTTGCAATAAGCATTGTTAAACAAGGTTCCTTGAGAAGCTAACTTGTCGATATTAGGTGTTTTAATTTGTGGCGAACCATAACAACCTAGTTCAGGACGCAAATCGTCAACCATAATAAATACAACATTGGGTTGCTTCTGTCCGTTACTTATACTTATATTACCTATAATTATTAGGAAAAGCATTAGAAAATCACTTCCTTTTATCGTTCTTTTTTTCATCTTTATAATTTTAATAAATAGTGTAAAACTGTTTTTATAATCTTTTATCCATAGTTCGAATTATAGATTTTATTCCTTTGTTTTGCTTCTAAATTCCATTAAATCTTGTTCTTTACCCGTTATGATTAATTGCAGCTTTTTGATTTCTTTATGCAATTCTTGAACATCTAAAGGTAAGTCTATCTTCGATTCTTGAATTACAAATCCTTTCTCCTTCTTCGCCTTTGCCGATGATGATAAATAATTGGCATCATAAAGTGGTTTTTCGACCATTGGTTTTGATTCCAATGTTATCGTATCAGTATTCAATCCGCTTGCGAATCCTTTTATTTTAATAGTTCCCGCTTTTAAGGTCGAACGAACCAAAACTGTTGCCACACCCATTTCTGCTTTTACAGGATTGGTACTTATAATTTCCCCTTCTCCTTCAATTTCGAAATAAACCTCTGTAGACGCTAATACTTTTTTGATACCATCTGTATCCACAATAGTTGCTCGAACTGGAATAAAATCGGAACCGTCTGCCACTAAATCCAAGCCTTGACTATCAACAGTCAGTTTGACCCCAGCAGTACGTTCAGCATAATTTTTCACTGTTTTGACAACCACTTTTCCATCAATCATCCCTTCTGCTATTAATTCAATTTGATTGGTCTTGGAACGCCAATGGGTATTGATTTCTGCAAAGTCGAATACATTTTCGAATACAAAAGGAGCATGTGGTAAATCCTTAAATTTTGGGTCATTGGATGGTTTTTGAATGCCCACAACTTTCCCTAGCCAAGTCAATTTTATTTCGTCACAATTACTGAATATGACAATTTCTTTTGGAGAAATCTGCGTCAATTCGTTGGCTATAAATAGCATTGGACCCGTTTCTATTCCTGGTACTTTATAGTCCGCATTGTATTGACTTTTGTATAAATAATACACATATTTTGGTAAACGTAGTCCGTTCAATAATCCGCCCCAAAAAGGGTCTGGATGATAGCCTCTTTGATGGTCTATTCCTGCCCAAATTGCACCTCCTAATCTTGATTTTGGTGTTTTGAATCGGTCATTTAGGGTGGCTGCTTGTATCATAGCTTGATTGAGTAACGCTTTTTCTCCCCATTCCATTTTTACTCGAGTAGTTGCATTTTGCGAAGACCAATTGTCCACTTCGTTTCCATCACCATATTCTCGATTAAAGGAATTCACATTGGGATCGGTACCGTGATACTGCAAATCCAAGCCTGCTTTTTTGGCTTCTTGGTAATCCGTTACCGTAAACATTCCTGGAAAAGGAAATTCTTCGTGAGCAATTTTATGCATCTTGTTCATCGCTTCTGCGGGTTGCTGTGGTGTTTCGTTCAGAGCCGTTTCCCACATTAAAATAGAAGCCAAATTGCGATCACGTCGCACTAGATTATGAGTGTCTTCATACAGTCTTTTTTCGAAAATAGGCTCTTTGAAGTTAAAGAAATGCCAACCCGGATTGGCTGTTGTTGTCAACATTCCAAATTCATCACAAGCATCATAAAACGCAGGGTCTTGTGGATAATGGCCTGCTCTTATAATGCGTGAACCACCTTCTCTTAGTAATTTCACATCTCGCCATTGTCCAGAATTTGGCAATGCATTTCCAACATAAGTATAATCTTGATGACGGTTTACTCCGATTAACTTCGCTTCATACGGTTCTTTGTTTATGTATAAGCCGTCTTTTCCACGCATTTCGAACAAACGAATTCCAATACGCGTTCGCATTGCGTCTACCACTTTACCATTGACAACAATTTCTGTCTTTATATAATGAAGATAGGGATTATCAGGATGCCAAAATTGTACATTCTTAACGTCCAATTGTTGGCTCAATTGTTTGCTTTCGCCCGCTTTTAAGTCAATTTTCTGAGTTGTCTTTTTGATTGGTTTATAATTGGCATCTTCCAGCGTAGTTTGAAGGGTAATTTTATTAGCTTGTTGGCTATCATTTGCCAATTCTGTTCGAACTTCTATTTTTGCAGCCTTACCATTAATAGCAACTGTTGCCGCAAAAACACCTCCGCCAGCAACCGTAGTACTTAGCTCTGTGAGTGTAACATGCGTAGAAGGGGTTTCGATAAGATAGGTATCTCTATAAATACCGCCCATATAAGTAAAATCCAATCCAGATTGGTTTTTACCTGGTAAATAGGTTTTATCATCACTATTATCGGCTTTTACAGCCACTATATTGGGAGTTGCATCTTTGTTTATCAAATTGGTAATATCAACAGCAAAAGGCAAATATCCTCCAAAATGTTCGGTCGCAAGTTTTCCGTTTACCCAGACTTGGCATTTTCCCATTACCGCTTCAAAATAAAGATATACTTTGGCGTCAGCCGTTTTTTTACTGACTTGAAATTGTTTGCGGTACCAAGCAATACCTTGATAATTACGACCTCCACTGGCATTTTCGCCCAATATTTCTAATCCGTGCGGAAGATTTGCAGCTTCCCAAGCACTGTCGTCAAATTGTAGCTGTTCCGCATTTTTTACGTCGCCCTTATAAAAACGCCATCCAGGGTTGAAATTAAACACTTTTCTAGAAGAGTTGGCTACTTCATAAAATCCGGCTGTAGAGAAATTTTGGGCTTTGACCGCAATGCCACTTATGGACAACAATAAGGTAAATAAGTATATTAAAATGGATTTTTTCATAGTGAATCTAATATTGAGATAATCTAATTTTTATAGTGGTTTCGTCTAATTTACTAGCCGTTGCCGGAATTCGTATTTCTATCCGTTTGAGCCCTGCAATATGTTTGTCTAATTCTAATGGTGGTGGATCCAAGGACACTATGGACACAATTACTTCTGGATGCGAAATATTTTCTAATTTTAATTTTTTACCCCCTTGCGAAAGAATTGCACCATCTTTGATAATCTGCACATCAGCGGTTGTCAACATTTGCCAAGTAATCATTTTAGTTGTATCCGAAAATTTTAATTTATCTTCAATTAATAAAGAGGTATTGCTTTCTTTTACAAATTTCCGCTCTGCTTTTTTTAAGTTTTCACCAAAAACAGCGGTTAAATCGAAAGATGCTTCTGGTTGTTTCCCGTCTTTAAAAGCAATTAACGGTGCAAAAGCATTGTTTAAAAACAACTCATTATTGACGGTTAAAGTACTATGTCCAAAGTTATTTTTTGTTAGTAATTTCCAACGATCACCATCTTGCGCATTGGTCCAAAGATTAAAACCTTCTTTTTCTAATTCGTTGTAATCTTGAAAACCACCATCTATTGACCAACGTATTCCGTTTAATTCAAAAACAAAAGAACCAGCGTCCATATTACCATGGCTAATGCTTGCTCTTCCTCCTTTGCAACCTAAATAAAATTGATGTTCATCATCGGCACCGGATTTAAAAATAACTATCGGATTGTTTCCATTGCCTTTCCAAGCCACTGGCATATCTTTGAAAAAACGTTTCTCATATTGTGCAATCCATAGCATCCCAACACCATCAAATCGTGACAATTTGTTCGTCATTTCTGTTGGTTGCAAAAAACTATTTCGCTTAAAAAAAGCTTCGTTTCCAGATTTCATGGCAAACCAAGCGAGAACTGAATTACCATTAGCATTTTGCTTGTCTTCACAATCTGAAAAATTGTAATACAAACCAGATGGACATTCGCTTAACAACCTAAAAGTAGCACTTTCTTTAAATCCTAAAATGTCATTTGCGCCAAAATCAGTTCCAAAAGCGCTTTCAAACATACTATTTGTTGTTACAGAATAGGCCGTTGCGAAATCCCAATAAGTAGCGCCTTCTGGGTAAGCTCCGTCAGGTCCGTAAGCAGCTAAAACATTAGGCAAACCATCCAAAGCTCTCGCAATTGTTTTTGAAGCTATTTCTGGATTTTCATCAGCAATTGCGATAGACGCAGCGATTAATCCACCTGCACACACTTGATTCCAATTGGTATTACCATAAGCAATTCCCCATTTTTTATCGTTGGCTCTCCATGTTTTTTGAATTGCTTTTTCGAGCAAAGATTGTTTGGCTAACCTAATGGTAGCCTCTGGCAAGTTCCCTTGTGTCCAATCAACAGCAATGGCAACTCCTAAAGCCATTTCTGCTACATCTAGAAAATGTGATGGATTCCAATTGCTAAAGTTGCAAACCGCTTGCAATTCTTCATTTATACGATTTAACGATTTATCATCTTCTTCTATTAGATATACAAATCCCAACATATTCATACGATAAAGAAACTCCCGAGATACATCCAGCATGCGTCTGCCGATAATAACTCGTTCTAAAAGTGGTTCTTTATAAATAGCTTCCGCATTTAATTTTATAGCAGCATACCTGTTTTTGAGAACAGGATCTGAATTAATTTTTTCTCTTACTAATTTAACAGTTTCCTTGGTATAAACTAAACGTGGAAGTTCTTTTCTAATCTTATTTTGAAGATAGTCAACAGACATTGGATTGTCTAATACAGGAAGTTTTTGTTGACTACATACTAAATTGGGTCTAGCGAACGTAACAACAACTATTGCGATATATACAAGTGATTTTATTTTCATTTATTTAGTTACTTTTTAATTTATCCATATGTTCTGAAACTTCTTTTTTCTGATAAAATTTATAAACTTCCGTTCCCGCAGCCAAGAACGCTCCAGTACCATACAGTTCTGTATAGTCTTTAAAACTCTCTCCTGGCGCAGCTCCTACAGGTTGCACATAACCTAACATCCCATCTTTATTGACACAATCTACTAGTGCGTTCCAAGACCTCAACATAGCAGGCTCGTAGGTTTCTTTGTCTAGAAATCCGTTGTTGATTCCCCATGCCAAACCAAAAGTAAAAAATGCTGTACCGCTTGTTTCCTTATTCGGATAGTCTTTTTCATCTGCCAAAATACTTGCTGACCAAGTACCGTCTTTCCGTTGTTCCTTTTTTAAAGTCGCAGCCATTTCTTTAAAAATAGAAATATAGAATGCTCTATTTTTCCAATCCTTAGGCAAATCGGGAATCATTAGCGCCAAGCCTCCAAAAACCCATCCGTTACCTCTCGACCAAAACGTTTTTTGTCCGTTCTTTTCTTTAGCATCAAAATAGTTTTTATCCCTGAAAAAAAGGTGTTCTTTTTTATCCCAAAGTTTATCATAGGACATGCGATACTGTTTGTCCATAAATTCTAAATATTTAGCATCCTTAGTCACTTTTGAAAGCCTAGCCCAAACTGGTGGCGCCATAAAAAGAGCGTCACTCCAAAACCAAAGGCTTTTGGTACTTTTATCAGTTTGCAGAATAGAATCAAAACGCATTTGCGTCGGTTGAATCATTTTTTCATCCTTATACACTTCATAAAGATTGGTGTAAAATTGCCCCACAGCTTGGTCATCGGCATGGTACATTCTTCGGAATAATTTCCAGTCGTTTTTATCTCCCTTGCTCTTTAACCAATTGATGTATTTTGGATTATCTGTTATGGTGCTAAACTGAAACATACCAGCATACAATGCCGCACAATGCCATTCTAAATCCGGATAAACGTCCCTATTATGCCACTTTTCTCTGTTTTTTGAGGGTAATGCACGGTATTTACCCATTTCTGCAAAAGTTTCAATTTGCCAGTCGGCTACTTTTTGAGTTATGGCTTTCACCTCTTTTGAACTGGACTTTGTTTTCGAAACTTGTGCTTTTATTACAATTGGTAGTAGCAATAAAAGCAAAAGATACACTAGCTTTTTCATTCTTTTAATTTTTAAGTTCCCATTTGACCTCATCTTCCAATTTTGAAGATTTATCTGCAGAAATTATTTTTATCTCGTTTTTCCCTTTATTAAGTGTAATAGCATCAAATGTTATCACATTTATGTCTGATTCTAGTTTTTGTGTTTTTATCTTTTTGTTATTAACATATAAAGTGACCTTTATTAGATTTGTATATACTTTTATGCTGGTCATTGCAGTGGTTCTTACATTATTTCGTCGTTCCGCAATATAAAGTACTGGCGCTTTACTCCAATTGGCTTTGTAAAAATAAAAAGCATCTTTTTTTGTTTTTCGATCAAATGTAACCAGCCCTTTGTGGTTTAAATTTTTAATTCCTCCTCTATTCCAACCTGCTACTGAGAAATCAAACATATTCCAAACGAAAGTCCCCCAAACAAAAGGACGGTCTTTTAGGATTTTCCAAGTAATTTCATGGTATCTCGATTGCTCCATTTCAGGAAAATAATTCCCTTTGGGTTTATCTAATTTTGTTATGTCTTGATGGTTTATGTTCCCTCCCGCTCCATATTCACTTAAACCAATTTTAATTTCGGGATGTTCTCGATGTGATTTATCCAACCAAGTAGCCATTTCTTCGATAGAATTACCATACCAACCAAAATACTTGTTCCACGCTTGGAGGTCTGTAATTCCACCCATATCATCCACCATGTCTCTATCACTAGCCGAAGTGGTCATTCTTGTTTTGTCTAGTTTGTGTGCCAGTTGGTTTAATTCTTTGGTCAAGACTACAGCCGGAGCTTTATCTCCATTCCAAGACCTAACCTCATTCCATAATCCCCAAACAAAAATGCTGGGGTGGTTATAGTTTTGCAGTATTAATTCTTTTAATTGTTGGTTGGCATTTCCACCTTCTCGACTACTCCAATCATGTACAAATGGAATTTCTGACCAAACAAGTACCCCTTTTTCATCTGCTAATTCATAGGTTTTATCCGAATGCTGATAATGCGACAATCGCAAAGATGTAGCACCAATTTCATCAATTAATTCCATATCGGCAACCAGATTTTCGTCGCTTACTGCTGGACCCACTTGTTCCCATTCTTGATGTTTACTAACCCCATTTAAACGGTACTCTTTATTATTTAAAATAAATCCTTTATCACCGTCTATAGCAAAAGTTTTTATTCCGAATTTCTGACTGACTTTGTCAACTGAACCGTCTGTAATCAATTGAACATCTAAGGTATATTGATGTGGATTGATACGACCATTCCAAAGAATCGGTTTCGCAATTTCGAACTGACTAACGATGATTGTATCTTTGCTTATTGTGTTTAAAGATTTTATTTTTTCGAATACAACCTTATTTTCGGCATTTTTCAAGCTGTATTTTAGAATACTATTGGACTGATTATCAATAGTACTTAAATGTGTTCGTACCTCCATTTGTGCTTTGTCAGGAGTTACTTTTGTAGCTTCTACAAAAACCCCAGAACTAGCAAAATAAGTTGGAGTTATTGCACTTTTTGGAGTAGAAAATAACTGTACAGGTCTATAGATTCCACCATAATGGTTGAATAAAGCATCATCGATAGGAATTCTTTTAAAATTGGGTGCATTGGTCACGTTTACTGCCAAAACATTTTGACCTTTACTTTTAATCAAGTTTGTAATTTCGTAACAAAAAGCAGAATAGCCTCCTATATGTGTGCCAATTTTTTTTCCGTTTAAATAAACAGTTGCTTCTTGACCAACGCCTTCAAAACGGATGTAGGTACGTTGCTCGTTCATAGACGCAGCTGCCTCAAATGTAGTTCTGTACCAAGCTTCACCTTTGTAATAGCCAATATCATTGATGGCATCCATAGAATAGGTATGCGGAACTTTCACATTTTGCCATTGAGCATCATCGAAAATGGGATTTTCTGCATCATTAGTAACCCCCTTCAAAAATTTCCAATTTTCAATTTTGATTAGATTTCTATGTTGTAAAAAAGGAGCTTGAGCGTGTAATCCTATACCCACTGATAAGATTAGTAATAGAATATGTTTTTTCATTAATTCTTGATGTTTATTTGTTCTGTTAATAAAACTAGTTCGTACTAAAATTCCAAACTTGTCCAATAGTCATTATTAAACAAAGTACTTCGAGTGGCAAGTTGATCTAAATTGGGAGTTTTGATCTGCGGCAAAGCGTAACAACCTAATTCGGGACGCAAATCATCAATCATAATAAACAGGATATTCGACTGTTTTTGATCGGTATATAAATTTGCACTCCCAATAATAAAAAGGCAAAGCATTAAAAAATCACTTCCTTTTATCGTTCTATATCTCATTTTTATATTTTTATATATTTAATAAATTAATTCTAAATTTTGTTTACAATCCTTTGTAAATAGGTAGTATTCTCAAATTTAATTCCTTATTTTACTTCTAAACTCCATTAAATATTGTTCATCACAGACAAAAAAATGAATTTGGATTAAATTAGTGATCATTAGTTAGTTTATCAAGTGTGAATCAAAGTGCTTCGTCACACTTTAATCCGTATATGATAGTCTATGTATTGTTACAATATTTTAGTTTGTCTCATTCTACTTTTATTTAATTCTTAATTCATCTTAATAATTGAATTTCATCACAAATAAAGATGATTAATTAATAACTATAGATTTTAAGCTAGTTCCAATTTTAATAAAATAAAGCCCTGCAGGAAAGCCCGAAACATTAATCTGACATAGAGACCTAGATGCTATTGATTTTTCATAAAGACGATCGCCTAGAATATTAAATATTTCAATAATTTCAGATGTATTTGTAATGTCATTTATTTTGATGTTAATAATTTCTGAAGTTGGATTTGGATAAACAACAAAATCATTTAACAATGCGTTTCCAATATTCACCATATCTACACCTAGTTTTTCTCCAACAATTACACTCGTAAATTCTTGATCATCTTCTACTGTTCCATCTATTTTAGTAACGTAAACTTTCCAAACATATTCACCATCATCAAGAGAAGACGGTACTAGTACCGTTGCCGTTTTTGTACCTTTTCCAGCTTCAACCGTTGCTTTGGTAGATGACTCAACTTTGCCTGTACTATTGTTTAATAATTGAAAATATATATCTGCATTTTTATCAGCCTGATAATTTATTGATAAGTTGACATTATCATCTTTGTTAACAGTAGGAGGAGCAACTAGCGATAGTAAATTGAATCTATCTGAAATGGTTCCTGGATTAGGATTCCAAACTGATGTGGTACAATCTTCATAATCATCACCGCTTTCATTCACGATTGTAGGAACAAAATCCATGTAACCCGAATGTCTAACATCCCAGATTTTGACCTGGTAAGTACCTTTACTTGCCAAAGGAGCCAAATCCCCAATAGGTGCAACCGAAGGTGCAGGATAAGTTCTATCTATACTTCGGTATGGCCCAATAAGGCTCCTAAGTTCGCAAGGGATATATCTTAGAACCTGCGATCTTACTGTTGCATTATCACCATAAGTGGCATTGATATTGGCAATAACAGAATTTTCATCGAAACTTCCAGGAGTATGACCTTTAGTAGCCTGGGCTGATGTAGCGTAGCCATTTTCAGTTTTAACAGCCCATTCGCAAGCGACAGTGGTAATATTTCGTATATCAACAACTCCTTGCTTCATAGTATGTGGACTTAAAAATACAGCACTTTGTCCATTATAGCAACGAACATTCCTAGCGTATATATCATCAATTCTAGCAATTGTCCCTTGTATAGCATTCCAACCTGATTCTAGTCTTAAGGGAATTCCTCCTGTGCTTGAAATATTATTGAAATAAATATGTTTCCCAGCTTGCATTTGCATTAAACCATAACCATAATCACAATCATTTGCATCACAATTTTCTACAACACCGTTTTCAGGAAAACACCAAGTTCCTTTATATTTAGCTGGTCCAATTGCTATATTTGAATATTCTGTTTTTTTATCTAATATGTTGAAATCAGATAATTTGAAATTTTTAACATTGTTTACTGTAAAAACAAAAACTTCGGGATTTTCAGTCTGCGTTAAGTCAATCGTAAACCTTCCTCCAACACCTGTTATGCTCCAGTTTTCAACAAGTGGTTCGTCATTTCCAATTAGAAACATCGAAAATTTTGTTGGACCGCCCAATGGTCTAATCACCACTCCAGCATCAATAATAATATTTATATTAGATTTCAGGTTACCAATACCTTGAAAGGTATAATTCCCTTCGGGAATGTAGATGTTTCCACCACCCACAGCGGCAACAGCATCAATAGCATCACGTAATGCTTGGGAATCATCCGTAGAAAATAGATTATCAACTCCAAAATCAGTTTTTAGATTTTTTGTAATACCACCGGTAAATGGGATATAAAAATCACTTTCATTCTGCGCAAATGTTTCGGATGTTGAAAACAGTAGTGCTATTGCCAAAAATGACAATAGTTGATTTATAGTAGTTAATTTCATGATTTTTTGATTTAATTAATGATGGATTCTTTTTCTTTATTGTATACTTCACAATCTCTCATTTTAGAGTTTTATCTAGTTGTGAAAGTATTTTCATACTTATTTTTAGGTATTAACAATGGTTTAATTTACCTAGTTCATCTAGTTAAAGGCCACTGACTTTCTTATGCTTGTTTTAAACCATACAAGAAAAGTAACCCAATAATATTACCCCCCTTAATGAAACTATATTTTTTTTAATTATCTGATAATCGTACTGGTTTTTGTAAGGTAATTTTCGAGGTCCTATATAAAAATTCTAATTTCAATTCGTCTTAAAATTCCAAACTTGTCCAATAGTCACTCCACCTTTTCCATCTTTCACAACTACTTGCCAATAATAATTTGTTGCAGCATTCAAATTCATAATTAAATTATTTATGCTTTGGTTTTCGCCAACTTTAGTTAGTGGAGGATTTGATGTTCCTAAATAAACATCATACTTTAATGCATCATTATCTACATCGCTAGCATTCCATCTCAAATTGACAGTACTGCTAGAAGTCACTAAATTTAATACCGGAAAGATTAAATCTGGAGAAAAAGGCAAATGATTTATAGCTCCAATACCTTCAGTATAAAATTTATAAACAGGAGAAAAATCGCTACTTAAATTCTTACTATCTTTTGCTTTAACTCTCCAATAGTAGGCAACACCTTTTTCTAATGTTACCGTTTTAGTAGTTCCCGAAACAGAAAATGATTGATCTATAGTTGAAAATTGATTGTTTTTTGAAACTTCCAATACATAAGAAACAGTATCTCCATCAGGGTCTGATGAAGCTTCCCATTGAAAATCTAATGTATTTGAGATGCATAATAAATTATTCGTCGGGTATGTTAACGATGACACTTTAGATGGAGCCTTATTTTCTGTTTGTCCACCAGAGTCTGCTCCATCACCTGAACAAGAACATACCAAAATACCTGCAAGTACTATATGTTTTATATTTTTCATCAGACTAATTTTTTATAATTTTAATATTGATAGGTACTTCCCCTAGTACTTTTGCAAAATAAATCCCTACAGGTTTATCTCCTACACTTAGCTCTACTGTTCCACCCATTACAGGATATACTTTTGATGATAATAATTTCGATTGAGTATTATATAGATTGATTGTAATCTCTTTATCTGGAATAGGTAGCGCAAACTGTACGGAACCAGTAGTTGGATTTGGAAATGCCTTAATATAGCCCGAGAAATCAACCGTTTCTAATAGGACTCCTTCACAGGCAATGCTCGATTTTATCTGAACCTTATCTCCTTGATTAACCCCTATTGAAAAAGCATCCGAATAGGTTTCATAAACCATTTTTCCATTTACATCAATGCTAAAAGGTGGTGTTCCTTTTTCTAATTCAACTGCAATCATATTCGAAATCAATGATGATTTACCTGTAATCGTTGTAGCTGCTTCAACCTTTAAACTGTAGCATTGCATAAAGGTTTCGCCCGCAACAGAAATACATAAATTATAAGTTCCTGGACTTACGCCTTCAAGAGTTAAATCATCTGTAAAATTGCTATCAGTACCATTGAAGGTAGCAATGTAGTTTTGTTCTACATCTGGAATAATATTGATTTTTCCATTATTTTCACCAACACAGGTTTCTCCATTAATTGTAATCGTAAATTTATTATCCTCAGCTGTTTTCTCTCTAACTTCCAACAATAAAACAGCTTCAGGCTTCATTGTGAAATCGGCATTTAATTTTTCACCTGTTAATAGATTCACACACGTTATCGCATTTGTAGCTCCTCTTAAGCCAAGTGTTACTGATGCTTGCGTTTTCCCGATGTTAACAATGGATATAATCTCCTTACCATCGATACTAGTGTAAGCTCTCCAAACGCAGCCTTTCAAGCCTAAACTATTCGTTTCTGAGAGTGTTATACTTGGAAATCGATGTTTAGTATCCGCTATATTTTTAGCTTTTACAGCAAAATCTGATAGAGTTGATACTGTAGTTAACACACCTCCTTTATCATTGTTTAAAACCAGCATATGTACTTTTCCGTATTCATCTTTTTTAAGACTCTTAGAGTCCAATATTACAGTACCTCCATTGTCTAGATACAACTGTAAAGCCTCCATTTCAGCTATGGTTGAGGATTCTGTATTATATATAAGTATAACATCCCAGTTAGAATTGGCTTGAGTTTTAATGATATTTTCAGTAGCAAAACCAATAGATAATCCTTCAAAATAAAGACTTTCATAAATATCGAAGATATCGTCCATAAAACTTCCTCTATTTATTGCAGCGCTTTCAGAATAGAATATTCTAATAGGTTGTTTCTTGTGTTGCAGTGCAGAAATATGGTCAGCATTAGCATTTAAATCCATATAAGTAGAAGCAATCTCATTGACAATTCTTGGTTGCTGAACGTTTGACCCTGCATAACCTTTACCTTCTTTAGCTCTAATAGAACCATCGCTTTCTCTAGGCCAATACCATGATTGAGAAACATTCATTCCTTGTAAAGTTGCTAACCAATACGCAGATCTGGCATAAGAAGGACTTAGAAACAAATCTCTAAATGAGCCAGCGGATAAAAAATGGCTTTCAGAGTTATAGTTTATTTTATTGGGGGCAACAGATCTTAAGAAATCATAACTTAATGAAAGTTCTCTCCAGTGATAAGAGTAACGCGCTTCCCATTTTTCTTGGCTCCCCCACATACGTGAATTATGGGTTCCAGCATCATTACCTATTGTACTTGTAATATTTGTTAATTGCTCAAAATCAATACCACTGTGTCTACTTCCTCCTGTAAAGAACCCTGGGATTATTTTAATATGAGATTTACCTTCTGGATCATTTTTCTTAATTTCATCGGCCATAAATTGGTACCCACTTGCAACGCGGTCTTGATTAAATCTGATTAAATCATACCAAACAGGAGTTCCTCTTTCAGATTCGTTAATGGGTAGTGATGGAATAATAACATCATCAAAACTTGTGAAATTTTTACCCCAACGTATATTTAAATTTTCAATGGTTTTATGTTTATCTTTTAGCCAAGTTCTTAAACTGTCCTTTGCATAATCAGAGAATTCAACAACATCCCAAGTACCAGAAATATTCCAATGAGGTTCATTTGTCAACATATACCCTAGTTTGTTGTAGTTTTTTCCTTTTATAATGGGACCAACACCAGCGAGAAGCTTTTGCATAATTTCTCTCATACCAGGACTACTTATGTCATATTTAAAAAATTCACTTCCACCTTTATTGATAGTAGGATATTTTGTTTTTAACCAGTTTGGAACGCTAGTTTGTCCTATAAAAACACCTCCAATAGTCCCTGAAGGTTTACTATTTAAGTCATTTAAAATATAAGAAGCTATGGCGCCACTTTCATTAGCAACGTGACTAGGGGCTGTGTAAAATGTACTTAAATTTCCAAGATATTCATTTAAATTATAAGTACTGGCACTTCCTGGTTTCCATGTATAATCATTTAAAAATACAGGTTTTCCATTTTCAATTAATTCGTTTTTTACTACAGAGACCTTCGACCAATCTATAATAGGTATGGATCTTCTAATGACATCCCCATTAATGATAGCTTTTACTGTGCTTATAGCTTCTTCGACCATCATAATAACCTCACTGCGTTCAAAGGTTGCGAGATGCTCTGCTAAGTTCGCTGCCGTAGTTTGATGAAATGATTGTATTGTTTTTAATAAAGGTTCATTCAATTCTTTATTATTTTCATCCCAGTTAGCATAAAGCAAAAAGATTTTAGCGGTGCTAATAGTCATTTTTTCTTTGGTGACATCAAGACCTTCAGTCTCTGCTTTTGAAATCAAGATTTCAAGCGTATCAATTTTTTTTACTGCATCTTCTTCCGTCCCTTTAAAATCTTCAATATTTATTTTGGGAACTCTCTGGGCATAAGTTATTTGCTGTACAAAAAGGCACATAAAAAAGACCGTAAAATAAGCGGTACTATTTGTTTTCATTAGTTTTTAGGATTAAATCAGTTTGTTATGTTTATTGATAAATACAACCCTCTATTAAAAATCGTAACAGAGGGCATTAACCAAAAAAAGGTAGAACTATAATCTTGTCTCAAGACCATCAATCATTAGGTGCAAACCCTAAATAGGGAGCTTCTTACAGGGTATTTGCTACAGTTCTCAGTTTACGTGCTTGCGTAGATCTTCAGAACATTAATTCAACTCACTATTAACAGGAACTCGAAGATAAAGGTTGAGTCAATTATTTGACGCAACCCTTTCTTTACATTTCTAATTCTTAGTAGCTAGCATTATTACTGCCAACCTTCATTTTGCCAGCTTATACCATATTTAGCATACCTAAGTTCTTCATTTCTTGGTATGGGCATTACTCTATATTTAGGTTCTGTAACATTACGTTTTTGAACAACAACACGTTCATAGCTTAGATCACTGTTAACCTTCGTAATCTTCATACCAGTAATGATACCTTCCTTTTCATTTTGGATGTTCCAACGACGCAAATCAAAGTAACGTTCTTCCTCGAAAGCAAATTCTACACGGCGTTCATTACGCAAACGTAAACGAAAATCCTCGGGACTCAATCCGGTAGGCAAAGCGGGCATATCAACACGATCACGAACGGCATCAATTGCGCTTTTAGCTTCGGAATTAACACTATTTGCCTCGAATGACGCTTCTGCAAAGTTCAAATACATCTCTGCCAAACGGAAATAAGGCCAAGTACCATCCTTATTTACGTTCTTATTTGACCCCCAATGACTGAATTTTCTTAAATAATAACCCGTATTTGTATATTGTTCATTATTTGTACTAAAGCCATTATTACCTCCAACATATGTTTCAACAGGTTTATTGCCATTCGTTAAATCAAAGTTATCACCATTACAGATTATTGTTGCATGCAAACGAGGGTCTCTATTCTGATATGGGGATTCAGGATCATATAAACCACCATTAGCTTTTAGAGCAGCCGGATTGTAGTTGGGCTGCAGATGCTCATTATCTAGATATGGAGTCTTCTGATTTAAAATAGGCATTCCATCGCTTGTTTCATAAGCATCTACCAATTCCTGAGAGGGACAAAAGCCAGAAGAAGTAACACCGTTAGAAGCATTCATAGGTAAACCATATTTTTGCCAAAGATTCAACGTACCGTTCGGATTATAAATATATTCCGTATTGATTCGATTTGAACTAAGTGCGGGATGAATTAAAAACATATCCTGATAAGAATTAAGAGATCCAGCATTTTGATAAGCATTAGTAGCCACCTTATAAATTGAATAATTATGTGACTTTAGAGCAGTTAAACAATCTTTAGTAATAGTTGCAGCTTGTGACCATTCTATTGCATTATTACTAGCCCCATATAAAGCTACTTGTGATTTTAAAGCCATCGCAAAACCCTTTGTCAAAGTACCTTCATTATCGTTATTATTTACACTCCAAGGAAGGTCATCTTCAAGCATAGCCGAATCAATATCAGCTATTATACTTTCTACACAATTAGCGTAACTAGGTCGCACATCTTTAGAATAATCATGATCTAAACTATAAATCTCATTATTCATGGGTAATGGACCGTAGTGTTTCACCAAAAGCCATTTGTAAAATGCACGAGTCAAAAGTACGTTACCTTTCCATATTCCTCTAAGTTCCGGTAACTTATAATAAATATCAGGGTTATAATTAGTTAAATAAATATTACAATTACGAATGCCTTCATACATACCATCATAAATGTTCCCCATAAAATTATTTGACGACGTCATTTGACCATCGTAATATTTCCATTGAGCACTAGCCTGTTTACTAGAAGAACCATCCTGACCTTCATCTGTAAATGCAGCTAAGAAGTTTCCTCCTCTCCAGTTAGCCAATGCGGGAATATGCGACATACATGTATTCACATAATCTCCCGTTCCTCCATAATCAGAAAAAATATAATCATAACTTACACGATTGTCTTCACCATAATCAAATGTATCATTACACGAGGTGAATAAAAGCCCTATAGAAAAAGCTGTTAAGAGTTTTATTTTAAATTTCATCTTTTTAATATTTTAAAATGTTACATTAATTCCTGCAGAAAAATAACGTTGCGTAGGGAAGTTCGTTACATTATTATTTTCAATATCAACATCACCTGACTTTGAATTATCAAAAGTCAATAAATTAACTGCGCTTGCATATATTCGAAGATTACTAATTGATAATATCTTCGTTAATTCACTAGGTAAAGAATACCCAACTTCTATGTTTTTTATTCGCCAAAAGGCTTTGCTTTCGGACCAATAATCATTAGAACGATAGCTTGAACTCCCAGAAAGCGTCAAGGCTGGGCCTGCAATCATACTTCCGTCTGCATATCTTTGAGCCGTCCAGGCATTCTTATTATCAGCAAAGAATGTTCCTTTATTATAGCTACTATAATACCCGACACCATTGTTGAATTTATCAAATTTACCTAAGCCTTGTAATAACATAGAAAAATCAAAGTTTTTAAAACGAAGATTAGCTTCAAAACCCCATTCTACTTGAGGACTACCCGTATCACCCATTTTCACTTCATCAGCAGCATCAATAGTTCCATCTCCATTCACATCTTTATAAATGAAATCTCCAGGACGAGGTGCTTGTCCTTGATAAACTAAACCTGAGTTATCAATCTCATCTTGAGAATTGAAATAGCCGTTACCATTACTGTAATCAACCTGATAAGCGAAACGCTGGCCTAATCGGTAACCTGTTTTACGATATCTATATGCGTAATCTTCTGGGTTTTGTAATTCCCCTAAATCTTTTACCTCATTTTGATAATACCCCACATGGCCTTTTAATCCAACACCAAAATCTTTGTTAAACTCCTTGCTCCAACCTAAAGCGGCTTCGAAACCATGGCTATCTATTTTACCCGAATTTATTTTAGCACGATCGTCTGAATTCATACCTATAGTAGAAGGAATAGTTGCGTCAGAAATCAAAATATTATCTGTATTATCAATAAAATAATCGAAGTTTAAAGTAAACATGTTTAAAATTGAAGCATCAATACCAAAATTAGTTTTATGTGATTTTTCCCATGTTAGTAATGGGTTACCATATTGGTCTTCGATATAAGCTTTACCTGCATTTTTTATATGTACGGATCCACCACCATGAAAATTATCTTTGTACAAGAAACGATCACCGCCAAAGTTATCATTACCAATTATACCGTAAGAAGCACGTAGTTTCAAAAAGGTAAGAGTATTACTGCCTTTCATGAAACTCAAATTAGACAATACTACTGCAGCATCTGCAGAAGGAAAGAGCCCCCAACGCTCACTTGGTGCAAACTGTTCTGATCCTACATAACTTCCTACGAAATCTGCAAAGAAGAAATTCTTATAAGAATAATTAGCCAAGAAACCATAAGTAATTTTATATTCAGGTAAATCTTCTGTAATGTTATCTCCATTGATATAATCTTCATGGAAGAAAGCATTGGCATGAATACCATGATTTCCAAATTGACGTTTATAATCAACGGCCCATTCATACTCAAAACGTAAATTATTACTTACGGATTTAGCGAATGCCAATGGATTACGAATAGAAGTACCATATTTGAAAAATTCCAAATTATCAACATCAGTTAAGTCACGAGTCCAACGTTCATAATCTGTATTAGCCATCAAGTTTGAATTAGAGTACGTATGAAATTTAATCTCACCAAATGTAGATAGACCTTTTATTATACTCCCCAAGTCAAAATTTAGACCAGAGATCGAAGTCAGATCAAGACTTGTTGTTTTCTTGAAACCGCTTCTATTCAAACGCCCGTAAGTCGGGTTTGTCTCGTTAGTCGTGACAACTACTTTTCCACCAGGATTAGTTTCGCTGACATAGGGAGTTAACGGCCCATAAATAGTAGGAGCCAAATCAAATAAAGATGACATAACACCTGTTTCTCCTCCATTTGCATTGTTAAAGTAATTACGATCTACCGTAGCATTCAACTTTACATAAGCATGAATAAAATCAGTTACTTTTACATTAACATTAGAACGCAAGTTAATTTTATTGCGACCATAATCTTCTAATGCACTTTCTGTGTTGAACGGGCTGCCAATTTTCTGGTAGCCTATACTTGTGTAGTATTTCACATATTCACCACCACCAGTAGCAGAAGCATTAACATTAACACTGCTCAAATCTGGTTTTGTGAACCTTTCATACCAATTGTTGTCAGGATAAAGGTTTCTATCTTCTCCTGAACGAAATTTAGAAATATCCTCAGCAGTATATTTAGCAATACCACCATCGTTTAAACTTGCTTCGTTATATAATTCAGCATAATCACCTGAAGACAGAATATCAGGAGTTTTTAATGCTTGTTGTACCTGATAATCTACACTAACAACAATTTTAGGACGTCCACTCTCACCAACTTTCGTTTTAATAAGAATAATACCCCCTGTCGCATCCATACCATATTGTGCCAATGCGGGAGCATCTTTAAGCACCGTTACACTTTCTACATCTTCAGGGCGGACGGAATTTATACCTAATGCCATTCCATCAACAAGTACTTTAACACCACCACCATTAACAGTAGATTTACCACGAATATTAAATCCGTATGTCTCATTACCAGGCTCACTACTATTTGTAGTAACGTACAAACCAGGGAAACGACCTGCCAAAGCAGCAGAAACTGTACGTTGATGTGTACGACGTAATTCATCCCCGCTGATGGTAACAGCTGATGCCCCTAGTGTATAATTTTCACGACTATCACGCAAAAGAGGAATTACTTGGTTACTATTGGACACATCTCTATCCATGTTTACGTTTAAATCTGTTTGTTCGCTCAACTTTGTGATCAATGTCCTATAGCCAAGCATTTTAAAGGTAAACTCATCGGTACTTTTATATACTCCCAGTATAGTAAAGGTACCATCAGCATTACTTATTGCTCCACGTTCTTCTCCAGATACGGAAACAACTACTCCAGAAAGTGGATGATTATAAACATCCATTATCTTACCGTTCAAACTTTTTATGTTCGTTATATTGGTTGCCTGTGCGCTAACATGTTGCACAGACATAAAGCCTATGAAAATGAAGCATAAAAAACCAAATAAATATTTCTTTAGATTCATAAAATTAAATTTATTAATTTATAATAATGATAATAGATTACTCCCATCCTGGGTTTTGCCACTTTTTACCAGTAACCGATTCTAAACGAATAGCTTCCGGTTGAAGAATAGGACTTAATAGATACTTGGAATCATAAATCATACGTTCTCTCCCTGTCCCTGTCCATGTATTGTTAGTATAATCCCAACCGTCACCACAAATAACACGTTTATAGGTAAAATCATTTATCTCTGGAGTTTTGGTAGGCATCCCTTTTCCATTTACAGTACCGTTATAATCTATCCACATACCAGTAGTCCAGCGAAATTCAGAAACTTCTTCACCCGGATTATGCCAACGGCGAATATCTTCATAACGCCTTTCTTCATAAACCATTTCTATACGACGTTCATTTCTATACTTTAAGCGTAAATCATTTTGACTAGTATATGTAATGTGTGGCATATACACACGATCACGAATAGGGTTAAGTCCAAGTATAAGAGCATCATCTAAATGATTGGATTCTATAGCAGCTTCAGCATAATTCAAATACAATTCCGCTAAACGATAAATTGGGAAGGAAGCCTTCAAAGTCCATTTACCTCTCCTTAGATCTTCAGGACGATATTTATTATCATAATAACCTGTTTTAGTTCGTTTTTTATCGCTTGGATTAATACCACAATTACCGCTATAAAAAGTCCATAAATCGGTCATAACTTTCTTAGAATTTATAGTTTGACTACCATTATAACGAACCGTAGCGTAGAACCGTGGATCTCTGTTTACGTAGGGGTTCTGTTCATCATAGGAAGAAGTAGTGTTGAAATTGGGTTGCAAATGTTTCTCATCTGAATAAGGGTTTTCTAGATCCAAAACATAAGAACCATCAGCCATAGGATAACTATCAACTAACTCCTGCGTTGGGTTTAATCCTGAACGTTTATCACTATTAATGGGTGTACCATATAACCACTGCATGTAATTATAAGTATCGATTTCAGTCCTACTTTCATAAATATTCTCCTTATTGGTAGGATTATCACTATAATCAACCTTTTTACAAAATAATTCACGATAAGCATTTGTCCCATAAAGAGCAGGGTCACTTACCGTTTTGTACAACTCATAATTATGGCTAAGTAATTGATTTAAGCAATCTTTTGTTATCGTTTCTGCTTCTGACCAATAATTTTGACCATTGTTGAACAAGGGGCTACTCATAAAAACAGCAACTCTTGATTTTATAGCATAGGCAATTCCCTTTGTCATTCTACTTTTATCATTAGAATTATTAAAACGCCAAGGTAAATTAGGTTCTTTAACCGCTTCATCTATTTGCTTAAAAATCCATTGGGCACAATCATGGTAACTCATTGAACGATCAAGATCTGCTCCGTCATAACTAGCGGATTTCACTTCACTTATTATTGGAAGAGGTCCGTAATTTTTAATCAACTCTTCATAATAATATACACGCAGAACTTTTACTTCTGCTGTCCATTGCAAGCGTGTCTGCTCATCAGGGACTACGGTCTTTGGATCAGCCATACGGGCCAAAAAGATATTACAACGACGAATATTGCGATTATTCAAGTCCCATAACGTATGTCCTATAAACTGACTATCTGACCAAACTGGGCTTATACCCCAAGTATTTGTAAAACCATCATATTGAGTATTTCCCCAACTATCATAAAAATAACAATTATCAGCCATTGTAATAGGTGGGCCGCTTCTACTTCCACCTTTACTATACTCAAAACCGTGTTTATTCATTGAATCGTAACATGAATTGAGATATGCACCAGTAGTGTTTTCATCAGAGAAAATCTCATCAAGTGAATGTTGTCCTTCAGGCGCTACATCTAAAACATCTTGACAGCTGTTAAAGCCAAAAAGTATTAATATGGTAACGACATAATATGTTTTGTTCATCATCATTTTCTTTGTTTAAAATTAAAATCTAATATTAGCGCCAACACTTATTGTACGTTGAATGGGCATTACAGAACTTGCACTACGTTGCTCTGGATCAACTTGGTCGAAAGGTAATTTACTCCATGTCAGTAAATTTAATCCACTAGCATAGAACCTGAATTCTTGCATGCCGATTGATTTACTCCATTTCTTTGGAAGAGTGTAGCCTATTTGAAAGTTCTTTAAACGGATGAATCTACGGTTAGCTATAAAAAAATCATTTCTTGATACACTACTGTTATTATTTTTAGTAGATAATGCCGGATAAGTAATAGCACCACCTGCATAGTACAATTGACCATCAGCGTTAGTTTCTACCATATCAGGATTAAAAGCATGTTCGTGTACTTTTTGGAATGATAATGTTTGAGCTTGGTTGATACCATAACCATCATAATAATTATAACTATTACCTATACCCTGAAATAATGCACTAATATCAAAGTTTTTATAATTTACATTGAGCGATAAACTGTAATTGTAACGCGGTAGACTTGGTTTACCGATTGGAGAAACATCTTTACTATCTATTATACCGTCTGCAATAGTATTCCCGTTTGCATCAACTGCACCAGCGATATCTTTATAAACAAAGTCACCGACACGAGGCTGAACACCATTGTATTGAGCATAACTGTCTATCTCAGATTGAGAAAGGAAATAACCTTTACCCGGTGAGTTCCAATCAATATTATAACCAAAGTTTTGACCTATTGAGAAACCCTCTTGATTATAACCATAAGCAAACGTAGATCCTTTATCTAATTCATCGCTTTCAATTACTGTATTCTTGTTGTAACTGAAAGATGTTTTTGCAGAGATGTATAAATCTTTATTCAACCTATTCTTGTACCCTAATTCAATTTCATATCCATGGTTATCAACACGTCCCATGTTTACTTTTGGCATAATAGCTGTGGGAACACCTATAATCGTAGATACCGAATTTCTTCCAATCAGGATGTTCTCCCGTCTCTCTTTGTAGTAATCTAAACCCAAGGTCAATTTATTTTTAAAGAAACCTAGATCAACACCATAATTCTGCTTATAGGCTATTTCCCAAGTTAAATCAAGATTACCAATCTGTGACTCGTTCACTGTGTTGCCATTTCCTATATTATTATTTTGCCCATTACCCGCAATTTGATTCATATCCATATATAAGAAACGTTTGCCCCCAATATTATCACTACCAACTTTACCATAAGAAGCACGAAATTTCAATTTTGAAAGAAACTTAAAATTTTTCATGAATTTTTCATTTGTCACCATCCATCCAACAGAGCCCGCAGGAAAAACACCAAAACGTCTGCCTTTTGCAAACTGCTCAGAACCATTATATCCAATATTAAATTCAGCCATATACTTGTCTTCGTAAGCATAACTGGCTCGACTGGCCAAACCAATAACATTATAAGGTAATAAGAACATGCTTGAGCCACTCTTAATCTCCTTATTATCACGTTGCATCAAAGCCATGAAACCAACATGGTGTTTCTTTGCAAAAATGCGTTCGTAATTGATACGCCATTGTGCATTTAGTTTAAATGAGAACGCATAACTTTTATTGGTGTTAATTTTATAATTACCAAAGTCTGAAGCCTGTATAAAAGTTATAACATCATGCCCTTCTCCAGTAATAGGATTAACCTCTTCATTATTTCCATACGTATATAAGTTGTAACCTGCATTAAAACCATTACCCATTTTACCAAAAACTTCGGTTTGATTATCCGTATCAAATGACACTTGTACATTAGAAGACAGTCCTTTTACCATCCAACCTAAATCAAAATCCAAGGAAGTTGTGGCGTTTAAAGTACTTTGATCACTACGATGAAAACCTTGATTGTTAATCTCACCATAAAGACTTTCTTGACCGCCCATTAAAGTATTAGGCACTAAACCATAATCTTGTACCATTTGATCGGTAACAAAAGGACCAGGTGTAGTTGATTGTTGGTTAAATACTCGTCCAAAATAATTATAGGCACTACCATAGGTGTTATTAAAACTATTAGGTTCATTTACCTTATTGATATATCCTGCTAATTTAATACCTACCTTAATCCAATCATTGGCTTTAATATCCAAGTTAGAACGGAAGTTGTAGCGATTTAAGCGGAAAGAAGCATCATAACCCAAAACATCCTTGTCCTCTATTTTTACTACACTACCCTGTTGTGTAAAACCCATATTTATAAAATACTTTACACGTTCCGTTCCACCAGAAAGATTGGCGTTATATCTACTCTGGGGTGCAAATTGTTTAAAGTACACAGCAAACCAGTCAGTATTAGGATAATAATCACTTACTTGATTTTTGTAATTATCGATTTGTCTTTGAGAATAAGGTAAAGCCAATCCATCATTCTTATAAGATTGATTTACCAAAGCTGCTTGCTCCCAAGAATTATATTTTTTATAATCCGTAGAGAAATCTTGCCTACCAAATGAAGCAGAAAAACTTAACTGCGGTTCTCCTACGGTACCCATACGCGTTGTAATTAAAATCACACCGTTGGCCCCACGTACACCAAAGACCGCTGTTGCAGAGGCATCTTTTAAAATAGACACATCCATAATCTCATTAGGATCAAGCATTGTGATATTGTCACGAGGTACGCCATCAACTAATATTAAAGGTGATTTACCATTTAACGTACTGGCACCGCGTAGATATATATCAAAATCCTCTTTACCTGGTTGGCCACTAGATTGCATAACAGTTAAACCGGGGAGACGACCAGTCAAAGCACCGACTAAGTTAGGGGCTGGACTTCGTTTTAGGATATCTGTTCCAACAGAGGAAATAGCTCCAGTTACGCTAACTTTGCGCTGCGTACCGTAACCTACAACTACCACCTCGTCTAAACTTGACACGGTTTCCTTTAAATTTACTGATATTGTTGTGCGATAATTAACTCTAATTTCTTGAGTAGCAAAACCAATATAGGAAATAACTAAAACAGCGTTTTCAGACCTAACTTTCAAAGAGAACTTTCCGTTAAAATCAGTCTGTACTGCATTGGTCGTTCCTTTTTCCAGCACTGTAGCACCAGGGATTGATTGCCCATTTTCATCATTAATAACACCACTTACTAAAAAATTCTGATTCACATTCTTTTCGGCAAGTTGAATCTTTTTCTTTTTTATGACGACTTGTTTATCTGTAATGGTGTAATCTAAAACTGTATTTAAAAATGATTCATTTAAAATATCTTCGAGTTTTATTCCTTTTAGATTCATTGAAACCTTGTGGTGCTTATCAAGAACTCCGTCTTTATATAAAAAGATATATTCACTTTTATTTTGAATTTCTTTAAATAACTCTTCAACAGTTAGATTTTGAACATTAATATCCAATTTTTTATGAGGATAGGGAGAATTGGCATAAATTGAGGTTAAACCACTTGCTATAAATAAAATAAAAGTTATCATAATTATTAAAGAAGCTTTGGTAAAAGTCATTTTTGGTCGTTTTTTGAAACGACTAAAGGTTTTATTCATAATTTTGTCTTTTATTTGGTTAGTAATGTTAATTTTTATCGCAATAATATTGCTTTTGAAACACCAGAGACTGTTGTCATAGTTTCTGGTTATTCATTTTATTATTTAGTTTTGCTATGTATTTATGTTTTCATTTATTTTCTCCTTCCTTTTTTAATAAAATTTTGATGCAGTCCTTAAAAGTGATCAAATACTAATTCCTTCAGACTAAACGGGGCATGTATTGCTTTCTAAAAATGAATCCTAAAACAATAATCGCTGTTAGCTAGTATTTAGATCATTAATTGTATTTATATCATTTATAAATACACAATTATGAGTTTATAATAATTTTTCTCCCAATAAAAACATAAATTGTTTTCTGTAAAACTAGACAACTTGTTAAAAATAACTATATTTAACCCCTAATTAACGGTACTTGTAACCGTTAAATCAACATTAAAAACACCATAAGAATGCTTTCAGACGAAAAAAAACTTATCCTTTGTGAAAATATTATTAAAACTGAATTGTTTCAAAAGGCCCCTAAAAGCTCTGCTTTACTTAAGTATTTAGTAAAGGCAACTTTGGCTGGTGATTTCTTAAAGGAAGACATTATCGATTTAGAATTTTTTGGTGACAAATCAATATCTGACAAAAACAACCCTAGAGTACGTGTTAATGTATATAATCTTAGAAAAAAAATAGAGTTATATTACAAAACAGATGGTCAAGACATTCAATGGAGATTGATTATTGACAAAGGTCAATACAGTGTACGATTTGAAAAGCTAACCCCAAATACTTCAACTTTAGAAAAAATTAAGTTAAAGAATGTCATTCCATATTTACTCCTAGTGGCTCTTAGTATAATTTTTATTTTTAGTAATTTAAAACCAGAACCACCTGTAGTATGGGAATCATTTTTTAAAAATAAAAAAGCAACGACCCTCATCGTAGGGGATGTTTTTGGAATGACAGGAAAAACTATTACAAATAATGAAGGCTGGACTCGTGATTTCTCCATTAATTCAACAGAAGACTATTATGCTTTTATGGAAAATAATTCAGAATTAAAAGAAATAATTAAACCTGCAAATTACACCTATATAACTAGTATGGGAGTCATAGCAGTACAACATGTGGCAAAATTATTTTACGATCTAAATTCCAACTTTGGTATACGTTTTTCTTCCCATATCTCTGTAGATGATTTAAAAAATGGAAACTTAATATATGTTGGCCAATATATAAATAACACCAAACTAACGTCATTATTTAATAATTTTAACCCTTATTTTAAAATTACAAATCAACATCTGATTGTCAGTGGACATCCAAATTTAAAGGATACTATTTACACCACCTACTTTGGTAAAGAAAGTGAAGATTTCTCTATTGTTTCTAGGTTTAAAGGTCCTGAAAACAATGAATGTTTTATTTTCTTCTCAAATCATGATATGGGGGTAAAAGCTACAATTGAACATTTTACAGACAACGAATTCCTGAAAAAATTTAATAAAGAGCATATGGCTGAAAAGGATAATTTCACTGCTATTTATCAGGTCTATGGTAAAGACAGGACAAACTTAGGATTAAAAAGCATACTAGTTGTACCTTTTTAATTCTTTACAGATCAACTCTTTGGACACACTATATTTATTCGTAAGGTCTTGATCATAGTACTTGGTCTTTAAACTAAATAAAAAACAAGAAAGCCATCAGAAAATATTTTCTGAGGGCTTTCTTGTTTAAAAAAAGAGATTATTATTACACTTAACTATATTAAGGTCGTCAATATAGAAAATTCCAGTTCCTCCCCATTTAGGATTTGTAGAAACTGTTATTCTTAACTTTTCACATGCCTTAGTTAGAACCAATTATTGAGAGAAGTCAATCCATTTTCCTTTTTCTAATTTATCAGTTTTAAAATTGATAGTTATCCTTGGCTTTGAAACTGTTACAATAAACCTTCCTACTTTTAGGTTTTCATCAGCCATAAATTTCAAAGAAAAGATATAAGTTCCTGCACTCAAATTTCCGCCTTCACTACCACTATTATAAACTTGTGAATTTTGACCTTCAATGACAGGTATTCTGGTACAATTGTATTTTAAGCTCTTGCTTACTGAAACTGCTTTATCGCTCGATATTGTAACTGCTTCTTTTAATTTTTTCCAAATTACTCTATTACCATTTCAAAGTCAAAAACTAGTTTTTGAGCGGATATTCTGAATACACTACTATAAATCTAATATAGTTACTACTATTAATTTTATTTTCATCATCGATTCGTTTTAATTGATTGGGTATAAAATATAATTCATAGAATAACGTCTAGACATACTAGACGTTATATGATTTTGCCAATCCCTTATTTCACCACTATTTTTTTAATGGTTTGATTAGCGTCTAATTGTACTTTTACAAAGTAGATTCCAGATGCCAAATTTGAGACTGGAATAATATTGGTTTCCTGAGCTTTTTTTAATTTTTTGACTACTAATCCTAATGCGTTGTATACAATGATTTCACTTCCAACAGGACAATTAATACTAACAAGTTCCGAACTAGGGTTAGGAAAAACTGCTACCTTCCCTATTTCAAACTCTTCAATTCCTAAAACTGAAATATATTCTATATAAAAATCATCTACGTAAAAATTACCATAACCTACTCCATTATATTCCTCTTCCAAAATTTCGATACTAAAATTTTGATCCACTACTGCATTGGGAATGGTAAATTCTTTTGATAAAGTAACCCACTGTCCTTTGGCAACATCTTTAAATCTCCAATCAAGTACATTCTCAATTGGATTGATACTGGTTTTAAAACCCAATAGATCTGCATCTGAATCAATCCATACTTTGACATACATTTTATAATTTCCTTGATTTAAGGAGATCTTTGCCTCCTTGATCATTTCCCCGCAAGTAATTACAAACGGTGTATGTTGTGCACGAACAAAAGTTATTCCTGATTGTAATAAAAACAACAGCACCAAAATTTGATATCGTATGGAAATGATACTTACTTTACTTTTTTTATTTAAATTTTTCATATTACAAATCATTTGTTAGTTCCACATCAATAAACCGAAACAGTCCACAAGGCACATCAATACTCACTGTTGAACCTGTTGGGAAGAATTGTTTTCCATCTACCACATCAATAATTTTTACTGGATTTATGGTATTGAATTTTACTGTAGCCACGCGAGCATCAGGGTTGATATAGCCATTGTCAACCAACGTTAATCGCAAATGTCTTGGAGCCGTTTGAGCAACTACCCAAGCCACATCTCCAGTCACAGTAATTGGAATTTTCTTTGCTCCTGCCTCAATTTCAGCTTTAACGGTTTGATAATAGGTATTCGCATCGTATTTTGTCACCCCATCTGCTGAATAATAGTAATGTCCGTCAGTATAATATTCTTTTAATATATTTTTATACAAAGGGTGCAGATTGTTTTTCATCAAACCTCGTACTGCTGTTACATCAGCCTTTACACCTGCTTGTGGTGGCGTAATCAATACCATTCCGTTTGGATAATTGGGTAAAAAATTCAATCGGCGTTCTTTCATACCTGCTGCGTATTTTGAAAAATCCCAATCGGTTAAAGGGGCACCAGGCCAAGTTCCATTCATTCGACTAAAAACAAAAGAATTAGCATCTTCAAAAGTTGAATCAAAATTAGTTAACCATTTACTTTCCGTACCCTCTTCTAGATAATGAGCATCAGGTTCAAACATACTTAGATGTACAGGTGACAAACTAACTAATTCAGAACGCTTTGGAACAAAAAGTGCTCCTTTAGCTAATAGTATAGGAAACAAATCTGGCTTGGTAAAATTATCATAATATTGAGCTCCACTCGCTGCTGCATAAATCAACTGGCGCAAAAAGTGATTGTCTAAAGTTTGATCTGAAAACTGTCTCAAACGATCAAAACTAGCATTATCTGGTACTGCTCTCGCACCCCAACTACCAACTGCTCCACTTGCCCAAACGCCCATTCTTCCAGCCAAACTCAATTCCATTGTTTTATCCGTAGTCTCTTCCATTGAAGGAACAAAAACGTTTTTAAACTCACCAGAAAGTAATCTTGACCACATCGGTAGATAAATACTACTTTGCCAAAAAATATTTTTGGAACGTATAAATAATTTTAAATTTTTATTTTGCCCATATGTTGCCAATGGATAAAATAAATCATTCAAAACAAATTTAAAATCATCACTATCGTCCCCTAGCTCAGGATAGATTAAAACTGTTTTGCGATCGGCAACTGAATTCGTATTATCAATTACTTTTTGACTAGTTTGCTTACTGAACATATAAGGATCATTACCATGTCCACCCCAGTAAGCAACCCCATTAGTCGTCGTTTTACCAGAAATAAAGCTCAACGCCTGCGCTTCTGTCCAGTCATAAGTTCTACGTCCATCTCTTTTATCTCTGTATTCTAAATTACCCAAATTAGCTCGATCCCATGTTGCTCCATCTTGAGCATGTGAAGTAGAAAACTGAGAAACAAAAGTTGGCGTATTATACAATGTTGTATTTAGACCAATTGTATTGTCATATAATAAATTAACCTCTATTGGATTACGTTCCCAACTAGGTTTTACGAATGTGTTTAATTTGGTCGTTAAGGCTGCTGTATTGTCCAAAATGGTTTGAATTTTCCCAGGTGAAGTGATATTTTTGTATCCCAATTTCCAGTCAGGCTTAGAGGGATCAATGACATGAATATCGCTACCGCCATTTTGATTACTTGCTAGAATAATATTTCCCGTTAACGGGTCTTTCCACATATCATTAAAAGAATACAAGCACTCTAAAACCTCTGCATTAGCAATTGTTTGACCTGGTGATATTAAAATAATATGATTCCCAAATAACACAAAATATTGATAACTTGCACCATTAGGAATAATTTCAGGCTGCACTACACGATATCCAAAACCACCTACTTTATTTCTGATGCTTGAGATATCAAATACTTGTTGCGCTGTAGCTGAATTTAAAGGATCATATTCAAGAAATGCAGAATCATTAATATGGGTACTATTTCCCATCAAAATTTTAGAAGCTCCATTTATTGATACTGTTCGCATTTCCCCTACAGGTTTTCCTGAACTTATTTTAACAGAAGGTGTAATGACCGATGTTCCTAAAACATCAAACAAATACATATTCCCAGTTACTTGCATGCTATTATTTGTTCCTAAAACGGCCAACATATCAGTCCCATCTCCTTTTTTTACTTTTCGAATAAAATTAGCAATATGGACTTTTGTTGGTGCTGTTGCTCCTCCAAAAACTGTATTTACGGAGTAACTTGAGGAAGCTAAAGTTTGTTTAAGAGTACCATTAGCATTTAGATAATAAATATTTTTATCATAACCGCCACAAACTACATACGGAATATTATTTTTACTAACTACACATACAGCATACATAGGTGCTTCATTTTGCTTAAACTGCCATTTGATGGTACCGTCATAATTTAGACAATATAGAGTACCATTAGCATTGGCTGCAAAAATCTCATCAATACCATCACCTGTAATATCTTCACACCAAAGATCATGATTCATAAATCCTGATAATTTATTTTCCCATATTTTCTTCCCATCATAACGAATTCCTAGAACCGTTCCTTCATAACTAGAAGCTACAATATAGGATTTCCCATCCTTAACCGCTGACCTTATTTTAGAAATTGTATAATTGACATCTTTAGTACTTACTGCAATAGCTTCTGAATTAAATTTCAAGCTATATGTACCTGTTGCTACTTTAGTATTATCAAATGACCAATTTGCTGGTTGGTTAGTATTCCAACCTTGGCCTCCACCCTCAAAACCATAGTAGAGATTGTTTACTAAATTGGGGGATGTTTGCGCTTTTATGCTTACTGTACATAAGCTCAATAAAAGAAAAATAGGCCAATAAAAAAATGTGTATTTATATTCCATATCTAATGATTTAAAAAAAAGGTTACAGCATGATAATCATATAATTAGCACGCCATAACCTTTTTCAGATTTTATAAACAAAATGAGAATCTTAAATGGCAGATACCGTAATAGTAAATACTTTCTCGGCTACCCAAACATCTCCAACTTTTACCGCTTCAATAGGCACAACACCTGGATAAACGACCTTCGCATTATAACTATTTTTTAATTTAACTGTAAACGTTCCTTCATTTGGGAACAATACAAATACGGTTGTATCAGAGGTCACTAAACCTTTATTTGGAATAATATAAGGCGTTAAATCTTGTCCCTTTACAAACTTTGGTGATAAATAAGCATTCCCTTCCTGTATAGTCCATTCATGAGATAAAGCTCCTTGAGACAAATCAATGAACGAAATACTTTCACCAGGTTTTACAGTATAAGTAAGCCCATTTGGAATACTAGTATACCATGTAAAATCATTAAAATTAGTTCGAATTGTCTCTTCTTTGGTACAACCTATATTAAAAAGTAATAATAGGCTTGATATGATAATGCTGATCTTTTTCATAGTATATATTATTTTTTTATAGCTGTATTATTGGCATATTCGCTAAATGGTATTGGTAAATAGCTTTGATTTCCTTCATTAAAATTATTTGCTGAAATATCATATTCATAATCAACTGCCAGACTTGGTTTTGTCCCTTTAGTTTTTATTATTGAAGTTAACTTTTTAGTTACATTTTTGTTGGTTACGGTAGATAGATAAGTATAATCTTCAACAAAATAATCATCATTTGCCAATTTTTGAAAGTTACTCGTTAAAATTCCCCATCTACGTAAGTCATTATAACGTATTGCATGACCTTCTGCTGATAGTTCTAATGGTTTTTCAAAATACATCAAACGATCCATAAGAGTTGTAGCGGTATAAGTAACACCATCAAATGTTTTTGAAGCATCATAGCTTACACCCAAAAGTCTCAATCCCCATCTGGCTCTAATTTTATTAATCAAAACAATAGCACCCTGAACATCACCAGTTTTCAACAAACATTCTGCTTGCATTAGATACACATCTGCTAATCTATTTACGGTTACATTTTTACCTGAATAATTCTTATTTACTGGCAAACTATTTTCGGAATCTAAATAGTCATGATTCGTATATTTTTTATAAAACGAATATCCCCAACCTTTTCCGTTGGCAGAAACTTTTACATTATCTGGTACCATTCCTGTTAAATAATAAACTGTTTGCTCATCTTCAATTAAAGTGACCATTGCCGAAGCTCTTAATGGCACATTTCGAAGTGTTTTTACTCCTGCTTTCAAATAATAATTGCGATCATCTTTAACATCCATTACTTCTTTTTTGTAAGCATATGCCAACCAAGTTGGTACATAAAAACTATTCGCTCCAGAATTGGATGTATATACTGCTAAAGGACTTGTCATACTTTGAGCATCAAAAGTTGATAAATCGAGTCTAAACACGTTGTTATATTCAATTTCAAAAATAGATTCTTTATTAAATTCTCCTTTTGTAGTAAATAATAATGACATGTCTGTTACTAGTGAATATCCGTATGCTGAATTTGTTATAATATCATTGAAATAACTTTTAGCATCTACCAATTCATTTTCATACAAGTGGCTAGTTCCCAAAATAGTTGCAGCAGCCCCTTTGGTAGCTCTACCTTTTGCCAATGGCGCATAAGGTAAATTATCAAAAGCAAATTTTAAATCATCTCTAAGAAAAGCAATAACTTCACTTGAACTTGAAAGTGGTGTCGTAAAATCAGATTGGATTTTTGGAACTGAACTTCTTATAATTATACTTCCTTTATTAAATGAAGAATGCAGATAGAAATGAAATAATCCTCTCAAAAAACGAGCTTCTGCCATTTGTTCTGTCCATGCAGCAGTGTTGGTAGCATCAATAGATCCTGCAGATTTAAGGTTATTCAAAGCTTCAATTACTTGATTGGCTCTGTAAACTCCTTTATAACAAGCATTCCAGTGGTCATTAACTCCAGAGGTACCATTATTATAGGTTTGATAATACCAAAAAGTACCATCCCCTTTACTAGTATTTACTGGTCGTCCAAAACCTGGCCATCCCATATCTGATCGTAAAGCATCTTCAGCAATATTTAAAGCAGAAGAATTCAACAAAGAAGAATAAGCAGCGGTTAATCCCTTGTTTGTATCGGTCAAATCTTTCCAATAATTCTCACTTGCGATTAAATTTGGATTTGACTCTGTTAAATAATCTTGGCTACATGAACTTAAAAGTCCCACCATTACGATTACAATATATTTATAATTCAATTTTTTCATAATTGTTATACTTTTAAAAATTAAAATTCAATCCTACTAAATAAAATTTAGCCAATGGATAATTTCCTTTATCTAATCCTCTTGAATTGATTCCTCCACCTATTTCAGGGTCAAAACCAGTATATTTAGTAAAAGTAAAAGGGTTTTGAGCCGTAACATACAATCTGAATTTTGAAACTCCCAAACTAGTTACCAATTTTTTAGGTAAACTATATCCAAAAGTGATGTTTTTTACACGCAAATAAGAACCATCTTCTAACCATTGATCAGTATACCCTTTGTAGTTCGGATGTGATTTGATATCTCCTCTATATGCAGGGATATTTGAATCTGGATTTACAGTTGACCAAGAGTAAACTAAATCTTCACTACGTCCATTACCATATGCTGTAGCTTTGGCTCCATTCATAATTTCTTGACCTAAAGCTGCATATAGATTAAACGATAAATCAAAGCCTTTATAATCTAAATTTAAGTTATACCCTATTTGGTATTTTGCTAGTCCACTACCAGAGTAAACTCTATCTCCATTGGTTATAGCACCATCATTATTGTTATCTTTATAAATTAAATCACCCATTTTTGCAGTAGGTACAATTTTTTGATAATCAGCCAATTTATCTGGGGTATTTGCAATACCATTTGTAGTGAATAAGTAAAAAGCACCAGCTTCATGTCCTTCTGCCAAAACAGTAATTTGAGAATCGGCTTTGGCTCCACTTACTAAGCCACTATCATCTGTAAACAAATAACTTCCTTCGCCATTAATTTTCTTAATTACATTTTGATTTGTTGTGAAGGTCGAATTCATTCTGTAGTTTAATTTGTTAATTTTCCCTTTCAGGCCTACAGCCAATTCAAAACCGCTATTGGTCATATCTCCAATATTATAGATTACTGTAGATCCATCAACTCCACTAGCAGATCCTGGCAGCGTTACTGGAAACAACATTCCGTCTTTACTAGTGTTATAGTATTCAGCAGAAACGGTCACTTTATTTTTAAATAAACCTAAATCAATACCAATGTTATTTTGTTTTGAAGTTTCCCATTTAATAAGTGGATTTGCATACCCATCTTGTGCTAAACCATAATTTAAAGTACCTCCAAAAACATAATCATAACCAGGAGTAATATTTCCAGAATATTGATAAGATGGAATACTTTCATTACCTACTGTTCCACTACTCAAACGTACTTTAAAGTTATTTACCACACCTTTCATTTTTGACCAAAAAGCCTCATCTGAGACATTCCAAGCTAGTGCAACAGATGGAAAAGTTCCATATCTATTTTTTTCACCAAAACGAGTAGAACCATCACGACGAATACTAGAGCTTATCAAGTATTTTCCTTTATAATCATACTGAAATCTTGTAATAAAACCAGTCAATTTACGAACCTCATCTGGTCCTGAACTCACTTCGGGTCTATTTGTTGTTCCGTTAAGTACTTGAACTGCATTATCCAATACACCAAACTTCTGAGCAGAAAACTGCTCTGTGTTGTACTGCTCTCTTGTGTAAGCAACCATAATTCCAAAATTATGATCTCCAAGTGATTTTTTATAATTAATCGCACTTGTCCAAACCAAAGAAGACTTGATTTGGGAATCATTTTGAACACTACTATTATCAGATCTACCAGAATCTGCTCCACTTGCAAAAATGATAGGTTGGTAACGTACAAAACGTTTTCTATAACTATTAGATTGATTAAAACCTATTTGAGACGAGACATTTAGCCCTTTGGCTAATTCATATCCTAAATTAAAATTTGCTAATGATTTAGCCGATTTTGTGATATCGGAGTTATTGAAACTTGCCAAGACATTCCCAAGACTATTTAAGTCTTGTGCATTATCTTCACTCAATATTGGACCATCTAGGTTATCAAAATCAATACTTGCCTGAGTAGGTTTGTATTTCAATAATTGATTTACCGCTCCACTTGCTCCTCTACTGGTTTGTTCTTGATAAACTCCTACACTAGCGTTGATTTTCCATTTACCTTTATTGTAATTTGCATTTGCTCTAGTATTAAAACGTTGAAAACTAGTATTACGCACTACTCCTGTTTTATCATATAAATTGGTAGAAATACTATACGTTAAATCCTTGGTTCCACCAGATAGGTTTAAATTATAATTTTGCGTTTTAGCATTATCTACAAACAAAAGATCTGTTAATTTAGTGTCATTTTGAAACCCAGAAGGTGTCTTATCTAAGTTTAAAGCAAAAAGGTCATCTGCTGTCCCTGGAGATAAATTTCTATTATAAATCATGTCAAAATACGTTTGTTGTGCCGTATTCATCAAAGCAATTCCTCCTTTTACTTTCTCATAACCAATACTTCCGTCCAAACGTACTTGCATGGTACCTGCTTTTCCTTGCTTTGTTGTGATTAAGATAACTCCTGCAGCTCCACGTGTACCATAAATTGCAGCCGATGCAGCATCCTTTAAGACATCTATAGACTCTACATCATTTGGACTTATTCCTGGATCTCCTTCTTGTGGAACACCATCGACAACAAACAAAGGAGTATTGGAACCTGATACAGAGGTAACCCCTCTAATTAAAATCTCTGAAGTTCCTCCAGGTTCTGAAGAAGTTACGATATTTACTCCGGAAATTTGACCTTGCATCGCACTACCTAAATCTGGAGTAACAAAATTTTCAATATCACTTGCTTTCAAACTTGATACCGCCCCTGTTACTTCCTTTTTCTTTACGGTTCCATACCCAATTACTACTACTTCATCCAAGTCTTGACTACTCGATTTCAAAACAACATTCAAAAACTTGCTCGTTACTGCAGCATTTTTAGTCATCATTCCGATATAGCTAACCGAAATCATGTCACCCATTTTTGCTTTAATGGCATATTCTCCATCAAAATTGGTAACAGTACCTTTTGTAGTTCCTTTAATTATAACTGTAGCTCCGGGAATAGGCATTCCATCATCGGCACTTTTAATAACACCTTGAACGGTAATTTCTTGAGCTTTGGCTGTAGTTGTACAGAAAAGTGCAAGCAAAACAATCATTAGAAAACCCGAAGTTTTTCCTATTGACATCATTTTTTCTTTTATTCTCATTTGATTAATTTTTGATTAATGGCAGTATATTTATCTTTTATTTTATATAAAATAGCTGTAGCTTTTTTAGCTGCTATACCTCTCGTATTTAATATTAAAAATGAATAACATTCGTTACTATTTTCTAATAAATAATTTTCGCTTTAAGACTCTTACGTAGAGTTCAAAAACTCTTTTTTAAATTGGATAACTTTCATTAGTTAGTTTTTAGTTAGTTTAAAAATTATGCTCTTTTTTTCATTCTCACCTTGCCAATCCTTTATTTTACTAATAGGACAACTATCACTACGAATACCTTAAATATTTTCGGTATTAATTTTACAAATAATAAAAATCATTAGTTTAATCTACTATATTCGCAATTATAACAATAATGTAAAGGTTAAAATAATCTTAATAAAAAATGTTCTTTTCCGTAAATAACTTGTCTCCATGAGTAAACCATCAAAATGAAAGGCGCGAGAAAAAGAACTAAAACATTAACAAACAATACATTATAATTCATAATAATAAATAAATACCTTAACAATAACAACTCTAAATATATGTTAAAAATAAGAATTATGACTAAATTACCATAAAAATCAAAGGTATAAAAAAACAGGTTGCTTCACAAATAGTGAAACAACCTGTTTTTTTTTAATAACTATTTCAATCTAAAATTGGCTTTGAAACGTAAAATCAAATTCAGTCAAAATGTAATATACTAATCGACAACTGAGTTTGGAGGTAAAGGAACATGGTTTGAATGACGCCATTTGACTAACTCTGCTAACAGCTTTTTCGTTACCTTTTTGTTGCTTTCTGCAATATTATTTGCTTCTAATGGATCTTTAGACAAGTCATATAATTCTAATTTCCCATCTGCTAAAAATTGGATTAATTTGAATTCTTTTTTTCTAATAACCGAACAAGTACCATGTTTATACTGACTCGAAACTTGTAAAAATATTGGACGCTTAACAAAAAATTTAGTGTCTTTTTTAAATTCTGGTGTAATTGAATTTCCGTCCAAAATTCCATTATAATCTTTAATACCTGCAACATCCATAAAGGTAGGAAAGAAGTCCAAAACTGAAATCGCTACATCAGTTCTCCTAGCGTTTACTTTTCCTTTCCAATTCACCAATGTAGGTACTTTAATCCCTCCTTCATAAATATATCCTTTGGAATCTCTAAGCAGATTATTCGTACTAGGTCCTTCATTTTGCCCATTGTCAGATGTAACAATAATCATTGTATTCTCTCTTAAATTATTTTTATCCAAATAATCAATGACTCTTTGAATATTTTGATCCACAGATTCTACCATGGTCGCATATTCAACCATTGTTTGACGTCTTTTTCCTAAACCTTGTCCCATAATAGGGTCTCCTTCTTTATTTGAATATTTATCCAACGATTCTTGATTACGTGCTACAATAGGATTGTGAACGGCATAAAAATCTAAGTTGATCAAAAACGGTTCCTTTTTATGCGCTTCCATAAATTCTAATGCTTCATCAGTTAAACGGTCGGTCAGCCATTCATCACCTTTTTTAGTTTCAATAAACGGATTACTAAAAGGTGCCTTATATCCTTTTGTTTCACTTTTATACCCTCCTAATTCAAAGGCTGGGTCTCCTCTAAAAGTTCCACCTACATTTTTCAAGAAACCTCTACCTTCAGGATAATACTGCTGTACTTCCTTTGATTTGTGAAGCGCAACCCAATCATAATTACCTGGATCAGGCTGTCCCAATCTCTTCGTTAAAGGATAGTGCATGTTTAATTCATTCAAAGGGTCTGGTCCCACAATGTGCCATTTCCCCAAATGAATTGATTTGTATCCCGCTTCTGCTAATGGTTCTGCATAAATAGGATGTTCTCTACCAACAGTCCATCGTGAAAAAATATTTTCTTGATCAGTTCCTTTTTCTAAAACAGGAACTGTATAAATACCCGTTCTAAAAGATTGTTTACCAGTAAAAATAGCCGTTCTAGAAGGCGAACAGGTAGGATAAGTATACGAATTATCAAATACTAAACTCTCCTTGGCTAATTTATCCAAGTTAGGAGTTTCATAAAATTTGGAACCATTAAATCCCACATCTCCATACCCCAAATCATCTACTACAATAAATACTATATTTGGTTTTTGCGTTTGAGCCTGTGTGACCGTAAGTCCAATAATTAAGGTTATTCCGTAAATTAATTTATTCATCGCTATCTTTTTTTGGTTAATTATTTGTTTTCATAACAAAATACGACTTTTGTCTCTTTTTTAATGTTCTCACTAATTAATAGTTTGTATCCCTTAGTAAACAAAAGACTATTATTTACTAAATTGCTATCACAAAGTCAGGTTTATGATTTTTTTCGTCTAATCTTACTAAATTATTAAATAGTATGCGCTTACTCCTATTATATGTACTCTTAAGTTTCAATCTAACAATCTTTGCACAAGATAGCGTTTCGACTGTATTAAAAAAACACAATAATCAATCAGTGCCTTATGTCAAAGCAACTGAATTAAAAAAATCTAATTTTATCATTCTAGATAGCCGTGAACCCAAAGAATACCAAGTAAGCCACATTCCAAATGCAATACATGTAGGTTTTGATCATTTTCAAACCGAAAAAATCACTCATTTAATTAAAAACCGAAAAACTCCTATTCTCGTATATTGTTCTATAGGGGTTCGTTCGGAGAAAATTGGAGAAAAATTACAAAACCTAGGTTATACAAACGTTCACAATCTTTATGGTGGGATTTTTGAGTATAAAAATAATGGTGGTACAGTTGTCAACCAAAAAAATAATGCGACAGACAGCATACATACTTATAACAAAGAGTGGAGTGTTTACCTAAAAAAAGGAATTAAAATCTATGAAAACTAATGCCTTACTAATATTTACCCGAAACCCGACCCTAGGAAAAGTAAAAACCAGATTAGCAAAATCTATTGGGGACGAGAAAGCGTTGGAAGTCTACAAAGACTTGTTGCAACACACTATGCTACAAACGCAGTATTTGGACTGTGACAAATATGTTTTTTATGATAGTCAAATTATCGAAGATGATATTTGGGACAATGAAATTTATAACAAAAAGCTACAAGCTGACGGCGATTTAGGTCAAAGGATGAAAGCTGCTTTTGAGACACTATTTGCGCTAGGTCACGAAAAATGTATCATTGTGGGGAGTGATTTATTCGATCTACAAACTATTGATATCAAACATGCCTTTCATGCGATGGACTATAACGAAATTGCCATTGGACCCGCACAAGATGGTGGTTATTACCTCCTAGGATTACAGAAAATATTTCCTTCGATTTTTAAAAATAAACAATGGGGAACTTCCTCTGTACTTGCAGACACCTTGAATGACCTGCCTTTACATCACGTATACTTACTCAAGACCTTAAACGATATCGATACGATTGAGGATTTAGAAAAAAGTAATTATCAATTAAAATAAATGGAAAATTACGGCCACATACTTTTAGAATCTTACCAAGGATATTTCAATTATTTAAAAAACGAAATACTTTTCCCGAACTGGGACAACTACTTCTATGGATTAATTATCATTTCGTTAACCGTTTGGGTATTGGAATTGCTTTTTCCATGGCGAAAAGACCAAAAAATACTGCGTAAAGATTTTTGGTTGGACTTGTTTTATTTGTTCTTCAATTTCTTCTTGCTCAACCTTATTTTACTCATAGCTTTATCTAATGTAACTGCTCAGGTGCTCAACGATCTGCTGGGACTCGTAGGCCTTCAATTGACCTCCATTCAGTTATTTTCAATTTCAGATCTTCCGGCTCCATTATCACTTTTTATATTTTTCATCATCAGTGATTTTATTCAGTGGAACGTGCACCGCCTATTACACGCGGTCCCCTTTTTATGGAAAATTCATCAAACGCATCACAGTATCAAAGAGATGGGTTTTGCTGCGCACTTTAGATACAACTGGATGGAACCTATTGTGTACAAATCCATTTTATATATTCCGATTATCATTATTGGTGGTGTAGACATTCAAGATGTTTTTATCGTACACTTTATTACTATCGCAATTGGTCACCTCAACCACGCCAATATTGGTTGGGATTATGGATATTTAAAATACATTTTGAACAACCCGAAAATGCACATTTGGCACCACAGCAAAAAAATGCCAACCAAATATGGTGTGAATTTCGGAATATCATTAAGTCTTTGGGATTACCTTTTTGGCACCCATTATATCCCGAGTGACGGAAAAGATATTGAGCTCGGTTTTGCTAATGACAACCATTTTCCAGACGACTTTTTGGAGCAAGAATTCTACCCTCTTAAAAAATAATATTTTTTTTCTGTCAGGAAAGCCAAACTTCATCGACGGTTCTTACGTACATACTTAAAAACACAATCATGAAAAAAATAATTATAGCCCTGCTTTTTAGCCCAGCTTTCCTTTTTGCAAATGAAATTGCAACTGTTCAAAATAATACTGTAGATCAAGAAATAACAATTGCTAACCTAGCAAGAAATGTAGACCATACAAAATGGAATACCTTATTGAAGAAAAATGTATCAAGTACAGGTAAAGTAAATTATAAAGGATTTTTAAGAGATAAAAAAAAATTGGAATCTTATCTTGATTTACTTGAGGCCAACATACCAAACTCCTCTTGGAGCCGTAATGCAACTTTGTCTTACTGGATTAATGTGTACAATGCCTACACTGTAAAATTAATTGTGGACAATTATCCTGTAAAGAGTATTAAAGAAATTAGCAATCCTTGGGGTAAAAAATTCTTTAAACTTGGAGGGAAATCATATAGCTTGGAGCAAGTAGAGCACGAAATCCTTAGAAAAATGGGAGAGCCTAGAATACATTTCGCTATTAACTGTGCCTCATATTCTTGTCCAAATTTATTAAATGAAGCTTATACTGAAGCAAAACTAAGCAAACAACTTGCAGCCGTTGCCAAAGATTTCATTAACGACAAAACTAAAAATACAATTACAGCTTCAAGCATTGAAATTTCAGAAATTTTCAATTGGTTTGGTGGTGATTTCAAAACCAAAGGATCTATTATTGATTTCTTAAACCAATACAGTACTATTAAAATTAATTCAAAAGCAAAAATTTCTTTCAAAGATTACAATTGGAATTTAAATGAATAAAATCTCTATAATCATACCTATCTATAACGAAGCTGACACTATTCAGTCGGCTTTGTTGTATCTAGAACGTATGGTTTCAAAAACGATTCCTTATGAGATTATTGTAGTTGATGGAGGCAGTACAGACTGCTCTACTCAAAAAGTACAACAAGTGCAAAACATACAATTGATTTCTTCGCCAAAAGGTAGAGCCAAACAATTGAATGCAGGAGCCAAAGCAGCATCTGGTAAACTACTGTATTTTTTGCATTGCGATAGTATACCACCAAAGAATTTTGATAAAGCAATCTTTCAACAGTTTAAAAATGGAACAAATGCCGGTTGTTTTCGAATGAAATTTGACCTTAAACATCCTCTTTTATTGGCTTCTCAATGGTTTACTCGTTTCAACCACATCAGTTGTAGAGGCGGCGATCAATCGTTATTTGTATCTAAAAAATTGTTTGATGAAATTGGTGGATTTAATGAAGATTACACCATTTATGAAGACAATGAAATTATTGAAAGACTTTATATCAAAAAGCAATTTGTAGTCATCCCACAATATGTAATTACATCGGCTAGAAAATACCAACAAAATGGTGTTTGGAAATTGCAATTCCATTTTATCATCATCCATCTCAAAAGAAAATTGGGATTTCCATTGGCACATTTGCAAACTTATTATCGAAAAAATATTATCTAATTATAGTACACAACAATGAATTTATTAAAACAAACAAGTCTATCCGTTTTCGCCTTATCATTTGCTTTCATGGGATGTAAATCTCCAGAAAAAGAAGCCTCTTTTGTAACGAAAGCAGAGAAGGCACATCAAAAAGAAATTTTCAAAAATCAAGATGCATTACAATTTGATATCAAAATAGAATTTGGCGGTCAAGAAAGAATGGACGGTACTATGACATTGTTAACTAATTCTAGCAAAGGCTTAATCGAATTAAAAGACGGTTCAAAAATCATATACGACAAAGATAAAGTGTTCTATTCTCCAAATCTACCTTCAGAAAAATCAGTTCGCTTTGATGCGTATACTTGGGCTTACTTTTTTATGTTTCCTTATAAAATGAGTGATGGCGGTACTATTTGGACACCTTATGATAATAAAGGAACTAACAAAGACTTATTTGAAACTCAAAAACTAACCTTCGAGTCGGGTACAGGAGATGCACCAGACGATTGGTACGTAGTGTACAGTAATAAAGAAACTCATTTGATAGAAAAATTGGCCTATATTGTTACTATTAAAACTAAAAAAGAAGATGCTGAGAAACAACCTCACGGTATTCAATATAAAAAATTTGAAACAGTAGACGGGGTTCCTTTTGCAACCGAATGGCAATTTTGTTCTTGGAACGAAAAAGACGAATTTGGAGAAACTATTGGAAATGCAAGTTTATCTAATATTAAATTCATCACCGTAACAGCCGATACTTTTACTCCGGGAAAAGATTTCAAAACTATTTAAAGAAATCAAGCAGTAGTGAAGTAATGTTTACTTGGTACTGATCCAAAATGAAGACCCCAAACCTGAATACTAAAAAAAAGATTATAAATATGGAACATATTGTCATCATCGGAAACGGAATATCTGGAGTTACATTGGCTAGGCATATTCGAAAAAATTCTGACGCTAAAATCTCCATTATTTCTGCAGAAACAGATTATTTTTTCTCTCGAACTGCGTTAATGTATGTGTTCATGGGACACATGAAATTTGAGCACACGCAACCGTACGAGAATAATTTCTGGAAGAAAAACAATATCAACCTGATTCACAAAAAGGTATCGGAGGTATTTACCAAAGAAAAAGCACTCCTTTTAGATGGCAATACCGTAATAACATTTGATAAACTGGTACTAGCTACCGGATCCAAACCCAATAAATTTGGCTGGCCAGGACAAGACCTCGAAGGCGTTACAGGATTATACCATAAACAAGATTTGGATAACCTAGAAAAATGGGCAACTACTACCCAAAGAGCTGTAATTGTTGGTGGTGGATTAATCGGAATTGAACTTGCAGAAATGATGCGCGCTCGAAATATTGCAGTCACCTTTTTGGTACGTGAAGACAGCTTTTGGAACGGTGTTTTACCTGCTGGAGAGAGCCAAATGATTAACCGCCATATTATTGAACACCATATTGATTTGAGGTTGGGCACCAGCATGAAAGAGATTATTTCTGATGAAAATGGCCGAGCAAAAGCCATCATCACCGACAAAGATGAAATAATAGAATGTCAAATTGTTGGTTTGACCGCCGGTGTTTCACCCAATATTGATTTCCTGAAAGATTCGGGGATTGAATTGGGTCGAGGTGTCAAAGTGAATCGCTTTCTAGAAACTAATATTAAAAACATTTATGCCATTGGCGATTGTGCAGAACAACACGAAGGCATTGATCAACGACGACCAATTGAAGCTGTTTGGTACACCGGAAGAATGATGGGCGAAGCGCTAGCGCAAACACTTACTGGAAAACCGACAGAATATAAACCAGGACATTGGTTTAATTCGGCTAAATTTCTAGACATTGAATACCAAACATACGGTTGGGTGTGGGCAAAACCAAAAGAAAACGAAACCCATTTTTATTGGGAACACAAAGGAGGTAAAAAAGCCATCCGAATTGCTTTTGATAGCAGCAATAGACGTTTCCTTGGTATCAACACTTTTGGTATCCGAATGCGTCACGAATTTTTTGACAAAGTCTTAACCGATAATCAGTCTGTAGAGTATGTAATTCAGCACTTGAAAGCAGCCAATTTTGACCCTGAGTTTTTTAACTCCCATGAAAAAGAAATCCAAAACCAGTTCACAAAGCAATGTGTGGGTATTAAAAATAAATCAATATGAGTACATCAGCAAAAAATATATCCATAGCTTCTCAAGAACATAATGACCTCACAGGCGTACAAAAAACAGGGATAGCTATTGGTCTTATTGGTCTCTTTATTATGAGTTTGGCCTTGTTTAACGTAGAATTCCCAAACAAAGGATATTGGTTGACGGGTTCCTTACTATCTATAATTACTGGAATTGTACTGTATGCCAATAGTTTCTATTTGAACCGACCTGAAGGAATAAGTAACAACCACGTCTGGACATCTAGCTTAACACACAAAGGTACAATTGGATGGATGATCGGTATTATTTTGACTTCCTTTTATATTGCGCTATATTGGTTTCCAAAATATTTGGGACTTAATGAACAAGGAGGAGAAAATACCGGAATTGTTGGCTTTTTTGATCCTTTGAGTTTAATTTTAAACGGTAAACCAGCCACACAGTGGTTTGTGTATGGAACACTATACACCATGGCGATTGTAGGACTAGGGTATAAATTTATCCTTAAATACCGACATAATAAATACCAATTGGTCCGCACAATATCGGTCATGTTTTTTCAGTTGGGATTTGCCTTTTTAATTCCAGAGATATTGACAAAACTTAATCCTGAACAAGCTTATTTTGCTAAGGATATAAAAAACATGTGGCCACTTAATTATTACTTTTTTGATGAATGGCATGTCAAAGGGATGCTTGCTGGAGGTAATCTAGGAATGTTTATGTTAGTTTTTGGAGTGGCGATGATTTTTATCATCTCCCCTATCCTAACGTATTTTTACGGAAAACGTTGGTATTGCTCTTGGGTATGTGGATGTGGTGGTCTAGCTGAAACAGCTGGTGACTCTTTCCGTCATTTGAGTGACAACTCTGAGAAAGCTTGGAAAATTGAACGTTGGATGATTCATTCAGTTCTTGTGTTTTCATTTGTAATGACTATTGCCGTTATTTTTACTTTTTTATCGAATAATCCAGAGTTGAGTTTTATTACCAAAGATCAATTTGTTTGGGGAATTGTACTTTTTCTGGGTGTGTTTACTACAGCGCTATATGTTTTCAAAAGAAAAGATATGGATCAAGATGCAGTTTACACGATGCTATCGCTAGTCGCTATCATGGTTATTGCCATTTTGATGAATTATTTTTCTGGTAATCAAAACATCTTTTTTATAGACAGTTATAAATTGAGAGAATGGTATGGTTTTGCAATTGGTTCTGCCTTTAGTGGTGTGATTGGTGTTGGTTTCTATCCTATCTTGGGAAATCGTGTTTGGTGTCGTTTTGGGTGTCCTATGGCTGCCGTTTTGGGATTGCAACAACGTTTGTTTTCAAAATTTAGAATTACTACCAATGGTGGACAATGTATCTCTTGCGGTAACTGTTCTACACATTGCGAAATGGGAATTGATGTACGTAGCTATGCTCAAAAAGGAGAGAACATTGTTCGTTCTTCTTGTGTAGGTTGTGGAATTTGTGCAGCAGTTTGCCCTCGTGGTGTATTGAAATTGGAGAACGATACTCCTGCAGGTCGTATCAATGCCAATGAAATCTTGTTGGGTAATGATGTTGACTTGATGGATTTAATCAATCAAAAATAACCTTCTCATTTGTACTTTTGCATTAAAAAAAAGCTTTTTAGAGTGTTTTCTACTGTTTTACAAGTCAATTCAGGATTATCTTGCATTAATTTGTAGTTATTGAAAACTATTTCGACAATTTAATCGTACATACTTATGTTCTAGTTTACGCTTTGCGTGAGGGATTGGAGCGGCATCCTTTTTTGGGGCTTTTTTTGCTCCAAAAAAGATATAGCGGAAAGCCCGACCTGCCTTTTTTTTGGCAGGGCACGCCCAAATTTAATTTTAGAACAATACGATTTTATTTAAAAACTTTTCTAATAGTAATTTAAAAATGACAAAAGCACTATTTTTTCTGGTATTTATGACTATTTTCGGCAATTCGGAACCTAGAGAATATGCCAAAAATTATTATTCGAATGGGACACTGCAATCGGAAGGTTGGGTTTCACAGGGCAAAAAAGTTGATTATTGGTACTATTACTATGCCAATGGCGCCAAAAAAGAGGAAGGTCATTTTGTTGCTAATAAAAAATGCAAATGGTGGATTTTCTATACGGCTGAAGGAGCAATTATTCGAAAAACAGAATACCTAAATGATAAAGCAAATGGCTTGTCAATCTTGTACAAAGACGGTGATATTGTCAAGGCCGAAAAATATAAAATGGGTACAAAAACAAATGAATGGACGAGCCTATCGGCTTACCGAAATGATCAAAATAAATGAAAACTATTGTTGTAATTATACCCGCTTATAATGAAGAAAAAGCTATTGCGCATGTCATCAATGAGATTCCAGATACAGTAAGCGAAATTATTGTAGTAAGCAACAACTCTACTGATAATACCATTGCGGTGGCTCAAAATGCTGGAGCAACCGTTTTGTCTGAAAATAAAAAAGGCTATGGTAATGCCTGTCTAAAAGGTTTGGATTATTTAGCAAACAAACAGCAAAAGCCTGATATCGTAGTGTTTTTGGACGGGGATTACTCTGATTACCCCAAAGAATTATCCAAATTGGTGGAGCCTATTTTGGAGGATAACATTGATTTTGTCGTTGGTGCTCGTGTGTCGGCTTTACGCGAAAAGCACTCGATGACCCCACAACAAGTATTTGGTAATTGGTTGGCTACTTTTTTAATGCGTTTGTTTTTCCGAGCCAATTTTAGTGATTTAGGTCCATTTCGTGCCATAAAATATAATAAATTGCTAGCTTTGAAAATGGAGGACAAAACATATGGTTGGACAGTAGAAATGCAATTGAAAGTCCTGAAACAAAATATGACTTATGTAGAGATTCCGGTGCATTATAAAAACCGAATTGGAGTTTCAAAAGTTTCGGGAACCTTAAAAGGAACTGTTATGGCTGGTGTTAAAATCATCGGTTGGATTTTTAAATATACCTTCAAATAATTCTATGGTATCTATTTCTTATATTATTTTATTTTTTTATTGCCTCGCTATACTTTTGATATTTTTGTATGGTTTGGCACAATTCAACTTGTTGCTTAACTATATAAAAAGTAAAAAACAAGAAGACCATAGCCCTCAATATAATTTTGAGCAAGGTGATGCGTACCCATTTGTCACCATTCAACTGCCGTTGTACAATGAAAAGTATGTGGTAGAACGACTGTTGCGAACAATTGCCAACTTGGAATACCCAAAAAATTTACTTGAAATCCAAGTACTCGACGATAGTACAGATGATAGCGTACCAATGACGCAAAAGTTGATTGCCGAATTGGCACAAACCGGCTTGGATATACAACATATATGTCGACATAACAGGCAAGGATTTAAAGCAGGAGCATTGAAGGAAGGACTTGTTACTGCAAAAGGCGAATTGATTGTGATTTTTGATGCCGATTTTGTTCCTCAAAAAAACTGGTTACTGCAAACTATTCCTTACTTTAAGGATGCACAAATTGGTGTCGTGCAAACCCGTTGGGGCCATTTGAACCGTAATTATTCGATACTGACCAAGATTCAGGCGTTTGCCTTGGATGCTCACTTTACACTGGAGCAAGTGGGACGCAACTCGCAGTCACATTTCATTAATTTTAATGGAACAGCAGGAGTTTGGCGCAAAACCTGTATCCTTGATGCCGGAAATTGGGAAAGCGATACCTTGACTGAAGATTTGGATTTAAGTTACCGTGCGCAACTCAAAAATTGGAAATTCAAATACCTTGAAAAAGTAGAAACACCAGCCGAATTGCCAGCCATCATTAGCGCAGCCCGTTCACAGCAATTTCGATGGAACAAAGGGGGAGCCGAAAACTTTAGTAAAAATGCCAAACGTGTGTGGAAGTCTAATAATATAGGCTTTAAAACCAAAGCCCACGGGATTTTACACCTTTTGAACAGCTCTATGTTTTTGGCTTTGTTTGTCATGGCAATATTGAGTATTCCAGTTCTGTATATCAAACATCAACTGCCCGAACTAGAAAGATTATTTGATATTTTGATGTTCTTTATTATTACTTCCATATTATTTTTTATTAGTTATTGGGTTACTTATAAAAGCATTCACGGAGGTGGTTTTACAAATTTTATGAGCTATAGCAAACTATTTTTTATTTTTTATACTATAGCCATGGGATTTTCTTTTCACAACACTATTGCCGTTTTGGAAGGTTTATGGGGAAAGAAAAGTGAGTTTGTACGGACTCCAAAATTAAATATTGAAGGTATGAAAGATCAATGGAAGCAAAATATTTACTTGAATAAAAAAATCTCCAAAAACGTCATTTTCGAAGGTTTATTGATGAGTTATTTCGCCTTCGGCATATATAGTTCGTTTTACTTATACGATTTTAGTATTTTATTTCTCCATCTGATGCTTTGTATCGGTTTTGCCTATATATTCATCCAATCAATTGTAGCCCCAAAATGAAGTTACTAGATTCCAAAACCATCAAAACCACCATTTATCTATTAATTAGTATGTTTTGTTATGGGTATTTGGGGTATATGCTAGAGCGGCAAGAATTTGTTCCTTTGGTGATTAACTTTGTACTTCTCTTTTTTTGTACCTATCAAATTATTTATTTACAAAAAAATAATTTTACTTTTTTAGTTGGTGTTGCCATCATAATACGAATTATTTTATGGAGCGTGGTACCCAACTTATCTCAGGATTACTTCCGATTTATTTGGGACGGTCGTTTGCTATTGCAAGGCATGAATCCGTATTTATATTTACCAGATAACCTTATTAATCAATCCGATTTTTCGATAGCCAATGCTAAAGCGTTGTATGACGGTATGGGAGCATTGAGTGCTAGTCATTACTCCAATTATCCACCAGTAAACCAAGTAGCATTTGCCATTGCCGCATACTTTAGCAATAACACTATTTTTAGTGCTGTGGTAGGCATGCGATTCCTTATTATTCTTGCAGACCTTGGAACTCTTTATTTTGGCTCGAAATTATTAAAAAGATTTGGATTAGATAAACACCGAATTTTTTGGTATGTTCTCAATCCATTAGTAGTTATTGAATTGACCGCAAATTTACATTTTGAAGGTGTCATGTTATTCTTCTTTGTTTGGAGTATGTATTTATTATCGAAAGAAAACTGGAAAACGGCCGCTATGGTACTCGCTTTGTCTATTTCGACCAAATTACTCCCTTTGCTTTTATTACCACTCTATTTGCAAAAATTAGGATGGAAAAGAATTATTCCGTTTTACCTCATCGTACTGGTATTAAATTTACTATTCTTTCTACCTTTTTTATCCACAGAATTGGTAGAAAATTATACCAATACAATTGGACTCTGGTTCACAAATTTTGAGTTCAATGCCAGTATTTATTACCTAGTACGAGCAATAGGTTTTTGGGTCACAGGATATAACATTATACAAACCACGGGAAAAATAATTCCGGTTTTAATGGTGCTATTTATCGTTTACCAAAGTTTTATGGGAGATAATAAAAAAAGCATACAATTATTTACAAGTTTTCTATTGGTCTTAACAGTTTACTTTTTGACAGCGACGACAGTACACCCTTGGTACATTATCAATTTGGTGTTAATTGGTGTTTTTACCCGTTTTTACTACCCTATTGTTTGGAGTTTAATGGCTGTTTTGAGTTATAGTGCCTATAGTACTATTGTGTTTCAAGAAAACTTTTGGTTGATTGGTTTAGAATACGGTATTGTAATTTTATTTATAATTTTAGAATTTCGTGATAATTTGGACCTTAAAAAATATGTATATTTGACCAAATCAACATTTAGGATAAAAAATACATGAGTATTTCCATAGAAAATTCAAAAACCGTTTTAGAAAATTGGGTCAATCAATTTAGTGATGAGCTCTACTCTTGGGCTTTGTACAAAACCTCTTCTAAAGAAACTGCCGAAGATTTGGTACAAGAAACATTCTTAGCAGCTTTCAATAAAATAGAAAGTTTTCAAGGCAAAAGCCAGCCCAAAACTTGGTTATTTGCCATCTTAAACAATAAAGTAGTCGATTATTACCGCCTGAGCGCGCGCACGACCAAAAACAACTTTAGCCTGACCGAAGAAAGTGGTTATGAACTATCTGATGGACTGTTCAATACGACCGAAAATTGGGTGGATAAAGAACTTAATCCAATCTGGGAACAAGATGGTGAATTGTTAGATAATGTCGATTTCAATATGGTTTTTCAGCACTGTATGGACGATTTACCCGAAAAATGGAAACTAGCCATAACCTCCAAATACTTAACGGATAATAAAGCAGATATTATCTGTAAGGAATTGGAAATTACAGCGTCTAATTATTGGCAGATCATTCATAGAGCAAAACTGCTTTTGAAAAAATGCCTAGAAACCAAATGGAATTAACGGATTTCAAACAAAAATGAACAAAATCATGCAAATGCTAGTCAAATCCTGCAAAATCACAACCGAATTAATTGACAAACAACAATTAACTCCTTTGACTATTAAAGAGAAACTACAATTACAAACCCACAAGGCAATGTGTAAAACATGTAGTGCCTATGAAAATCAATCCAAAACAATTGATAGTTTTATCACAAAGTGGTTTGGTTCCAAAAAAAGTGCTACAACACAGAAGCTGAGCGATGAAAAAAAGATAGACATCATCAATAAAATCAAAAGAACCTAACCATAAAACAACCAAAAATGAGGGCATTAATTATTTCAGGAGGTGGCAGCAAAGGAGCATTTGCTGGTGGTGTAGCCGAATATTTAATCAATGATTGTTGCAACAAATATGAACTATACGTTGGTTGCTCTACGGGTTGTTTGCTTTTGCCTCATTTGGCCCTGGGCGAAATCGACAAAATAAAAAATATTTATACTTCAGTTTCTCAGGAAGATATTTTCAGCATTTCTCCTTTTATTATTACAAAAAATGAGAATGGTTATGATACCAAAATCAATCACTTTAATTCGGTTTTATCCTTTATCAAAGGCTCTCCTACTTTTGGCGAAAGCCTAAACCTCAAAAAACTCATCCAAAAAAATATTACTGTTGATGAGTATGATCGCCTTCAAAAAGAAAACAAACAAGTTATTGTAACGGTATCCAACCTAACCTTGAACCAAATAGAGTACCACAACTCTAAAGATTGTACCCGTGAAGATTTTTGTGAATGGGCTTGGGCTTCCTGCAATTACGTACCCTTTATGAGTTTGGTGAACAAAAATGGCTATCAATATGCCGACGGCGGTTTTGGAAATTTTGTTCCAATATCTTGTGCTATAGAAAATGGAGCGACCGAAATTGATGTAATTATACTCGAAAATGAAAATCAATCTTTGCATTTGCCTGAAATCACTAATGCCTTTTCACTTCTATTTCGTACGTTTGAGTTTATGAAGAATACCAACAATTCTAAAGACATTATCATTGGAAAACTAATTGGTATGAACAAAAACATCAAAATTAATTTTTATTTCACTCCTGATAATCTTACAGACAATCCGTTGATATTTGACACACAAGAAATGACACAATGGTGGAAAGATGGATACGAATATGCAAAATCCATACAACCAGATAGTTTTTGTCTTGTACCACAAGAGGACGTAAAATTAAAAATAACTACAAAGGAATCCATAGAAGATTAACATACTCAAAATAAGCGATGTAACCTTTTTAAGTCCTCACCTACTTAATCATACTTCGGCATGGCACTACTTTTATCCCCCAACTATCTTTACCAGTAAAATAGAACGTTAACAAGCAACTAATTAAAACTGACCAAAAGAACATTCCATTCTTTATGATTATATTTATCTTTATGAAAAAACTACTTTCCCTCTTATTTCTACTCGCTATATCAGCCCTTGGCGTGATTGGGTATTGTAGTGCAGATACAAATAAAATAGTACCCAATAAAAAGTTGATCGAATATAAAGGAATGAACTTGGTTGCTCCCATTAAAGAAATTAACAACAGTACATTTGAAGCTTTAGTAAAAAATCATGTCAATGCCATTTCACTCATCCCATATGCTTTTGTAGATATGGACAAAGCTGCAGTAATCTACAACCATAAAAGACAATGGTGGGGAGAAAGTATAGACGGTATCAAAGTATGCATTCAAAAAGCACATAGCTACCAGATGAAGGTGATGATAAAACCACATCTTTGGGTGAATCACCAATTTTATACTGGCAATTTGGACTTTAAAACCAATGAGGAATGGGAAAATTGGGAAACCGATTATGAAACCTATATTTTGGAGTACGCACAAATTGCACAAGAATCAAAAGTAGATTTGTTTTGTTTTGGAACAGAACTTCGAAATCCTATTGCCAAACGTCCAGCATTCTGGATGCAACTAATTGCCAAAATAAAGAAAATATATACTGGTAAATTGACGTATGCCGCCAATTGGGATGATTTTGATAGTGTTCCGTTTTGGCGACAAATGGATTATATTGGAATAGACGGCTATTTTCCGCTTTCAGACAAAGAAAACCCAAGTGTAGAAGAACTCGAAACAGGTTGGAAAAAACACCTCTCTAAAATGGAACTAACGCACAAAAAATGGTCAAAAGACATTCTCTTTACCGAGTTTGGCTATCGCAATTCGGACTATGTAGCTTTAGAACCTTGGAAAGAAAATCAATCTATACTCAATAATGCTGCACAAGCCACTGCCTACGAAGCATTATTCAAAAGTTTGAACCATCAAAAATGGTATGCAGGTGGTTTTGCATGGAAATGGTATGCTGACGATTACCACAAAAAAAAGGAACTCGATTACACCCCGCAAGACAAACCAGCCCTGGCAGTGATTGCCAAATGGTATGAATAAATTGAGAATGAATTCCTCAATAAAAAGCATAGGATACATACATGTTTTCAATGTATCATTGTTTAGTAGTTTTCGAAATTAATCAGAATGGTCATTATTCATAAAACTTAAGTGCCAAAAAAAGCTTGCCAAAACCTTTCGATTAGGTTTACGACAAGCTTAAATAATTATTACTATCCTTTTATTTACTCTCCTGAAATAACATAGCACCAGAGTTCATACAATATCGCAAACCTGTTGGACTTGGACCATCGTCAAATAAGTGTCCCAAATGACCTTCGCAACGGGCACATACAATCTCTCCACGCACCATTCCGAGGCTTTTATCAACCACTTCATGAACTCTACTTTTGTCTAAAACATCATAAAAACTTGGCCATCCGGTACCCGACTCAAACTTTGTTTTTGACGAGAATAATGGCAATTTACAAGCAGCGCAAAAGTAATTTCCTTTTTTATGGTTGTCATAGAAAGCATTTCGAAAAGGATATTCAGTTCCTTTTTCTCTTAATATGTGGTAGGCATCAGCAGTAAGAAGCTTCTTCCATTCCGCATCCGACTTTGTGACTTTTACCAAAGAGGTATCCGTCAACGACAGTTTCTCTTGTGGGGGTTTTTCAATATCTTGCATCTCTTTATCCCCTTTTTTCGCTTGCATACAAGCCATAAAAACTAGAGAAACAATTGGAATAGCTAATAGATATAAGTAACGTTTCATAATTTTACATTTTTAATTTATAATTAGTTTGACTACATAAAGAAGAAAGAGGCAGCATGTACTTCTTTTAATTTAAAATAATTTCCCAAAATCGTTTAAGTTAGTACACTTTTTTAGCAAAAAAATTACCATTTCGATACATAACCATTTCATAATCAAATCTTTACGGCAGAATAATATATTTAAAGAGTTACTTCAATCTTCCTTTAAATACTTTTTTGAACTTATTAAACCTCGGTAAAGATACCCCTTGGACATAACCTTGATTCGGGTTGAGTTTTACATAATCTTGGTGGTAGTCCTCGGCTTCATAAAAAGTTGAAACGGGTTTTAATTCTGTAACAATTGGTTTTGCAAAAACTTTAGCGACACTTAAAGCAGCAATTTTGTCTTGTATAATTTTCTTTTCGTCTAAGTTTCCGTAGAAAGCAATAGATCGGTAGGACGAACCGATATCTGGACCTTGTTGATTGGGAGTCGTTGGGTCTTGAGAGGCAAAAAAAGCATCTACTAATTGTGCATAAGATACTTTTTTGGGATCATAAAAAACAGCTACCGCTTCGGCATGGCCAGTTTGATTGCTTCCTACTTGGTGGTAGGACGGATTTTTGGCTGTTCCTCCACTATAGCCCGAAATGGCTTCATCGACACCATAAACAGCTTCAAAAACGTGTTCACTACACCAAAAACAACCTTCGGCAAAGACAGCAACTGCTTTTCCAGGTTTGGGTTTCAAGGATAATTCTTTGGTTTGGGATTGACAACTTATAAATGTCATTAGTATGGCAAAAAGTGGTAGTATTTTCATATCTGTGTGTTTTAACTAATATACGGTGGATAATTGGCTTTGGTTTTATAACAATTGCTAAAGTTATGTTAGAAGTAATTTGTATACAATAGTCCATGTATAAACCTTAAGATAACAATCATAATTCCATTAAGCAGTATTCTTTATTGATAGACGTCCCTTTAATTACATCCTGACAAAAAACTACCCTATCCTCATTTAAAATTACAACCAATATAACAGCATAAAAAAAATACCCCTAAAAATAATGGGGTATAACTATTTTAATTAGTAAAAAACAGCCTAAAACTACATAATTATAAAACAAAAATACAAACAACACCATATAATTAGGCCTTATAACAAAAAAATAGCATTATCAATATAGCAATCATTTTACATATAAATAGTAATTACCAATTTATTTGGACATGAATTTATAATATCAATAATTCGATTCAAAATATAACAAAAAGTTAGTCTTTTACTATTTGTCTTTAGAAAAAGTTAATAAATTCGCTCAAAACAAAGAATAAATTAACAATTAATCAACAAAAAGAAGATAACGCTTATATTAGAATAGTTGAAGTTATAATCTTATTTCAAAAAAAAATTAAACATGAAAAAAATTGAAGCAACAATTAGAAAATCAAAATTTTCTGATGTAAAAAAAGCATTACACGAAGTAGGAGTAAGTTTCTTTACTTATTGGGATGTAACAGGATTAGGCAATGAAAAACAAGGACACGTATATCGTGGAGTTACTTATAGTACATCTGACATACAAAGAAGACAACTTTCAATAGTTGTAAATGATGACTATGAAGAAGTAACAATCAAAGCCATTCTTGATTCAGCATCAACAGGACATGTAGGTGATGGTAAGATATTCGTTTCTGACATACAAGAAGCATACAGAATTCGTACAGGTGCAAAAGGTGGAGAAACATTAAAATAATTAAAAATTGACCCAATAAAAAATAATAATTAAAAAGATAAACTATGGATACGAATACTGTAATGGACATAATGTGGGTACTAATCTGCGGAATTTTAGTATTTTTTATGCAAGCTGGTTTTACACTAGTTGAAGCTGGTTTTACCAGATCAAAAAATACAGGAAATATAATAATGAAAAATTTAATGGATTTCTGTATCGGGAGTATTGCTTTCTGGTTACTAGGATACTCATTAATGTACGGAGAATCAATTGGTTCTTTTATTGGAACACCAAGTTTAATCTTTGACGATGCAACTGACATGCATAGTTTATTTTTTCAAACTGTTTTTGCTGCTACTGCTGCAACTATAGTTTCTGGAGCTATTGCAGAAAGAACAAAATTTACAACCTACTTAATTTTCTCTTTATTAATGACGTTAATAATCTATCCAATCTCTGGAAGCTGGGTATGGAATGCAGGTGGATGGTTGGCTCAAATGGGGTTTACTGATTTTGCTGGTTCTACAGTTGTACACTCCCTTGGAGGATGGGCTTCACTTGTTGCAGCAGCTTTGGTTGGTCCAAGAATAGGAAAATACAATCCTGATGGAACATCAAACGCAATTCCAGGACACAATATTGTGCTTGGAGCACTTGGTGTATTTATCCTATGGTTAGGTTGGTTTGGATTTAACCCTGGTTCTGAACTAGCAATTTCTGGAGATCATATAACAAATGTTACTAGAGTTTTTATCACAACAAATATAGCTGCAGCGATGGGTGCTATGGCAGCAATGTTCTTATCATGGAAAATGTATGGAAAACCAGATATCTCAATGACTTTAAATGGTGTTTTGGCAGGATTAGTAGGTGTAACAGCAGGTTGTTCTGCGGTTGATCCTATGGGAGCTGCTGCTATTGGTTTAATTTGCGGTATGGTTGTCGTGATATCTATTGAATTTATCGACAAAAAATTAAGAGTTGATGATCCAGTTGGAGCAGTATCTGTACATGGAGTTTGTGGAGCATTAGGAACTATATTAGTTGGTCTTTTTGCTACAGACGGTGGTTTATTCTACGGTGGTGGTTTTGAAAAACTTGGAGTTCAAACAATTGGTGTACTTGCAATTGGTGCATGGGCAGCTGGAATATCTTTTGTAGTCCTTTTTATCCTTAAGAAAACTATGGGATTAAGAGTAACTAAAGAAGAAGAGATTGATGGTCTTGATATTCATGAACACGGTTCAAATGTATATAATGATTAAACACAAATAGCTTACTGATTTCTAAAACTCCCAACAATCAATTGTTGGGAGTTTTTTTTTAACAAAAATCTAAGACTATATTTAGAATAGTATAACTAAAATAAAAATCTACCAATACATTAATGTTGTAATTTAGGTTTACAATTAGTTTATCAAAATAATTAAAAAAATGACCTATGTGTTTACTATCAAATAATGTGATCCCCGGTGATCGCGGTACCTCATTTGGCACAAATGCCAAAGAAGAAACAGACTTAAAAACAATTCAAAAAATGATCTTAACCATCGATGGTATTAAAGAGGTATTGATCAATTTATCGGTTTTTCCCAGAGAATTTAAAGTATTTTCAAGTAAATTAATTCCTGTACATTTAATCGAATCAAAAGTGAAATCAGTTGGTTTTCACGCCATCAGCAAAGATCCTTTCCACGTTTAAATGTTATATTGAATTTTAAATTCAAAAAACATCCTTTATCTACCCCTTAGATAAAGGATGTTTTTTTTTACCCATTTACAAAATACTAACTATTCCCTCAAATAGGTTGATTTACTATTTAAAATTTCGTAATTTTAAGTATATAATACGAATCTAAATCTGTATCAAACTAAAAAACAATCATCATGAGCTTACTATCAAACAACATCATCCCCGGAAATCACGGCCGTATTTTTGGTACTAATGCAACAGAACCAGCCGATTTAAAAATAATTAAAAAAAGTATCTTAACCCTTGTCGGAATAAAAGATGTAGTGATAAACAACCATACATTCCCACGAGAAATTACAGTATATTCAACCAAAATCATTACTATAGAACAAGTAGAATCCAAAGTAAAATCAGTTGGTTTTCATGCTATTCCAAAAGAAAGTTTGGATGTTTAAATTAGAATTGATTAATAATATTATCACAATAAAAATCAATTTATTTTTTTTACACTTATTATTATCGTAATATTGCAATATAAATATATAACGATGGGTACAACAAAAACAGAACACTTCACAATAGAGCAAAACCAACTTGCAACACTAACCAAAGCCATTGGACATCCAGCACGAATTGCCATTATACAACATCTTATCAAAGTGAATAGCTGTATTTGCGGTGATATCGTCAACGAATTACCACTCTCCCAGCCTACCGTTTCACAACATTTGAAAGAATTAAAAAATGCAGGTTTAATTAAAGGAAGCTTAGAGGGCAATACAATTTGTTACTGTCTTGACGAAGTAGGTTTTTCTAAAATAAAAGGATTTTTCCAGATTGTAGATACTTATTTGGAGAGCAAGAACAGTTCTTGTTGCTAGAAATAAACTACAGATTAGCACCGATTTAATTATTAGAAACCTCGCTTGCTAACTAAAAAAATAAGATAATAAAATTAAAAAAAATCTGCTTTTTATCCGTGATTTCGCGAAAGTGAATCCGTTTTATCAGCATACCATCAAACACAATACAAATTTAAAACACATACAATATGAAACTGTCAGAAATTAAACCAATCTTAAATACTGTAGAAACAGTAACCTTCGTTTTACCAAACGGAACTTTCGTTCCAGAACATTTTCACGTAACCGAAGTTGGACTAATCATCCGAAACTTCATCGATTGTGGTGGAACCGTTCGTAAGGAATCTGTTGTTAACTTCCAATTATGGAACGCCAACGATTTTGAGCACCGTCTAAAACCAGCCAAATTAGCCAGCATCATCGCTTTGTCTGAAAAAGTATTAGGTATCGAAGATTACGAAATCGAAGTTGAATACCAGTCTGAAACTATTGGGAAATACGACTTAGGTTTCAACGGAACCGCTTTTACATTACTTAACAAACAAACCGCTTGTCTAGCCGAAGACGCTTGTGGAATTTCACCAGCAAAACAAAAAGTAAAAATCGCAGATTCAAGTGACGAACCTTGTTGTTCTCCTGACGGTAACTGTTGTTAATACAACCACTATCCGTCTGAGCCTGTCGAATACCTCGCTAAAACAATCCTTTTAGTGCAATAAAATACTTCGACAAGCTCAGTGTGACAAATGTTTTCAAAATAAAGTTAAGTTGCCACCTGTCCGTCTGAGCCTGTCGAAGACCTTGCTAAAACAAATCACTTCGACAAGCTCAGTGTGACAAACGTTTTCAAAATAAAGTTAAGTTGCCACCTGTCCGTCTGAGCCTGTCGAAGACCTCGTTTAAAAAAAACACTTCGACAAGCTCAGCGTGACAAACTATTGCAAACTCAATGTAACCACCAACTGTCCGTCTGAGCCTGTCGAAGACCTCACTAGAATAAAGTACTTCGACAAGCTCATTGTGACAAATCGATAAAAAATCACATAAAAACCGAAACTTATATGTTATTCGAATCCATTCAAAAACTAGTTGCAACACTAGACTTTACTTCCATTTCTGAAGAAAGGAAAACCGTTTTACAACCGCTTGTTGATTTTATTCAAACCAAGTACGCAGACAAAAAAGAAATCGCTCTTAATTTCATCTGCACCCACAATTCCCGTCGTAGTCACCTATCACAAGTATGGGCGCAAGCAGCGGCAGCACATTACACCATTCCACAAGTAGTTTGTTATTCTGGAGGAACCGAAGCAACAGCAATGTACCCCATGGCGGCAAAAACATTGGAAAATGCTGGTTTTCAAATCAAAATGCTATCCGAGGGTACAAACCCTGTTTACGCCATAAAATACAATCAAGACCAACATCCTATTATCTGTTTTTCAAAAACTTTTGATGATACTTTCAATCCTCAATCAGAATTTGCTGCGATCTTAACCTGTTCTAGCGCCGACCAAGGTTGCCCATTCATCGCAGGAGCCGAAAAACGAATTCCAATTACATTTGAAGATCCGAAAGCATTTGACAACACACCACAAAAAGTAGAAAAATACCAAGAAAGAAGCGTACAAATCGCTACCGAATTATTTTATGTGTTTTCACTAATCAAATAAAATTAGACACTAATTCCATGAATAAGCATGAACTAAATTGAACACAGATTAGCTAAGATTAATTTTCTTGTAAATAACAATACATTTTATAGCGCTCTTTCAGGCTGAGCTTGTCGAAGACCCTTTACAAAATCTTATATTTTGGTTCTATCAATAATTACTTCGTCTGTTCGCTATCGCTCGGGTCATATCCTAAATCACTCCAATAAACAAACAATGTCAGCAAACAACTGCGCACCAGCCGCCAACCGAAAAAAACTAAGCTTCCTTGACAGCTACCTTACCTTGTGGATCTTCCTTGCTATGGCAATAGGAGTTTCAATTGGGTATTTTATTCCGTCTAGCAGTGGGTTTATCAACTCGTTTTCGTCAGGAACAACCAATATTCCACTCGCCATCGGACTCATATTAATGATGTATCCGCCACTTGCCAAAGTCAACTACTCCCAAATGGGAACCGTTTTCAAAAATACCAAAATCCTAGGTGCGTCCTTATTACTCAACTGGGTCGTTGGACCCATTTTGATGTTTGCCCTCGCACTACTTTTCCTCAACGGCTATCCCGAATACATGATTGGCGTCATCCTCATCGGTCTTGCCCGTTGTATCGCTATGGTTGTAGTGTGGAATGATCTCGCCGAAGGAAACCGCGAATATGCCGCAGGATTAATCGCCCTCAACTCCATCTTTCAGGTGTTGTTGTACAGCGTTTATGCCTATCTTTTTATCACCGTTTTGCCTCCTTATTTTGGCTACACTGGTTTCGAAGTCAACATCAGCATTGCACAAATCGCCGAAAGCGTTGGGATCTATCTCGGTCTTCCGTTTGCACTCGGTATCATCAGCCGTTACGGACTGATTGCCCTCAAAGGCGAAGAATGGTTTCAAACCAAATACATTCCGTTCATCTCCCCGATCACCCTCATCGCTTTGCTGTTTACCATCGTCATCATGTTCAGCCTCAAAGGCGAATTGATCGTGCAAATCCCAATGGACGTCGTACGCATCGCCATTCCGCTCGTGATTTATTTCACCTTGATGTTCGTGAGCAGTTTCTATTTGGGCAAATACTTCGGAGCCGATTATTCCAAAGCAACCGCCATAGCCTTCACCGCCACCGGAAACAACTTTGAACTCGCCATAGCCGTTGCCATTGGAGTCTTCGGCATCAACAGTGGCCAAGCCTTCGCCGGAGTCATAGGCCCCTTAGTCGAAGTTCCCGCCCTAATCGCATTGGTAAACTTGGCCTTCTGGTTCCAGAAAAAATATTACACAGTTACTGCCTAAAAAATTATTATTTGGGCGTGACCCCATTACTCAAAAACGGGCTCCTTACTTTGCGGTGAGGAGCCCGTTTTCAGTAATGCGGTCGGGCTTTTCGCGCTACTTCGGTAGCAAGCTGCAATCCCTCACGCAATGTCACCTCCGTCCAGAAATACACCTTTTGTGTTTCATACAGATTTTGCAAATTATCACTATCCAAATAAGTAAGTGAAAGTAAAATCTGATTAATCAACCTATCACTAATTATATTTAGTTTACGTTGGGTATACTTACCACTCTACTAGTCACGATCGCTCGGATTAATCACAAATAGTTAGCGCAGAATTTCATTATATGCTCACAAAGTATATCGGCAACAATAAATAATTACAAGCCTTTTCATTTATAATCTATATAAATTCAAATGTTTTATTCTCAAAAAATGAAGCACTATGAATGATTGCTTTATTCTTCCGAAAGATTAAAATTAATAAATCATTCTTAACTTATTCACTTTTCGAAGTCTCCTATAATCTTTATTTTCAGCCCTGAAGCTGTGCAATCCCGATAGCTATTAGACTTGACTTCAGATACAATCCGATACACTGTTCCAGTTTGAAAATTTCACAACAAAAAAATATCCCTTTATAGCAACTATTAAAAAACTTAAATCACATATGCAACCAATAGTTTCTATAAACATAAAGTAACCTCCATCATGTCACTTATTGAATAACGTCCACAATTATATTTTTTTTTGGTTCTAACCAACTTACAAAGGTTCTCATCTCCTTTCCTAATTATTGTTTTATATTTGTTTCCATAAATTAAAAAACAAGTGAAACCAGTCATTAACTCAGCCACTAGTTGGACTTTTTGTCCTGACTGCCATGGACGAGGAAAAAAAAGTAGAAGAATTAATAAAAAAGTACGACTCGACTATCAAAAAGCATTGGAACATTTTGAAAAATCGAATGGTGACGGAATAGCTCCTATTCGTCCTAAGGCACACCTAGATTCTTGCCCAAATTGTGCTGGATCGGGTTTAATTTCTTCCGTATTCCCTCCCGAAGTTGACACAGAAAACTATCCCAACATTGCTATAATAGGTGGTGGTATCGGTGGCGTTGCTTTGGCTGTGGCTTGCTTGCACCGTGGAATCCCATTTACACTTTATGAACGTGATAGTAGCTTTAATGCTCGATCTCAAGGCTATGGACTTACTTTGCAACAAGCGAGTAAAGCGATCGAGGGATTGGGTATTATTTCTTTAAAAAATGGAGTTGTTTCTACCAGACATTTGGTTCATACTACAGATGGAAAAGTAATTGGCGAATGGGGAATGAGAAAGTGGATGCAAGGTGAGGAAAAAAAACCGCCCAAACGAACTAATATTCATATCGCGCGGCAGTCGTTGCGATTAGCATTACTAGAACAACTCGGTGCAGACAATGCGGTAAAGTGGGGACATCAGTTGATTAACTTTAAGCAGTCTGACGATGAAAAAATGAACCTCAGCTTTGAAGTAAATGGAGAACTAAAAACTATCAAGGCAGATCTAGTGGTTGGAGCAGATGGAATTCGCAGTACAGTACGAAAATTACTCCTTGGTGATGACCTTACCCCTTTGCGCTACCTAGATTGTATTGTTATTTTGGGTATTTGCTCTTTGACTGCTCTTGATGGGCTTGAAAGCAGCTTACTTGATTCTGCTACAGTCTTCCAAACTGCCAATGGCAATGAGCGAATCTACATCATGCCCTATGATTCAGACTCGATAATGTGGCAACTAAGCTACCCTTTGCCCGAAGAAGAGGCAAAGGTATTAAGCCTTAGAGGGCCACAAGCCCTTAAAGAAGAAGCCTGCCGTAGAACACAATGGCATACTCCTATTCCGCAAATTTTAGCTGCAACTTTAACAACTCAGGTTTCTGGCTATCCAGTTTATGACAGAGAATTATTGAATATAGAATTATTACAAAAAAATAATTTCATAACACTACTAGGAGATGCAGCTCACCCTATGAGTCCTTTCAAAGGACAAGGAGCAAATCAAGCCTTACTAGATGCACTATCTCTTGCTCGTACGATCACTCGTGAATGCAGACCACTGTCGAATTGGCGAGAAAACGGATTGCGAAAAACGGTTTTAAATCCCTTCGAATTAGAAATGCTAGAACGATCTGCTATTAAAGTAAAACATTCAGCAGAAGCTGCACAATTTTTACATTCAGACATTGTACTCCATGAAGGCAACGAGCCGAGAGGACGTGTTTTAAATAGGAAAAATAAATATTAAAATAATCTAAGGTTATACAATTATTACAGACAACTCTCGTCTGAACTTTAAAAAAAAGACCTAAACCTAACCAAGAGGGCACTGAAAAAGTCTTTCTAATAAATTGACACATAAAAAGGAGTAGATATCTATGGATTTCTACTCCTTTTTTCTTATATTTAAATCTAATTATAAGTGTTTTTTAGATGTTAGTACAACAACAAACAATACAATTCAGCGAGTATTCTTCGTTGTATGATTTAATAGTTCCAAAAGAAAATCTATTAAGAAAAATTAATGATTTGATTGATTTTTCATTCATTTACGATGAGTTGTTAAATAAGTACTGTCCCAATAATGGGCGAATGGCAGAAAGTCCCGTTCGTATGTTTAAGTATTTACTACTTAAAACAATCTATACTGTTTCCGATATTGATGTCGTGGAGCGTTCTCAATACGATATGTCCTTCAAATATTTTTTGGATATGAATCCAGAAGACGATGTTATCAATCCGAGTTCGTTAACAAAATTTAGAAAACTACGTCTAAAGGATACCGACCTATTAAATCTATTGATAAACAAAACAGTAGCCATTGCTATCGAAAAAGGTATTATTCGTTCGAAGTCTATCATCGTTGAT